>NZ_JBIBGL010000008.1:250137-479040 GCF_042956465.1 Embleya sp. NPDC008237
GGCGCGGGGGGGGGGGGCGGGGGTGGGGGGGGGGGGGGCGGGGCGGGCCCCCCCCCCCCCCCCCCCCCCCCCCCCCCCGGGGGGGGGGGGGGGGGCCGCCCCCCCCCCCCCCCCCGCCGCGCCTTGGGCCGATCCGTGGATCGCCCCGAACGCACCGAACTCCGACGTGCCTCATTCACCGCAAAGCATTCACCGCGAAGCGGATCTTTCACGCCATTGCCGCCGGCAGCGCCAAGAGTAGCGGGATTCCCGCCCCGCATCGGCGGTTCCGCCGAACCGCGAACCCGAGCCAAAGGCGTCCGGTTAGCGCAAATGATGATCATTAACCGGTCGATAGATGTCACTTTGTCCCGACTTGGCGTCACCCACTCCGCCCCCGCCCGCGGCCCGGAATTCACCCTTCCGCACCCGCACGCCCCGCGAGCCGCACCCCACGCCCCACACACCGATCCGCACCGCCGCCAAGCCCAGGGCCCACATGGAACGCCCAACCCGGCACAAAGCAACCGCCCGACCCGTGGCCCCGAAGGGGACAGGCACCCCCGCCCCTGGCCACGAGGCCCCGGTCCGCCCACCCCCCCCCCCGCCCGAAATCCGCAACCTTCCCACCTCACGCAACGGGCGGGCGGGTGGGCACAAAACCCCACACCAAGCGAAGCGCTACCGCACCCGAAGCACCTTCATCACCCGCAGCGACAGGGTCAGCGACCGCGCCCACTGTTCGTCGCTCATCCCGAACGGCGCGGCGATCGGCAACAGCCGCTGGGTCGCAACGGTCTGTGCCTCGGTGAACTTCATGATGCCCTCGGCGCCGTGCCGCCGACCGAGCCCGGAGTCCCCCATGCCACCCATCGGCGCACCCGCACTGCCGTAGGCCGCCGCGTAGCCCTCGTTGACGTTCACCGTCCCCGCACGCAGCCGCCGCGCCAGCGCGCCGCCGTGTCGGGTGTTCCGCGTCCACACGCTCGCGTTGAGCCCGTACGCGGTCTCGTTCGCGCGGGTGACGACCTCTTCCTCCTCGGTGAACCGGTACACCGACACCACGGGGCCGAACGTCTCCTCGGCGCAGACCGCCATCTCGGGCGTGACGTCCGCGAGCACCGTCGGCTCGTAGAACAGCGGCCCCAGGTCCGGTCGCGCGGTGCCGCCGATCAGCACCCGCGCACCCGCCGCCCGGGCCTCGTCCACGTGGCGCGTGACTGCCTGCAACTGACGGCGCGAGACCAGCGAGCCCATGTCGGTGTCCCACGCGTAGCCGGCCGCGAGCCGCATGGTCTGGATCCGGGCCAGGAAGCGGTCCAGGAACGCGTCGTGGATGTCGGCGTGCACGTACATCCGCTCGATCGAGATGCACAGTTGACCGGCCGAGGAGAAGCACGCGCGCACCGCGCCCTCCGCGGCCCGGTCCAGGTCCGCGTCCGCCAGCACGATCATCGCGTTCTTGCCGCCCAGTTCCAGCGACGCGCCGACCAGGCGTGCGGCGGCCCGTTGGGCCACCTCGCGGCCCGTGCGGGTGGAGCCGGTGAAGCCGACGTAGTCCGCACCCTCGACCACCGCGGTGCCGACCACCGGGCCGTCGCCGAGCACGATCTGCCACAGGTCCTCGGGCAGGCCGCATTCGATCAGCACGTCCTGGGCCCACAACGCGGTGAGCGCGGTCTGCGTGTCCGGCTTCATCACCACCGCGTTGCCCGCGATGAAGGCCGGAATCGCGTCGCCGATGGACAGCGCCAGCGGGTAGTTCCACGGCGAGACCAGGCCGACCACGCCCTTGGGGTGCCGCACCTCGATCGCCTTCGTCAGCACCGGCAGCGCCCCGGCGCGACGGCGCTCGCGCAGATAGCCCACGGCCCGCCGGCCGTAGTGCCGCGAGCACAGCGCGACGTCCAGAACCTCCTCGAACGCGTGCTTGCGGGCCTTGCCGGTCTCGGTCTGGATGATGTCCAGGATCTCCGACTGACGCTCCAGGACCCTGTCGTGGAAGCGCAGGAACACCGCCGTCCGCTCACGCACGGAACGTTTGGCCCACGCGGTCTGCGCGAGCCGCGCGCGAGCGAAGGCGGAGGTGACGTTCTCCGGCGTGGACTCGGGGAGCTCGGCGATCGGCGACCCGTCGAACGGACTCCTGGTGGTCACCATGGTCGGCACGGGGCCGGTCACCACGCGCCGGGCGAGCCGCTCGACGGGCAGGCTCGGCAGGTCGATGGGTGCTGCTGCTGCTGCGGGCGCGGGCGCTGCGATGTCCGTCATGGCGCCAGCGTAGACAGCACTACTTTCCGGTAACAAGGACCGCCCGCCGCAAGGGCGCGCACAATCCGCGTACCCGCCCCGAACGACCGGCCGAAAGCCCTCGCCCGCCCCGCCGTGCTCGGTCCGTGCTCGGTCCGTGCTCAGTCCGTGTCGAGGTCCGCCAGCGCCGATTCGATCGTGCGGTGGTAGGTCGGATACGCGTACATCATGTCCCGCAATGTGGCCACCGGGACCGCCGCGCGCACGGCCACCACGAGCGCGCCCAGGATCTCGCCGCCGGCCGGACCCGCGGCGGTCGCACCGACGAGCACACCCCGGTCGACGTCCTCGATCACCTTCACGAAACCCCGCGCGCCGGTGATGTGCCCGCGTGAGGAGGCGGCCAGATCGGCGATGCCGACCCGCACGGTGAGGCCGGCGGCTCGGGCCTGATGCTCCGTCAGGCCCACCGCGCCGATCTCCGGGTCGACGAACGTCACCCGCGGCAGCGCGCTGTGGTCCGCGTCGGGACCCGCCGCACCGCGGCCCGTCGTGTGCAGGATCGCCTTGGTCACGATGGCCGACTGGTACATCGCCACATGGGTGAACGCCCCCTGGCCGGTGACGTCGCCGACCGCCCAGACCGCCGGCGGCTCGCCACCGGGCTGTACCCGCAACTGCCCGTCCACCGGCAGCGCGTGCGCGTGCGGGTCGACGCCGAGCGCCTCGGCGCCGAGGGCGACCAGGTCCACCCGGCGGCCGGTGGCCACCAGCAGCTTCTCCGCCTCGATCGTGCGCCCGTCGGACAGCGAGAGCGTGAAGGTCTTGCCGTCGTGCGCGACCTGCTCGGCCCGCACCCCCAGGTGGATCCGCACGCCGTCCTCGGTCAGCGCCCACGCGGCCAGGTCCGAGGATTCGGGATCCTCGGCGGCCAGCACCCGGTCGCCGTTCTCCACGATCGTCACGTCCGTGCCGAACCGGACGAACACCTGGGCCAGTTCCAGACCGATCGCGCCGCCACCGAGCACCGCGAGCGAGCGCGGTGCCGCATCCGCCTCGATCGCCTCGCGATTGGTCCACAGCGGGGTGTCCGCCAGTCCCTCGATCGGCGGGACGAACGCCTTCGTGCCGGTGCCGACCACGATCGCGTGCCGGGCCCGGAAGCGCCGCACGACGCCGTCGGCGCCGGTCGCCTCGACCGTGTCCACGTCGGTGATCCGGCCGGCGCCGCGCACGAAGGTCATGCCCTTGTCCACGAGCCGGTCCACGGCGGCCCGATCGTTCCAGTCGGCGGTGAGCTCGCGCACCCGCGCGGCGACCTTCGACCAGTCCGGCCGCGCCTCGAACCGGGCCAGGTCGGCCGCGTGCACCATCGCCTTGGACGGAATGCAGCCCCAATACGGACACTCGCCGCCGACCAGGCCGTCCTCGATGCCCACCACCTCCAGCCCGGCCGCGGCCAGGTTGCCGGCGACGGCCTCACCGCCGACGCCGAGACCGAGCACGATCACGTCGACGTCGATGGGGTCGGGGGACTGCGGGCTCACGGGTACCTCCGGGTGGGTCGGGTAATTCGCACGGTACCCCGCCGGATCCGATGATTCGGCGAGCGGCGCCGCGCGCGGGGTGCCGGCGGCCGTCCGGTTCCGCCGATCACCCGGTCGGGTCGATCCGTCGGTCCCGTCGGCCGCCCGTGCCGGATCGGCCGGCTCGGTTCCGCCGGCATGCCGCTCGGTCGGCCGGAAACCGCTCAGTTCTGCTGGAAGTAGCTCGCGACGTTCTGGAACGCGTCGTGGGCCTTGGTCCAGTCGGTCTCGTACGACGCGACGTAGATCGCGTAGTCGGTGTTCCTGTCGGTGACGATGCCCAGGTCCATCGCGTGTGCCGGCTTCTTGGTGCCGGTGGCGAGCGGGTCGCCGGTCCAGGTGAACTCCCAGACCGCCGCCTGCCAGCCCGGCCGATATCCGGCGTAGTCGTCGAGTTGGATCTGCTTGTAGCTCGTCGAGTAGACGGACTTGAAGTTCTTCTCGTTGGTGCGGAAGTTGGCGAGCGGGTTCCCGCCGACCTTGGTCAGGCCGATCCGGATCAACACCTTGCCGTCGGCGGTGCGGTAGTCGATCTGGTCCTTCTCCACCCCGGTCACCTCACGCTTGGCGCCGGTCGGCACGAACAGGCTGAAGCCCATCTGGTCCCTGGTCCACACATAGCCCGGCAGCGTGGCCGGCGCGGCCGTGCCGCCGCTCGAACTGCCCGGCGACGGCGGCTGGGCCGGTGGCACCACGGATGCGCCGGTGGACGTGGTGGGGCCGGAGGACCGGCCCGGCGTGCTCGGCCCGCCCGTCTGCGGCGCAGTCGGATTCGCGGCCGTGTCGTCCTTGCCGTCGTCCTTGGTGACCAGGATCCCCACCACCACCCCGCCCACGATCAGCGCGACCACGAGCGCGACGACCGCGACGACGCGACCGGTGCCGCGGCGACGGGGTTCGGGCACCGGGCGATACGGCTCCGGCGGGGTTTGCGGCGGAAGCGGCGGCGTGCCGGCCATCGAGGAGGTGCGGGTCGCCGACGCTCCCGGGTCGGCGGGCGAATACCCCGGCTGCGACCACGCGCCGGGAGGGGTGTTGCCGCCCGGGTGCTGGGCCGCGCCGCTCTCGGATCCCGGCTGCGCGTGCTGGTGCGGGTCGTACGCCCCGGCCGGCGTGGTCGGCTGCTCCGGCGCCCCGAGGCTGTGCGTGGGCGGCGGCGGTACCGCGTCGAACTGCCGGGACGGCGTCGAGGCGGCCACCTCGCGCAGGATCCGGGCCCCCTCCTCGGCGCCCATCCGCTGGTCCGGGTCCTTGATCAGCCAGCCGTCGATCACCGCTTCGAGCGCGCCCGCGTGCCGGGGCGGATCGGCCTGGTCGGTCAGGATCGCGTTCAACGTGCTGATCATCGTGCCCCGGCGGAACGGGTTCCGGCCCTCCACCGCCATGTAGAGCACGACCGCCAGCGACCACAGGTCGGCGGCGAGCAACGGACGTCTGCCCTCGGCCCGTTCGGGCGCCAGGAAGTCCGGCGAGCCGACCAGCATGCCGGTCGTGGTCAGCGTCGCGGTGCCGGTCGCGGTGGCGATGCCGAAGTCGGTGAGCACCACCCGCCCGTGCGTGGTGACCAGGATGTTCGCGGGCTTGACGTCGCGGTGCACCACGCCCTTCTCGTCGGCGGCGAGCAGCGCGTCGAGCACCTTGAGACCGAGTTCGGCGGCATCCGCCGGGGTCAGCGTGCCCTGGGTCTCCAGGATCTCGGCGAGCGACTGGGCCTCGACCAGCTCCATCACGATCCACGGGATGCCGCCGTCCTCGACTACGTCGTGGATGGTGATCACGTTGGGGTGACCGATCCGGGCGGCCGCGCGCGCCTCGCGCAGCGTGCGCTCGCGGGCGAGCTCCTTCTCCTCGTCGTCGAGGTGGTCCGGCAGCCGCAACTCCTTGATCGCGACGTCTCGGTGCAGCATCTCGTCGACGGCACGCCACACCGTGCCCATGCCGCCTCGGCCGAGCATGGTGCCCAACCGGTAGCGCCCGCCGACGATCCGGCCGCGCGTGCCCCCGGTCTGTGCCACTTACCCTCCCCGCGTCAGCCGACTGTCCCGCCGGCCATCTCCAGACTAGAACCCGTCACATTAGATGCGACGGCCCCGGGTGCGGCGGGCGGATCGAAACCTCGGGGGGCGCCGATCGCCCGCACGGGTACGCGCCGGCGGAGCGTCGACCCGGCCCACGACAGCCGGCGGGTCGGCCGACAGGCGGTTCGCACGTGCCTTTCCCGGGTCAGTTCGTGGTGCCCGCACCGCCCTCGTTGAGCGGCGCACCACTCTGCGCACCACCGCTGCCGCCCTTGGACGCGTCGGTCGGCGGACGCGTGGTCACCGGCGGCCGGCTGGTGGTCGGCGGGCGGCTGGTGGTCGGCGGGCGCGACGTGGTCGGGGCCGTGGTGGACGGGCGGGCCGTGCCCGGGTCGGTGGTGTGGGTCGGCCGCGCGGTGCGGGTCGATCCACCGCCCTGGCTGCTGTTGCCCGAGGTCCCGGTGTCGTTCTGCCCGGCGCCGCCGGAGGTCCCGGTGGTGTGCAGGACGTCGCTGCGGCCCTGGCTGCCCGGCGCGTTCGGGGCGACCGAGGCGCCCTGCGACACGCCGCCGTTCCTGGGCGAGTCCGAGCCGGTTTCGCCGTCGCCCTGCCTACCCAGCGCGGACGGCACCCAGATCGCCAGCGCGCTCACGGCGGCGACGACCATGGCGCCGAGCGCGATGGTGCGGCGCCGCTTCCTGGCTGCGGCGTTCGGCGCCGAGGAGCCGGCCGCGCCGCCGGACCCGCCGGCCGCGCCGATCAGCACCGGGTTCGGCCGGTCGTCGGCGGTGGCCGAACCGTGCAGCGCGTCGGCGGGCGAGTAGGCGTGCTCCCCGGTCATCGGGTAGCCGCCGGTCGGCCCGTCCGGATCGGCCCGACTCACCGCGCCGAACGGCGGCGCCGGGGTCACCGGCGACTCCTGCTGCCACACCGGCGCCGGCGGCACCTGCGGCGTCGGCGGGGTGGGCGTCGGCTGCGGCGCGGGCTGCCGGGACGAGTGCGTGACGCCCCGCACCCCGGCGGGGTCCTCCACCGTCGCGGTGCCCGGCGGGATCGGCAGCTCCACACCCCGCGCCTCGGAGGCCGGCACACCGCCGCTGACCAGAGCCGCCATCAGCAGTCGTTCGGTCTCGTCCTCGTCGGCGCGCTCCAGCGGGTCCTTGCGCAGCAGACCCTCGATCGCCGGCCACAACGCGCCGGACCGGCGCGGCGGCGCGGGCTCGTCGGTGAGCACGGCGGTGAGCGTGTCCATCGCGCCGGTGCGCCGGAACGGCGAGAAGCCCTCCACCGCCTGATACAGCGTCACCCCGAGCGACCACAGGTCCGAGGCGGGCCCGGGCCGACGGCCGAGCACACGTTCCGGCGCGAGGTATTCGGGCGACCCGACCAGCATCCCGGTCGCGGTGAGGGTGACCGAGCCGGCCACGGTGGCGATGCCGAAGTCGGTCAGCACGATCCGGCCGCCGGGCGCCATCAGGATGTTGCTGGGCTTCACGTCCCGGTGCAGCACGTCGGCGGCACGCGCGGCGCGCAACGCGGCAAGCACCGCCAGGCCGACCTCGGCCGCCTCGTGCGGGGCCATCCGACCCTCGTCCAGCACGTCGGTGAGCGAGGGGGCGCGGACCAGCTCCATCACGATCCACGGGCGCCCGTCGTCCTCGGCGACGTCGAAGATGGTGACCACGTTCGGGTGGGTGATCCGGGCCGCCGCGCGGGCCTCGCGCAGTGCGCGCTCGCAGCGCCCCTGGGTCTCCATCTCGTCCAGGTCGTCCGGTATCCGGACCTCCTTGACCGCGACGTCCCGGCGCAGCAGCTCGTCGAAGGCCAGCCAGACCGTGCCCATCCCGCCCCGACCGAGCGGTTCGCCCAACCGATAGCGCCCGTCCACCAAGCGACCGTGCGTGTCGCTGTCGTGTGCCACGTGGTCCTCCCCAAGACCGTGGACATCTCCCGATCCGCCTTGTCGGCGCGTCATTGGCGTCACGTGTAGGACGTCCGGCGTGCTCCGAAGGTTCCGCCCGAGGGCTTGTGTTCGGCCACCCGGCGAAATCGCTCCGGGCCGTGACGAGGACCGAACGCACCGGCATCGAACCGGAGTCCGGGCCAACGATCCGGAAGTCCCGGGTCCGGCCCGGAACAAGGGCATGTGTCGATCGTGCGGTGCGTGCTCCCCGGGGGTCGGCGGCCGGCCCGGACGACGGTCGCCCGATCGCGCGTGCCGACCCGATCCTTCCCGGGTCGCCCCGGATCAACCCGCGATCGACAGGTGTCCGCGCGCGTGCTCGTAGTACGCGCCGGCGGTGCCCCACAGGTCGTCCCGCCCGCGCACGGTCAGCCAGTAGCGCACGCCGGACGTGGTGCGGACCACCAGGTCCTTGCCGTGATAGGTGGTCAGGTCCTGTCCGCGCCAGACGTACTCCCACTCCGCGGCCTCGTGCCCGCGGTAGTCGGTGACCCGCAGGAGCAGGCGTTCGTAGTCCTCGCCGTCCAACCGTTCCCGGCCGCCGATACTGCCGTGTTCGCGGTGCGCGACCGACTCCTCGGGGGCCATCACGATGCCCCGGTCGACGGTGACGGTCACCGAGATCAGCCGGTCCGGATCGGCCACCGTCAGGCCGCTGGGGCTGTCCGTGCAGGTCCAGCCCTCCGGGACGGGCAGCGCGAAGCCCAGATCGGTGCGTCGCCGACGGCGCAGTCGCGGTATCACCTTGTTGTCCACGAGCGGGCCGACCACCAGGCAGCCGCCGATCAGGGCGCCCACGACGATCGGATTCGGATTGATCTTCGCGGCCTCCAGGGCACCACCGGCGATCACTCCGAGCAACATCGCGACCGGCACGGACCGGGAGATCCGCCGGTGCGGCAGCACCAGCCACACGCTCAACGCGAGCGCGAGCAGCACGATCGTGTACATCCCGGTCCAGCTGCCGAACGCGGCCAGCCAGCGCGCGCCGGCGGCGGTGGCGATGCCCACCGAGGTCAGGATGGTCGTCCAGTGCCGGAACCACCAGCGCGGCCAGCGCCGGTAGCGGGCCCGGAAGACGCCGCCCTCGCGGGGCAGTCGCACGTTGGGCGAGGTCTCGTGCAGGCTGCCCCGGTGCGGCCGCGAGGCGCCGGTGCCGACCTTGCCCGGCGGCCGGGGGGTCTGCGAGCGAATCGCCGTCTGCGGCCGGCCGGACACCCGCACGCCGTGCCGACGGACCGGGCCGGGCCGGGAGCGGTCCGGTACGAAGCGCTCCGCGATCAGGCCGCCGGCCGGTGTGGGCGCGCCCTCGGCGACCTCCGCGAGCAGATCGCGCACGTGCTCCGGGGACGCGCGACGAGCGGGGTCCTTGACCATCAGCGCCCGGAGCACCGGGGTCAGCGGACCGGCCAGGAAGACCTCCGGGAAACGGCCCGCGGCGACCGCGGCGAGGGTGGCCGCGTGCGTGTTGCGGCGAAACGCCGGACGGCCCTCGACCGCCTCGAACAGGGTGGCGCCCAGCGACCACAGGTCGGCCTGCGGTCCGGGCGGCTCGCCGGCGATCTGCTCGGGTGCCAGGTATTCGGGCGATCCCACCATCGCGCCGGCCTGGGTGAGGGTCGCGCTGTCCTCGACCGAGGCGACCCCGAAGTCGGTGAGCACGACCCGGCCGTTGCGGGCGAGCAGCACGTTGGCGGGCTTGACGTCGCGGTGCAGCACACCGGCCTCGTGCGCGGCCTCCAGCGCGGCGAGCAGCCGCAGACCCAGCTCGGCGACCTGCTCGGGCGGGATCGGCCCCTCCTTGTCCAACTCCTGGGCCAACGAGAGACCGCGGACCAGTTCCATCACGATCCACGGCCGCCCGTCCTCCTCGGCCACGTCGAAGATAGTCACCACGTTCGGATGGTCGATCCGGGCCGCCGCCCGGGCCTCGCGCAACATCCGCGCACTCAGCGTGCTGCGGTCGTCGTCGTCCACAAAGCGGGGCAGCCGCATCTCCTTGACCGCCACGTCGCGATCGAGCATGGTGTCCACGGCCCGCCAGACCGTGCCCATCCCGCCCCGGCCCAGTTGATCACCCAGGCGGTATCGCCCCGCGACCAAACGCTCCGGTGCCTCCGGGTCGGTCAAATCTCTCGCTCCCCATGCAGCCGCGGCCCCGCCGCGCAATCGGGTGGTTGCCTTTCCCATACTCCAGTCCGGCGGCTGGTGGGGTCCACCGGTTCGGGGACGAACATCGCCGAAAGACACCTGGCCGGCGTATCGGTGGAACGCGGCGACGCCCGGGAAGGTGCCCACGCCGCCGGACGATCAACCGCGGCGGGCCCGACCGCCCGGATCCGCAGCGCGGTCGGACCCGACTCAGGCCGGGCGGTTCCCGACCGGAGGGGCGCCCTCTACCCTGGCACGATGTCCTGCGCACCCAGCCGCACCGCGTCCGCCGTGTGGTCGTCCATCTGCTCCTGCGAGGAGCGCTCCGCCTCGATCCGCTTGAGGTAGTAGTCCACTTCCCGTCGCTGCTGCTCCTCCTCCCACCCGAGCACCCGGGCCATCAGGGCGGCACACGCGCGCGCGGCCCGGGCGCCGCGGTCGAACATCTCGATCGACACCCGGGTCCGCCGATCCAACACGTCGTCCAGGTGCAGCGCGCCCTCGTGGGTGCACGCGTAGACCACCTCGGCGGCCAGATAGTCGTCCGCGCCGTCCAGCGGGTAGCCCAACTCCGGCTCGTCCGCGATCAGCGCGGTCAGTTCCTCGATCATCGACCCGTACCGGTTCAGCAGGTGCTCCACCCGGGCCACGTGCAACCCGGCCCGGGCCGCGATCGAGGCCCGCGCGTTCCACAGCGCGGGGTACCCCTCCGCACCCGCCAGCGGCACCGTCTCGGTGCAGCTCGGCGGGACCTTGCGGTCCAACCCGTGTACGGCCGCGTCCACCGCGTCCGAGGCCATCACCCGATACGTCGTGTACTTGCCGCCCGCGACCACCACCAGGCCGGGCACCGGGTGTGCCACGGTGTGCTCGCGCGAGAGTTGCGACGTGGCGTCCGACTCGCCCGCCAGCAGCGGGCGCAGGCCCGCGTACACACCCTCGACGTCCTCGCGGGTGAGCGGCACCGCCAGCACCCGATTCACGTGCTCCAACAGGTATTCGATGTCCGCCCGGCTCGCCGCGGGGTGCTCCTTGTCCAGGTCCCAACGGGTGTCCGTGGTGCCCACGATCCAGTGCCGGCCCCACGGGATCACGAACAGCACGCTCTTCTCGGTGCGCAGGATCAGGCCGGTCGAGGAGTGGATGCGATCCTTGGGCACCACCAGGTGGATGCCCTTGGACGCGCGCACGTGAAACTGCCCGCGCTCGCCCACCATCGCCTGCGTCTCGTCCGTCCACACCCCGGTCGCGTTCACCACCTGCCCGGCCCGGATGTCGTACGTGCCGCCGGTCTCCATGTCGCGCACGTGCACGCCGACCACCCGCTCGCCCTCGCGCAGGAATCCGGTCACCGCGGCGCGCGAGGCCACCTGCGCGCCGTAGCCGGCGGCGGTGCGCACGAGCGTCAACGTGTAGCGCGCGTCGTCCATCTGCGCGTCGTGGTATTGCACCGCGCCCACCAGCGAGTCCTTGCGCAGCGCCGGGGCCAGGCGCAGCGCCTGACGTCGAGTCAGCTGCCGGTGCCGGGGCAGCCCGCGGCTGCGTCCGGCGGAGGCGGCCATCGCGTCGTAGAGCGTCACCCCGGCGGTGACGTACGGCCGTTCCCAGCCCCGCCCGCGCAGCGGATACAGGAACGACACCGGCTTGACCAGGTGCGGCGCGAGCGTCTGCAGCAGCAGCCCGCGCTCGCGCAACGCCTCGCGCACGAGCGCGAAGTCGAGCATCTCCAGGTAGCGCAGGCCGCCGTGGATCAGCTTGCTGGACCGGCTGGAGGTGCCGGACGCCCAGTCGCGCGCCTCCAGCAGGCCCACCGAGAGGCCGCGCGTGGCCGCGTCGAGGGCGGTACCCGCACCGACCACGCCGCCGCCCACCACGACCACGTCCGACTCGCGTTCGGCCATCCGTCGCAGCGCCCGCGTACGCTCCGCGGGTCCCATCGCCGTGGTCCGCATCAGCCACCTCCGAAACCGATCCCCACCTACCGGACCACACCGATCGGGCGACTCGCCCCTCCCCCGTCTACCCAATGCCCGTGGGCGACCACGCGCCCCGTCGTCCCGAGTGCGTTCGGGCGCCGATGCCGGGCCACCGGGAGCCGCCGCCACAACCGCGAACGGCCCCGAACACCAGGGGTGTTCGGGGCCGTTCGACGACTTCGGTCAGTGCGCGGGCGAGACCGTGACCTCGACCTGCTGGAACTTCTTCAGCTCCGAGTAGCCCGTGGTGGCCATCGCCCGACGCAGCGCGCCGAACAGGTTCATCGAGCCGTCGGACACGTGCGAGGGACCGAGCAGGATCTCCTCCAGCGTGCCCACCGCGCCCAGGTTCATCCGCCGACCGCGCGGCAGCTCGGGGTGGTGCGCCTCCGAGCCCCAGTGGTGGCCGGCGCCGGGGGCGTCGCTCGCCCGGGCCAGCGCCGAGCCGATCATCACCGCGTCCGCGCCGCACGCGACGGCCTTGGCGATGTCGCCGCTGCGGCCCACGCTGCCGTCGGCGACCACGTGCACGTACCGACCACCCGACTCGTCGAGGTAGTCGCGGCGCGCCTCGGCCACGTCGGCCACCGCGGTCGCCATCGGCACCGCGACGCCGAGCACGCGGCGGGTGGTGTGCGCCGCGCCGCCGCCGAAGCCGACCAGGACACCGGCCGCGCCGGCCCGCATCAGGTGCAGGGCGCCCTGGTAGGTCGCACAACCGCCGACGATCACCGGCACGTCGAGGTCGTAGATGAACTGCTTGAGGTTCAGCGGCTCGGCCCGCCCGGACACGTGCTCGGCCGAGACCGTGGTGCCGCGGATCACGAACACGTCCACGCCCGCGTCGATCACGGCCTTGTGGTACTGCGCGGTGCGCTGCGGCGACAGCGCTGCGGCGGTGACCACGCCGGAGTCGCGGATCTGCTTGATCCGCGCGCCGATCAGTTCCTCCTTGATCGGCTCGGCGTAGATCTCCTGCATCCGCCGGGTGGCCGCGTCCTCGTCCAGCGCGCCGATCTCCTCGATCAGCGGCGTCGGGTCCTCGTAGCGCGTCCACAGCCCTTCGAGGTTGAGCACACCCAGGCCGCCCATGCGACCGACCTCGATCGCGGTCTGCGGCGACACGACGCTGTCCATCGGTGCCGTCAGGAACGGCAACTCGAACCGGTACGCGTCGATCTGCCACGCGATCGAGACCTCTTCGGGGTCCCGGGTCCGCCGGCTGGGGACGATGGCGACGTCGTCGAAGTGATAGGCACGCCGGCCACGCTTGCCCCGGCCGATTTCGACCTCAGTCACGTTGCGCCTCTCCTGCTGGAATCGGTGGATGGGAAAACCCGTATCCCAGGGTACGGGGCGGGCAAACCGCCGAGAGGCCCCGCCCGCGGTACGGACGAAGCCCCTCGGGGTGCGGTGCGATCCGGCCGGGTCCGGCGGATCGCACACGGACTAGCGCGAGTGGTAGTTCGGCGCTTCCTGGGTCATGTGGATGTCGTGCGGGTGCGACTCCTTGAGCCCGGCCGAGGTGATCCGCACGAAGCGGCCCTTGTCCTGGAGCTCGGCGACGGTGGCGGCACCGGCGTAGCCCATCGACGCGCGCAGGCCGCCGATCAGCTGGTGCGCGACGGCGGAGAGCGGGCCCCGGTAGGGGACCTGGCCCTCGATGCCCTCGGGGACCAGCTTGTCCTCGGAGAGCACGTCGTCCTGGAAGTAGCGGTCCTTGGAGAAGGACTTGGCCTGGCCGCGCGACTGCATCGCGCCGAGCGAGCCCATGCCCCGGTAGGACTTGAACTGCTTGCCGTTGATGAAGATCAGGTCGCCGGGGCTCTCCTCGCAGCCCGCGAGCAGGCTGCCGAGCATCACCGTGTCGGCGCCGGCCGCGATCGCCTTGGCGATGTCGCCGGAGTACTGCAGGCCGCCGTCGCCGATCACCGGCACACCCGCCGCGCGGGCCGCCTGGGCCGCCTCGTAGATCGCGGTGACCTGCGGCGCGCCCACGCCCGCGATCACTCGGGTGGTGCAGATCGAGCCCGGGCCGACGCCGACCTTGACGCCGTCCACGCCCGCGTCGATCAGGGCCTGCGCGCCGTCGCGGGTGGCGATGTTGCCGCCGATCACCTCGACCTTGGTGTTCGCCTTGACCTTGGCGATCATCTCCAGGACGTTGCGCGAGTGGCCGTGCGCGCTGTCCACCACGATGAAGTCGACGCCGGCCTCGACCAGCGCCTGCGCCCGGCGGTAGCTGTCGTCGCCGGTGCCGATCGCGGCGCCGACCACGAGCCGGCCGTCCGCGTCCTTGGTCGCGTTCGGGTACTGCTCGCTCTTGACGAAGTCCTTGACCGTGATGAGCCCGCGCAGCTTGCCCGCGTCGTCGATCAGCGGCAGCTTCTCCACCTTGTGCCGGCGCAGCAGTTCCATCGCCTGGTCGCCGGTGGTGCCGACCTTGCCGGTGACCAGCGGCATCGGGGTCATGATGTCGCGCACCCGGCGCGAGTGGTCGACCTCGAAGCGCAGGTCGCGGTTGGTCACGATGCCCAGCAGGCGACCGTTGTCGTCGGTGACCGGGACGCCGCTGATCCGGAACCGCGCGCACAGCGCGTCGACTTCCTGGAGCGTGGCGTCCGCGCCGATGGTGATCGGGTCCAGCACCATGCCGGCCTCGGAGCGCTTGACCGTGTCCGCCTGCGCGGCCTGGTCCTCGACCGAGAGGTTGCGGTGCAGCACGCCGACGCCGCCCTGACGGGCCATGGCGATCGCCATCCGGGCCTCGGTCACGGTGTCCATCGCGGAGGACAGCAGCGGGATCCGGACGCGAATGTTGCGGGTGACCCGGGCGGAGGTGTCCACCTCGCTCGGCACGACGTCGGACGCGCCCGGCAGCAGCAGGACATCGTCGTACGTCAGCCCGAGCATCGCGAACTTCTCGGGTACGCCGTCGGCCGTGAGACTCATGACACCTTCCGAAGGTATTCCGATGGACCGCTCCGCCGGTCCGCTCCCCGCCGGCCCGCTCCTCGAAAAGACGGGGGGCGGGTCCCCGGGTACGGCGGAACGCGCTCTCGGCAAGCGGATGGGTGGATTGAGGGTTCATGCTACTGGCCCCGCGCGGTGCTTCGAGCCCGCTTGCCGATGGTGAGCACAACCACCCACCGGGTCCGCGCCATTCCCGGCCCGCCTCAGCAGCGGTCGGGCACCGCCCGACGGCGGTTCGCCGCGGTGCCGTCGACCTCGGCGAGCAGCGCACCGAACAGCCGAGCGACCCGGTCCTGGGCGGGGGTGGGGCGGCGCCTCCGCAACTGCTCGACGAGTTCGTCGTCCTGGCGCAGCAGGCCCAGGTCGGCGGTGCCGGATCGGCCGCCGAGCCGCACACCGCCGCCGCTCACGCGGTCTTCTCCTCGCCCGCCAACGCCCTCAGGCGAGTCAGCGCACGATGCTGCGCGACTCGCACCGCACCGGGCGACATGCCCATCGCCCGCCCGGTCTCCTCGGCGGAGAGCCCGACGGCGACCCGCAGCACGAGCAGTTCGCGCAGGTTGTCGGGCAGCCGACCGAGCAGGGCCCGGGCGTGGGCGGCGTCACTGCGCCGCACCACCTGATCCTCGGGGCCCGGATGGTCGTCCACCGCCTCGGGCAGATCGCACGTGGGCACCGCGCCGCGCATCGCGGCGCGCTGCACGTCGACCACCTTGTGTGCCGCGATGCCGAACACGAACGCCTCGAACGGACGGCCCTCGTCGCGATAGCGCGGCAGTGCGGACAGCACCGCCAGGCAGACCTCCTGCGCCGCGTCGTCCGCCGCGTGTTCGGCGCCGGAGACCCGACCCAGCCGGGCCCGGCAGTAGCGCAACACCAGTGGTCGGACGTACGCGAGCAGTTCGTCGGTCGCCTGCACGTCCCCTCGGACCGCGCGAACCACGACGGCACGCATGCCGTCGTCGGCCTGCGCGTGTGCTTCGTACGGCTCGTCCGGCATTCGCTCGGGGGTCCCACCCATGCCATTCAGTATGCAGGGATCGGCGACCGAATCGCGGCCATGCCGACCCGGGGGACTCATCCGGCCCCCCGGGCAACGGCAATCACCGCACGGACCCTCGCCCGTCGGGGGCCGCCGGCACGCGCGTCATCGCACAAGTCCCCACCGACCGTGCCCACCCGGGGAGCAACTCCCCGGGCCCCCACGGCCGGGGGAGTCCTCGCGTGCGTGCGTCATCGCACGAGTCCCCACCGGAATCCGAGCGCGACCGCATGGGCCCGGTCGGATGCGCCCAGCTTCTTGAACAGCCGGCGTGCGTGGGTCTTGACCGTGTCCTCCGACAGGAACAGCTCACGCCCGATCTCGGCGTTGCTGCGCCCGTGGCTCATGCCTTCGAGCACCTGGATCTCACGTGCCGTCAGGGTCGGCGCCACGCCCATGTCCGGCGAGCGCAGTCGCCGGGGTGCGAGCCGCCAGGTCGGATCGGCGAGCGCCTGGGAGACGGTCGCGCGCAGTTCCGCGCGCGACGCGTCCTTGTGCAGATATCCCCGAGCCCCGGCGGCGACCGCGAGGGCCACACCGTCCAGGTCCTCGGCCATCGTCAGCATGATCACCCGTGCGCCGGGGTCGCCGGCCAGAAGGCGGCGCACCGCCTCGACGCCGCCGAGCCCGGGCATCCGCACGTCCATGAGGACGAGATCGGACCGCTCCGCGCCCCAGCGCCGCAGTACCTCCTCGCCGCTCGTGGCCGTCGTCACCCTCTCGACGCCGGGGACCGTGGCCACCGCCCGCCGCAGGGTCTCCCGGACCAGCGGGGAATCGTCGCAGACCAGGACGGTCGTCATCGCCGGCCTCCGCAGTGGATCCGCGTCACGTTGAGCCTCCACGCCTGTACGTACCGTTTCCTTTGCGGCGGTCCCGAAGGACGGGGCACGGGGTTCGACCCCGACCGCCTTCGTCGCCAACCGCTTCACCCACCCCAACGAGCATCACTCGAAAGGGTTACGGGGGGAGTTCCGCTCCGCCGTTACGACAACGACACGACCAACCCCGAGGACACGCAGGGGTGATCCCTCGCGCACCCACCGTCACATTCCACGGCGTCGCCGCTCCGAATCCCGCCGGTTTGCGCCCACTCACGCCCCCCTGCGCCCCCATACGCCACCAGAGTGAGTAATTTTTTCTGCTTTAGGTGCATAAGTGGGAATTAGGATTGGAACTGATCAATTCGTGACACAGTCGCACCTACTTCTGATCGCTTGATCACGACTGTTCTGCACGGTCTGCACCCGAGGTGGCAACCCTGCTCACCGACAACTCGTACGCGATAAGCAAGAGGGACGAGTCATGGCTGATTTCTCGCGACTCCCCGGCCCCAACGCCGATCTGTGGGACTGGCAGCTCTCGGCAGCCTGTCGCGGAGTCGACAGCGCACTGTTCTTCCATCCCGAAGGCGAGCGCGGCGCCGCCAGGGTCGCCCGAGAGGCTTCGGCCAAGGAAGTCTGCATGCGGTGCCCGGTCCGTCGCCAGTGCGCCACGCACGCCCTCAAGGTGCGCGAGCCGTATGGCGTATGGGGCGGGCTCACCGAGGACGAACGGGTCGAACTCGACAGCGACCGCCGGCACGGGGTCGCCGCGGAGCGGGCGGCGGCAGCCGTGGCGCACCGCGGGTCCGAGGCGCTGAGGCACTGAGACATCGAAGGCCACAACCGAACGAGGCTCGGCGGCCGGCCCCCGATCGGGGGCCGGCCGCCGAGCCTCGTCACGCACGTGTCACCGGGTGCGGCCGGCCGGTCGGCTATCCGAACGCGGACATGTCCATCTCCCACACCTTCGGCCAGTCCTTGCCCCGGAACGCCGCGTCGGTGCCGCCGTCGCAGAAGACCACCGAGCCGACGAAGAACGTCGACTCGCCGCCGAGCAGGAACGCCACCAGCGCGGCGATCTCCTCGGGTCGGCCGCCCCGGCCGGCCGGGATCGTGCTCAGGAACATCTCCATGCCCTCGGCGGTCAGCGGGTCCTTGCGCCCCTCGGCCGTCATCGGGGTCTCGATCAGGCCCGGCGCGATGGCGTTCAGCCGGATCCCGTCCGCGATGTACTCGGCGCACCTGGTCCGCGCGTACCACGCGAGCGCGGCCTTGCTCGCCGGATAGGCCTGAAGCGCGGCGAGTTCGCCGAACGCCTCGGTGGCCTTCGCCGCGCCCGCCTCGTCGCCCGCCAGACACAACTCGGCCACCTCGACCGGCCAGTTCGGCTGGGCCGTCGTGGAGTTGGAGCTGATCAGCACGACGGACGCGTTCGTCCCGGCCGCCAGCAGCGGGCGCAGCCCCTCCAGGAGGGCGATCGCGCCGAAGTAGTTCACCGCCACCAGCAGGCCGCCCGAGCGCCCGGTGGCCGCCGCCAGCCCGGCGAACGGCACGAAGCCGTCGAGCACGCCGCCGGACAGCTCGGTGACCTTCGTGATCGCCTCGGTGCGGCCCTCGGTGGTGCTCAGGTCCACCTCGACGTCGGCGTCGTGCAGGTCGACGCCGATCACCCGGTGACCGTCCGCCTCCAGCCGGGCCTTGGTGGCGGCGCCCAGGCCCGAGGCCGCGCCGGTGATCGCGTAGGTACCCATGCTTCTCCTTCGATGGTGCTCGACCGACAGTGCTCGACGACAGTCGCCCGACCAGGCTTCTGACGGACCGTCAGTCAACGGCTCCGGGCACTCTCGCAGATCGGGCCGGCACCGGAAAGGCCGACGGGCCCGACCGCTGGAAAGCGGTCGGGCCCGTCGGGGGTGTCGCGGGTGAAACTAGTGCGAGTGGCCGTGGCCGCCGTGGCTGTGCGCGGCGGGCTCCTCCTCGGCCGGCTTCTCGACGACCAGGGTCTCGGTCGTGAGCAGCAGCGACGCGATCGACGCGGCGTTCTGCAGCGCGGAACGGGTCACCTTGACCGGGTCGATGACGCCCGAGTCGACCAGGTTGCCGTACTCGCCGGTGGCGGCGTTGAAGCCGTGCCCGACGCCGAGCTCCTGCACCTTGTTCACGATCACGTAGCCCTCGAGGCCCGCGTTCTCGGCGATCCAGCGCAGCGGCTCGACCGCGGCGCGGCGCACGACCGAGACGCCGGTCGCGATGTCGCCGGTCTGGCCGAGGTTGTCGGCGAGCACGGAGACGGCGTGTACCAGGGCGGTGCCGCCGCCGGCGACGATGCCCTCCTCGATGGCCGCGCGGGTCGCGGAGACCGCGTCCTCGAGACGGTGCTTCTTCTCCTTGAGCTCGACCTCGGTGGCCGCGCCCACGCGGATCACGCACACGCCGCCGGCCAGCTTCGCGAGGCGCTCCTGGAGCTTCTCGCGGTCCCAGTCGGAGTCCGTGTCGTCGATCTCGCGCTTGATCTGCTTGACCCGGTCGGCGATCGCGGCGGCGTCGCCGGCGCCGTCCACCAGGGTGGTCGCGTCCTTGGTGATGGTGATGCGACGGGCACTGCCGAGCACCTCCAGGCCGACCTGGTCGAGCTTGAGGCCGACCTCGGGGGCGATGACCTGACCGCCGGTCAGGATCGCCATGTCCTCCAGCATCGCCTTGCGGCGGTCGCCGAAGCCCGGGGCCTTGACCGCGACGGCGTTGAACGTGCCGCGGATCTTGTTCACGACCAGGGTCGACAGCGCCTCGCCGTCGACGTCCTCGGCGACGATCAGCAGCGGCTTGGACGCGCCGGCCTGGATGATCTTCTCGAGCAGCGGGAGCAGCTCGGCGATGGCCGAGATCTTGCCCTGGTGGATCAGGATGTACGGGTCGTCGAGGACGGCCTCCATACGCTCCTGGTCGGTGACCATGTACGGCGACAGGTAGCCCTTGTCGAACTGGAGGCCCTCGGCGAACTCCAGCTCCAGACCCATGGTCTGGGACTCCTCGACGGTGATCACACCGTCCTTGCCGACCTTGTCCATGGCCTCGGCGATCAGCTCGCCGATCTGCTTGTCCTGCGCCGAGAGCGCGGCGACGGCGGCGATGTCGTCCTTGCCGTCGATCGCGCGGGCGGTCTTGAGCAGCTGCTCGGACACCGCGGCGACGGCGAGGTCGATGCCCTTCTTCAGGTCCATCGGGGCCGCACCGGCGGCCACGTTGCGCAGACCCTCGCGCACCAGCGCCTGGGCGAGCACCGTCGCGGTGGTGGTGCCGTCACCCGCGATGTCGTTGGTCTTGGTCGCGACTTCCTTGGCCAGCTGCGCGCCGAGGTTCTCGTACGGGTCCTCGAGCTCCACCTCACGGGCGATCGTCACGCCGTCGTTGGTGATGGTCGGGGCACCGAACTTCTTGTCGATCACGACGTTGCGGCCCTTCGGGCCGAGCGTGACCTTGACGGTGTCGGCCAGCGCGTTGACGCCGCGCTCCAGCGACCGTCGGGCCTTCTCGTCGAACTGGAGGATCTTCGCCATGAGGGTCTTCGTCCTTAAAGGTTGCTAGTCGACGTCGTACAACCGACTCCGCCCCGGGTCCACCGGCCGCGAGGGCAGGGCGATCCGGGGCGGGGTCGTCGAACCGTCACCGGTTCCGGCGCGTCAGCGCGATGTCACTTCTCGATGATCGCGAGCACGTCGCGGGCCGAGAGAACGAGGTATTCCTCGCCGTTGTACTTCACCTCGGTGCCGCCGTACTTGCTGTACAGCACGGTGTCACCGACGCTCACGTCGAGCGGCAGACGCTGACCGTCCTCGAAACGACCCGGGCCCACGGCCAGGACGACGCCCTCCTGGGGCTTCTCCTTGGCGGTGTCCGGGATCACGAGACCCGACGCGGTGGTCTGCTCGGCCTCAAGCGTCTGAACCACGATGCGGTCCTCGAGCGGCTTGATGGCAACCTTGGTGTTGGCGGTCGTCACGATGCGACCTCCCCCTTCGGAGATCTCACGGAAAAATGTCTGTCGGCGATGGGACAGATCCGTCGTCGCGGGTGCCGGACCTGCTCGTATCGCACTGGCACACTCATGGGGAGAGTGCCAGCACAGACACTAGGTGGCGGTTAGCACTCCGTCAACCAGAGTGCCAGATTCAGCGCGTCGGATCGCATTGTTCATACCGGTGGCCGTCGAATCGGCGGGCCGACTCGCTCGGCGAGAATGACCGCGTGCACACCGAAGCTTTCACCGCGCTGCTCACCGACGAGGGCCGTTCGCTGCTGGACCTGCTCGCCGACCACGCGGTCGGCGACGAGTTGTCGCTGGCCACCCGGCTGCGTCGGGAACACCCGCCCGAGCTGGTGGCCGCGGCGCTCACCCAGTCCCGGCTGCGGCAGCGCGGGCGGGCCAAGTTCGGCGCGGACGCGGCGCGGATGTACTTCACCCCCAATGGGCTGGAACAGTCCACCCGTACCTCGGTGGCCGAGCACCGGGCCGCCCGGCTGGTCGCGGCCGGCGGCATCGACCGGGCCGTGGACCTGTGCTGCGGCATCGGCGGCGACGCGCTCGCGCTGGCCCGCGCCGGGATCGCCGTACACGCGGTCGACCTGGACCCGCTGACCTGCGCGGTGGCCCGGGCCAACGCCGAGGCGCTGGGCCTGGCCCGGCTGCTCACGGTCGAGTGCGCGGACGTGACCGAGGTGGACCTCGACGGCTACGACGCGGCCCTGATCGACCCGGCCCGGCGCACCGCACGCGGACGCACCTTCGACCCGGAGGCCTACGCGCCGCCGTTCTCGTTCCTGACCACCCTCGCCGCCCGGGTGCCCTGCGGCGCGGCCAAGGTCGCGCCGGGCATCCCGCACGAGATCGTGCCCGCGGGCATGGAGGCCGAGTGGGTCTCCGATCGCGGCGACGTCAAGGAGGCGGTGCTGTGGTGGGGCCGGCTCGCGCACACCGCCCTGCGCGCCACCGTGCTGCCCGGCGGCGCGGCGCTGACCTCGGGCCGGGCCCGCCCGGCGCCGGTGGGCCCGATCCGCCGTTACCTCTACGAGCCGGACGGTGCGGTGATCCGGGCGCACCTGGTGTCCGAGGTCGGCGACTTGGTGGACGGCAACCTGGTGGACGAGACGATCGCCTACCTGACCTCGGACCGGCTGGTGGGCACGGAGTTCGCGAGCGTGTACGAGATCACCGACGTGCTGCCGTTCAACCTGAAGCGGCTCAAGGCGCTGTTGCGCGAGCGCGGGGTCGGCAACCTCACGGTCAAGAAGCGCGGCTCGGCGGTCGAGCCGGAGGAGGTCCGCCGCCGGGTCAGGCCGACCGGCCCGAACGCGGCCACGGTGCTGCTGACCCGGGTGGCGGGCGCGCCCACGATGCTGATCGGGCAACCGGTGTCGACGGCGTAGGCGGGCGGCCTTCCGCCCGTCCCGCGGCCCCGCCGGGACCGCCGGACAAAGCCTGGCTAGCCGATGTAGTCCTCCAGGCGGGCGATCGTGTAGCCCTGGGCCTGGATCTTGCGCAGCATGTTGCCGAACATCTCGGTCATCGTGGTGCCCTTGAGTTCACTCGGCCCGCGGAAGTGGGCCAGGATGATGTCGCCCGGGTGCAGCTTCTTCTCCCCGACGTACTGCATGTCGTTGATCTGCATCGACTCCTGCCACTTCACGATGGCGTCGATCCCGCCGCAGCCGCCGGCCACCGTCTGCGTGGTCGCGTTCCAGTTGCCGTAGGGCGGGCGGAACAGCGTCGGACGCTTGCCGTAGATCTCGGCGAGCCGGTCCTGCTGTCCGCAGATCTGATGCTTCTGCGCGTCCGCGCTCAGGGTCTTGAGGTCGGGGTGGGACAGCGTGTGGTTCTGCACCGTGGCGCCCAGCGCCTGGAGCTTGCGGAAGTATTCCGGGTCCTGCCGCACGTAGGTGTCGTTGAGGAACATCGACACCGGGATCCGCAGGTCCCGCATCATGTCCAGGAACTCGGGGGCCTTCTCGGCCCCGTCGTCGATCGTGATGAACACGATCTTCTCCTGGGTGGGAATCTTCTCCACCACCGGTGGCTTGGCCCCGCCGGCCTTGATCGGCTTGACCGCGGGCGGTGCGGGCGGCGGCGCGAACGGCTTCAGGTTCCACTTGGCGGCGAGCACGGCCGAGTCGGCGCCCGGGGTGTCCGGCTTCGCGGCGGGGGTGGGCTTGGCGGGGCCCGGGCCGGTGACCGCGCCGTCGGAGGGTCGCCCGCTCGCCTTCACCGACGCGGTGTCGTCGGAGCCGCCGCAGCCGGTCAGTGCGACCAGCAGTAGGCCGGCCACGCCGACCCCGATCGAGGCGAGGGCCGCACGCCGCCGCTTTTGTACCGTTCGATGCACCACTGTCGCCGGGGCCTTTCGCTCGCCTGGTCGGATCCGGCCCACGCTACGCGCCGCGGCGGCCTGTCACGGTCCGGACAAGCCCTGTCCAAGGGACTGTCGAAGGACTGTTGAGCAGCCGATGAGCTGGGCACACTCCCGGCAAGGCCAATGGCACGTGCGGCGGCACGCAGCCATCAGCCAAGGCACTCGACCCGCGTCCGGCTTGCGAATGGCCTCCTCGTCGGATGCGGGTCGGGTGTTGCGCGGACCGAGAGCGCGCCCGGAGCCGGTGTCGGCCCGTGACCGACTCCGCCGGTCACGGGCCGACGCTGAGCCGTTCGAAGCTCCACTCGTGCGGCGGTCGGGCGACCAGGGTGGCCGGCGGGTCGGGCAGCGGCACCGGCGAACCGGTCCACAGCGCGATCACCACCACCCGATCGCCGCCCTGTTCGTCCGTGGCGGCGAATACCTCGACCCGTTCCAGGCCGGGCGCGCCGACCACGGCCGGCAGGGCCGAGGCATGCACCCACTCGGCCAGCGCCGCCCCCCGACCGACCTCGGTCCTGGCCTCCCACATCGCCGCGATCGCCATCCGGTCCCTTCCGTTCGCTCGGACGTCTCGTGTGCCTCGGCGCCGCTACGAAAGTGCCTGCGACACCGTGACCGGCATCGAGGAGTCGGCCGGGATGGACAGCGTGGAGGGCGCCCGGTCCCGGGCGACCATCTCGGCGCCGAGCGCGGCGACCATCGCGCCGTTGTCGGTGCACAGGCCCGGCCGCGGCACCCGCAGGACGATCCCGGCCGCGTCGCAGCGCTCCTGCGCCAGCGCGCGCAGGCGGGAGTTGGCGGAGACGCCGCCGCCCATCATCAGGTGCTCGACGCCGTTCTCCTTGCAGGCCCGGATCGCCTTGCGGGTCAGCACGTCCACGACCGCCTCCTGGAAGGAGGCCGCGACGTCCGCCACCGGCACCGTCTCGCCGGCCCGCTGCCGGGCCTCGACCCAGCGCGCGACCGAGGTCTTGAGGCCGGAGAAGGAGAAGTCGAAGGGCGCGTCCCGCGGCCCGGTCAGCCCACGCGGGAACGCGATCGCCGAGCGGTCGCCCTCGCGCGCCCACCGGTCGATCACCGGTCCGCCCGGGAAACCGAGCCCGAGCACGCGCGCGACCTTGTCGAAGGCCTCGCCGGCCGCGTCGTCGATGGTCGACCCGAGCGGCCGCACGTCGGCGGTGATGTCCGGGACCAGAAGCAGCGAGGAATGCCCCCCGGAGACCAGCAGCGCCATGCACGGCTCGGGCAGCTTGCCGTGCTCCAGCTGGTCGACGCACACGTGCGAGGCCAGGTGGTTGACGCCATACAGCGGCTTGTCCAGCGCGACCGCGTAGCCCTTCGCCGCCGCGACGCCGACCAGCAGCGCACCCGCCAGGCCGGGACCCGAGGTCACCGCGATCGCGTCGATGTCGTGCATCGTGACGCCGGCGTCGGCGAGTGCCCGACGCACCGTCGGCACCATCGCCTCCAGGTGCGCACGACTGGCCACCTCCGGTACGACACCGCCGAACCTGGCGTGTTCGTCGACGCTGGAGGCAACCGCGTCGGCGAGCAGCGTGGTGCCGCGCACGATGCCGATACCCGTCTCGTCGCACGAGGTCTCGATGCCCAGGACGAGTGGTTCGTCAGCCACCGGTGGCCGTTCCTTCCCGACGTTCCCGGAGATCGCAGCGCATCACCAGCGCATCCACGTTGGCGGGCTGGTAGTAGCCCCGCCGCACGCCGATCCCCTTGAATCCGAAGCGCTCGTAGAGCGCCTGTGCGCGGGAGTTGTCCACGCGCACCTCCAGCAGTACGTCCCGACAGCCGCGTTCGACCGCCAGGTCGAGCAGCTCGGTCAACAGCACCGCGCCCAGGCCCTTCCCCCACCGATCGCGGCGCACCCCGATCGTCTGCACGTCGCCCTCGTCCCCGATCACCGCGAGCCCGGCATACCCGGCCAGCCCCCCGGCGTCGTCCTCGGCGACCACGTAATAGCGCAACTCGGGCTCGGACAACTCCGACCAGAACATCCCGGCCGACCACGCATCCTCGACGAACAGCTCATGCTCGAGTCGCATGACGTCCTCGATGTCCCACCACCGCATCCGCCGCAGCCGAGGCCCGGTCTCCATGCCCGAAGTCTATCGACAGCCCAACCAAGCCCTCACCGCATCCAACCCCAGCCCATCAAACACTCCACCCCAACCACCCCAACCAAAACCCGAACCCAACAAACCCACCCAACCGACACTTGAGGCGAACCAGCCCGGCCGGCGCATGAGGCCACTCAGCCCGGCCGGCGCTTGAGGCCACTCAGCCCCGCCGGCGCATGAGGCGAACGAAGCCCGGCCGGCGCTTGAGGCCAAGCAGCCCCGCCGGCGCTTGAGGCGAACCCAGCCCGGCCGGCGCATGAGGCCACCCAGCCCCGCCGGCGCATGAGGCGAACCCAGCCCGGCCGGCGCATGAGGCCACCCAGCCCCGCCGGCGCATGAGGCGAACCAGCCCGACCGCTAGCCCCGTCCCCCCGGCCCAGCGGGCGTAACAACCTTGTACCCCACGGGAACCTGCGCATCGGGTCGACGCAGATACAACGGCTCGGGAGCAAGCAACTCGCCACCCCCCACCAGCCGTTCAACGGCGAACGCCGCCAGCGCCGCCGCATCCGGGTGCTCCGGCAACCGCACGTCACCGAACGCCGAGGCGTACAGCGCGGCACCCGCACCCACCGCCGGCAGCCCCCGGACCTCCTCGCCCAGGTCCCCCGCCCGATCCACCGCCGGGCCCGCCACGCGCGCACCCGCCGCGTCGTACCGCGCCCAGTACACCTCCTTGCGCCGCGCGTCGGTCGCCGCCACGAACGGCCCGGTGACCGTGCCGTCCCGACCCGCCGCGTACGCGAGCGCGTCCAGGGTGCACACGCCGTGCACGGGGATGCCGAGCGCGTCGCCCAGCGCGAGCGCGGTCACGATGCCCACCCGCAGGCCCGTGTACGGCCCGGGGCCCACCCCGACCGCGATGTCGGTGAGCTCGGCGCGGGTTCGACCCGCCGCCCGCAGCACGTCGACGATGCCGGGTGCGAGCAGTTCGCCCTGGCGACGTGCGTCGACCCGGGTGGAGTCGGCGAGGACGCCGGAATCGTCGTGGAGGGCGACCGTAACGGCCGGGGTCGCGGTGTCGAAGGCAAGCAGCAGCACCGCACCAGGCTACCGACCACACCCGGCCCTCCGAGCACGACCGACCGCGCCCGCCCAAAAGGACACAACTCCCGCACCGGGCAACCGCCCTTCCGCGTCCGCGGTGCGCGTCGGCCCCGGCGGCGAACGAAAAATGGACCCGGCTCCGACGCGCGGGCGGCACCTGCCGGCACCATGGAGGCCACCACACGGCGGAAGAGGGACCCAAGGCAATGGCGAAGCGGCTCAACCCGGGCGTGGCCGTCGCGGGCATCACCATCGCCGCGCTGGTCGGCGTCGGATTCCTCGCGGCACAGGCCGCGAACTCGGCACCGGAGAACCGGGGGATAGCGCGCACGAGCACGCCGACGCCGTCCGCCGCGTCCGGCGCACCCGCACCCCCGGTCTACGTCCCGCCGCCCGTGCCCGCCAACTCCGGCACCGGCAAGCGGGTCGTCTACTCGCTCAAGGACAGCCACGTCTGGCTGGTCGACGAGGCCGAGCGCACGCTGCGCGAGTACCGGGTCGTGAACGCGCCGGTCAAGCCGCAGCCGGGCTCGTACCAGGTGACCCTGAAGAAGGAGGAGGCGCAGACCGGCAGCGACAGCCTGCGGATCACCCACTCCGTGCGCTTCGGGGCGGTACAGGGCATCCCGCTCGGTTTCGCGGCCACCGACACCCCGCTGGACAAGATCGACACCGGCAACAAGTCCACCCCCTCCCCCAGCGGCACCGCCCGCCCGCGGACCTCCGCACCGCCCGCCAAGCAGAGCGCGGGCGTCCGCTCCAACACGGAGGACGGCGCCGCCCTGTGGGCCTTCGCCCCGGTCGGCACGCCGGTCATCGTGGTGCCCTGACCCACACTCTGTCCGATATGCCACGCCACGCCCATCATTGCCCCGCCCTGCGACTGTTTCCAGGTATTGCCCCCATATCATCAGGACGATGATCCCTCCGGTCCCACCGCCCCACGGGGCACGCGCGACTGACCGGACAGGGGCCCGTCAGGGCAATGGCACCGAGGAAATGGTGGCGGCGTGGCGCACGACTCCTCCGGCCCGAGCAGTCCCGGCGACGTCCAGGGGCCGGCTCCCCGGCGCAGGCTGTTCGACTATCCGCGCAGCAATCGGCAGGGACTCCGGCGCTGGCTGCCCTCGTTCAAGCACCTGCTCACCTTCGTCCTCCTGGTGCTCTCCGGCCTGTTCGCCGCCGTCGGTCTGGTCTACGCGGTCACCCCGGTCCCGCACGCCGTCAACGCCCAGGCCCGGCAACAGAGCAACGTCTGGTACTGGAGCGACGGCACCGAGATCACCCGCACCGGTGCCACCAACCGGCAGACCGTGCCGCTGTCCGCGATCCCGATCGACGTGCAGCACGCGGTGCTGGCCGCCGAGGACCGTTCGTTCTACTCCAACTCCGGTGTCTCGATCACCGGCACCGTGCGTGCCCTGCTGCGCAACGCGGCGGGCGGCGGGGGCGGGCTCCAGGGCGGCTCGACGATCACCCAGCAGTACGTCAAGAACGTATACCTCACCCAGGAACAGACACTGGCGCGCAAGTTCAAGGAGGCGATCATCTCGGTCAAGCTCGATCGCACCGTCTCCAAGGACGACATTCTCGCCGGCTATCTCAACAGCGTGTACTTCGGCCGCGGCACGTACGGGATCGAGGCCGCCGCACAGGCGTACTACGGCATCGACGTCGGGCAACTCACCGTCGAGCAGGGCGCCTACCTCGCGGTGCTGCTGAACGCGCCCAGTGCCAACGACGTGCGCGACAGCACCGAGGCGGGCCGCCGGCGGGTGCTCGCGCGCTGGAACTACGTGCTGGACGGCATGGTCAAGGAGAAGTGGCTCGCTCCCGAACAACGCGCCGGCATGGTCTTCCCCGAACCCGTCGACCCGCGCCCGGCGGCCAACCTGGCCGGCGTCAACGGCTACCTGGTGGAGATGGCCAAGCGCTATCTGCTCGACCACAAGGTGGTCGACGAGGACCGCCTCGACGCGGGCGGCTATGCGATCACCACCACGTTCGACAAGGGCAGGACCGAGGCGCTGTACCGGACCGTGCAGGACCAGCTCGCCCAGTCGCTGGACCCGGCCGAGCGCTCGGCCGACGTCGGCGTGCGGGTCGCCGCCGCGTCCGTGGAGCCGGGTACCGGGCGGATCGTCGCGGTCTACGGCGGCCCGAACTACGTCAGGCAGTTCGTCAACGACGCCACCCGCCGCGACGTGCAGGTCGGCTCCACGTTCAAGCCGTTCGTGCTCGCGGCGGGGCTGCGCGACGGGGTGCAGGACGGCGACGGCAGGCGCGACCGGATCAGCTCGCGCACGATGTACAACGGCAACGACAACGTGGTGATCCGCTACCCGAACGGCAGGCCCGTGCTCGAGGACGGCGTGCCGTGGCAACCCGGCAACGAAGACGGCGTCAGCTACGGGCAGATCACCCTGGCCCGGGCGATGGACAGGTCGGTGAACACCGTCTACACCCAACTCGGCATGGACGTCGGCCCCGACCGGGTGGTGCGGGCCGCGGTGGACGCGGGACTGCCCACGAGCACGCCGGGCCTGCGACCGGTGCCCTCCGTCTCGTTGGGCACCTCCACCCCCAGTGCGCTGGACATGGCCTCGGCGTACGCCACCTTCGCGGCCGAGGGCAAGCAGCGCGACGCCTATCCGGTGGACAAACTGACCCGGTCCGGCGACTCGATCGACCTGCCCGAGCACGACGTGCAGGACGCCTACGACGACCGGCAGGCGAACGCCGTCACCCAGGTCCTGCGCGGTGTCGTGGACGGTGGCACCGGTTCTCGCGCGCAGGCGCTGAACCGCCCGGCGGCGGGCAAGACCGGCACCACCGACGACAACCGCGCGGCGTGGTTCGTCGGGTACACCCCGGACCTGGCCACCTCGATGGGGATGTTCCGCGAGGACGCGAACACGCACGCGTTCCTGTCCATGTCCGGGGTGGCCGGGCTGGCCCGGGTGGACGGCGGCAACCTGCCGACCCGGATGTGGACGACCTACATGCGGGCCGCGCTCGCCGGGCATCCGGTCGCCGAGTTCCCGGAGGACACCTCGGGCGGCCTCGGCGGCGCGGACACCAGCCTGGTGCCGCCGGACACCTCCAGCGCCACGCCCAGCGCCCCGGCCACCGCGAGCAGCAGCCCGCCGGCCGGCGGCGACACCGGCACCACCGCGCCGCCGAGCACACCCCCGGCGACCGGCACCCGTCCGCCGGCCGGCTCGGCCGGGCCGACCGGCTCCGGCGGCGCGGCGACCAGCCGCCCGCCCAGCCGGGCCCCGAACTCGCCCGTTGTCCCGACCGCACCCGAGTCGCCGGCGGCACCCGGCCCGTGATCCGTCGCCCCCGGAAAACCGGTCGGCAGGTCGGGCGGTCGGGCGGTCGGCAGATCAGCCGTTCAGCGCGTCCAGGTCGGCGCTCGCCCAGCGGGCGCCGACCCCGGTCACCACGATCGTGCGCACCTCGTCGCCGGCGAAGTCGGTCGGGCTCCCCGCGAGCGCATCCGCGCCGACCTGATCGCGCGCGATGGCGATCTCCAGGCGGTCCTCGGTCAGTTCCTCGACCATGCCCTCGCCCCACTCGACCACGGTCACCGACTCCTCCATCGACGCGTCCAGGTCCAGGCCGTCGATCTCGGCGGTGACGTCGGCCGACCCGCCGAGCCGGTAGGCGTCCGCGTGCACCAGGGCCGGCCCGCCGACCTCGGACGGGTGTACCCGGGCGATCACGAACGTCGGCGAGGTCACCGCGCCGCGCACGCCGAGGCCGACCCCGATGCCCTGGGTCAGCGTCGTCTTGCCCGCGCCGAGCCCGCCGGACAACACGATCAGGTCGCCGGCCCGCAGCAGCTTCGCCAGGCGTGTGCCGAGCGCGCGCGTGTCCGCACCGCCGCCGACCGTCACCGTCACACTTCGCACCACTTCAGCACTCCCACCAGACCGAACTCGCGGGCCCGAACCGCCTCGGGTCCGCCGTCCCCGATCGGGCCCCGATCGTGCTCGGGGTCGCGACTCGGGATCACCGCTCGAGATCACTGTCCATCAGGATCCCGCTCTCCGTCGATTCCGACCTATGCGGACGATTCGTCGCACGTGTGCCCACGGGATCGCCCGACCCGCCGCTTCGGTGCCCGCACGGCGCGCGCGAGAAGCTCGCGCAGCGCCGCGTTCACCACCTCCGGGTGCTCCAGCGGGGTCAGGTGTCCCGACTGCGGCACGACCAGCAACTCGGCGTCCGGCAGCGCCTCCTTGATCGCCTCGCTGTGCGAGGCCGGCGCGATCAGGTCCCCCTCGCCGGCCACCACGAGCGTCGGTACATCCGCCAGCGCAGGCAGCGCGGCCAGCTTGTCGTGCGTCTCGAAGGCCGGGAAGAACTCGGCGATCACGTCGATCGGGGTGCCGGAGATCATCCGATCGGTGAAACGCACCAGGGTCGCGTCCACTTCGGAGTCGAACGCGTACCGCTCGGTGAACAGGTAGACCAGATCCCGGGCGGCCCGCCGACCCGCCTCCACCAGTGCGGCCCGGCGGCCGAGCGTGCGCAACAATCCCGGCGCGACGCGGTGCACCAGCCGGGCGCCGGCCGCCGGGATGCCCAGCGTCACGGTCGCCCAGCGGCCCGCCGAGGTGTTCATCAGCGCGACGCCGATCACCCGGTCCCCGAACAGTTCCGGATGTTGATCGGCCAGCGCCATGATGGTCATCCCGCCCATCGAGTGGCCGAGCAGCACCAGCGGCCCCTCGGGCGCCAGTTCGGTCAGCACCGTGTACAGGTCCGCGCCGAGGTGGTCGATCGTCGAGGTCTCCGGCGCGCCGCGGCCGGACCGGCCGTGGCTGCGCTGGTCGTACAGGACCAGCCGGTATTCCTCGCGCAGTTCGGCCCGCTGGTAGTGCCAGCAGTCCATGTCCAGGCAGTAGCCGTGACACAGCACCACGGTCACCGCGGCGTCGAGTCTGCCGTCCACTTCGGCGTACAACTCGACGCCGTCGCCGGTGGTGACCACACGCGACTCGCCGCGCAGCGTGCCGAACTCGGCCAGCGCGTCCAACTGGGCCTCGGTGCGCCGGCGGAACGCCCGCCCGACGGTCATCCGCTCGATCGCCACGCCCGCGGCGGCACCGGCCGCGAGCACGCCGACCGCGGCGCCCAGGATGCCGGCCCGGCGGCCCAGCGCCCGCCCACCGCCGGAGCCGCTCGGCACGGGGGTGGTCACGGCGCGACCGTCCCGGTGCCGGCCGTTCCGCTGCCGGCTGTTCCGGTGTAGACGCGAGGCACCCGCGCGCCGATCCGGGTGACGATCTCGTAGCTGATCGTGTCGATCGCCCGGGCCCAGTCCTCGGCGGTGGGCTCGCCCCGGTCGCCCGGGCCGAACAGGATCGCCTCGTCGCCCGCGGCGGCGTCGTCGTCACCGAGGTCGACCACGAACTGGTCCATCGCGACCCGGCCCACGATGGTGCGCCGGCGGCCGGCCACCAGGACCGGGCCGACGTTGCTCGCGTGCCTGGGGATGCCGTCCGCGTAGCCGGTGGGCACCAGCGCGAGAGTGGTGTCCCGCTGCGCGATCCACGAATGCCCGTAGGACACGCCGTGCCCGGCGGGCACCCGCTTGACCCCGGCCAGGCCGGCCGCCAGCGTCATCGCGGGGCGCAGCCCGAAGTCGGCGGGGCCGCCGACCTCCGGCACGGGCGAGAGGCCGTAGCTGACCAGGCCCACCCGGACCAGGTCGAAGTACGCCTGCGGCAGCAGCAGGGTCGCGGGCGAGTTGGCCATGTGCCGCACCTCGGGGGTGACCCCGCAGCCCTCGGCGTGTGCCAGCATCGCGGTGAACTCGGCCAACTGGGCCGGGACCGACGGGTGCCCGGGCTCGTCCGCGCAGGCGAAGTGCGACCACAGGCCGACCACCTCGACGGAGCCGTCGGCCTGCGCCTTGAGCCCGGCGTCCACCAGGGCCGGCCAGTCGGCGGGCGTGCAGCCGTTGCGTCCCAGGCCGGTGTCGGCCTTGAGGTGCACGCGCGCGGTCCGGCCCGCCGCGCGGGCGGCCTCCACCACCTCGCGCATCGCCCAGAGCCCGCTCACCGAGATGTCCACGTCCGCGCGCACCGCGTCCTCGAACCTGTCCCCGGGGGTCCACAGCCAGGTGAGCACCCGGCCGGTGTCGCCCGCCGCGCGCAGGGCGAGTGCCTCCTCGACCACCGCCGTGCCCAACCACGTGGCGCCGGCCTCGCGGGCCGCTCGCGCGCACGGGACCATGCCGTGCCCGTAGGCGTCCGATTTGACCACGGTCATCACCGCCGCCGAGCCCACTCGGGCGCGCACGGCCGCGATGTTGCCCCGAATCGCATCGAGATCGATCCGCGCCTCGGCACGCATGTGGCTGGTGGTCCTTCCGACGACGGTCAGCGACGAGAGTCCGGACCGTGGTCCCGGACGGATCCGGGACCGGGCGTCCCGGAGTTCGAGAGTCCCAGTGTGGCAGGCCCGTGCCGGGCCGGCGTCCCTGTCACGGGCCTGTGACGTCCGCCCACACCGTGGGCAGCGCCCTGATCAGGTCCGGAGCGGTCACCGGGCCGGGCAGCGCACGGGCGGCGAGGCCGTGCAGATAGGCGGCCACCGAACCGGCGTCCAGCGCGTCCAGGCCCGCCGCGAGCAGCGCGCCGGCCAGGCCGGAGAGCACGTCGCCGCTACCCGCGGTGGCCAGCCACGGTGTACCGGTGGGATTGATCCGGGCCCGGCCGTCGGGCGCGGCGACCACCGTCGTGGTGCCCTTGAGCAGCACCACGCAGTCGTGCAGCGCGGCGAGTCGACGTGCGTGCTCCAGCCGCTCGGCCTCGATCCGCTCACGGGTCGTCTCGATGCCGGCGGCGGCGAACAGGCGCACCGCCTCGCCCGCGTGCGGGGTCAGCAGGGCGGGGGCCGACCAGGTGCCGGGCTTCGTCCGGGCCAGCAGGGTCAGCCCGTCCGCGTCCACCAGCACGGGCACCTGCGAGCGCAGCACGTTCGTCCAGCGCGCCTCGGCGTCCGGATCGGTGTCCAGTCCCGGACCCACCACCCACGCCTGCACCCGGCCCGCGTCGGCGGGCGCCGCGGTGGTGGCCAGCGTCTCCGGCCAGGCCGCGAGCACGGGGCCCAGCACGTCCGCGGGGCCGGTGCAGCGGACCGCGCCCACGCCGCCGCGCACGGCCGCGCCGACCACGAGCACCGCCGCGCCGGGATATCTGGGCGAGCCGGCGACCACGCCGAGCACCCCGCGGGAGTACTTGTCGCTCTCGGCCGAGGGCTCGGGCAACAGTCGGGCCACGTCCGCGTGTTGCAGGACGGTCAGCCGCGGGTCCGGCAGGTGCGGGTCGAGCCCGATGTCGACCAGGTGCCGCACCCCGGCGTGTCCCGCGCCGGGGTCGACCAGCAGGCCGGGCTTGTAGGTGCCGAACGTGACCGTCACCTCGGCGCGCACCGCGGCGCCCTCGACCCGCCCGGTGTCCGCGTCCACCCCGCTGGGCACGTCGACGGCGACCACGATCGCATCCCGTACGTGCGCGAGCAGTTCGGGCGCGGGCGGGCGCAGCGCACCGCGGCCGCCGATCCCGACGATCCCGTCCAGCACCAGGTCGGCCCGTCCGAGCAGGTCGATCAGGTCGGACCGGGAGGGCTCGCGGGCGTCCCACACCCGCACCCCGGCCCGCCGCGCCGCGGCCAGGCCGCCCGGGTGGGCCCGCTCCGGCGCGAGCAGCAGCGCATCCACCCGCGCGCCGCGTCGGGCCAGCAGGCCGCCCGCGTACAGGGTGTCCCCGCCGTTGTCGCCGCTGCCCACCAGCAGTGCGACCCGCGCGCCGTACACCCGATCGAGCACCCGTACGCACGTGTTCGCCAGTCCCGCCGCGGCGCGCCGCATCAGCGTGCCCTCGGGCAGCGTGGCCAGCAGCGCGGCCTCCGCGGCCCGTACCTGTCCGACTTCGTGCGCTGCCCGCATGCGGACGCCCCCTCAGCCCTCGGCGATCACGACAGCGGAAGCAATGCCCGCGTCGTGGCTGAGCGACACATGCCAGTGCCGCACGCCCAGTTCGGCGGCCCGGGCGGCCACGGTGCCACGGACCGCGAGCAGTGGCCGGCCGGATTCCCCGGTGGTCACCTCGGCATCGCACCAGTGCAGCCCGCCGGGCGCGCCGAGCGCCTTGGCCAGTGCCTCCTTGGCGGCGAACCGGGCGGCCAGCGACGCGACGCCGCGTTCCTGTCCGGGGCGCACCCAGCGCTCGCCCTCGGTGAAGAGCCGATCGGCCAACCCCGGGGTCCGTTCCAGCGACTGCCCGAACCGCGCGATGTCCGCCACGTCGATACCCACACCGATGATCACACCCAGAGCCTACAAACACCGCCCACAGACACCGCCTGCGAACACCGCGGACTGTGCCCGGGCCGAGCCCACCCGGGTCCGGGCACACACGCATCCGGGCCGCATCCCGCAGGGGATGCGGCCCGGTGGGCTCGCCGTGTGGTCGTGCCGCCGGGTCACGAGGCCTCGACGACCTCGGCCCGGTTGCGCTCCTTCGTCTCGACATCCGCGACCCGGGTGACCGGCAGGTCGACCCGCACCTCGGTGCGGCGCTTGGGCTGCCGCTGTCCGAGCAGCATCGCGCCCAGGGCGATCACCAGTCCGAGCACCTGGAGCAGGGTCAGCGTCTGGCTCAGCACGACCAGGCCGGCGAGGGTGGCGACCACCGGGTTGACCAGGCCGAGGAAGGACGCCACGCCGGCGCCGAGGCGCTCGATGCCGCGGAACCACAGCACGTAGGCGAGGGCGGTGCCGATCAGGACCAGGTAGCCGAAGCCGAGCAGGTTGCGGCCGGTGGGCACCGGCGGCATGCCCTCGACGGCGAACATCAGCGGGACGATCACCAGGCCGCCGACGGTCAGCTGCCAACCGGTGGTGGCGAGCAGCGAGACGCCCTCGGGCCGGCCCCAGCGTGCCGACATCACCACGCCCATCGCCATCAAGGTGGTGGCCAGCAACATCAGCCCGACGCCGATCGGGTCGATCCTCGCCTGCGAGCTGAGCACGAGCAGGGCGACCCCGACCACGCCGCCGACCCCGGCGAGCAGCACCCGCGCCTGCGGCCGGACCTTGAGGATCAGGAACGACAGGCCCGCGACGATCAGCGGCGACACCGCGCCGATCGTGGCCGCGACCCCGCCGGGCAGCCGGTAGGCGCCGGCGAAGATCAGCGGGAAGAACAGCCCCACGTTGAGCATGCCGAGGACGAACGACCGCCACCACCACACCCCCGTCGGCAGCCGTCTGGACAGGGCGACCAGGAGCAGGCCCGCGGGCAGCGCCCGCACGCCGGCGGCGAGCAGCGGGCGGTCCGCCGGAAGCATCTGCGTGGTCACGAGGTAGGTGGTCCCCCACGTGGCCGGGGCCACGGCCGTCGCCAGGAGCATCCCCACCCGACCGAGTCCCTTGCTACCACCCTGAACCGCCATGACTTTCACCTCAACGTTAGCTTTGCGAGCAGTGACTATCTGAACGTTGAGATAAGTAAATACCTTGGATCTGCGAGCGTCAAGTAGATGAGCGTTGAGATAAATTGGTGCCATGACCGAACTCGACACACACGACGTGGACACCCGCGACGCCATCGACGACGTGTGGGACCAATGGCACCGCGAGCGCCCCGACATCGAACCGAGCAGCCTGGACGTGATGGCGGCGGTCGGTCGGATGAACCGGCTGCGCCGGCACATCGACCAGACGTTGCGCACCTACTTCGCCCGGTACGGGCTCGACTTCTCCGAGTTCGACGTCCTGGCCACCCTGCGCCGCTCCGGCGGCGTCGAGGGGGTCAGCGCCGGCTCCCTGCTGCGCTCGGCGATGGTGACCTCCGGCGCGATCACCAACCGGGTGGACAAGCTCACCAAAAAGGGGCTGGTGGAGCGCTCGGTCAGCGCGGAGGACCGCCGCTCGGTCCTGGTCAAGCTGACTCCGGAGGGGGTCCGGCTCGTGGACGACATCCTGCTCGGCCACCTGGAGAACGAGGGGCGTTTCCTCGCCGTGCTCGACGAGGCCGAGCGCGACCAGCTCAACGGCCTGCTGCGCAAGCTCCTGATCGCCCAGGGCGACACCCACCTGGGCTGATCCGGACGAGCGCCCCCGGAAGCCCCGCCCCACCACGCAAAAGCCGCCCCGTGCCTCCTCGTTCGAGGAGGCACGGGGCGGCCGGCGGGCCGGGTCGAACTACTCGACCGTGACCGACTTCGCCAGGTTGCGCGGCTGGTCCACCTCGTGGCCCTTGGCGGTGGCCAGCTCACACGCGAACACCTGCAGCGGCACGGTGGACACCAGCGGCTGGAGCAGCACCGGCGTGACCGGGATGCGCACCAGGTGGTCGGCGTACGGCACGACCGCCTCGTCGCCCTCCTCGGCGATCACGATGGTGCGCGCGCCGCGCGCCCGGATCTCCTGGATGTTGGACACGATCTTGTCGTGCAGCACCGAGCGCCCGCGCGGCGACGGAACCACCACCACCACCGGCAGGCCCTCCTCGATCAGCGCGATCGGGCCGTGCTTGAGCTCGCCCGCCGCGAAGCCCTCGGCGTGCATGTACGCCAGCTCCTTGAGCTTGAGCGCACCCTCCAGGGCCACCGGGTAGCCCACGTGCCGACCCAGGAACAGCACCGAACCGGCGTCCTTGAGCGAACGGGCCAGCTCGCGCACCGGCTCCATCGTGTCCAGGACCTTCTCCACCATCTCCGGCATCGCCGCGAGCTGCTCGATCACCTCGGTGATCTCGTCGCCCCACTTGGTGCCGCGCACCTGACCCAGGTACAGCGCGACCAGGTAGCACGCGACCAGCTGGGTCAAAAACGCCTTGGTCGAGGCGACCGCGACCTCGGGACCGGCGTGCGTGTACAGCACGGCGTCCGCCTCGCGCGGCATCGTCGAGCCGTTGGTGTTGCAGATGACCAGCACCTTGGCGCCCTGCTCGCGGGCGTGCCGCTGGGCCATCAGGGTGTCCATCGTCTCGCCGGACTGCGAGATGGTCACCACCAGCGTCTGCCGGTCCAGGATCGGGTCGCGGTAGCGGAACTCGCTGGCCAGCTCGACCTCGCAGGGCACCCGGGTCCAGTGCTCGATCGCGTACTTGGCGATCAGCCCGGCGTGGAAGGACGTGCCGCAGGCGATGATCACGACCTTGTCGATCTCGCGCAGCACCTCGTCCGCGATCCGCACCTCGTCGAGCACCAGGCGCCCGTCGGTGCCGATCCGGCCGAGCAGCGTGTCGGCGACCGCCTTGGGCTGCTCGGCGATCTCCTTGAGCATGAAGTAGTCGTAGCCGTCCTTCTCGGCGGCCGACACGTCCCAGTCCACGTGGTACTCGCGAAACACCGCCGGCGCACCGTCGAAGTCGGTCACCGTGATCGTGTCCCGGCGCAGCTCGACCACCTGGTCCTGGCCCAGCTCGATCGCCTCGCGCGTGTGCTCGATGAACGCGGCCACGTCCGAGGCGAGGAAGTTCTCGCCCACTCCGCGACCGACCACCAGCGGCGAGTTGCGACGCGCGCCGACCACCACGTCCGGGGCGTCCGCGTGCGCGGCGACCAGGGTGAACGCGCCCTCCAGACGGCGACACACCCGGCGCATCGCCTCGGCCAGGTCCCGGCCCGCGCCCGGGAACTCCTCGGCCAGCAGGTGCGCGACCACCTCGGTGTCCGTCTCGGAGCTCAGCTTGTGCCCGCGCTCGGCCAGCTCGGCCCGCAGCGCCGCGAAGTTCTCGATGATCCCGTTGTGTACGACGGCGACCCGGCTCGCGTTGTCCAGGTGCGGATGCGCGTTCGCATCGTTGGGCGCACCGTGCGTGGCCCACCGCGTGTGGCCGATGCCACACGTCCCCACCGGAAGCGGCGCTTCGGCCAGCGCACCCACCAGGTTCGCCAGCTTCCCCGCGCGTTTCTCGCTCACCAGGGCACCGTCGGAGAGCACGGCCACCCCGGCCGAGTCGTAGCCGCGGTACTCCAGCCGCTTGAGCCCGCCGATGACCACATCCAGCGCCGATTGAGCGCCCACATATCCCACAATCCCGCACATGGGGGCCAGCCTACGGGGTCGACATCGGGCCGGCGGAAACACGTTCGACGGCCCGGCGACGGGTCGCGGGCGCGCACTCGGGACAATGGACACGTGCACTCCTTCGCGGCTCAGGGGCCGGCTCGCGACCTGTCCCCCTTCGTCGAACTCGACCGCGCCGCCTGGACCCGGCTTCGGGCCGGGACGCCGCTCCCGCTGACCGCCGACGAACTCGAGCGCCTGCGCGGCCTGGGCGACGTGGTCGATCTCGACGAGGTCTCCGACGTCTACCTGCCGCTGTCCCGGCTGCTGAACCTCTATGTCGGCGCCACCCGGGGCCTCGGCCGCGCGCTGACCACCTTCCTGGGCAACGGCGACAACCCGGGGATACCGTTCGTGATCGGCGTCGCGGGCAGCGTCGCCGTGGGCAAGAGCACCACCGCGCGCATCCTGCGCGAACTGCTCGCCCGCTGGCCCGACCACCCGCACGTCGAACTGCTGACCACCGACGGCTTCCTCTACCCCAACGAGGAGTTGGAGCGCCGCGGGATCATGCACCGCAAGGGCTTCCCGGAGTCCTACGACCGACGCGCCCTGGTCCGCTTCGTCGCCGACGTCAAGGCGGGCAAGCCCGAGGTCACCGCGCCGGTGTACTCGCACCTGACCTACAACATCGTGCCGAACGAGCGACTGACCATCCACCGGCCCGACATCCTCATCGTCGAGGGCCTCAACGTGCTGCAACCCGCGTCGCCCACCGCGGACGGCCGGCCCCGGCTCGCGCTGTCCGACTTCTTCGACTTCAGCGTGTACGTGGACGCCCGCACCCAGGACATCCGCCGCTGGTACCTGGAACGCTTCGTCAAGCTGCGCCAGACCGCGTTCCGCGACCCGGCCTCGTACTTCCGCAAGTACGCGGTGATGACCCCCGAGGACGCGCTCCGCTACGCGGAGAACACCTGGGCCACCATCAACGAGGCCAACCTGGTGCAGAACATCCGCCCCACCCGCGCCCGGGCCACCCTGGTCCTGCAGAAGGACGCGGACCACTCGGTGAGCCGACTGCGGCTGCGCAAGCTGTGAGCCCGAGTACCTTCACGGGATGTTTCATCTACGCCTGATCGTGCCCGCCGACCGCAGTGCCGCGGTCCGCGACCTGCTGCTCACCGAACCCGGCGCCACCCACCTGGTGGTGTGGCCGGGCGCCGCGGTGCAGCCCGCGGGCGACGTGATCGCCTGCGATCTCGCCCGCGAGGCCACCAGCACGGTGCTCGCCGAACTGCGTGCGCTGGACCTGCACGAGGACGGCTCGATCGCGCTCGAGGACCTGGACGTGATGTTGTCCCGGTCCGCGGACCGGGCCGAGCAGGACGCGCCGGGCGACAGCGCCGACGCCGTAGTGTGGGAGGAGATCGAGGAGGCCACCTCGGAGGAGTCCGTGCTCTCCGTGACGTTCCTGGCCTTCCTGGCCCTGGCCACCATGATCGCGGCCTGCGGTGTACTGCTCGACAACCCGATCCTGATCGTCGGCGCGATGGTGGTGGGACCGGAGTTCGGCCCGCTCGCCGGACTGTGCGTGGCCGCGGTACAGCGCCGGCCCCGGCTCGCCGGCCGCAGTGCGCTCGCCCTGCTGGTCGGCTTCCCGGTGGCGATGGCGGCCACCATGGGGTTCACCGCACTGATGGACGTGCTCGGCCTGTTCGACCGCGACATGCTCGAACGCCCGCGCCCGCTCACCGAGTTCATCTTCCAGCCGGACTGGCTCTCGTTCTGGGTCGCGCTGCTCGCCGGCGTCGCGGGCATGCTCTCGCTGACCAGCGCCAAGTCCGGCGCGCTGATCGGCGTGCTGATCTCGGTCACCACCGTGCCCGCCGCGGCCAACGCCGCGGTGGCGATCCGGTACTCCGACTACGCGCAGGCGGCCGGCTCGATGGGCCAACTCGGCCTGAACCTGGCCGGCATCGTGCTCGCGGGCACCCTCACCCTGCTCGTCCAGCGCGGCTTGTGGAGCCTTCAGGCCGCACACGGCAAGCGGCGACCCCCGCCGGCGTCGACGGGGATCGCCAAGTCTTCCTGATGCCGAGGGAGTTCGACTCCGCCAAAGACGGTCAGTCGAGCGCGAGCAGGGTGCGCACGACCTCGGCCAGGCCGGTCGCCTCGTCGTGTGCCTGGTCGTGCGTCTGCGCCTCGACCATCACCCGGACCAACGCCTCGGTACCCGACGGGCGCAGCAGCACCCGGCCGGTGTCGCCCAGGCGCTCCTCCACCAGTGCGACGGCCCGGGCCAGTTCGGGCGTGGTGTGCACCCGGGTGCGGTCCACCCCGGCGACGTTGACCAACATCTGCGGCAGCCGGGTCATCACCGAGGTCAGCTCGTGCAGCGGCTTGCCGGTCTCCGCGACGCGTGCCAGCAGGCGCAGCGCGGTCAGCGTGCCGTCGCCCGTGGTCGCGTGGTCCAACAGCACCACGTGGCCGGACTGTTCGCCGCCCAGGGACAGCCCCGAGGCCTGCATGGCCTCCAGCACGTAGCGGTCGCCGACCGCGGTCTCCACCATCTTGATGCCCGCGGCCTGCATGGCCAGCTTGAGCCCGAGGTTGGACATCACGGTGGCCACCAGCGTGTTCTCCACGAGCTGCCCGCCGTCGCGCATGGCCAGCGCGAGCACCGCCAGGATCGCGTCGCCGTCGACCAACTCGCCGCGCGCGTCCACCGCCAGGCACCGGTCCGCGTCGCCGTCGTGCGCGATACCCGCGTCCGCGCCGTGCTCGACCACCGCGGCCGCGAGCGCGTCCATGTGCGTGGAACCGCAGTTGTCGTTGATGTTCAGGCCGTCCGGCTCCGCGTGGATCGCGATCACCTCGGCCCCGGCCCGGCGCAGCGCGTCCGGTGCCACCGCCGAGGACGCGCCGTTCGCGCAGTCCACCACGATCTTGAGCCCGTCCAGGCGATGTGGCAGCGAGGACAACAGGTGTTCGACGTAACGCTCGTGGCCCTCGGGGTGGTCCTGCACCCGGCCGACCCCGGAACCGGTGGGCCGCTCCCATGCGGTGCCCAACAGCGCCTCGATCTCGTTCTCCACCTCGTCCGGCAGCTTGTGCCCGCCGCGCGCGAAGAACTTGATCCCGTTGTCCGGCATCGCGTTGTGGCTCGCCGAGAGCATCACGCCCATGTCCGCGCCGAGCAGCCCGGTCAGATAGGCGATCGCCGGCGTCGGCAGCACCCCGGCGCGGTACACGTCCACGCCCGCCCCCGCCAGACCCGCGACCACGGCGGCCTCCAGGAACTCTCCGGACGCCCGAGGGTCACGACCCACCACGGCGAACGGCCTGCGACCGTGCCCTGATTGCGGAATCCCGTCCCGACCGCGTGAGCCCAGCACCCGCGCGGCGGCGACCGCGAGATCGAGCGCCAGTTCCGCGGTCAGCCGGCCATTCGCCAGGCCACGCACGCCGTCCGTACCGAAGAGTCGTCCCACAGTTGGATCTCCCGCATACATTCCGGATGTCTCGGACACTACCTCGCGACGCCACCCCCGCAGGAGTACCGCCGGAAAACGCATCAGGCCCCGGGGGCACGAACCGTGCCCCCGGGGCCTGATGACGCTGCAAACAGCCGCAGAGGGTGCTGCGAGGCTGTTTAGCGCTTGCTGTACTGAGGCGCCTTGCGCGCCTTCTTCAGACCGTACTTCTTGCGCTCCGTGGCACGCGGGTCACGGGTCAGGAAGCCGGCCTTCTTGAGCGCCGGGCGGTTCGCCTCGACGTCGGCCTCGTTCAGCGAACGGGCCACACCCAGACGCAGCGCGCCGGCCTGGCCGGAGACGCCGCCACCGTGGATGCGGGCGTGCACGTCGTAGCGGTCGTCCAGCTCGAGCACCTTGAAGGGCTCGTTGACCAGCTGCTGGTGCACCTTGTTCGGGAAGTACTCCTCGAGCGTGCGCCCGTTGATCTTCCACTTGCCCGTGCCCGGCACGATGCGAACGCGCGCGACGGCTTCCTTGCGGCGGCCGGTGGCCGAACCCGCCTGCGGCTCGCTGAAGCGCGAGGCGAGCGACTCGGACGTGTAGCTCTCGAGCGGAAGACCCTCGGTCTCCTCGATCGGGGTTTCTGCAATGGTCTCGGCCACTGTTCTCCTCAAACTATTCGTTCGTCAGGCGGTGGCCGTGACTACTGCGCGACCTGGGTGATCTCGAACGGAACCGGCTGCTGCGCCGAGTGCGGGTGCTCGGAACCGCGGTACACCTTGAGCTTCGACAACATCTGCCGGCCCAGGGTGTTCTTCGGGAGCATGCCCTTGATGGCCTTCTCCACGGCCTTCTCGGGGTTCTTCTCCAGCAGCTCGTCGTAGCGGACGGCGCGGAGGCCACCCGGGTAGCCGGAGTGGCGGTACGCCATCTTCTGGCTGCGCTTGTTACCCGACAGGTGCACCTTGTCGGCGTTCACAATGATGACGAAATCGCCGGTGTCGACGTGCGGCGCGTACACCGGCTTGTGCTTACCCCGGAGCAGGGCAGCAGCCTGGGTGGACAGACGGCCGAGCACGACATCGGTCGCGTCGATGACGTGCCACTGACGCTGGACGTCGCCGGGCTTGGGGCTGTACGTGCGCACGGTCGATAGCCTTCGCTTCTTCGTGAGTGTGTGCTGACGGATGCCGACTGGCTGTCCGGGAGATGATTCCGAACCGAATGCGGACTCCGGTGGCCGGCGGCCCGGCGTACCGACTCCACTCAAGCAAGCCAATACGCACAACGAACCGGCACAATACCGGGTCAAGGGGGTGCCGGTCAAAACGAGCAATGGGGCAATGATCTGCTCATGCCCCTCCCCAGCGTAAGCCATCGAGGCGGGTGCTCCTACCATGCCACGCCGGCCGTCACCGGATCGGCGGGTAGGTACGATGCGCCGAACGACTGGAGCTTCGGCGCATGGGGAGCCGAGGCAAGTCACCGTTTGCAGGGGGCGGAAATGTCGGGGGTCGGTACACCACCGGGAGACGACGGGCAGCAGCCGTGGAGCGTGCGCCCGGGCGGGCCCGGCACGCCGGGGCAACCACAACACGCGTGGGACCCGTTCCCCTCGCACGCGCACGACCCGCACGGGCAACAACCGCATCAGCAGCCCCAGCAGCCCTTCGCGCAATCCCGGCCCGTGCCCGAACAGCCAACGCAGCAACCGCAGTTCGCCGGCTCCGCCGGGCCCGACTGGGACGCGCTGGCGGAGCGGCGGGACGCGGCGGCCCGTCGCCGCCGACTGCTGTTCACCGTCGGCGGCTCCGTGCTCGGCCTCGCGCTGGTCGGCGGTGTGGTCGCCGCGGTCATGGCGATGTCCGGCGGCGACGACAAGAAGAAGAGCGCCGGCCCCGGCTCCTCGACCGGCCCCTCCGCCGCCTCCTTCGCCCCGGCCAAGCCGACCTTCCGCCCCGCGCCCACCGTCCCGCCGCCGCCCCCGGCCCAGGCCGTGCTCGCCGACCCGACCCTGGACACCGCGCCGTTCACGGTCGAATCGTTGTTCCCCGGCTCGAAGTTCACCGTCAACGGGCGGCAGTACTCGGTGGTCGCGAGCAAGCTGGACAACACCTGTTCGGACGGCACCGACCCCAAGCTCGGCGCGGCCGCGCGCAATCAGCAGTGCACCCAGCTCATCCGACTCGCGGTGATCGGCCCGGACGGCATCGTCTCCACCGCCGCGGTGGGCTCGTTCCCGTCCGCGGACAAGGCCACCGCGGTCAAGAACGGCAAGGACGGCGGCGAACTCCTGCCGCTGGCCGGCCCCGGCGTCAAGGTCTTGGACACCAAGAAGCAAAAGCACGGCAAGCTGCGGAACTCGGTCGGTCGCTACGCCCTGTTCACCCTCGACTGGTACGCCGACGGCAAGGACCCGGTCGGCGACGACAAGCCGATGGCCCAGGCCCAGGACGACGTGGACAAGTTCCTGTGGAACTCGCTCACCGCGCGCGGCGAGGCGAGGTCCAAGCAGATCGACGAGGAGAACAGGCGCAAGGCCCTGGAACAGATCCAGGGCTGACCCGGCCCCGGTTGCCGCCCCGACTCAGCTGCCGTCCCGGCGCCGCCGGGTCGCGGTGACCCGATCGGCGAGCAGCTCGTCCGCCGGGTAGGCCACCTCCTCCAGGGTGAGCCCGTGCGCGGGCGCGACATGTACGCCCGAGTCGCGCACCGCGCGCCCGAGCACCTCCAGCGGCCAGTCCACCGGCTTGCGCCCGGTACCCACCGCCAACATCGCGCCGACCAGCGAGCGCACCATGTTGTGGCAGAACGCGTCCGCCCGCACGGTGGCCACGATCACCGGTCGAAACGCGGGCCCCACATCGGCCCCGGTCGGCGTCTCGCGCGCCCAGGAGAAGTCCTGGAGACAGCGCACCGTCGTGGCCCCCTCGCGCTTGCGGCAGAACGACGCGAAGTCGTGCTCGCCCAACAACCGCCGCGCCGCCGCGTTCATCCGGGTCTCGTCCAGCGGCCGGTCGTGCCACACCACGTTGCCCCGCCGCAGCGGGTCCACCCCGCCCGGCGCGTCGCACACCCGGTACGCGTAGCGCCGCCAGATCGCGCCGAACCGCGCGTCGAAGCCCTCGGGCGCCACGGTGATGTCCCGCACCCGCAGGTCCCGCGGCAGTGCCCCGGTGACCCGCCGCAGGGCCACGTCGCCCAGCGCGTCCCAGACCTCGTCCGGCACGTCCAGATGCGCCACCTGGCCGCGCGCGTGCACCCCCGCGTCGGTCCGCCCGGCCACGGTCAGCTGGGCCGGCTCGGCCAGCCGCAGCACGGTGGTCAGGGCGCTCTCCAGCGTGCCCTGCACGGTGCGCAACTCGCGCTGGCGGGCCCAGCCCGCGAACTCGGTGCCGTCGTACGACAGATCGATGCGCAAGCGCACCACGTCAACCACCTCCGGGCATGGCGCGAGCCCGTCCCCCGTACGAATACGGGGAACGGGCTCGCACTGTGAATCAGAACGCGTGGAGCATGCGAGAAGACCGTCAGGCCTTGTCGGCGTCCTTGCCCTCTTCGGCCTGCTCGGCCTCGGCGGCGGGCGCCTCCTCGGTCTCGACGACCTTCGTCGTCTCGACCTTGGCGGTCTCCTGCTCCTTGACCGAGCGCTTCGTGGCGGCCTCGGCCTCGCCGACCGCGGTCTGCGCCACGGTCAGCGCCTCGACCAGCTCGATGACCGCCATGGGCGCGTTGTCGCCCTTGCGGTTGCCGATCTTGGTGATGCGCGTGTAACCGCCCGGGCGGTTCTCGTACCGGGGAGCGATCTCCTCGAACAGCGAGTGCACGACGCTCTTGTCACGAACGATCGTGAGCACCTGGCGACGGTTGTGCAGGTCGCCCTTCTTCGCCTTGGTGATCAGTCGCTCGGCGACGGGACGCAGCCGACGCGCCTTGGCCTCGGTCGTGGTGATCCGACCGTGCTCGAACAGCGCCGTCGCGAGACCGGCCAGGATCAGCCGCTCGTGGGACGGGCCGCCGCCGAGGCGCGGACCCTTGGTGGGCCTGGGCATGTTCTCTCCTAGATATTCCTGCGCCGGCCGTGTCAGGTACCGACGTCAGTCCACCCGGGCCGGTCGGCCCGGGTGGTGACAACACCCGAAGGTGTCGTTCAGTACTGCTCGGTCTCCGCGAAGCCGTGGTCGTCCTCGTCGCCGAAGCTGTCCGCAGCGGCGGTCGGGTCGAACCCGGGCGGGCTGTCCTTGAGGGCCAGACCCATCCCGTTGAGCTTCGCCTTGACCTCGTCGATGGACTTCGCACCGAAGTTGCGGATGTCCAGCAGGTCGGCCTCGCTGCGCGCGACCAATTCACCCACGGTGTGGATGCCCTCGCGCTTGAGGCAGTTGTACGAGCGGACCGTGAGCTCGAGCTCCTCGATCGGCAGCGCCAGATCGGCCGCGAGCGCGGCATCGGTCGGCGACGGGCCCATGTCGATGCCCTCGGCGTCGATGTTCAGCTCGCGCGCGAGACCGAACAGCTCGACCAGCGTCTTGCCCGCGGAGGCCATCGCGTCACGCGGACGCATGGACTGCTTGGTCTCGACGTCGACGATCAGCTTGTCGAAGTCCGTGCGCTGCTCGACACGGGTGGCCTCGACCTTGTACGTGACCTTGAGCACCGGCGAGTAGATCGAGTCGACCGGCACGCGGCCGATCTCCTGGCCCGCCTGCTTGTTCTGCACCGCGGAGACGTAGCCGCGACCGCGCTCGACGGTCAGCTCCATCTCCAGCTTGCCCTTGGCGTTCAGCGTCGCCAGGACCAGGTCGGGGTTGTGCACCTCGACACCGGCCGGCGGCGCGATGTCGCCGGCGGTGACCACACCCGGGCCCTGCTTGCGCAGGTACATCACGACCGGCTCGTCGTGCTCCGAGGAGACGACCAGCTGCTTGATGTTCAGGATGAGGTCGGTGACGTCCTCCTTGACACCCGGCACGGTGGTGAACTCGTGCAGGACGCCGTCGATCCGGATGCTGGTGACAGCCGCGCCCGGGATCGAGGAGAGGAGCGTACGACGGAGCGAGTTGCCGAGCGTGTAGCCGAAGCCGGGCTCGAGGGGCTCGATGACGAACCGCGAACGGTATTCGTCGACGACGTCCTCGGTGAGGGTCGGCCGCTGAGCGATAAGCATGGGGATGCCTCCTGATGATGGCGCCCGCTATTTGACGCCAGTGGAAACAAGGATACGGGCGGACCGGCACAATCCCGGTCCGCCCGATCCCGTGGAGCTCCTACTTGGAGTAGAGCTCGACGATGAGCTGCTCCTGCACCTGCGTGTCGATGACCTGACGCGCCGGGAGGGAGTGCACGAGGATGCGCATCTTGCCCGGGATGACCTCGAGCCAGGCCGGGACGGTGCGCTCGCCGGCCTCGGCACGGGCGACCACGAACGGGGTCAGCTCGACCGAGTCCTTGCGGACCTCGATGATGTCGTTGTCGGAGACCCGGAACGACGGGATGTCCGTCTTGACGCCGTTGACCACGATGTGACCGTGGCGAACCAGCTGACGGGCGTGGTCACGCGACTTGGCGAAGCCCGCGCGGTAGACCACGTTGTCCAGGCGCGACTCGAGGATGCGAAGCAGGTTCTCGCCGGTCTTGCCCTGGCGACGGTTCGCTTCCTCGTAGTAGCCCTTGAACTGCTTCTCGAGCACACCGTAGATGCGCGCGCACTTCTGCTTCTCGCGCATCTGCAGCAGGTACTCGCTGTCCTTGGTACGGCCACGACCGTGCTCACCCGGCGGGTAAGGCCGGATCTCGATCGGGCACTTCGGGCCCTCGCACTTGCTGCCCTTGAGGAACAGCTTCATCTTCTCGCGACGGCAGCGCTTGCAGTCCGCGCCGGTGTAACGCGCCATTGTTCTTTAACTCCTAGTCAGCTGCTGGTCAGACGCGGCGGCGCTTGGGGGGGCGGCAGCCGTTGTGCGGCACGGGGGTGACGTCCTGAATGGAACCCACCTCCAGGCCGGTGGCCTGCAGCGAACGAATGGCGGTCTCACGACCGGAACCCGGGCCCTTGACGAAAACGTCGACCTTGCGCATGCCGTGCTCCTGGGCACGACGCGCGGCGGACTCGGCGGCCATCTGCGCGGCGAAGGGGGTCGACTTGCGCGAACCCTTGAAGCCGACGTGGCCCGCGGAGGCCCACGAGATCACGTTGCCGCTGGGGTCCGTGATCGAAACGATGGTGTTGTTGAACGTGCTCTTGATGTGGGCGTGCCCGTGAGCGACGTTCTTCTTTTCCTTGCGGCGCACCTTCTTGGCGCCCGCGCGGCTCTTGGGAGGCATCTGCTGGAAACTCCTGAGGTCGTCGGTCCGCTACGAATTGAGGACCGCGTGATCCGTCGTACGCGGACTACTTCTTGCCCGGCTTCTTCTTGCCGGCGATCGCGCGACGCGGGCCCTTGCGGGTACGCGCGTTGGTGTGGGTGCGCTGACCGCGGACGGGAAGACCGCGACGGTGACGCAGACCTTCGTAGCAACCGATCTCGACCTTGCGGCGGATGTCGGCCTGAACTTCGCGGCGGAGGTCACCCTCGACGCGGTAGTTCGACTCGATCCAGTCGCGAAGCTTGATCAGGTCGTCCTCGGCGAGATCGCGGACGCGGGTGTCAGGGTTGACACCGGTGTTCTTCAGCGTGTCCAGCGCACGAGTGCGCCCGACGCCGAAGATGTAGGTCAGAGCGACCTCGACCCGCTTCTCACGGGGGAGGTCGACGCCGACGAGGCGTGCCATATGTGTGGCTCCTGGTTTAGTCGGAGGTCTGGCCCAGCACCGGTCCGGCACACCTTCTGGAGATGTCCTCGGTCCTCGGCCTCCGGCCGAGGGTGGCGTCCCGCACGAGGCGGGGGTCGGGTGCTGCGGCTCTTACGGGGTGCGTCGCGCGTCGATCGCTCGTTGTGCGAGGGGGTTGCTGCTCAGCCCTGGCGCTGCTTGTGGCGCAGGTTCTCGCAGATCACCATGACCCGGCCGTGACGGCGGATCACCTTGCACTTGTCGCAGATCTTCTTGACGCTCGGCTTGACCTTCATGATTTCTCCGGTACGTGTGACGAGGGCGTGCGGGCACGCCGCCGTCGCCGAGTCGGTTATCGGTTTGCGTCCAAGCCCCGCACACCACGCACGGCGTGGGCAGGGCCGGGGCTCGCCTACTTGTAGCGGTAGACGATCCGGCCGCGGGTCAGGTCGTAAGGGCTCAGCTCCACGACAACCCGGTCGTCCGGAAGAATACGGATGTAGTGCATCCGCATCTTCCCACTGATGTGCGCGAGGACTTTGTGCCCGTTCTGAAGCTCCACGCGAAACATGGCGTTGGGGAGCGACTCGATGACGGTGCCCTCGATTTCGATGGCCCCTTGCTTCTTGGGCATGTCCTCCGCGCTTCGTATCTCGGGATCAGCTACCGTTACCCGGCCACATGACGAAGCTCAAATTTTTGGCGCCCAGACGACGGGCGCGCCAAACCTGGCTACATGTGAGCCGACGAGTCAGTCTAAGGCACTCGGCGCGTGAAAGCGAAACCGGGCCCGGAACCATCGGTTCCGTTCCCGCCGGGGCGCCTGCGGGTCTACTTCACGAAGTAGACCAGCGCCCATAGCAACACGCCGAGCGACATCACGACCAACCAGACCTTGTTCAGCGTCGCGTTGGAAACCCGCTGACGCCGCCCCTCCGCCGGACCGTAGGCACCGGCTCGTGGAGGCGCGTCGACGTATGGGTGGTACTCCCGCGGCGGCGTCGCACCCGCCGCGTCGTCCCGATCCTCGCGGCCCGGCAACTGCGCCGAGACCGCGTCGAGCTCCCCCACCGTACCCGCTCGGCGGACCGCGTCCAGGCGCGCCCGGTATTCGGACAGCGCGAGCCGGCCGGACGCGAGGTGCTCGCGCAGCTCGGCGGTCACACGTTCGCGGTCCGCGGGGGTCGCGAGGGCGTTCGGATCACGGTCCATACCACGAGCGTAGGCCCTGATCCGGAGCCCGGTCATCAGGGCGCGGGGCGCCCGTGTCGCCAGAAGCACATCTGGATCGAGCCCAGCACCGCCGCGGCCGGACCGTAGACCCACACCGGCCAGAAGTACACGACGCCGGTACCGGCCACCGCGACCAGCAGCCAGATCACCACGTTCAACGCGGTGATCGCGTTCAGCGTGGTCCACGCCGCCCGCAGGGCCCGCGCCCCGGCGGCCCACCCGTCCCGCTCCCGCGGCACCGGACCCACGTCCCGGTACACCCGGTCCCGGGCCACCGCCGGCGGCGGTGCGGGTCTGGGCGTCGGCCACGTCGTCGACGCCGGCGGCGCCGGAAGCACCGGTGCCTCCGGCGCGACCGGCCGGGCGAGGACGGCCCGGGTGCGCGCCGCCTCGTAGGCCATCCGCGCGCGGATCACCTCGACGTCCGCCTCCAGGTGCTCGGGCGGCGGCAGATCGGAGATCAGCCGGGCCAACTCCCCCAGCGTGACCGCCCCGAAGGCGGCCCCCATACGTTCGTTGAACTCTGCGAGCGTCAACCGTCCGACCGCGTGGTGGTCGCGCAGAAGCGTCACCGCCGCTTCACGGTCGACGTCGGATGCCCGCATGGTCGGATGCCTCACCATGCCTTCGACAGTAGGCAGGCACCGCGGCGTCGTACATGGTGCCAGCCCCACCATCGACGGGGGTCTGGCATCAGGGACGGGTCAGTACCACGGGCCCGTTCTCGGTGATCGCGATGGAGTGTTCCCAGTGCGCCGCGTGGCCGCCCGCGGTGGTCTTGACCGTCCACTCGTCGGGCAGCGTGTACGTGTCCGGCTTGCCGAGGGTGACCATCGGCTCGATCGCCAGGCACACACCGACCTCCAGGCGCGGACCCCGGCCGCCGGGGCCGTAGTTGAGCACGTGCGGGTCCTGGTGCATCTCGGTGCCGATGCCGTGGCCCCCGTAGTCCTCGACGATGCCGTACTTGGCGCCGCCCGGCAGCGGGTTGGCCCGGATCGACTTCTCCACCGCGTGGCTGATGTCGGTCAGCCGACCGCCGGCCACCGCCGCCTCGATGCCCGCCCACATCGACTGCTCGCACACCCGGCTCAGTTCGAGCACCTCGGGCCGCACCGTGCCGATCGGCACGGTGATCGCCGAGTCGCCGTGCCAGCCGTCCAGGATCGCGCCGCAGTCGATCGAGATGATGTCCCCGTCCCGCAGCGGCGTCTCGTCCGGAATCCCGTGCACCACCACGTCGTTGACCGACGCGCAGATCGACGCCGGGAAGCCGTGATAGCCCTTGAACGAGGGAATCGCGCCGGCCGCACGGATCGACCGCTCGGCGATCGAGTCCAGATCGGCCGTGGTCACCCCGGGCTTCGCCGCCTCGCGCAGCAACTCCAGCGTGTTTGCCACGACGGCCCCGGCACGACGCATCTTCTCGATCTGCTCGGGCGTCTTGCGCTCGATTCGCATGTGCCGCTTCCTGAACACCGGCATGGCCGTCCTCGTCTGTGTATATCGCCGAAGCCTGGTCTCGGCCGTGGCATTGTCCCGGCCGAATGGTCTCGGCTGAAAAACACGATGGGCGATCCGGGGTTTCCCCGGATCGCCCATGTGTGATGTCTGTCGCGGCCGGCGCCCGATCAGGCGCCGAACTCCCGGAGCGCGGTCATCGCGCGCCCGGTGACCTCCTTGACCGGACCCGTCGCCTGGATGGGCAGCAGGAGGTTGCGCTCGGAGTAATAGCCGACCAAGGGTTCGGTCTGCTCCTTGTACACGTCCAGGCGGTGCCGGACGGTCTCCTCGCGGTCGTCGTCGCGCTGGTACAACTCGCTGCCGCACTCGTCGCAGACGCCCGGCACCTTCGGCGGGTCGGTCAGGATGTGGCAGACGTGCCCGTTCGCGCGGCACTGCCGGCGACCGGAGATGCGCTGGATGATCTCCGAGTCGTCGACCTTGAGCTCGAGCACCACGTCGAGCTCGGTGTCGTTCTCGGCGAGGATCTCGTCGAGCACCTTCGCCTGAGCGGTGTTGCGCGGGAACCCGTCGAGGAGGAAACCGGCGGCGACGTCCGGCTGCGCGAGGCGCTCCCGGACCATGCCTATGGTCACCTCGTCGGGCACGAGGTTGCCCGCGTCCATGTAGGTCTTCGCCTCGCGGCCGAGCGGGGTGCCCTGACTCACGTTGGCGCGGAAGATGTCACCGGTCGAGACGGCGGGAATCGACAGGTTGGCGGCGATGTACTGGGCCTGGGTTCCCTTACCCGCGCCGGGAGGCCCCACGAGAACGATACGCATTTAGCGGAGGAAGCCTTCGTAGTTGCGCTGCTGGAGCTGACTCTCGATCTGCTTCACGGTTTCCAGACCCACTCCCACGATGATCAGGATGCTCGTGCCGCCGAACGGGAAGTTCTGGTTGGCGTTGAAGAGCACGAGCGCGATGCTGGGTACCAGCGCGATCATGCCCAGGTACAACGATCCGGGCCACGTGATCCTGGTGAGGATGTAGTTCAGGTATTCCGCAGTCGGTCTGCCGGCGCGGATCCCCGGAATGAAGCCACCATACTTCTTCATGTTGTCGGCTACTTCTTCGGGGTTGAACGTGATGGCCACGTAGAAGAACGCGAAGAAGACGATCAGCAGGAAGTACGTGATCATGTACAGCGGGTGGTCGCCCTTGACGAAGTGGCGTTCGATCCACACCGCCCAGTCCGATTTCCCACCGCTGAACTGAGCGATGAGGGCCGGGATGTACAGCAGCGACGAGGCGAAGATGACGGGGATGATGCCCGCCTGGTTCACCTTGAGCGGGATGTAGGTCGAGGTCCCGCCGTAGGCGCGACGCCCGATCATGCGCTTGGCGTACTGCACCGGGATCCGGCGCTGCGCCTGTTCCACGAAGACCACCAGGCCGACCATCACGAGGCCGATGGCGATGACGGTGAAGAACGGCACCCAGCCGCCACCGATGGTGCCCTGCTCCTTGATCGTCCACAGCGCGGCCGGGAAGCCGGCGGCGACCGAGACGAACATCAGGATCGACATGCCGTTGCCGATGCCGCGGTCGGTGATCAGCTCACCGAGCCACATGATCGTCGAGGTGCCGGCGGTCATCACGGCGACCATGACGATCACCCGGAAGAGCGAGTCGTCGGGAACGATGCCCTGCGGGTCGCAGGTCGCACTGCGGGCGCTGGAGAACAGCGCGCCGCTGCGGGCGGTGGCGATCAGCGCGGTCGACTGCAGAATCGACAGCGCGATGGTGAGGTACCGGGTGTACTGGGTGATCTTCGCGGTCCCGGACTGGCCCTCCTTCTTGAGGGCCTCCAGCCGCGGGATCACCACGGTCAGCAGCTGCAGGATGATGCTCGCCGTGATGTACGGCATGATCCCCAGCGCGAAGATCGTGAGTTGCAGCAGCGCGCCGCCGCTGAACATGTTCACGAGGCCGAACAGGCTGTTCCGGTTGGAGTCCTCTACGCAAGAGCGCACCATCTCGAACGAGACGCCCGGTACCGGGATATGCGACCCGATCCGGAAGAGGACGATGATCGCCAACGTGAACAGCAGCTTCTTGCGCAGGTCGGGCGTGCGGAACGCCCTGGCGAACGCGGTGAGCACACTGCCTCCTGCGCCCCGCCCGTCTTAGGGGCGAGTCGATCGAGTCGTCGGTCCGGAGAGGACCACTGGTCAGGTCCCGCACAGGGAACCTCACGGACAATAACAGCGCCGACGGCCCGGAAGTATCGCCCCGGTCCGACGTTCCTGCGACATGACACAACACACGGCAAAAACAGAGCAGGTCATGTGTGGGGTGTGGCAATGGATCCGCCCCCACGACACAGCAGACCACAGGGGCGTCACCACCTTACCGGCGTGACGCCCCTGCGCTATAGCCTCCAACGACGTCAAGGCCCGTTCGGTACCGATCCGAACGGGCCATGACGGTCAAACCTTGTCCGCGCCTACGGTCAGACCGACAGTTCGTCGGTCGAACCGCCCGCGGCGGCGATCTTCGTCTTCGCCGAGCCGGAGAAGGCGTGCACCTTCACCTGAACGGCGACCGAGATCTCGCCGGTGCCCAGGATCTTGACGGGCAGGTTCTTGCGAACCGCGCCCTTCTCGATCAGACCCTCGACGGTGACTTCGCCACCCTCGGGGTACAGGGACTCGATCTTGTCCAGGTTCACGACCTGGAACTCGACCCGGAACGGGTTCTTGAAGCCCTTGAGCTTGGGCAGCCGCATGTGCAGCGGCATCTGCCCACCCTCGAAGCGGGCCGGCACCTGGTAACGAGCCTTGGTGCCCTTGGTGCCACGACCGGCGGTCTTGCCCTTGGAGCCCTCGCCACGACCCACGCGGGTCTTGGCGGTCTTGGCGCCCGGGGCGGGCCGCAGGTGGTGCACCTTCAGCGGGTTGTCAGCACCCATGTCAGTCGACCTCCTCGACGGTGACGAGGTGCGACACCGTCGCGATCATGCCGCGGATCTCCGGGCGGTCTTCCTTGACGACCACGTCGTGGACGCGCTTGAGACCGAGCGAACGGAGAGTGTCCCGCTGGTTCTGCCTGCCACCGATCTTGGATCGGGTCTGCGTGACCTTGAGACGTGCCATTACGCACCAACCCCCGCGCGGGCCCGCAGAAGCGCGGCCGGGGCCACGTCCTCCAGAGGCAGGCCACGACGAGCCGCGATCTCCTCGGGGCGAACGAGCCCCTGGAGCGCCGCGACGGTCGCGTGCACGATGTTGATCGGGTTCGACGAACCGAGCGACTTGCTCAGCACGTCGTGGATGCCGGCGCACTCGAGCACGGCGCGCACGGGGCCACCGGCGATGACACCGGTACCCGGCGAGGCCGGCTTCAGGAGCACGACGCCGGCAGCCTTCTCACCCTGGATCGGGTGCGGAATGGTGCCCTGGATACGGGGGACCTTGAAGAAGTGCTTCTTGGCCTCTTCAACACCCTTGGCGATCGCGGCCGGCACCTCCTTGGCCTTGCCGTAACCGACACCTACGGTGCCATCGCCATCGCCAACCACGACCAGCGCGGTGAAGCTGAAGCGACGACCACCCTTCACGACCTTGGCGACGCGATTGATCGCGACGACGCGCTCGACGTAAGCGGTCTTCTCGGCGGCTGCGCCACCATCACGTCGATCCCGCCGGTCCCGCCGCTCGCCGCCGCCGGCGCCGCCACCGCGGCGCTGGGGTCCAGCCATCAGAATGTCCTCATCTGTCGTTCGAAGCTTGTCCGGAGCAGCGGGCTCAGAAGGTGAGCCCGTTTCCGCGTGCGGCATCCGCGAGGGCGGCGATACGACCGTGGTACTTGTTACCACCGCGGTCGAACACGACAGCCTCTACACCGGCAGCCTTCGCGCGCTCGGCGACCAATTCGCCGACCTTGCGAGCCTGAGCGGTCTTGTCGCCCTCACCACCACGGATGGACGGGTCCATCGTGGAGGCCGAAGCGAGAGTGTGGCCGGCGATGTCGTCGATAACCTGCGCCACCATGTGACGGGTGGAGCGGCTCACGACGAGACGGGGCCGCAGCGGGGTGCCGGAAACCTTCTTCCGCACCCGAATGTGCCGGCGCTTGCGTGCGACAGACTTCTTCGCAACGCCCTTGCCGGTCTTCACGCCGACAGCCATGCCTACTTACCAGCCTTTCCGACCTTGCGGCGGATGACCTCGCCGGCGTACTTGACGCCCTTGGCCTTGTACGGGTCGGGCTTCCGCAGCTTGCGGATGTTCGCGGCGATTTCACCGACCTTCTGCTTGTCGATGCCTTCGACCGAGAAACGGGTCGGGGCCTCGACCACGAAGGTGATGCCCTCCGGGGCCTCGACGACGACGGGGTGGCTGAATCCGAGCGCGAACTCCAGCGAGGAGCCCTTCGCCTGGACTCGGTAACCGACACCGCTGATCTCGAGCTTCTTGATGTATCCCTGGGTCACACCAGTGATCATGTTCGCCACCAGCGTCCGGGACAGCCCGTGCAGGGCCTTCGAGCGACGCTCGTCGTCGGGACGGGTCACCGCGAGGGTGCCGTCATCCGACTTTGCGATCTCGATCGGGGCGGCGATGGTGTGCGACAGGGAACCCTTGGGGCCCTTCACGACAACCTCGCGGCCATTGATGGTGACGTCCACACCGGTGGGAACCGGGATGGGGAGACGTCCGATGCGCGACATTGCTCTCCTTCCCTTCCCTTACCAGACGAAGGCGAGGACTTCCCCGCCCACGCCCTTCTTGGCCGCCTGCTTGTCGGTGAGGAGACCGGTCGACGTCGAGATAATCGCGACGCCGAGGCCACCGAGCACCTTCGGCAGGTTCGTGGACTTTGCGTACACCCGCAGACCGGGCTTCGACACACGGCGGACGCCGGCGATCGAGCGCTCGCGGTTCGGGCCGTACTTGAGGACGACGGTGAGCTTCTTGCCCACCTCCGCGTCCTCGACGCGCCAGCCCTGGATGTAACCCTCCTGCTGGAGGATCTCCGCGATGTGCGACTTGATCTTGCTGAACGGCATCACGACGTCGTCGTGATAAGCCGAGTTGGCGTTCCGCAGACGGGTCAGCATGTCTGCGATGGGGTCGGTCATGGTCATGACGGCCTCAAGGCCTTTCTCGCCGTGGTTTCCCGGCGTGCGATCCCTCGCCCCGCCGCCCTCCCGAGGGAGAGCGGCGAAGCGACGACTGCGGTGCGGGACCTACGACGTCGTTACTGTTCTCGTTCGTCCCCACGGGACGACCGATGTGCGGGTGCCGCGTCGGTCGCCGAGGCGACCGTCGCGAACTACCAGCTGCTCTTGGTGACGCCCGGCAGCTCGCCGGCGTGCGCCATCGTGCGCAGGCACACGCGGCACAGGCCGAACTTGCGGTACACCGAGTGAGGACGGCCACAGCGCTGGCAGCGCGTGTAGCCACGAACCTCGAACTTCGGCTTGCGGGCGGCCTTTGCGATCAGGGCCTTCTTCGCCACGTCTCAGTCTCCTTGTTGCGTTCCTCAGTCGGCGAGCCGACTGCTCACGCTTCCTTGAACGGGAAGCCGAGGAGACGCAGCAGAGCGCGGCCCTCGTCGTCGTTCTTGGCGCTGGTCACCACAGTGATGTCCATGCCGCGAACGCGGTCGATCTTGTCCTGGTCGATCTCGTGGAACATCGACTGCTCCGTGAGACCGAAGGTGTAGTTGCCGCGGCCGTCGAACTGCTTCGGCGAGAGACCGCGGAAGTCGCGGATACGCGGCAGCGCGATCGACAGCAGACGGTCGAGGAACTCCCACATGCGGTCGCCGCGCAGTGTAACGTGCGCGCCGATCGGCTGACCCTCACGCAGCTTGAACTGCGCGATGGACTTGCGGGCCTTCGTGACCTGGGGCTTCTGGCCGGTGATGGCCATCAGGTCCTTGATCGCGCCGTCGATCAGCTTCGAGTCGCGGGCGGCGTCGCCCACACCCATGTTGACCACGATCTTGGTGACGCCCGGAACCTGCATGACGTTCTCGAACGAGAACTCCTCACGCAGCTTGCCGAGGATCTCCTCGCGGTAACGCTGCTTCAGACGCGGCAGTTCGCGCGCCTCAGTGGTGACCGTCATCAGATGTCCTCACCGGTCCGCTTGGCGTACCGGATCTTGTTGCCCTCGTCATCGAACCGGAAGCCGGTCCGCGTCGGGACCTTCTTACCGTCCTTCTCCACCACCAGCATCACGTTGCTGACGTGGATGGAGGCTTCCTGGGTGATGATGCCACCGGTCTTGGCACCCTTGGCGGACTGACCGACCTTGGTGTGCTTCTTGATCCGGTTGACGCCCTCGACCAGGACGCGCTCCTTCGGCGGGTAGGCCGCGATGACCTTGCCCTGCTTGCCCTTGTCCTTGCCCGTGATGACCTGTACCAGGTCACCCTTCTTGATCTTCATCGCCTTCGCCATTGGTTAGAGCACCTCCGGCGCGAGCGAGATGATCTTCATGAACTTCTTCTCACGAAGCTCACGGCCGACCGGACCGAAAATACGGGTGCCTCGGGGTTCGCCATCGTTCTTCAGGACAACGGCGGCGTTCTCGTCGAAGCGGATGTAGGAGCCGTCGACACGCCGGCGCTCCTTGACCGTCCGCACGACGACTGCCTTGATGACGTCGCCCTTCTTCACGTTGCCACCGGGGATCGCGTCCTTGACGGTGGCAACGATGACGTCCCCGATGCCCGCGTAGCGCCGGCCGGAGCCACCGAGCACACGGATGCAGAGAATCTCCTTCGCACCCGTGTTGTCGGCGACTCGCAGTCGCGACTCCTGCTGGATCACGTCTAACTCCTGATCGTCACGTCGCGGTCACGACCCACGGATGGTGGGGCGACCGGCGCTCGCTACTTGGCCTTTTCGAGGATCTCGACGATGCGCCAGCGCTTGCTGGCGGACAGCGGCCGAGTCTCCATGAGGACGACACGGTCACCGACGCCACAGGCGTTCTGCTCGTCGTGAGCCTTCAGCTTGTTCGTGCGGCGGATGACCTTGCCGTACATCGGGTGCTTCACGCGGTCCTCGACGGCGACGACGACGGTCTTGTCCATCTTGTCGCTGACGACGAGGCCCTCACGGGTCTTGCGGAAACCCCGGGTTGCTTCAGTCATCTCAGTCTTCTCGCTCACGCCGCGCCTCCGGTCTCCTGCACGTCGATGCCCAGCTCGCGCTCGCGCATCAGCGTGTAGATCCGGGCGATGTCCTTACGGACAGCCTTGAGCCGCCCGTGGTTTTCGAGCTGCCCGGTCGCCGCCTGGAAACGGAGGTTGAACAGCTCCTCCTTGGCTTCGCGGAGCTTGGCGACGATTTCCTCGTCACCGAGTTCGCGGAGCTCGGACGCCTTGGTAACGGCCGCCATCACGCCTCACCAGCCTCGCGCCGGACGATCCGGCACTTCATCGGCAGCTTGTGCACGGCGCGGGTAAGCGCCTCACGAGCCACCTTCTCGTTCGGGTACGACAGTTCGAACATCACCCGACCGGGCTTGACGTTCGCGACCCACCACTCGGGCGAGCCCTTACCGGAACCCATGCGGGTCTCGGCAGGCTTCTTGGTCAGCGGACGGTCGGGGTAGATGTTGATCCACACCTTGCCACCACGGCGAATGTGCCGGGTGATGGCAATACGAGCGGACTCGATCTGACGGTTGGTCACGTACGCCTGGCCGAGGGCCTGGATGCCGTACTCGCCGAACGCCAGTTCCGTACCGCCCTTGGCGCGGCCACCACGCTTGGGGTGGTGCTGCTTGCGGTGCTTGACCCTGCGGGGGATCAGCATCGGGGTCAGGCCTCCGATCCGGATTCGGGCGCCGAGTTCACAGCCTCGGCCGCCGGCGCGGAGCCGGTGTCCGAGGAACCGGTGGCCTGCGCGTCGTTCTGCTGCGGACGTCCGCCGCGGCCACCACGGCCACCGCGCTCGCCGCCACGACCGCCGCCGCCACCCTCGCCACCACGACGGGGACGCTCGGGAGCGCCGCCGCGGGCGGGACGGTTGCTGGCACGAGCCGCGGCGTTCTCGGCGCGGACCTCGGCGATGTTCTTGACGTCGCCCTTGTAGATCCACACCTTCACGCCGATGCGACCGAACGTCGTACGGGCCTCGAAGAAGCCGTAGTCGACGTTGGCGCGCAGCGTGTGCAGCGGCACGCGACCCTCACGGTAGAACTCCGAGCGGGACATTTCGGCCCCACCCAGACGACCACCGCACTGGATCTTGATGCCCTTGGCCCCGGCCTTCATGGAGCTCTGCATCGCCTTGCGCATCGCGCGGCGGAAGGACACGCGGCTCGAGAGCTGCTCGGCCACACCCTGCGCCACAAGCTGAGCGTCGACCTCGGGGTTCTTGACCTCGAGGATGTTCAGCTGAACCTGCTTGCCGGTGAGCTTCTCCAGCTCACCGCGGATGCGGTCGGCCTCCGCACCACGACGGCCGATGACGATGCCCGGCCGGGCGGTGTGGATGTCGACGCGGACGCGCTCACGGGTGCGCTCGATCTCAACCTTCGAGATCCCGGCGCGCTCCATGCCCTTCGTCATCATCTGACGAATCTTGACGTCCTCGCCGACGTAGTCCTTGTACAGCTTGTCGGCGTACCACCGGGACTTGAAGTCCGTGGTGATGCCGAGACGGAACCCGTGCGGGTTAACCTTCTGGCCCACTAGCGGGTCCTCTCCTTCTCGGCGACAACCACGGTGATGTGGCTGGTGCGCTTGCGGATGCGGTACGCCCGGCCCTGTGCCCGCGGACGGAAACGCTTGAGGGTCGGACCCTCGTCCACGTAGGCGGCGGACACGTACAGGATGTTCGTGTCCAAGTTGTGGTTGTGACCGGCGTTGGCAATGGCGCTGTCCAGCACCTTGCCGACCGGCTCACTCGCGGCCTGCGGAGCGAATCGCAGGACCGCCTGGGCCTCCGCGGCGTTCATGCCACGGATGAGGTCCACCACACGGCGGGCCTTCATGGGCGTGACGCGGATGTACCGCGCCTGAGCCCTGGCTTCCATCGACGTCCCCTTGCTCATCTCGATATCCATGCGATTCGCCGCGTCAGCGACGACGCGACTTCCGGTCGTCCTTCTCGTGACCGCGGAAGGTCCGAGTCGGCGCGAACTCGCCGAGCTTGTGGCCGACCATCGACTCGGTCACGAACACCGGGACGTGCTTACGGCCGTCGTGCACCGCGATCGTGTGGCCCAGCATCGCCGGGACGATCATCGAGCGGCGGGACCAGGTCTTGATGACGTTCTTGGTTCCCTTGTCGTTCTGTACGTCCACCTTCTTGATGAGGTGGCCGTCGACGAAGGGTCCCTTCTTGAGACTGCGCGGCATCGAGACTGCTCCTAGCGCTTCTTGTTCGTCTTGCGGCGGCGGATGATGAGCTTGTCGCTGGCCTTCTTCGGCCGGCGAGTACGACCCTCGGGCTTACCCCAGGGGCTCACCGGGTGGCGACCACCAGAGGTCTTACCCTCACCACCACCGTGCGGGTGGTCGATGGGGTTCATCGCCACACCGCGGACGGTCGGGCGCTTGCCCTTCCAGCGCATGCGACCGGCCTTGCCCCAGTTGATGTTCGACTGCTCGGCATTGCCGATCTCGCCGACCGTCGCCCGGCAGCGCACGTCGACCAGGCGAATTTCGCCCGACGGCATGCGGAGGGTCGCGTGGGCGCCCTCCTTCGCCAGCAGCTGCACGCTGACACCCGCGGAACGGGCGATCTTCGCGCCGCCACCGGGCCGAAGCTCGATGGCGTGGATGACCGTACCGACCGGGATGTTCCGGAGCGGCATGTTGTTGCCCGGCTTGATGTCGGCGCCCGGACCGTTTTCGATCCGGTCGCCCTGCTTCAGCTTGTTCGGGCACAGGATGTAGCGCTTCTCGCCGTCCGCGTAGTGCAGAAGAGCGATGCGCGCGGTGCGGTTCGGGTCGTACTCGATGTGAGCGACCTTCGCCGGAACGCCGTCCTTGTCGTTGCGCCGGAAGTCGATCAGTCGGTACGCGCGCTTGTGGCCGCCACCCTGGTGGCGAGCAGTCACACGGCCGTGGTTGTTACGACCACCCTTGCTGTGCAGAGGGCGGACCAGCGACTTCTCCGGCTCGGACCGCGTGATCTCGACGAAGTCGGCGACGCTGGCGCCACGACGGCCCGGCGTCGTCGGCTTGTACTTGCGGATGCCCATGGCTTCTCTTAGTCCTCGTCCGTATCAGCGGCCGTCAGCCGACGGGTCCACCGAAGATGTCGATCCGCTCGCCCTCTGCAAGGGTGACGATCGCGCGCTTCGTGTCCTTGCGCTTGCCGAAACCGGTCTTGGTGCGCTTGCGCTTACCAACGCGGTTGATCGTGTTGACGCTCTCGACCTTGACGCCGAAGACCGCGATGACGGCCTGCTTGATCTGGGTCTTGTTGGCGTCGGGGTGCACGATGAACGTGTACTTGTTCTCGTCGATGAGCCCGTAGCTCTTCTCCGAGATCACCGGCTTCAGCAGCACGTCGCGCGGGTCGGTGTAGGTCTTGCTGGTGACCTTCGTCGTGCTCTCGACGGTGTCGGTGCTCACGCGTGGCTCCCTTCGAGCTCGTCGGAGCTCGCGACCGCCGAGGCGGCCTGCGCCGGTCCGGCGATGAAGCGCTCCAGAGCGGCCTTCGTGAAGACCACGTCGTCGGAGACGAGCACGTCGTAGGTGTTCAGCTGCCCGACCTCGAGCAAGTGCACCTGCGGAAGGTTGCGGGCGCTCAGCCAGGCAGTGGTGTCGGACTTCTCGACGACCAGGAGCACGTTCTTGCGCTCACTGATCTTGCCGAGCAGCGTCTTCGCCGCCTTGACCGACGGCTTGTCGCCCTCGATCAGCGCGGAAACGCAGTGGATGCGCTCGTGACGCGCCCGGTCGGAGAGGGCACCGCGCAGGGCGGAGGCCTTCATCTTCTTCGGGGTCCGCTGCTCGTAGTCACGCGGCACGGGACCGTGCACGACGCCACCACCGGCGAACTGCGGCGCGCGGGTCGAGCCCTGACGGGCGCGGCCGGTGCCCTTCTGGCGGTACGGCTTGCGCCCACCACCGCGGACCTCGCCACGAGTCTTGGTCTTGTGCGTGCCCTGACGAGCCGCGGCGAGCTGGGCCACGACGACCTGGTGGATCGTCGGGATGCTCACCTGGACGTCGAACAGCTCCGCGGGGAGGTCGATCGTCCCGGACTTCTCGCCGGCGGGCGAAAGAACGTCAATGCTGGTCATGAAATTCACACACCCTTCGCAGCAGTGCGCACCAGAACCAGGCCGCCGTTCGGACCGGGGACCGCGCCCTTGATCAGGAGCAGGCCCTTCTCGGCGTCGACGGCGTGAACGGTCAGGTTCTGGGTGGAGACGCGCTCGTTACCCATGCGGCCTGCCATGCGCACGCCCTTGAACACACGACCCGGGGTGGCGCAGCCACCGATCGAGCCGGGCGAGCGGTGCTTGCGCTGCGTACCGTGCGAGCTGCCGAGACCCTTGAAGCCGTGTCGCTTCATGACACCGGCCGTGCCCTTGCCCTTCGAGGTGCCCATGACGTCGACCTTCTGGCCGGCCTCGAACACCTCGGCGGTGATCTCCTGCGCCAGCGTGTACTCGCCGGCGTCGGAGGTGCGGAGCTCGACCAGGTGGCGACGCGGGGTCACCCCGGCCTTGGCGAAGTGGCCGGCGAGCGGCTTGTTCACCTTGCGCGGGTCGATCGCGCCGAACGCGATCTGGACGGCGGAGTAGCCGTCGACCTCGGCGTTGCGGACCTGGGTCACGACGCAGGGCCCGGCTTCGACCACAGTCACTGGAACGACGCGGTTGTTCTCGTCCCAGACCTGGGTCATGCCGAGCTTCTTGCCCAGAATGCCCTTCATCTGCTTCGTCATCGTCGGTGCGTCCTCAGAGCTTGATCTCGATGTCGACGCCGGCCGGCAGGTCGAGACGCATAAGCGAGTCGACCGTCTTCGGCGTGGGGTCGAGGATGTCGATGAGCCGCTTGTGAGTGCGCATCTCGAAGTGCTCGCGCGAGTCCTTGTACTTGTGCGGCGAGCGGATGACGCAGTACACGTTCTTCTCGGTCGGCAGCGGCACCGGTCCCGCAACCTGCGCACCAGTACGCGTCACCGTCTCGACGATCTTCTTCGCCGAACTGTCGATGACCTCGTGGTCGTAGGCCTTGAGCCTGATGCGGATCTTCTGTCCCGCCATGGCTGCTTCGAATTCCTTCTCTCGTACCGCTGCGGATCACCCCCGCTGACACGGGGAGAAGACTTGGGCTGAAAACCCCTTGGGGTTTCCCTTCCCCGCCGACCCCCGCGGTCGGGCGTGTCGCTCTGTTGCTCACAAGCACCCCTTGGAAACCCTTACGGGCGGCCTGGGGGCCTGGGCAACGTACTCTCGGCGTCACCTTCGCTGCGGCAAGCGAAAGGACGACACGAGGTCGCTAAGCGACGACGCCGGCTGCATGGGTGGCAGGACAGAAGTCCACCGATTGTTCGGAGTCAACAGGGCCGGCGCCCGATTCCGTCTGTGCGACAGGCACGGCGCAGCCCGTTGTCTATCCGAGCAACTTGGCTAGTATGCCCCACGAATGGCGGGCTTGGCCAATCGAGCGACTCTCCCAGGTTTGAGAGAGCCCCCGAGCGATGGATATCCGGTCCCACCTAGGGGGTGGAATCGATCCGGACAAAGCCCCGCCCGCCGACCCAGGTGGACCGGCGGGCGGGATTTCATCACTTCTTGATCTTGACGACCTGGCCGGCGCCCACGGTGCGGCCACCCTCGCGGATGGCGAAACGCAGGCCCTCTTCCATGGCGATCGGCTGGATCAGCGCGACGTCCATGCCGGTGTTGTCACCCGGCATGACCATCTCGGTGCCCTCGGGGAGGGTCACCACGCCGGTCACGTCCGTCGTACGGAAGTAGAACTGCGGCCGGTAGTTGTTGAAGAAGGGGGTGTGACGGCCACCCTCGTCCTTCGACAGGATGTAGACCTGGGCCTCGAACTCGGTGTGCGGCGTGACCGAACCGGGCTTGATGATGACCTGGCCGCGCTCGACGTCCTCGCGCTTGATGCCACGGAGGAGCAGACCGACGTTCTCGCCCGCCTGACCCTCGTCGAGCAGCTTGCGGAACATCTCGATGCCGGTGACCGTGGTGGTGGTCTTGGTCTCCTTGATGCCGACGATGTCGACAGTCTCGTTGACCTTGACGATGCCACGCTCGATGCGGCCGGTGACGACCGTGCCACGACCGGTGATCGTGAAGACGTCCTCGACGGGCATGAGGAACGGCTTGTCGGTGTCACGCGGCGGGGTCGGGATCGCCTCGTCGACGGCGGCCATGAGGCCGAGGAGCTTCTCGCCCCACTCCTTGTCGCCCTCGAGCGCCTTGAGCGCCGAGACCCGCACGACCGGAAGGTCGTCGCCCGGGAACTCGTACTCGGAGAGGAGCTCGCGCACCTCGAGCTCGACGAGCTCCAGGATCTCCTCGTCGTCCACCATGTCGGCCTTGTTCAGCGCGACCACGATGTACGGAACGCCGACCTGGCGGGCCAGGAGCACGTGCTCCTTGGTCTGCGGCATCGGGCCGTCGGTGGCGGCGACCACGAGGATCGCGCCGTCCATCTGCGCGGCACCGGTGATCATGTTCTTGATGTAGTCGGCGTGCCCGGGGCAGTCGACGTGCGCGTAGTGACGGTTCTCCGTCTGGTACTCGACGTGCGCGATCGAGATCGTGATACCGCGCTGCCGCTCCTCCGGCGCCTTGTCGATCTGGTCGAACGGCGTGAAGGGGTTCAGGTCCGGGTACGCGTCGTGCAGCACCTTGGTAATCGCCGCGGTCAGCGTCGTCTTACCGTGGTCGATGTGACCAATGGTGCCGATGTTGACGTGCGGCTTAGTCCGCTCGAACTTAGCCTTCGCCACTGGGGTCCTCCTGTGGACTGGTTCTTTACGCCGTACGACGTCGGGTATCGGGGGTGAGCCGGGGCGGGGGCACCGGAGTCCTGTGGACCCCGGGTCCCCCTGGTATCGCTGATGCCGCGGTGGCGGTGATTACTCGCCGCGCGACTTGGCGATGATCTCCTCGGCGACGTTCCTCGGAACCTCGGCGTAGGAGTCGAACTGCATGGAGTAGCTCGCGCGACCCGAGGTCTTGCTGCGGAGGTCGCCGACATAGCCGAACATCTCCGACAGCGGGACCAAAGCCTTGACGACGCGCGCACCAAAGCGCTCGTCCATGGCCTGGATCTGGCCGCGACGCGAGTTGAGGTCGCCGATCACATCGCCCATGTAGTCCTCGGGCGTGGTGACCTCGACGGCCATCATCGGCTCCAGAAGAGCCGGACTGGCCTGCCGAGCCGCTTCCTTGAACGCCTGCGAACCGGCGATCTTGAACGCGAGCTCGGACGAGTCGACCTCGTGGTAGCCACCGTCGATCAGCGTCAGACGCACGCCGACCATCGGGTAGCCGGCGAGAACGCCGTACTGCATGGCCTCCTGCGCACCCGCGTCCACCGAGGGGATGTACTCCCTGGGGATACGGCCACCGGTGACCTTGTTGACGAACTCGTACGCGTCACCCTCGAGCGGCTCGAGCGCGATCTGCACCTTGGCGAACTGACCGGTACCACCGGTCTGCTTCTTGTGCGTGTAGTCCACGCGCTCGACGACCTTGCGGATCGTCTCGCGGTAGGCCACCTGCGGCTTGCCGACGTTGGCCTCCACGCGGAATTCGCGCTTCATCCGGTCGACCAGCACCTCGAGGTGCAGCTCGCCCATGCCGCCGATGATCGTCTGGCCGGTCTCCTCGTCCGAGTGCACCTGGAACGAGGGGTCCTCGGCGGCGAGGGACTGGATGGCGACACCCAGCTTCTCCTGGTCGCCCTTGGACTTCGGCTCGATCGCGACCTCGATGACCGGGGCCGGGAACGTCATCGACTCGAGGATCACCGGGTTCGCCGGGTCGCAGAGCGTCTCACCGGTGGTGGTGTCCTTGAGACCCATCACCGCGATGATGTCGCCCGCGCCGACCGACGGGATCTCCTCACGCTTGTTCGCGTGCATCCGGTAGATCTTGCCGATGCGCTCCTTGCGCCCCTTCACCGAGTTCAGCACGGAGCTGCCGGCTTCCAGGACACCCGAGTAGACCCGGACGAAGGTGAGCTTGCCCAGGTGCGGGTCACGCATGATCTTGAAGGCGAGGCCCGCGAAGGGCTCGTCATCGCGCGGCTGGCGCACGATGACCTCTTCCTCCTTGTTCACCGCGTGACCCTGGATGCCCTCGATGTCGAGCGGCGACGGCAGGTAACGGACGACCGCGTCGAGCAGGGGCTGAACACCCTTGTTCTTGAACGCGGTACCGCAGAACACCGGAGTGAACGTCGGCTTGCCCTTGTTCTCACCCTTGGTCGAGGCGATGGTCGCGCGACGGATCGCGGCGATCAACTGCTCCGTGGTGGGCTCCTGGCCCTCCAGGTACAGCTCCATCATCTCGTCGTCGTACTCGGCGATCGTCTCGAGCAGCTTGCCGCGGTACTCGGCGGCGGCCTCGGTGTGCGTGGCCGGGATGTCGACGACGTCGTACATCTCGCCCTTGGCCGCCTCGGCCGACCAGACCAGCGCCTTCATGGCGACCAGGTCGACAACACCCTGGAAGTCCATCTCGGTGCCGATCGGCAGCTGCATGACCAGCGGAACCGCGCCCAGTCGCGCGTCGATCATGTCGACGCAGCGGTGGAACTCGGCGCCGGTGCGGTCGAGCTTGTTCACGAAGCAGATGCGCGGCACGCCGTACCGGTCGGCCTGACGCCAAACGGTCTCGGACTGCGGCTCCACGCCGGCGACACCGTCGAAGACGGTGACGGCGCCGTCGAGCACGCGCAGCGAACGCTCCACCTCGACGGTGAAGTCGACGTGGCCGGGGGTGTCGATGATGTTGATCGTGTGATCGACGTCGTCGAGCGTCCAGTGACAGGTCGTCGCGGCAGACGTGATGGTGATGCCGCGCTCCTGCTCCTGTTCCATCCAGTCCATGGTGGCAGCGCCCTCATGAACCTCACCGATCTTGTAGTTGACCCCGGTGTAGAACAGGATCCGCTCGGTGGTGGTGGTCTTGCCCGCGTCGATGTGGGCCATGATGCCGATGTTTCGGACCTTGGCCAGATCAAGAGCAGTGGTAGCCATCGTGGCTTGTCTTCTCTCGGCTTCTCGTCGTTGCGGGTGGAACTACCAGCGGTAGTGCGCGAAGGCCTTGTTGGACTCGGCCATCTTGTGGGTGTCCTCGCGGCGCTTGACCGCGGCACCCAGACCGTTGCTCGCGTCCAGGAGCTCGTTCATCAGACGCTCGGTCATCGTCTTCTCGCGACGGGCGCGGGAGTAGCCGACGAGCCAGCGGAGAGCGAGGGTCGTGGAGCGGCCCGGACGGACCTCGACCGGCACCTGGTAGGTCGCGCCACCGACACGGCGGCTGCGGACCTCGAGGGTCGGCTTCACGTTCTCGAGGGCGCGCTTGAGCGTGATGACCGGGTCGGTACCGGTCTTCTCGCGGCAACCTTCGAGTGCGCCGTAGACGATCTTCTCGGCGACGGAGCGCTTGCCGCTCATCAGGACCTTGTTCACCAGCGAGGTGACCAACGGCGAGTTGTAAACCGGGTCGATGATGACCGGTCGCTTGGGGGCAGGGCCCTTACGCGGCATTAGCTCTTCTCCTTCTTCGCGCCGTAGCGGCTGCGCGCCTGCTTGCGGTTCTTGACACCCTGGGTGTCGAGCGAACCACGAATGATCTTGTAGCGGACACCGGGGAGGTCCTTCACACGACCACCGCGAACGAGCACGATCGAGTGCTCCTGGAGGTTGTGACCCTCACCGGGGATATAGGCCGTCACCTCGATGCCACTCGTGAGGCGCACACGCGCGACCTTGCGAAGCGCCGAGTTCGGCTTCTTCGGCGTCGTCGTGTAAACACGGGTGCACACGCCGCGACGCTGCGGGCTCCCCTTGAGCGCCGGAGTCTTGGCCTTGTCGACCTTGTCCTGGCGGCCCTTTCGGACCAGCTGCTGGATCGTGGGCACCGCGTCTCCGTCTTCTTCGTGCCGAGCGGTCTTTTTGAAGCGACTGCAATGTCTGAATCGGCCTGCATCCCGGTCGACGCCGGAGCCACCCGCAAGTCCGACCCCCGCGGTCGGGCGTGTCGCCCGGTCTTGGGAGTGTGCTTGCTCAGGAGGCTGTGGGTCGGTCTCTCGCGCCCTCTCACGCACGCATCCCGTCGGGATTGCGGTGAGCGCAGGCACAAGAGCCCGGGGACACCCCAGGCACAAGGAGAGAGACTACCTACCACAGCAGCAGAGGTCAAAGCGAAAAGAAAGACCCCCGCCACGACATGGAATTCGGCGCTCTCACCTTGGTGGAGCACCGAATCGTTCAGGGCGGTACATCACCCTCCGAGCCCCACCGTACCCGGCATTGCGGCCTGAGGCGAACGAGCGCGCGCCCTGCGCCCACCGGATGGCGGGAACGTGACTCAGCACACCGCGCGGAGCGCGCCGAACAGGTTCAGGTACTCCGAATACTCGTGGCCGTCGGAGTCCAGCACGAGCACCACGATGGCCAGTGCCAGCAGAGCCAGTCCGATCCAGCCCAGGACCACGCCGGCGATCGCCATGCCGCGGCCCTGCTGCCCGGTGCGCGCGGTCTGGGCCAGCGCTATGTGCCCGAAGATCACCGCGAGCAGGCTGCCCAGCCAGTACAGCCAGACGATGCCCAGGATCATCGACGCGATGGCCAGGCCGTTGGTGCCCGGCTGGGGCAGGTAGCCGCCGTAGCCGGGGTGTTGGTAGTAGCCGTATCCGTACGGCGGCTGCTGCCCGTACTGGGGCGCCTGGCCGTAGCCGTACGGAGCGGGCGACTCCCCCGGCCCGTAGCCGTACCCGTAGGGCGGGTAGGGCTCGCCGTAGGGGCTCTGCGCGTCGCCGTGCGGCTGCTCGTGGTAGGGGCCGTACTCGGACCCGCCAGGGGTGCTCATGGGGTTCTCCCGGAGTGGGACGGCGCGTTGGAAGCATCGTCGCACCGATCGGGGCCGTGGTGGAGGGGTCTGCCTGGACAGAGGTACGGACATGGGACAGGGCCGCCACCCCGAAGGGTGACGGCCCTGTCCCTGTCACGGCTTTGCCGAGGGCGGATCAGCCCTGGTAGCCGCCGAAGTCGTACTCCTCCAGCGGGACGGCCTGGCCGGAGCCCGAACCGAACGCGGAGTAGTCGGCCTCGTCGTACCCGGACATCGAGTACATCGCCGCCTTGGCCTCTTCGGTGGGCTCGACCCGGATGTTGCGGTAGCGGGGCATGCCCGTACCGGCCGGGATGAGCTTGCCGAGGATCACGTTCTCCTTCAGGCCCAGCAGCGGGTCCGACTTGGCGTGGATCGCCGCGTCGGTCAGCACTCGGGTGGTCTCCTGGAAGGAGGCCGCCGACAGCCACGACTCGGTGGCCAGCGACGCCTTCGTGATGCCCATGAGCTGCGGACGACCCGAGGCCGGGTGCCCGCTCTCGGACATCACCCGACGGTTCTCGGTCTCGAACCGGCCGCGCTCGACGAGCTCGCCCGGAAGCAGCTCGGCGTCGCCCGACTCGATGATCGTCACGCGGCGGAGCATCTGCCGAATGATGATCTCGATGTGCTTGTCGTGGATCGACACACCCTGCGAGCGGTAGACCTGCTGGACCTCCGCCACGAGGTGGATCTGCACCGCACGCTGGCCGAGGATGCGCAGCACGTCGTGCGGGTTGACCGCACCGACGAGCATCTTCTGACCGACGTCGACGTGGTCGCCCTCGTCGACCAGCAGGCGCGAGCGCTTGCTGACCGCGTACGCCAGTTCCTCGGAACCGTCGTCCGGGACCACCACGACCTTGCGGGTCTTCTCGGTGTCCTCGATGCGCACCCGACCAGCCGCCTCGCTGATCGGGGCGACACCCTTGGGGGTGCGCGCCTCGAAGAGCTCGACGACACGCGGCAGACCCTGCGTGATGTCGTCACCCGCCACACCACCGGTGTGGAAGGTACGCATCGTCAGCTGGGTGCCGGGCTCACCGATCGACTGGGCGGCGATGATGCCGACCGCCTCGCCGATGTCCACGAGCTTGCCGGTCGCCAGCGAGCGGCCGTAGCACATGGCGCACGTACCGACCTTGGACTCGCAGGTCAGCACCGAACGCGTCTTCACCGACTCGACGCCTTCGGCGACGAGGTGGTTGATGATCACGTCGCCGAGGTCGGCGTTGGCCGGGGCCAGCACCTTGCCGTCGACGACGACGTCCTCGGCCAGGTTGCGGGCGTACACGCTGGTCTCGACGTCGTCGTCCTTGCGGAGCACGCCGTCGGCACCGCGGGTGGCGATCGACAGGACCAGACCGCGGTCGGTGCCGCAGTCCTCCTCGCGCACGATCACGTCCTGCGAGACGTCCACCAGACGACGGGTCAGGTAACCCGAGTCGGCGGTACGCAGCGCGGTGTCGGCCAGACCCTTACGGGCACCGTGCGTCGAGATGAAGTACTCGAGGACGGACAGGCCCTCACGGAAGGACGCCTTGATGGGACGGGGAATCGTCTCGTTCTTGGCGTTCGACACCAGACCACGCATACCCGCGATCTGACGCATCTGCATCATGTTTCCGCGAGCACCCGAGTCGACCATCATGAAGATGGGGTTCGTCTTGGGGAAGTTCAGGTTCATCGCCTCGGCAACCTCGTTGGTCGCCTTGGTCCAGATCTGAATCTGCTCCTGCTGACGCTCGTCCTTGGTGATCAGGCCGCGCTCGTACTGCTTCTGGACCTTCTCGGCCTGGGCCTCGAAGCGCTCCAGGATCTCCTTCTTCGCCGGCGGAACGACGACGTCGGAGATCGAGACGGTGACACCGGAACGGGTGGCCCAGTGGAAGCCGGCCTCCTTCAGGTTGTCCAGCGTTGCCGCCACGACCACCTTCGGGTACCGCTCCGCCAGGTCGTTCACGATGATCGACAGCGTCTTCTTGCCGATCTCCTCGTCGACGAACGGGTAGTCCGCCGGCAGGAGCTCGTTGAACAGCGCGCGACCGAGCGAGGTGCGCACGCGCAGCGGCGAACCCGGCTCCCAGCCCTCCGGCGCGACCCAGCCGCGCGACGGGACGGTGCCCGCCGGCAGTCGCAGCTCGATCTTCGCCTGCAGGTCGAGCTCACGGGCGTCGAACGCCATGATCGCCTCGGCCGTGGACGCGAAGACGCGCCCGTCGCCCTTGGTGTTCTCCCGCTCGGAGGTCAGGAAGAACAGCCCGAGCACCATGTCCTGGGTCGGCATGGTGACGGGGCGACCGTCGGCCGGCTTCAGGATGTTGTTGCTCGACAACATCAGGATGCGGGCCTCGGCCTGCGCCTCCGCGGAGAGCGGCAGGTGAACGGCCATCTGGTCACCGTCGAAGTCCGCGTTGAACGCGGTGCACACGAGCGGGTGAATCTGGATGGCCTTGCCCTCGACGAGCTGCGGCTCGAACGCCTGGATGCCCAGACGGTGCAGCGTCGGTGCACGGTTGAGCAGCACCGGGTGCTCGGCGATGACCTCTTCGAGCACGTCCCACACCACGGGGCGGGCACGCTCGACCATGCGCTTGGCCGACTTGATGTTCTGCGCGTGGTTGAGGTCCACCAGGCGCTTCATCACGAACGGCTTGAACAGCTCGAGCGCCATGGCCTTCGGCAGACCGCACTGGTGCAGCTTGAGCTGCGGGCCGACGACGATGACCGAACGCGCGGAGTAGTCCACGCGCTTGCCGAGCAGGTTCTGGCGGAAACGACCCTGCTTGCCCTTGAGCATGTCGGACAGCGACTTGAGCGGCCGGTTGCCCGGGCCGGTCACCGGACGACCGCGGCGGCCGTTGTCGAACAGCGCGTCGACGGCCTCCTGGAGCATCCGCTTCTCGTTGTTCACGATGATCTCGGGGGCACCGAGGTCGAGCAGACGCTTCAACCGGTTGTTGCGGTTGATCACGCGGCGGTACAGGTCGTTCAGGTCGGAGGTCGCGAAGCGGCCACCGTCCAGCTGCACCATCGGACGCAGGTCCGGCGGGATCACCGGGACGCAGTCCAGGACCATGCCGTTGGGGCTGTTCCGGGTCTGCTGGAACGCGGAGACGACCTTGAGGCGCTTGAGCGCCCGGGTCTTCTTCTGGCCCTTGCCGGTGCGGATGATCTCGCGCAGTTTCTCCGCCTCGGCGTCGAGGTCGAAGGACTCCAGCCGACGCTGGAGCGCCTGCGCGCCCATGCCGCCCATGAAGTACGTGCCGAAGCGGTCACGCATCTCACGGAAGAGGATCTCGTCGCCTTCGAGGTCCTGGACCTTGAGGTTCTTGAACCGGGTCCAGACGTCGTCGAGGCGGTCGAGCTCGCGCTGGTTGCGGTCGCGCAGTTGCTTCATCTCGCGCTCGGCACCTTCGCGCACCTTGCGGCGGACGTCGGACTTGGCGCCCTCGGCCTCCAGCTCGGCGAGGTCGGTCTCGAGCTTCTTCTGGCGCTCTTCGACGCTGGCGTCGCGACGCTGCTCGATCTGCTGACGCTCGACCGAGATCTTGGCGTCGAGGGACGGCAGGTCGCGCTGGCGACGCTCGTCGTCGACGTACGTGATCATGTACGCCGCGAAGTAGATGACCTTCTCGAGGTCCTTCGGGGCGAGGTCGAGCAGGTAGCCGAGGCGGCTGGGCACGCCCTTGAAGTACCAGATGTGCGTGACCGGCGCGGCGAGCTCGATGTGGCCCATGCGCTCACGACGCACCTTGGCGCGAGTGACCTCGACGCCGCAGCGCTCACAAATGATGCCCTTGAAGCGGACGCGCTTGTACTTGCCGCAGTAGCACTCCCAGTCCCGGGTCGGACCGAAGATCTTCTCGCAGAAGAGCCCGTCCTTTTCCGGCTTCAGGGTGCGGTAGTTGATGGTTTCGGGCTTCTTGACTTCACCGTGCGACCACTGGCGAATGTCGTCTGCGGTAGCGAGGCCGATACGCAGCTCGTCGAAGAAGTTGACGTCGAGCACTGTTTCGTCAATCCCTCTTTCGGGGTTTGGTCCCGGCGGTCACGGCGGGGGCTGTGCCGTGCTCACCAGTGTGTGTCTTCATCAGGACTGGGGTCGAAATCCCGGGGCCGGCCTCACGGCCGGACCCGGGAGGGAGCCTCAGACCTCTTCGACGCTGCTCGGCTCACGCCGCGACAGGTCGATACCGAGCTCCTCCGCAGCGCGGAAGACGTCCTCGTCGGTGTCGCGCATCTCGATCGACATACCGTCGCTGGAGAGGACCTCCACGTTGAGGCAGAGCGACTGCATCTCCTTGATGAGCACCTTGAAGGACTCGGGGATGCCCGGCTCCGGGATGTTCTCGCCCTTGACGATCGCCTCGTACACCTTCACGCGGCCGAGGACGTCGTCGGACTTGATGGTCAGCAGTTCCTGGAGCGCGTAGGCGGCACCGTATGCCTCGAGTGCCCACACCTCCATCTCACCGAAGCGCTGGCCACCGAACTGGGCCTTACCACCCAGCGGCTGCTGGGTGATCATCGAGTAGGGACCGGTCGACCGGGCGTGCAGCTTGTCGTCGACCAGGTGGTGCAGCTTGAGGATGTACATGTACCCGACCGATACCGGGTGCGGGAACGGCTCGCCGGAGCGGCCGTCGTACATCTTCGCCTTGCCGGTGCCGTCGATCAGACGGACGCCGTCGCGGGTCTTGTTGGTCGAGTCGAGGAGACCGGTGATCTCCTCCTCGCGCGCACCGTCGAAGACCGGGGTGGCGACGTTGGTGCCGGGGGCACCCTGGTCGGCCGCGATCGCCCGGAGGCGACCCTTCCAGTCCTCGTCGTCGCCCTCGACGCTCCAGCCGGTCTTGGCGATCCAGCCGAGGTGCGTCTCCAGGACCTGACCCGGGTTCATCCGGGACGGGACACCGAGCGGGTTGAGGATGATGTCGACCGGGGTGCCGTCCTCCAGGAACGGCATGTCCTCGACCGGCAGGATCTTCGAGATGACGCCCTTGTTGCCGTGCCGACCGGCGAGCTTGTCACCGTCGGTGATCTTGCGCTTCTGCGCGACGTAGACGCGGACCAGCTGGTTCACGCCCGGCGGCAGCTCGTCGCCGGCCTCGCGGTCGAAGACGCGGACGCCGATGACCTTGCCCGACTCGCCGTGCGGGACCTTGAGCGAGGTGTCGCGCACCTCGCGCGCCTTCTCGCCGAAGATCGCACGGAGCAGACGCTCCTCCGGGGTCAGCTCGGTCTCGCCCTTGGGCGTGACCTTGCCGACCAGGATGTCGCCGGGTACGACGTCGGCGCCGATCCGGATGATGCCGCGCTCGTCCAGGTCCGCGAGGACCTCTTCGGAGACGTTCGGGATGTCCCGGGTGATCTCCTCCGGGCCGAGCTTGGTGTCGCGGGCGTCGACCTCGTGCTCCTCGATGTGGATCGAGGAGAGGACGTCGTCCTGCACCAGACGCTGCGACAGGATGATCGCGTCTTCGTAGTTGTGGCCCTCCCACGGCATGAATGCCACGAGCAGGTTCTTGCCGAGGGCCATCTCGCCCTCTTCGGTGCACGGACCGTCGGCCAGCACCTGGCCGGCCTCGACCCGCGCGCCCTCGTCGACGACGACCTTCTGGTTGAAGGACGTGCCCTGGTTCGAGCGCATGAACTTCTGCACGCGGTACGTGGTGTACGTCGCGTCGTCGTTCATCACGGTGATGTAGTCGGCCGAGACGTCCTGGACCACACCGGGCTTCTCGGCGGTGATCACGTCGGCGGCGTCGACCGCGGCGCGGTACTCCATGCCGGTGCCCACCAGCGGGGACTCCGCCTTCAGCAGCGGCACGGCCTGGCGCATCATGTTCGAGCCCATGAGCGCGCGGTTCGCGTCGTCGTGCTCGAGGAACGGGATCATCGCGGTCGCGACCGACACCATCTGGCGCGGCGAGACGTCCATGTAGTCGACTTCGTCGCCGGGGATGTAGTCGATCTCGCCGCCGCGGCGACGCACGAGCACACGGGCCTCGGCGAACGAGTCGTCCTCGTTCAGCGGCGCGTTCGCCTGGGCGATGACGAAGCGGTCTTCCTCGTCGGCCGTCAGGTAGTCGATGCCGTCGGTGACCCGGCCCTCGATCACCTTGCGGTACGGGGTCTCCACGAAACCGAACGCGTTGACCCGACCGTAGGACGCGAGCGAGCCGATCAGGCCGATGTTCGGGCCTTCGGGGGTCTCGATCGGGCACATCCGGCCGTAGTGCGACGGGTGCACGTCACGGACCTCGAAGCCGGCCCGCTCACGGGAGAGACCGCCGGGGCCCAGCGCGGACAGACGACGCTTGTGGGTCAGGCCCGACAGCGGGTTCGTCTGGTCCATGAACTGGGACAGCTGGCTGGTGCCGAAGAACTCCTTGATGGAGGCGACGACCGGCCGGATGTTGATCAGGGTCTGCGGCGTGATCGCCTCGACGTCCTGGGTGGTCATGCGCTCGCGGACGACGCGCTCCATCCGGGCCAGGCCGGTACGGACCTGGTTCTGGATGAGCTCGCCGACGTTGCGCAGACGACGGTTGCCGAAGTGGTCGATGTCGTCGACCTCGACCACGATCTCCTGGCCGGAGGCGCCTTCCATCTCGGTCTCGCCGGCGTGCAGCTTGACCAGGTACTTGATGGTGGCGATGACGTCCTCGACGGTCATCACGCCGGCGTCCAGCGCCTGCTCCACACCGAGCTTCTTGTTCACCTTGTAGCGGCCGACCTTGGCGAGGTCGTAACGCTTCGGGTTGAAGTAGAGGTTCTCGAGCAGAGTCTGCGCGGCCTCGCGGGTCGGCGGCTCCCCCGGACGCAGCTTGCGGTAGATGTCCAGCAGCGCGTCGTCCTGGCCCTGGGTGTGGTCCTTCTCCAGGGTCTGCCGCATCGACTCGTACTGGCCGAACTCCTCCAGGATCTGGGAGTCGGTCCAGCCGAGCGCCTTCAGCAGCACGGTGACGCTCTGCTTGCGCTTGCGGTCGATGCGGACACCGACGGTGTCGCGCTTGTCGATCTCCAGCTCGAGCCAGGCGCCACGCGAGGGAATCACCTTCGCGCTGAAGATGTCCTTGTCGGACGTCTTGTCGACCTGGCTGTCGAAGTACACACCCGGGGAGCGAACCAGCTGGGACACCACGACACGCTCGGTGCCGTTGATGATGAAGGTGCCCTTGTTCGTCATGAGCGGGAAGTCGCCCATGAAGACCGTCTGGCTCTTGATCTCGCCGGTCTCGTTGTTGGTGAACTCGGCCGTGACGAACAGCGGCGCCGAGTACGTGAAGTCGCGCTCCTTGCACTCCTCGATGGAGTTCTTCGGAGGCTCGAACCGGTGGTCCCGGAACGTCAGGGACATCGAACCGGAGAAGTCCTCGATCGGAGAGATCTCTTCGAAGATCTCTTCGAGGCCGGACTTGGTGGGCACATCCTGTCCGCCCGCGAGGGCGGCCTCGACCCGTGCCTTCCACGCACTGTTGCCGAGCAGCCAGTCGAAGCTCTCGGTCTGCAACGCGAGAAGGTTCGGAACCTCCAGGGGTTCCCTGATCTTGGCGAAGGAGATGCGGAGCGGGGCAGTGGCGGCGCCGGGGTTGGTAGCGGAGGCGGTGCGCGAGGCGGCCAAGAGGGGTCCTTCCGAGGGCTCGGACTCACTATGCGCATACTGGACGGCCCGGGTTCATACACCGGGAGAAGTCAATAGGCAGCGCAAAGGGTCAGTGTAGCCACAAGGCACACCGCTGTCCAGCCCCTATGAAGGGCCGGTCCACCACCCGGATTCAGAAACCATCCGGCAACCGTGCTTCAGGGGTGCGTCCGAAGAATTGCGCGCCCCGATCCGTTCGTCAAGGGGTTGCTTTCCCCCTCAGAGCCGACGGAACCCTTCCGCGCCCCGAGAAAACCGGACGTAGGTCCCGATCCCGCGGCCTGCGACGAGAGTCTCGTCACATCGGCCGACCGGGTTCGCGCGGAACCTCGGGAAGCCTGAAAAACACGGTAGACCGCCGGTCCGACAACGCCCGGATCCGGCGCTCGAAGGGCGACCCGCGCGCCCTGGCGCGCGCCCTCGGCAGGCTACGACGGCCCTGGTGCGAGGGGGTTCGGCGGGCGCTCGGAGTGTTGGGAGTATCACCCTTTCGAGCGAGGCCGAGAGAGGTATGTCCGACTCTGTGCCGCTCGTCGCGGGGTTCCCCGGCGCCGTCGGGCCGTCTGCGATCCGCTCCGGAAAAGCCCGAAGGCGACCGCCCTGACGGGCGATCGCCTTCGGTGATGCCACCCGGAGGGCGGCGTCGAATTACTTGACCTCGACCGAGGCGCCGGCGCCTTCGAGGGCGGCCTTCGCCTTCTCGGCGGCCTCCTTCGAGACCTTCTCCAGGAGCGCCTTGGGGGCGGAGTCCACGAGGTCCTTGGCCTCCTTCAGACCGAGGCTCGTGAGCGCGCGCACCTCCTTGATGACCTGGATCTTCTTGTCGCCGGCACCCGTGAGGATGACGTCGAACTCGTCCTGCTCCTCGACGGCCTCGGCAGCGGCGCCGCCGCCCGCCGGGCCGGCCGCGACGGCGACCGGGGCGGCAGCCTTGACGTCGAAGGTCTCCTCGAAGAGCTTCACGAAGTCCGAGAGCTCGATGAGGGTCATTTCCTTGAACGACGCAAGCAGCTCGTCGTTGCTGAGCTTCGCCATGATCGGCGGTCCTTCCTGATCAATTCGGCTGGTGCCGGGTGGTGTGGGATGGCGGGGGCGCTGCCCCCGGCGACCGAGGTCGCGACTGCCGAACTACTCGGCGGTCTCGGTCTCGGCGGCGGGAGCCGGCTCGCCGGCACCGCCCTGCTCGACCTTCGCGCGCAGTGCGTCCGCGGTGCGGGCGAACTGCGACAGCGGTGCCTGGAAGGTCGCCGCGGCCTTGGCCATGGATCCCTTCATGGCGCCCGCCAGCTTGGCAAGCAGCACCTCGCGGGACTCGAGGTCCGCGAGCTTCTTGATCTCGTCGGCGCTGAGCGCCTTGCCCTCAAGGACGCCGCCCTTGATGACGAGAAGGGGGTTCGCCTTGGCGAAGTCACGCAGGCTCTTCGCGGCCTCCACGGGGTCACCCGTGACGAACGCGATCGCGGACGGGCCCTCGAGGAGGTCGTCCAGCTGATCGATGCCCGCCTCGTTGGCGGCGATCTTGGTCAGCGTGTTCTTCACCACGGCGTACTGCGCGTTCTCACCGAGCGAACGACGCAGCTCCTTGAGCTGCGCGACGGTGAGCCCGCGGTACTCGGTCAGCACTGCGGCGTTCGAGTCACGGAACTGCTCCGTGAGCTCGGCGACCGCGGCCGCCTTGTCGGGCCTCGCCATAGGGCTGGCCTCCTTCCGCGATGCGATTGCCGATCGACCGTGCCGGTCGACCGTGTGCCGGATGAATACGCCGGTCCGCAGGGCGGAAGGGGTCCACATACGAAAAACGCCCCGGCGCAGGCGCACGGGGCGTACATCCTCGAATCACGCGGAATGCGCGTGCTTCGGGGGCAACGTCTCACGTTCACACCTGCGCAGGTCGTCCGCGATGCGGAACCTTCGTTTGCCGACCCTGCCTTGCGGCACGACGACAACGACCGACGGTCTTTGGCTTGGTGCCAAGGTACGCGACGGCACTCGTTCGGAGCAAATCGGTTACCGCAGGACGGGCAACGACGGCATCCCGGGCATCGACGGCATGCCCGGCAGGTTCGGCGGATTCGGCAGGCCCTTGGTCGGGTCGCCCAGGAGGTGTCTCCCTGCGCTTCTCCGGCGCCGGCGAGTGCCCGGACGTGCCGAGGCCCGGCACACCGTGCGGTGTGCCGGGCCTCGTTCGCGTGCGGGGCGGATCAGACCGCCTCTTCCTCCACCAGGAGGTTGCGGACGCGGTTGGGGTCGACCTGGATGCCGGGGCCCATCGTGGTCGAGACGCCGACCTTCTTGATGTAGCGACCCTTGGCGGCCGACGGCTTCGCGCGGAGCACCTCTTCGAGGGCGGCGGCGTAGTTCTCGACGAGCTGGGTGTCGTCGAACGTCGTCTTGCCGATGATGAAGTGCAGGTTCGAGTGCTTGTCGACGCGGAACTCGATCTTGCCGCCCTTGATCTCGTTCACGGCCTTCGCCACGTCGGGCGTGACCGTGCCGGTCTTCGGGTTGGGCATGAGGCCACGCGGGCCGAGCACGCGGCCCAGGCGGCCGACCTTGCCCATCAGGTCCGGGGTGGCGACGACGGCGTCGAAGTCGAGCCGGCCCTTCGCGACCTCGTCGATGAGCTCGTCGGAACCGACGATGTCGGCGCCGGCAGCCTTGGCAGCCTCGGCACGGTCACCGGTCGCGAAGACCAGGACCCGGGCGGTCTTGCCGGTGCCGTGCGGGAGGATGACGGTGCTGCGGACCATCTGGTCGGCCTTGCGCGGGTCGACGCCCAGACGCATGGCCACCTCGACGGTGCCGGCGAACTTGGTGGGCGAGGTCTCCTTGGCCAGTCGAACGGCCTCGAGCGGCGAGTAGAGCCGCTCGTGGTCGATCTTGGTGTCGGCCTCGCGGTAGGACTTGCTGCGCTTCACTGAAAGCTCCTGGAATTCCGAAAGGAGTTGTGGTGGGAGCGGGTCGCGCGGACCCTTCCACTCCGCGGGGTCGTGGGCTCGCGCACACGTCCTCGCGTCGGTTCTGGTACTGCCGGACTGCGGGGCTCGATCAGCCCTCGACCGTGATGCCCATCGAACGCGCGGTGCCGGAGATGATCTTCTCCGCGGCGTCGATGTCGTTGGCGTTCAGGTCGGCCATCTTGGTCTGCGCGATGCCGCGGATCTGCTCGCGGGTGACCTTGGCGACCTTGGTCTTGTGCGGCTCGCCCGAGCCCTTCTCGACACCGGCGGCCTTGAGGATCAGGCGCGCGGCCGGCGGCGTCTTCGTCACGAAGGTGAAGGAACGGTCTTCGTAGACCGAGATCTCCACCGGGACGATGTCGCCACGCTGCGACTCGGTCGCCGCGTTGTACGCCTTGCAGAACTCCATGATGTTGACGCCGTGCTGGCCCAGAGCGGGACCGACCGGCGGGGCCGGCGTGGCTGCGCCGGCCTTGATCTGCAGCTTGATGATCGCTGACAGCTTCTTCTTCTTGGGAGGCATTTTTTTCCGGGTCCTTCGACGAGATGTACGTCCCGATCACCACGCGGAGCGCGGACGTGTTCGGGCCCGCCACGCGGTGCGGCGCCCACTCAACGATAACCACCGTTGTGAGGGCGCCTTGTCCACCACCCGGATGCGACCCCGGCGAAACGGGGTCCCACCTGGGGGAAGTATCAGTTCTTCTGGATCTGGTTGAACGAGAGCTCGACCGGCGTCTCGCGCCCGAAGATCTCCACCAGGCCCTTGACCTTCTGCGAGTCGGCGTTGATCTCGTTGATCGTCGCCTGCAGCGTCGCGAAGGGGCCGTCGATGACGGTGACCGAGTCGCCGACCTCGAAGTCGAGCACCTTGACCTCGGTCGTGCTCTTGGCCCCGCTGCCGCCGCCGGTCGCCTTCTCCTCCTCGGGAGCGAGGATCTTGACGACCTCGTCGAGGGTGAGCGGGAAGGGCTCGTGCGCGTTGCCGACGAAGCCGGTCACACCGGGGGTGTTCCGGACGGCGCCCCACGACTCGTTCGTCAGGTCCATCCGGACCAGCACGTAGCCGGGGAACTTGTTGCGCTTGACGGTCTTGCGCTGGCCGTTCTTGATCTCGACGACCTCTTCCTGCGGCACCTCGACCTGGAAGATGTAGTCCTCCATGTTGAGCGAGGTGGTGCGGGACTCGAGGTTGGCCTTCACGCGGTTCTCGTAGCCCGCGTACGAGTGGATGACGTACCACTCGCCCGGGGCGCGACGGAGCGCGTCCTTGAAGTCCTCGGCCGGGTCGCCCTCGGGGGCGTCCTCGAGCTCGGCGTCGTCGTCCTCGGCCTCTGCGGCTTCGGCGTCGTCGTCCTCGAACTCGTCGTCCGCGCCCTCGGCGTCGTCCTCGGTGGCCTCGGTGTCTTCCACTTCGTCATCGGTGGAGACGGCCGGGGCCTCGGCCGCGTCTTCGAGGGCTGCGTCCTCGAGAGCTGCGGCCTCCGCCTGCTCCGACAGGGCCACCGTCTCGTCGGCGGAGTTGTCGGCGGACAGGTTCGGGTCAGACACGTTGGGTGCTTCTTCCTGGCTGGGGGTCGAACGGTCGTTGCAGGCGCGCTACGAAAAGGATGGGGCTCAGCCGAAGATGGCGAGCGCGGCCTTCGCGAAGCCGAGGTCGAGTCCGTAGACGATTCCGATGATCATCAGACAGAACACGATGACCACGGTGGTGTACGTGCTCAGCTCGTTGCGGGTCGGCCAAACGACCTTGCGCAGCTCGGCGATGATTTGCCGGTAGAAAAGAGCCGCCCGTGCGAACAGGTTCTTCTTTTTCTGCTCCGGCTTGCCCGAAGAACCCTTCGGGCGGTTCGCCCGGCGACCGCCGGGGGGCTCGTCGTCGGAGCCGCGGCCATCAGAGCTGCTGTGCTCAGGCGTAGCCGTGGAGCCGTGGGCCTCCGTCAACTCGTCCTCACCTGATCCGGTCCGACCGTGGATCACCGACGGGGTTGTCGGCGCCGACAGTTTGCGCTGACTGCGTACGAGTCACGGTCGATCCGGGGATCGACCGCAGTCGCACATCGCAGGGCACGAGGGACTTGAACCCCCAACCCCCGGTTTTGGAGACCGGTGCTCTGCCAATTGAGCTAGTGCCCTTCACGTGGTGTCATCAACCTAGCGGAGTCGCCGACCCGAGAACACAACATTTTCGGGCGCGGCAGCATGCAGGTTGGGACCGCCAAGCGTCGAGTGTACGGGGTCGAGTGCGTCAGGTCGAACCCATGGCGCGCAGGCCGGCGGTTCGGCGCATCCGCGCGGAATCGACATGCCCGCGCCGGGGCGGAAATGCGACCATGGCCGGCATGACGGCTCCCACCCCCAGCTCCCCGTCCGTGCCCGCGCCGAAGCGCCGGATCTCGACCCGTGTCGGTGCCATCGCCGAGTCCGCGACGCTCGCGGTCGACGCCAAGGCGAAGGCGCTCAAGGCCGCCGGTCGACCCGTGGTCGGCTTCGGCGCCGGCGAGCCGGACTTCCCGACGCCCGACTACATCGTGGACGCGGCGGTCGCCGCGTGTCGCGAGCCGAGGTTCCACCGCTACACGCCGGCCGGTGGGCTGCCCGAGTTGAAGGCCGCGATCGTCGCCAAGACGCTGCGCGACTCGGGCCTGGCGGTGGATCCGGCCCAGGTGCTCGTGACCAACGGTGGCAAGCAGGCCATCTACGAGGCGTTCGCGGCCGTCCTGGATCCGGGCGACGAGGTGCTCGTGCCCGCGCCGTACTGGACCACCTATCCGGAGTCGATCAAGCTCGCGGGCGGTGTCCCGGTGGATGTGGTCGCCGACGAGAGCACCGGTTACCTGGTGTCCGTCGAGCAGTTGGAGGCGGCGCGCACCGAGCGCACCAAGGTGCTGGTGTTCGTCTCGCCCTCGAACCCGACCGGCGCGGTGTACTCGCGGGAGCAGACCGAGGCGATCGGGCGCTGGGCGGCCGAGCACGGGCTGTGGGTGCTGACCGACGAGATCTACGAGCACCTGGTCTACGACGACGCCGAATTCGTGTCGATGCCGGTGGTGGTGCCGGAACTGGCGGACCGCTGCCTGATCGTCAACGGAGTCGCCAAGACGTATGCGATGACCGGCTGGCGGGTCGGCTGGATCATCGGCCCCAAGGACGTGATCAAGGCCGCCGCGAACCTCCAGTCGCACGCCACCTCGAACGTGTGCAACGTCGCCCAGGCCGCCGCGCTCACCGCGCTGACCGGCGATCTGGCCGCGGTGGACACGATGAAGGTGGCCTTCGACCGGCGCCGCCGCACGATCGTGCGGATGCTGAACGAGATCCCGGGGGTGCACTGCCCCGAACCCAAGGGCGCGTTCTACGTGTACCCGTCGGTCAAGGCGGTGCTGGGCAAGGAGATCCGGGGCGTGCGTCCCGAGACCTCGGCCGAGTTGGCGAACCTGATCCTGGACGAGGTCGAGGTGGCCGTGGTGCCGGGCGAGGCCTTCGGCACCCAGGGCTACCTGCGGCTGTCCTACGCGCTCGGCGACGAGGACCTGGTGGAGGGTGTCGGCCGGATCGCCCGGTTGTTGGGCGAGGCGAAGTAGTCGACAGTCGGGACGGACGAAGCAGTCGGTAAGGGTCCGGGGCCGTCGCGCGGGTGACCGGGTGGCGGCCTCGGCGCATTGCGGCCTCTCGGCGCGGGTGCCGGCAGGGCGTTCACGTGCCGGCCCCCGAAGTTTCGGCTCTCCTTCAGGGGATCATCCGCGGTACCCCTCACGTGCGCGCGGCCGGTGGTCCATGATCTGTGGATGGATCGTCCCGCACGCGATGTCCGCACCCTCCCGAAGGCTCATCTCCACCTGCACTTCACGGGATCCATGCGGCCGGAAACCCTGTTGGAACTGGCGGATCTGCACGGAGTGCGGCTGCCCGACTCGCTGACCTCCGGTCGACCACCCCGATTGCGGGCCACCGACGAGCGGGGCTGGTTCCGGTTCCAGCGGTTGTACGACATCGCCCGCTCGTGTGTGCGCACCCCGGACGACATGCATCGGCTGGTCCGTGAGGCGGCGGAGGACGACCGGGCCGAGGGTTCGGGCTGGCTGGAGATCCAGGTGGACCCGACCTCGTACGCGCCCCGCCTGGGCGGGTTGACGCCGGCGGTCGAGGTCGTGCTGGACGCGGTGGAGGCCGCCCGGGAGGCGACCGGGATCGGGATCGCCGTGGTGATCGCGGCGAATCGCACCAAGCACCAGTTGGAGGCGCGCACGCTGGCCCGGCTCGCCGCGCAGTACACCGATCGCGGTGTGGTCGGCTTCGGATTGTCCAACGACGAGCGGCGGGGTCGGGCGCCCGCGTTCGAGCGGGCCTTCGAGATCGCCCGGCATGCCGGGTTGTTCGCGAACCCGCACGGCGGCGAGTTGGACGGGCCGCGCAGCATCCGCGAATGCGTGGACGTGCTGGGCGCGCGCCGGCTCGGGCACGGGATCCGGGTGGTGGAGGATCCCGAGTTGATGGCGCTGCTCGCGCGGCGGCGGATCGTGTGCGAGGTGTGCCCGGCGTCCAACGTCGCGCTCGGCGTCTACGACAAGGCCTCGGACGTGCCGCTGCGGAAGTTGTTCGACGCCGGGGTGCCGATCGCGCTGGGCGCCGACGACCCGTTGTTGTTCGGCTCCCGGCTGGCCGCGCAGTACGAGCTGGCCCGGGACGAGCTCGGGTTCGACGACACGGAGTTGGCCGAGCTCGCCCGGCAGTCGATCCTGGGCTCGGTGGCGCCTACGCCGGTGCAGCGGGCGCTGCTGGACGGGGTGGACGGGTGGTTGGCGGCACCGGGCGCTTCGGTCGAGCAGGATTTGGTGCCCGCCCGCCCGACCGTCGAGTGAGGTGGGAAGGCTGCGGGCCCTGGGCTCGGGTCAGAGCTTGGCGTTGATCAGGACCGGTTCGTTGACCAGGGTCACGCCGAAGGTTTCGTGGACGCCGTCGCGGACCTCGCGGGCCAGGGTGAGCAGGTCCTCGGTGCTGGCCCGACCGCGGTTGGTCAGTGCCAGTGTGTGCTTGGTGGAGATCCGCGCCCGGCCCTGTCCGTAGCCCTTGGCGAAGCCGGCCCGTTCGATCAGCCAGGCCGCGGAGGTCTTCACGTGGTCGGCGCCGGACGGGTAGCACGGCGGGGCGACGTCGGGGCCCAGGTGCCGCGCGGTCCGCGCGGTCAGTTCGGCGAAGGCGTCGTGGGTCAGGATCGGGTTGGTGAAGAAGGAGCCCGCGCTCCAGGTGTCGTGGTCGGCCGGGTCCAGCACCATGCCCTTGCCGCGCCGCAGGCCCAGCACCGCCGCGCGGGCCGCCGCGACCGGGACCCGCTCGCCCGGCTCGACGCCGAGCGTACGAGCCAGTTCGGCGTACCGGATCGGTGCCGAGCGGCCCGCGTCGTCGCGCAGGCGAAAGCACACGCGCAGCACCACGAAGCGGTCGTCGCCCTTGAACACGCTGTGCCGGTAGGTGAAGCGGCACTCGGCGGCGGTCAGCGATCGCACGCCACGCTCGGTCCGGTCGTAGACCTCGACCGAGGTGATCGTCTCGGCGACCTCCTGGCCGTAGGCGCCGACGTTCTGCACCGGGGTGGCGCCGGTGCTGCCCGGGATGCCGGCGAGGCATTCGATGCCGGACAGGCCCGCGGCGACGGCGGCGGTGACCACGTCGTCCCACGGCACGCCGGCCTCGACGCTCAGGTCGGTGCCGTCCACGCGCAGTCCGGTGGTGGCGATCCGCAGCACGTCGCCCGGGAAGCCGTCGTCGCCGACGACCAGGTTGCTGCCGCCGCCGAGCACGAGCAACGGGGTGCCCTGCTCGTCGGCGGCGCGGACGGTCGCCAGCACCGCGTCGGTGGTCGTGGCCGTGTGGAGCCGACGAGCCGGACCGCCGAGGCGGAGGGTGGTCAGGGAGGCGAGAGGCGCGTCGGTTTCAGGCTGCACCGTTGGATTCTCGCATCCCGCGATCGGGCCGGTGCTCAGGCCAGCTGGACCACGGCCCGGGGCACGCCCAGGACCTTGGCACCGCCGGCGGTGACCAGCAGGTCCACCCGGGCCCGGCGGTCGTCCAGGAGCACCGCGACCTTGCCGGTGACCTCGATGGTCGCCCCCTCGGCGGTGTCCGGAACCACGACCGGCTTGGTGAAGCGCACGCCGAACTCGATCAGCGCGCCCGGGTCGCCGAGCCAGTCGGTGACCACCCGTGCGGCCTCGGCCATGGTGAACATGCCGTGCGCGATCACGTCCGGCAGGCCGACCTCGGTGGCGAACCGGCCGTTCCAGTGGATCGGGTTGAAGTCACCCGACGCGCCCGCGTAGCGGACCAGGGTCTCCCGGGTGACCGGGAAGCTGCGCGCGGGCAGTTCGGTGCCGACCGCGACGTCGTCGAAGGAGATCTTGGCGGTCATGATCAGGCCTCCGTGTCGTCGGCCGCGCCGCGGGCCACCAGGGTCGAGAGCGCGGTGACGATGTGCTCGCCCTCCACGGTGGTCACCTCGGCGCGGGTGGTGAGGATGTCGTTGCCCGCGAGGGACTTGATGTTGTCCACGGTGGTCACCACGGTCAGCCGGTCGCCCGCGCGGACCGGGCGGGTGTAGGTGAACTTCTGGTCGCCGTGCACGACGCGCGAGTAGTCGAGGCCCAGCTCGGGGTCGTAGACCACCTGGTCGGCGGCGCGCATGGTGACCACGATCGCGAACGTCGGCGGTGCGATCACGTCCGGGTGGCCGAGCGCCTTGGCCGCCTCGGGGTCGTTGTACGCGGGATCGGCGTCACCGATCGCGGCGGCGAACTCGCGGATCTTCTCCCGGCCCACCTCGTACGGCTCGGTGGGCGGATACGTCCGCCCGATGAACTTCGTGTCCAGCGGCATGAAGCGGTTCTCCCTGGTGGGTGGCGGGCCGGTGTGGGCAACGCTGCGGAGAATACGACAACGAGGCCACCCCCCTCGCGGGGAGTGGCCTCGTCGGTGTCGTGGTGCGAACCGCCTAGCGGGTTTCGCGGTGCGCGGTGTGCGCGTTGCAGCGGGGGCAGTGCTTCTTCATCTCAAGACGGTCCGGGTCGTTACGCCGGTTCTTCTTGGTGATGTAGTTCCGCTCCTTGCACTCCACGCAGGCCAGCGTGATCTTCGGGCGGACGTCGGTGGCAGCCACTGGAGTGCCTTCCTTGCGGTCAGGGGTGAATACAGCAAAAGCAGCCGATGCGGAGTCTCCCCCGAATCGGCTCGCTTGGTAGCGGCGACCGGACTTGAACCGGTGACACAGCGATTATGAGCCGCTTGCTCTACCGTCTGAGCTACGCCGCCTCAACGAGGCCCCCGCCTGTTCCCAGGCGGGGATCCCATCGTCTGAGCCCCAATACGGAATCGAACCGTAGACCTTCTCCTTACCATGGAGACGCTCTACCGACTGAGCTATTGGGGCGAGCAGGAAAACCATACACGCTGCCTGTCACCGATCGGAAATCGATTGGCGCAACGCCCCCGGCTCGACTACTCGGTGGACCAAACAGCCCTGGTCAGAGCGCCTTCGACGGTTTGCGCGTAGACGGCGACGGCCAGCCACGCAGCGGACAAAAGGTCGTTGTCGCCCGCGCGAAGACGCCCGAAAACATCCCGTTCGCGGCCCGCCGCGACATGCGTGAGCCGCTCGACCAGGCTCGCTCCGGTGCTCAGCCCGACCCGGCGCAGTCGGGCGGTGTCGGCGGCGGTGGAACCGGCCAGCGCGAGCACCGGCCGACCACCGCTGATCGCTCGCTCTACGTGACGGTGCATCAGGTACAGCGGGCCGGCCGGGAGTTCCTCGGTCGCGACGGTGGCGGTGGGGGGTGCCGCGGCGGCCGGGAGGTCGGCGCGGTGCAGGCGGTCCAGGCCCAGGTCGACCCGGCCCAGGCGGTCCTCGACCAGCCGCAGGGTCGGTCCCTCGCCCGGCGGGATGCCGACCGCGAGCACCCGGACCGCCCGGTCCGCGCCCGGTTCGAGTCGACCGATCAGTCGCAACCGCAGTCCCGGGCAGGTCGCCAGCAGCCGCAGGTTGTCGCGGTAGGCGAAGGCCGGGTCGGCGTGCGCGACGAGCAGGTGCACGTCCAGGTCGGCGCAGGCGGCACGCACCCGGTCCCGGGCGCCGGGGGTCGGGCCGAGCACGGTGACGTCGAGGAAGAGCAGGTCGGCGCCTGCGGGGCGATCGTCCGGGGGGAGGTCGCGATGGCTCACGACGCGGTCGACCTGGGTGGCCGGCGGGACGTCCCACAGGGCGCCGAGCGGCTCGTCGGTCCAGGCGGCACCGCTCGCCCGGGCGGCGCGCACCCCCTGGCCGGCGCCGAGCCGCCCGCCCGCGGACGCGGTGGCGCCGGAGACGACCAGACCGGCGCGGGTAAGCGCGGCCGGGTCGATGGAGGTGTCGCCGACCCGGATCGCGCGGGTCGCGGCGCCGACCGCGCGATCGGCGCCGCCGGGGGCGACGTCGCCGATGGTGCGCAGGGTGCCGGTCGCATCGACGGTGGTGGTCACCGCGCCCGCGAACCCGCGGGCGGTCAGCACGGGTTCGGTGAACAGCCCGTACAGCCGCAACGACCCGGCCGGTGCGTAGGCCCGGCGGGAGGTGCCGCGCAACACGTCGAGGGCCTGCGCCGACTCCCCGGTCGAGGTGCGCAGGGCGTGTGCCACGTCGAGCAGTTCGCGCAGCGCGCCGACCAGTTCGGCGAGTCGGTATGCGGGATCGCCGGTCCGGGCGGCTCGCAGGCCGGTGGCCACCGCGACGGCGGCGGCGGACGCGCGGTGCAGCCCGGCCAGGCGTGCGGTGTGCGCGGCGCGCAACAGGCCGGCCTGGAGCACGGCGCCCGCGGTGTCGACGCCGGCGTCCACGATCGCGGCGCCGGCGGTCCACAGCGCGTCGGCGGCGGCGCGTTCGGCTGCGGTGGGTTCGGCTGTGGCGGGTTCGGTGAGCCCGGGGGTTTGGTCCCGTTCCGCGGCGGTGTCGGGGTCGGAGGCCTCGGTGGAAGTGGCCGAGGTGTCGGCGGCGTTCGAGGTGTCCGGAGCGGGTGGGGGTGCGCTGTCGGCGACCGGAGCCGCGGCGGCGGCCGCGGCGCGGTGTACGCACGCCGGGGCCAACAGGCACGAGCAGCGCAGGTCTTCGGCGCGGGTGACCGATCCGCTCGGGATGGACAGGGTCAGTTCGGCGTCCTCGCCGACGGTGATCCGCACGGTGTCGCCGTCACGGGCGATCGGGCAGGCGCCGAGTTTGCCGATCGCGGCGTCCAGGCGTTTGCGCAGGCGCGGGGTGAGTGCCTCGATGATGTCGGCGGTGACGTCCGGCGCGACGGGTGGCAGGCCCTGCGTGCTCATCGGACCTTCTCTCCGACCCAGCGGGCCAGTTCGGTGGGGCTCAGGGCGGCGACCGGCATGCCGGCGGCGACGAGGCTGCCGGCGACGGCGGCGGAGTAGCGCGGACGGCCCGCGTCGTCCAGGCTCGCGCAGCCCAGGATGTGGCAGCCGGCCGAGGCCAGGGTGCGCACCTCGCCGAGCAGGCCGCCCAGGGGGTAGCCCTCCTCGAAGTCGCTGATCACGGTGATCAGCGTGCGTGAGGGCACGGTGACCAGTTCGCGGGCGGCGCGCAGACCGGCGGCGATGTGCGTGCCGCCGCCGACCTCGACCTCCAGGAGCAGGCCGAGCGGGTCGTGGACGTGCTCGGTGAGGTCGATCACCTCGGTGGAGAACGCCAGGAAGTGCGTGCTCAGCGACGGGACGCCGGCCAGGATCGATGCGGTGAGCGCGGACCAGATGGTCGACGCCTCCATCGAGCCGGACACGTCCACGACCAGGATCAGCCGCCAGTCGTTGCTGCGGCTCGACCGGGTGCGGAAGATCGGCCGCTCCGGGACGACGGCCACGGTGCCGTTCGCCGTGCGGCGGGCGGTGGTGAGGTTGGCCCGCAGCGTGCGCGGCAGGTCGAGTGCGCCGCCGGGGCGGCGGGTGGGACGTGGGGTGGTGATGCCGGTGAGGGCGGGGCGCAGCCGGGTCGCGAGTTCGCGGGTGAGTTCGGCGACGATCCGGGCGATCAGCGGGCGCAGCAGCGCGAGTTTGGCCTCCGGGAGGCCGCCGGCGTGGGCCAGCACGGTCTTGAGCAGGTCCACGGAGGGGCGGGCCGCGGCGGGGTCGAGGTGGGTGAGGACGTCGGTACGGCCGGCTGCCGCGGCGGCGGCCAGGACCTCCTCGCGGATCTCGGAGCCGAAGAGGGTGATCAGGTCCTCGGACCATTCCCGGACGCCGGGGTAGGGGGCTTCCCGGCCGCCGCCGTTGCCGTCGCCGAGGTCGCTGCGGGAGCCTTCGCCTCGGCCGGTGCCGTAGAGCTCGTCGAGCGCGGTGGCCATCCTGCCGGCGTTGCCCCGGAGCCGGTCGGAGCGGCGGCCGAGGATCAGCTTCCAGCGGTGGGCGCCGGGGAGGTCGTGCGGCCCGGGATCGGGGGCTGCTTCGGGGGTGGGCTCGGACCCCGCAGCGAGCGCGGCCTCGCGGGCGGGCTCGGATCCGGAGGCGGACGTGGTTGCGGGGGCGCGATCGGATCCCTGGGCGGGTGCGGCCTCGCGGGCGGGCTCGGGTCCCGAGTCGGGCTCGGTTTCGGGGGTGGGGTGGGCGGTGGGAAGCAGGCCGCGGTGGGTGAGGGCTTCTCGGGCGGTCAGGTCGGCGGTGGTCCAGCGGGCCAGGTCGATCGGGTCGGCGTCGGTGTCCACCCGGTCGCCCAGGTGGTCGGCCACCGCGTCGAGCACCCGGTCGCGGGCCGCGGGGCTGAGGGTGTCGAAGCCGCCGCGCAGGGCCGGCAGCCGGTCCAGGAACGGGCGGTCGGCCAGGGTGTCGACGCGGGTCAGGAGCGCCGTCAGGACCGGGCCGCCGGTCTGGAGGAGCGGACCGGCCGCAGTGAGCAGTCCGGTGAGTCGGCGGGTCAGGTCGGCCCGGGCGGGCGGGGTGGTCGCGGTGTCGATCCAGGAGCCGATCCGGTCGCCGAGGCCGGCCGCATCCTCGTGGCCGAGCAGGACCCGGACCGCGCCGGCCGCGGCGGACATCAGCGGCGAGCCGTCGGCGGCCAGCCGGGCCAGGCCCGAGTGCAGCCGGAGCCCGCCGAACGTGTCGGCGCGCTCGGCCAGATCGGCCAGAGCCCGGGCGTCGGCCGGGTCGTCGGATCCGGTCAGGCCGTCGAGGTGGCGGACGGCGGCGGTGAGCAGGGTCCGGGTGATGTCCTCGCCGGCGTCGGGGAGCCCGGCCGACTTGGGGTCGGGTTCTTTCGTGGCGGTGCCGGGGGGTGCGGCCGACTCCGGGTCGGGAGCGGCGTCGTCGATGCCCGGGCGCGTGGCCGATCCCGGGACGGCCGCAGTGGGTCCGGGGCGCGTGGCCGACTCCGGGGTGGGAGCGGCGGCCGTGGTGGACCGGTTCGGGGTGGGCGGGGGTTCGATGCCCAGGTGGCCTGCGCGGATGCGGTCGGTCAGGGTGAGGGCGGTGAGCAGGTTCGGGAGGGTGGCGATGGTCGGCAGGGTGGTGCCGGCCTCGGCCATCCTGGCGGCGGTGAGCTCGGTCAGGCCGCAGGCGGCGGCGCGTTCCAGGCCGGTGAGGATCTGTTCCGCGGTGGGGCCGCCCTCGTCGAGTTCGGCTCGGTGCTGCGCGCGCAGGGTGCCCTCGGCGGCCTGTTCCGGGGTCACGCCCTTCACGCCGGCCGCGTCCAACAGGGCCGCCGCGGACGGGGTCCAGCGCACCCGCCAGCGCGTGGTGACCGCGTCCGCGCCGCCGGTGCCGACCACCGCGACCGGTTCGGCGTACGGGATCCGACAGGTCGTCAGTTGTTGCAGGAGCAGTTCGCGGCGCCGGTCCAGGTCGCTGCGCAGCGGGTCCAGGCGCAGGTCGCGTTCGGCCGGGTCGGCGGGGCCGGGCAGGCCCAGCTCGGTGATCCGGCGCTCCACCTCGGGACCCAGGCCGCTGCGCGGTGCGGCCGGTGCGGGCCGGCCGGCCCGCTTGCCGACCAGGACACGTTCGAGCGCGCGGGCCACCGATCGACCCCGGCCGAGCGGCTCGCCGTGGGTGAGCACGGTCTGGACCGCTTCGAGCAGTTCGCCGCGGCCCGCCGCGGGCAGTCCGCGCAGGTTGGCCAGGTCGCCCGCGAGGCGCACGATCTCGCGGGCGTCGGCCGGGCCGCTGGGGTGGCCCTGGCCGCGCAGGTCGGTGCAGATCCGCACGGCCGCGGCGATCAACGCCTCGTGCAACGCGGCCGGGTCGCCGCCGGATTCCAGCACGCTCTGCTGCCACTCCGGGTCGCGGATGCCGGCCGGATAGCCGGAACGTGCGTCCAGGAGCGGGTAGGTGTACGGGATCAGCGACATCGTGACGTCGGCGATCTCGGCGGTGGGTGCGGTGGTGTCCGGCTCCAGCAGGGCCGGCGCGTGGAATGCGCCGAGCACCACCGCGGCACGCGCACCGGCGGTGGTCGCCTCGTGCAGCGTGGCGCGCATCCATGCCTCGCGGCGCAGGTCGACCGGGTCCACGGTGCCCGCGTCGCGGCGCAGGGCCCAGCCGACGGTGAGCGCGGCTCGCCGGATCGCCTCGGCGGTGGAGCCGGGTGCGGTGGCCTCGACCAGCCGGTCCCACAGGTCGTCGCCCGCCCGGCCGGTGAGCCGGTCGCGCAGCGCGGCGCGCAGCCCGCCCGCACCGGCGGCCGCGCCCTCGTCGTCGCGCTCCCCGTCGCCGGCGCCGTTCGGCACGTGGTCGGTGCGGTCCCAGCCGGGGTGGCCCAGCGGGAGGTCGCACGGGATCGCCGGGACGCCGTTGCGGGCGGCCCAGCGCAGGGCGGCCAACTCCGGCGAGAAGTCGGCGAACGGGTAGAACCCCAGGCCGCCCGGGCCGGTGCCGGCCAGGGCGATCGGCGCGCGGGTGTCCTCGTGTGCGAGCCATTCGAGCCAGGGCGCGGCCTCGTGGGGCAGTTCGACGAGGAGCACGTCGGGACGGGCCGCGTCCAGCAGGGCCGGCACGGCGGCGGCGAGCGAGGGGGCGTGGTGGCGCACCCCGATCAGGTACGGCTGCCGGGACGCGGCCAGGCGCGCGGCGGCCGGACGGGCCTCGTCGATGGGCCCGTCCGTACGTGTGGTCGACACCTCGTCAGCCCTCCAGGACTCCGCGCAGGTCCCACAGGGTGCGCCAGGTGGCCGAGCCGTGTTCCGCGCGGCGGCGCACCGCGGCGTCCCAGTAGGACAGGAGCCGGGCGGCGTCGGCCGGGTCGTCCTTCTTCGCGACGCCGAGCAGGTGTCCCGGAAGCAGGCTCAGCACGTCCCGGTCGCCCGGGAAGTAGGCGGCGGCCAGCGCGAGCGAGGACGCCACCGCGACCGCCTCGGCGGTGCTCAGCACGGTGGAGGGGCGTTCGATCTCCCAGCCCTCGGCGGAGCGGCCGGTGCGCAGGTCGCGGAACGCGGTGACCAGTACCTCCAGGACCGTGTCGTCGACACCGTATGCGGTCCCGGTGCGTTCCACCGCGGCCCTGGCCTGGCGACGGACCAGCGCGATCTCCGCGTCGTGGTCGCCGATCGGGCCGACCGTCTCGAAGTTGAACCGGCGCTTGAGGGCGGCGGACATCTCCGAGACGCCCCGGTCGCGCAGGTTCGCGGTGGCGATCAGGGTGAAGCCGGGTGCGGCGTGCACCTGTGCGTCGGCGCCGCCCGCGAGTTCCGGCACGGCGATCCGGCGCTCGGACAGCAGCGAGACCAGCGCGTCCTGCACCTCGGGCAGGCAGCGGGTGACCTCTTCGATCCGGGCCACCGCGCCGGTGGTCATCGCGGTGAGCACCGGCGAGGGCACCAGGGCACCGCGGCTGGGGCCCTGGGCGAGCAGCAGCGCGTAGTTCCAGCCGTACTTGAGCTGGTCCTCGGTGGTGCCCGCGGTGCCCTGCACGGTGAGCCCGCTGGTGCCGCACACGGCGGCGGCCAGCAGTTCGGACAACATCGACTTGGCGGTACCGGGCTCGCCCACCAGGAGCAGGCCGCGTTCGCCGGCGAGGGTGACCACGCAGCGCTCGACGAGGGCTCGTTCGCCGACGAACTTGGCGCCGATGGTCAGCGTGCGCGGGAGGCCGTCGACCGGCTCCGGCAGCTTGAGTTCGTCGCCGCTGCCCATCACGAAGGTGACCACCGCGCGCGGGGTCAGCCGCCAGGCCGGCGGGCGCGGGCCGCGGTCGTGGGCGGCCAGGAAGGCGAGTTCGAGGGCGTACAGGTCCTCGGGGGGTTGTACCTGGCGCGCGCTCGCGGCGGGTTCGGTTGCGGTTGCCATCAGCGGCGGCCCTTCCGGGTGGTGCGGGTGACGAGTTGTTCGAAGCCTGGCGCATCGCCGTCCAGGACCCGCTGCCAGGCCCGGCGGAACAGTTCGGGCACCGGGCGGTCGGGCACGATCGCGGTGTTCGTGGGCTGTGCGTACAGCCCTTCCTTCCAGGTCTCCAGCGGCAGCGCCGGGTTCTTCAGCGCGGACCAGCCGCCGGGCAGGAACAGCGTGCGGCCGGCGCGCGAGCGCTTGGCCTCGACGACCAGGTCGGTGGCCGCGAGTTCGGTGCGGGCCTTCTTCAGCCGCGCGGGCTTCCAGCCGGTCCAGCGGGCGACCTGACGGTCCGTGGGGTCCGGCAGGGCGAGCAGCTGGAGGTAGAGGACCGCCGCGTCCTCGCCGATGCCGTGCGTCTTGGCCACCTCGCCGACCAGGTCGGGCACCGCGTACGCCGGGTCCTGCTGGATGCCGGGCGGGCCGTCGGCGCGCAGGAGTTCCTCGAAGGCCGGGTCCAGGATTCGGCGGAAGGACTCGAAGTTGGCCGAAGGCGCGGCGCCGCGGAGCGCGATCACCCGGTCGAACCACGGGTCGTCGGCGCCGGTGAAGCCGGCGGGTCGGACCTCGGCGAACTCGCTCTCGCCGTACCAGGGCCGGAGCCAGAAGCGGTCCTCGATCCGGAGGATGCCGTCCGGGTCGGCGCCGCCGGTGGCGGGCAGGCCGACGGCTTCGCGCAGCAGGGTCGCGGTGTTGCCGCGCTCCGCGTACTCGATGTCCAGGTCGAACACCAGGCCCGGGTCGGCCAGTCGGGTGCGCAGCAGGCCGAGCACGTGCGGCAGGTGCGCGCGCAGCGGATCGCCGTAGGGCAGCCGGTAGGCAAGCCAGGCGAGCGCGGTCACCGTGGCGTTCAGGCCGTGACCGCTGGGCACCGCCTCGCTGTCGGAGGCACGCAGCCGGCCGTCCTTGTCCAACGTGTGGGTGGAGGTGCCGGTGATCCACCTGCACGATTCCGGCGAGAGCACGTACTCGAACGCGGCTGCGGAGATGCCGCGAACGTCCGCCGCGACCTCCTCGGGCAGCCGCAACACCCGGCCGAACGCCGCGTCCCACGCCCGGCAGCCGGCCGCGAGGTCGTAGCCCGTCGTCCACAGGGTGGGGACATCCTCGGCCCGCTCGGGGATCAGCGCGCCCAGGACGCCGGCCCGCGCGGTGCCGTCGAGCCGGTCCAGCTGTTCGCGGGCGTTGGTCGCCTCCGCGGCCTTGAGTCCGAGCACGGCGCGCTGGTCCTTGTCGAGGTCGCCTGCGATCAGGCCGGCCAGCAGCACGCTCGCCTCGGCGCGACCGAGGCCGGTGCCCTCGACCAGGGTCTGCACCGCCTCCGGCCGCCATGCCACGGGGCCGTGTTCGCGGATCCCGTGCACCACCGCGGCGACCCGCTCGGGGGACATCGGCTCGACGTAGCGGTGTTCCTCGTGTGTGGTGAAGCCGTCGATCGCCTCGAATCGCCCCGAGGGGTCGTGGTCGAGCGCGACCCAGTGGTCCTTGTCGCCGTAGGTGTACTGGCTGTCCAGGACGAACACCGTGCGGTCGCCGCGCCGGATGGTCCGACCCTGCCGCTTGCGGTCCTTGCCCTTCTTGGCGCTCGGCTCGCACAGGACGACCTTGCGCAGCGTGCCGGCGGGCGTGCCCAGCGGGCCGGCGGCGAGCGCCTCCAGCACCACGAGCAGCGACGCGCGGTGCTCCTCGGAGGTGAACGGGGACAGGGCGCGGGCGAGCATGGCGGCGCGGTGGTCGAGCAGTTCGTGCCACGAGACGTGCGGATCGGCCAGCCGACCGGACTCGGTGGTCCACTCGGCCGGGCCGTCGGTACGGGCCAGGGCCTCGGCCACCGCGGTGATGTGGTTCACCGTGGTCCACGCGGGAGCCCCCGAGTTGCCGTAATAGCTGTACCGGCCGGTGCCCGCGATCCCGGCGAGCGCCTCGCGCAGTTCGGAGTCCTGGCCGTGGGCGGGACCGGTGGGCACCGCGCGGGTCTTCTGCTCCTTGACCGTGACCTTGCCGAAGTCGCGCAGGCGCCGGGCCAGTCGGGCGGTGTCCCGGGCCAGCCCGGCGACGCAGCGCACCAGGCCGGCGTGGCTCAATTCGGGCAACAACCGGTGCACCGGGTCGATCCGCAGCGTGTCGGGGCGGACCGCCTTGTCCGAGGACTTCTTGGCGATCGCATACTCGGCCATCGCGCGCTCGTGGTCGGCGTGCACCTCGGCGACCAGTTCGCCGGCCCGCTCGTGGGTGATCGCACGCAGCGCCAGCGAGCCGGCCTCGTCGCGCGGTCGCAGCGCGTGCCAGAACGCGAGCGGCGGGACGATCCTGCTGCCCAGGGCCACCTCGACGCCGCCCCTGTTGCCGACGCAGTGGCCCAGCAGCACGTCACCGGCCCACAACGACACGTTGCCGTTGTCCATGACCACGGTGGGAGCCGCGCCGCCGGGCAGGCGCAGCGCGCCGATCGGGACCTGCAGCGGCATCTTGTCCCAGTGCCGCCGGGTGCGCACCGGAGCACTGACGGTGTGGCCGTCCACCGACCCCGTGGTGACGGTGTCGCCGTCGACCCGGACCCAGCGGCCCAGCAGCGTGCCGTCGGTGCCGAACGGGCTCTGCTCCAGGCCGGGCAGCAGCGGCAGCAACTCGCACCGGTCGGGCACGAGCGAGCCGCCGTCGGCGACCGCGGCGGCGAACGGAGCGGGCAGCGAGGCCCGGCCGTGGGTACCGGTGGCCGGGTCGTACTCGGTCCACTTGCGTTCGCTGCGGTCGAAGTCGAGCGACCAGTGCGTGGTGCCGTCGGTGAGCACGCCCCGGCGCGGCGGCAGCTTGGTGTCGCCGGCGTACAGCGGGCGGGCGCCGGTGGTGCGACCGCCGTCGGGCAGCGCCAGAGACAGCAGCGGGTTGGCGTCCGAGCCGGCGTTGGGGCTCTCGCCGGTGAGCATGAAGGTCTCGTTCGGGCGCCCGGACCAGTAGGCCTCCCACTCGTATTCCTTGTTGTACCAGGCGACCAGGAGTTGTCCGTCGACGTAGCGGAGGCTGGGGCGATGCCAGGTGGTGCGTTCCTTGGGCAGGCGCAGCTCGTGTTCGAGCAGGATGCCCTCGGGGCCGACCACGATGGCGCGCTTGTCGGTGGAGAGCACCAGCGCGGGCCATGCCTCGTCGAGCCGGATCTCGCTTTTGCGGCCGAAGCGTTCGATCGCCTCGTCCAGCGCGGGCCAGCCCAGTTCGTCGTAGACGCCGGCGCGCAGTGTGTCGGCCAACAGCGTGACCGCGTCGAACGCGCGGACCCGGGACACCACGTCCGGGGTCACCTCCAAGGCCACGGCGCGGAACTCGTTGAGCGCCGCGAACTCGCGCTCGGCGTCGGGCAGGCCGGCCGCGGCGGTGACCTTGGCGCCCTGCTCGGTCAGCCAGGTCGCGAGCACGCCGCGCAGCACGGGATGCGCGGCGGTGGCCGCGTGATGGGGGCTCTTGAGCTTGCCGATCCCCCGGTACAGCAGGGGGAGGTGGCGTTCGTCGGCGGCGATCGCGGCCAGTTCGCGGCGGCCCGCGGCCTGGTCGCCCCACCACTCGCCGAGGTCGAACGAGCCCTCGGGGTTCGGGTCGGTCAGCGGTATGCCCTCGCTCAGCGCCACGTCGAGCAGGTCGATGTCCACGCCGGCATGCCAACCGTTGCCGCTGAACAGGGACGCCGGCACCGCCTCGGCGCGCAGCGCGCCGGCCATCCGCACGAGCAGGTTCGCGGTGCGCTCGCTGCGCGGACGGTACCGCCAGCCGCGTCGGCAGTGTGCGGTCCAGCGGGTGAGCCACTGGGCGCGGGCGCCGGCCTCGAGGTCGCCGTCGACCAGCCGGTCCAGCGCGCCGGCCTCGGCGAGCAGGTCCAGCCAGAAGTCGTCGAGTTCGGCGTCCGGGGTGGAGCCGCCGGGGGTGGGCAGGATCTCCAGCAGGCGGGCCTGCGTGTCGGGCTCGGCGGCGGCCAGGGCCGCGATCGGCTTGCGGTTGACCTTCCAGAAGGACAGCGGCGCGCGACCGATCGCGGGTGTGGCGAGCAGTTCGCGCAGCAGCGCGTGCTCCTCGGCGGTGTGGTCGCCGCCGGCCGCGCGGATCAGCGCGCGGGCGTCCTCGGCCAGGCCCGCGTACGGCGGCATGCCCGCGGTGCAGCGCTCGACCGCGAGTTGGCGGAACTGTACCCACGCCTGCGCGGGGCCCAGCCGGGCGGACAGCGCCTTGGCGTGCTCCTTGAGCGCCTTGGCGGTCAGCGCGCCGGCGAAGGCGAACTCCAGGAAGACCGCGCGCAGCCGCTCCTCCTCGATCGGCAGGTTGTGCACCTGCTCGGCCTCGCGGGCCTTGCCGAAGAAGGCGGACGCGTAGGTCTTGTTGTCGTGCTTGAGGAAGATCCGCGCGGCCTGCTCGTGGAAGGTGGGCAGGAAGTGCGGTACGGCCCGGCCCAGTCGCACGGCCAGTTCGGCGAAGCCGTCCTTGGCCGCGCCGGGCCTGGTCTTGGCCTGGCGGTCCAACCGCTCGATGTCGCGGACCAGGGCCAGTGCGTGGTGTCCGTTGGCCGGGTCGTTGACCAGGGCCCAGGCCGGGAAGCCGAGCGCCTCGCGGCGCACCTGGCCGACCTCGGGGGCGTCCGGTTCGCGGGCCAGCCCCAGGAAACCCAGTGCCAGGTCCTCGGCCTCGCCCAGGGTCGCCGGGACCAGCCGCACGATCGGGCGGTCCTCGAACGCGGGGTGCAGGTAGGTGCGTACGGTGAGCGTGTCGATGTCGTCGCCGGTCAGGGTGCCCACGGGCAGGATGCCGCCCGCGTCCAGCAGGCCGCGCGAGGCGTCGGGGGTGGTGCTCTTGCGGTTCATGCCGGTGCTGTTCACGCCGCGTCCTCCGTGGTCTCGATCGTGCGGCCCGCGTACAGCGCGGCGCCCATGCGCATGCCTTCCGACCAGGCCACCGGCGGGACCCGGTCCAGGGTCAGCGTGCTGCCGCCCTCGGTCCAGGAGACCGAGCCGGTCTCGGTCGAGTCGTAGCCGTCGTAGTCGCCCAGCCACATCCGGGCCTCGACCTCGCGGTCTCCGTCGAGCACCGCGCACACGGCCTGGCCGCCGCGCACCTGGTAGCCCAGCTGGGTGGCCCGGCCGATCAGAAAGCGCAACTGGTCGTAGCGCCCGCCGGCGAACTCCTCGACGGCGCCGGCGGAGCGGTCCAGGTCCGCCGGCCGGTGCCACACCTCGCGGTAGAGCTGCTGCACCCGCTGCTCGACGCCCAGTTCGACGGCGAACTCGCGCAGGTCCTCCAGGTCCTCCAGCAGTACCGGATGCGGGATCCGGACGGTTTGTGCGTCGAGGTAGACGGTGTCGCCGTCGGGGTCGACGATGCCGACGCCGCGCTCGGGGTCCGCGCCGCGCAGGAATCCGGCCACGTCGGCGCCGTCGGCGGTGACCACCAGGTCGCGCAGAACCCGCTGCCAGGAGGGATCCGGCCACACTCGGGAGAGCAGCGCGACCGGGACCGGGAGCGAGCCGACCATCCAGCGCTCGACCGCGTCCAGGCACGAGCGGTCGTGCCGCTCCAGCCATTCGACGAGCTGCCGCAGGCCCACGACGGCCGGGTCCTCGGCGAGTTTTCCGGGCACCGACTTCAGTTGCCGCCCCTTGGCATTGCGGCACACCACCTTGCCGTCCTGCAGGGCGACCTCATAGTCGCCCGCCCGGATCCATCCCACGATCGTTCCCTCCACTGCTGTCCGCGAAAGTCGGTGACACCCCGTCAAATGCCAAGCGGCACAAGGCGCTCGGCGCCGGTGACCAGGTTGGCGGGAACGTTAGCCGCCGAATCCGACAGTGCCGTCACCCGACAGGATGAAACCCCGAGGGAAACTACGGGCGATGGCCGAAAATCGCGCCCGATGGGGAAATTCGCGGCGGCGATTGCACTAACTTCCGTGGAATGACAGTGCCCGCCGTGCCCAGAGGACTGCGCAGCCTGATTCCCGGCCCCGGGCCGGACGGGGACCCGATCGAAGCGGCCGGTTCGGCCGATTCGGCCACTCCCGCGCCGGCCTTCGCGCCGGCGCCGGTCGCGGCGCGGACCCGTTCGGTGCTGGAGGGGCTGGCCCCGGTGACGGTGCCGCGCGCGGTCGTCGAGGCGACGGCGGAGGTGCTGGGTGCGCTGGCCGCGACCGCGCCCGCGGAACTCGCACAGGTGGCCCGGGAACTGGCCCTGCGGCTGCATGCCGCCGCCCATCCGGCGTAACTTCGCCGGGGCAACCGCTCGTTCGGGCGCCTTGCCGTATCCGACCGCGTCCTGGCGCGTTGTGCAGGATCCACCCGCCGCGGGTGGCACTGTACGAACCGAAAGGACCGACACAAGATGTCGCGTATCGCCAAGGCCGCCGTCCTGACCGCCACTGTGGGCGCCGCTCTCGCGGGCGCTGCCGGCCCCGCCATGGCAAGCTCCGAGGCGGACGGTGCGGCCGTCGGCTCGCCCGGCGTGCTCTCCGGCAACAACATCCAGGTTCCGGTTCACGTCCCGGTCAACGTCTGCGGCAACACCGTGAACATCCTCATCGGTGTCCTCAACCCGACCTTCGGCAACACCTGCGTCAACGCCGGCTGAGAAAACACCTCGGCCCCGCTCGATGCGTTCTCGCACGCGTCGAGCGGGGCCGTGCCATGTGTCGGGCCGGGCCGGCGATCGCACCGAGCCCGGCGCCCGGCCGGAGACGGGGTTGGCAGCGGTTCGGCGGTGGAGTAGTCATGCGCGCATGACTTCCTTCGCCCTGCACCACGTACAACTCGCCATCCCGGCCGGCAGCGAGGACGCGTGCCGTGCCTTCTACCTCGACGTCCTGGGGATGACCGAGGTGGCCAAGCCGCCGGTCCTGGCCGCACGCGGCGGCCTGTGGGTGCGCGCCGGCACGCTGGAGATCCACCTCGGCGTCGAGGCCGACTTCCGGCCCGCGCGCAAGGCGCATCCCGGCATCCTGGTCTCCGACCTGGACGAGGTGATCGCCCGGCTCACCGCGAACGGCACCGAGGTCGTCCCCGACGGGGAGTTCCCCGGCCACCGCCGGTGCTACGCACAGGACGCGGTGGGCAACCGGCTGGAATTCCTCCAGCCGCTGTGACCGGCCGCGTCCGCCGAGGTCAGGGGCGGCGGGCCACCACGTCGATCTCGACCAGGATGTTCATCAGGTCCGAGCCGACCGTCGTGCGCACCGGGTACGGCGCGGTGAAGTACTCGCGGTAGACCTCGTCGTAGCCGGCGAAGTCGCGCTTGAGGTGCTCCAGGTGGGTCGTCACCTTCACCACGTGGCTGAAGTCGAGGCCGGCCTCGGCCAGCACGGCCTTGAGGTTGTCCAGGACCTGGCGGGTCTGGGTCGCCACGTCGTCGCCGACGGTCGCCCCGGTGGCCGGGTCGATCGGGCCCATGCCCGCGGTGTAGACGAAGTCGCCGGCGTCGATGCCCTGCGAGTACGTGCCACCGGGCTTGGGCGCGGCGTCGGTGCGGATTTCCTTGTGGGCCATGGTGGTTCGCTTCCTTGATCGGTTTCTCGGGTGTTCCGGACGGTATGTGTGCCGAGGGTTCAGCGGGCGACCGCGTCGTCCTGTTGGAGCAGCCGCAGTTCGTCCCGGCGGGGCAGTCCCTCCCAGTCGCCGGGCACGGTGACCGCGAACGCGCCGGCCGCGGCGGCGGTGGCCACCCGGGCCGCCACCGTCCCGCCCTCGACCAGCTCGGCGAGGTAGCCGGCGGCGAACGCGTCGCCCGCGCCCACCGGGTCGACCGCGTGTACCCGGTGCAGCGGCACCTCGTGCACGCGGCCGTCGACGATCGCGACGGCGCCGCGCGAACCCTGCTTGAGCAGCACCTGGGTGGGGCCGAGCGCGCCGAGTTCGCGGGCGAGGTCGAGCACCGGGGTGTGCGCCGGCGCCTTGAGCACGAGGCGGGCCTCGTCCTCCGTGGCGAACAGGATGTCCGCGCCGGCGGCCAGTGCCCGCAACTCGGTGGCCGCGTCCTCCGCCGACCACAGCGCCTGCCGGTAGTTCAGGTCGAGCGAGACCGGTACGCCGGCCGCGTTCGCCTCGGCCACGGCCGCGCGCACCGCCGCACGCGCGGTCGCCGACAGTGCGGGCGTGATGCCGGTGACGTGCAGGATCCGGGCGGAGCGCACCAGCGCGGGGTCCACGTCCTCGGGACAGAGCCGGGAACCGGCGCTGCCCGCGCGGTAGTAGCGCACGTCGGTGGCCGCGCTGGTCCGCCGGGCCTTGACCATCAGCCCGGTGGGCGCGTCCGGGTCGACCACCGCGCCGCGCGTGTCCAGCCCTTCGCCGCCGAGCACGGCCAGTACGAGCCGGCCGAACTCGTCGTCACCGACCCGACCGATCCAGGCGGCCCGCCCGCCCAGTCGGGTGATCCCGATCGCCAGGTTGGTCTCGGCCCCGCCGGTGGCGACGTCGAGCGTGCGGGCGTGCCGCAGCGGGCCGATGTGCGGCGCGGTGAGCAGCACCATGGTCTCGCCGAGCGTGACCACGTCCGGGGCTTCCCGGGGTTCGGCGGTCATGATGTCCTCTCGCCTGATTCGCGTCGTCGGTGGCATCGGATTCGGGCTCGCCCCGGGATCGGGTCGGGTCGGTCCGGATCGGTTCGAGTTCGGGTCGGTTCGGGTCGGGCGGCGGATCCGGGGCCGGGGACCCGGAGTTCGCGCCCCCGGCTCAGAAGTGGGTGTTCAGCACGTCCACGACGCGGTGGTCGTCGTCCACCACCGGCACCGCGCGCCACTTGTCGAAGGCCGTACAGGGGTGCGAGATCCCCAGGCAGACCAGCTCCCCCGGGATCATCGTGCTGTCGCCGAGGTCGACGTACGCGTGCTGGTCGTCGAGCTTGACCACGCGTGCCGGCCCCGCTTCGCGCAGTGTCCCGTCCAGCGCGCGCACCCGCAACGGGATCGGCAGGTCCTGGTCGAAGGGCACGTCGCGACGACCCGCGCCGAGCACGGCCAGACCAGGCTCGGGCGCGGAGACCACCTGCGCCCACACCTCCAGGGCACCCGCGAGCGAGCCCTCCTCGGGGTGCCGCACGAACGGGGTCACCCGCGCGTACAGGCCGTCGTCGTGCGAGACGTAGGCACCGCTGCGCAGGATGATCGTGCGGTCCGGGAGCGGCTTGCCGTCCGGCGCGAGCACGTCCACGACCGCGTCGAACCACGCGCTGCCGCCCGCCGAGACGATCGGCGTGCCCGGCACCAGGTCGGCGATCCCGTCGGCCAGGGCGGCCAGTTCGCGCAACCACCCGGACACCGCCGCGGCGTCGGGCAGGCCGCCCTCGTAGCCGGCCACGCCCGCCACGGTCAGCCCCGGCACCTCGGCCGCGGCCCGGGCCAGCGCGACGCCCTCGGCGATGCCGCGGCAGCCGGTCCGCCCACCCGTGCGGCCCAGTTCGATCAGTACCGACAACTTCCCGCCGGGCACCGCCGCCAGCGCCCGGGCGGCCACCTGCACACCCGCCCGCGAGTCCACGTAGAACAGCAGGTCGGGCCGGGTCGCGGCCCAGCGCAGCACCTTCTCGTCCAGCACCTCGTTGGCCAGCAGGATCCGCGGCACCTTGAACCGGTGCGCGGCCAGCGCCTGGTTCGCGGTCGCCACGGTGATCCCCCAGGCGCCCGCGGCCAGTTGCTCCGCGAACAGCTCGGGCGACATGGTGGTCTTGCCGTGCGGTGCGAACAACACGCCGTGGCGGGTGGTGTATTCGGCCATCGTGGCCACGTTCGCGATCAGCGCGGACTTGCGCGCGACCATCACCGGCCACGTGAACGGGCCGTCGAACAGGCTGTGTTCGGCGGCGCCGAGTTCGTCGTCGGTGAGTTCCTCATACGGCAGCCAGGTGCCTTTGGTGTACGAGTCGAGGATCATCGGGTCGCTCCCAGGGTGCGCGATACACGGAGGGCGGCCGCCGCGACCGCGGGTCCCAGCTCGCGGACCCGCGCGGCGGTGACGCGGGACGTGAGACCGGAGACCGACAGGGCCCCGACCACGACGTCGTTGTGATCGAAGATAGGCGCTGCCACGCAGCGCACCTCGGGCTCGTTCTCCCGGTCGTCCACCGAGTAGCCCCGGTTGCGGATCCGGGCCAGTTCGGTGCGCAGCAGCACCGGATCGGTGAGGGTGCGGGCGGTGACGATGGGCAGGCCCGCGTCCACCACCTGGGCGAACACGTCCTCGGGCAGCCAGGCCAGCATCGCCTTGCCGACGGCCGTGCAGTACATCGGCGCGCGGCTGCCGATCCGCGAGGCCATCCGCACGGCGGTCTCGTTCTCGACCTTGTCGATGTAGACGATGTGCGGCGCGTCCGGCACGCACAGGTGCACGGTGCCGCCGGCCTCGCGCATGAGCCGGTGCGCCTCCTCCGCGGCGGCGGTGCGCAGGTCGATGCCGGCCAGGTACGCCTGGCCGAGCGCGAGCGCGCCGGGGCCGAGCCGGAAGTGGCCGTGCCGGCGGTCGCGGGCGAGCAGCCCGGTGTCCAGGAGCGGCTGGGCCAGGCGCAGCACGGTGCTCTTGGACAGGCCGAGCGCGTCGGCGAGTTCGGTCAGGTTCAGACCCTCGGCGCCGGCGTGGTCGCGGACCTGTTCCAGGACGGCGAGGGCGCGGCGCAGGGATGCCGACTGGTTGCGCGGCGGTGTCGGCAGGCCCTCGGCGCGCGATCCGGCTCGGGTCTCGCCGCGCGATTCGCCGGGCGCCGCGTCGGCGCCGCGCTCGTGCTCGTGGGTGTTCACTGGCATGTCCTCAGGACGGCCCGACCGGGCGCCCGGGCGTGTGACCCGTCAGGGCTCCGGACGAGAGTACGGGGACTCCGGCCACCAGCACGTCGTCGATGCCGGCGGCGGGTCGGCGGGCGTCGCCGTAGTCGGCGAGGTCGGCCACCCGGGTCGGGTCGATCACGGCGATGTCGGCGGCCAGGCCGACCCGGAGCAGGCCCCGGTCGTTCAGCCCGAAGCGGCGGGCCGGGTGCGACGCGAGGTGCACCGCGGCCTGCTCCCAGGTCCAGTCGCCGAGTTCGACCACGTGCCGGGCGAGCAGTCGGGCGAATGCGCCCCAGCCGCGCGGGTGCGGGCTGCCGCCGATGTAGATGCCGTCCGAGCCGCCGATGTGCGCGGGGTGGCGCAGCAGCGCGCGGACCGACTCGTCGCTGTTGGTCGGCGGCTGGTCGAACACGGCGCTCGCCACCAGGTCGGTGGCGATCAGCAGGTCGGCACAGAACTCGGCCGGGCTCGCGCCGACCTCGGCGGCGGCATCCACGAGTCGCCGGCCCTCGGCCCAGCGGAAGTCGGCGGCGGGCACGTGGGCGAGGGTGATCCGGGGCCACAGGGCCGGGTCCACCTCGTCGGCCAGGAGCCGTCGGGTGGCCGGTCGGGCCAGCGCGGCGACCACCTTGTCGGGGTCGGGATCGTCCAGCGCGCGCGGCAGCGCGACCATCGCCAGGATGCTGCAGCCGCGCAGGTAGGGGTACGCGTCGTAGGTGAGGTCCAGGCCCTCGGCCCGGGCCGCGTCCACCATCGCGATCAGTTCCTCGGCCGGGCCGTGGTAGTGCGAGACGTGGGTGGCCACCCCGGCCGCGCGGGCCACGTCGAGCATTTCGCGCATGGCCGGGCCGGCGGCGGCCTCGTAGCCGCGCATGTGCGAGACGTGCGGCAGGCCGCGGGCCGCGACCGGGGCGAGCAGGGCGGCGAGCTCGGCGGTGTCGGCGTAGCGGCCGGGCACGTACTCCAGGCCGGTGGACAACCCGCACGCGCCCTCGTCCAGGCCCTGTTCGACCGCCTTGGTCATCGCGGCCAGTTCGGCGGCGTCCGCGGCGCGTGCGGTGGGGCCGAGTGCGCTGTGCCGGACGGTGCCGTGCGGGACGAGGTAGGCGGTGTTCACCGCGGTGGTGCGGTCGTAGCTCGCGAGCAGGTCGGCGACCGAGACCGGGCCCTCGCCCAGGCCGGGGTGGGTGCCGTTGATCGCGGCGAAGTAGCGGGTGACGTAGGCCAGCGCGGCGGGGGTCGCCGGGGCGTAGGACAGGCCGTCCTGGCCGAGCACGAAGGTGGTCACGCCCTGGCGCAGGGCGGCGAGCTGGACCTCGGGGTCGAGCACGGCGGCGTCCCCGTGCACGTGGGCGTCGACGAAGCCGGGCGCCACGTACCGGCCGCTCGCGTCGAGCTCGGTGTGGGCCCGTGCGCCGTCCAGTCGGCCGATCGCGGCGATCCTCTCGCCGGTGATCGCGACGTCGGCCCGGAAGGCGGGTGCGCCGGTGCCGTCGAGCACCTGCCCGCCGCGCAGCAGTACGTCGTACATGCGCGCCCTCCCTACCCTTCGTGTCCGCTCGTATTCGCCGGTCTCCGCCCGGTTTCCCCGGGGGGCGGTGTGTCTCGTCGACCGCCGGGTGCGGCGGCCGCCGGGTCGACCGAGCACGGACGTTACGTGTCCGTGAGCGCCCGGTGCCACTTTCGCAGCACACAGTTTTGCAGTGCACAACGTTCGCCGGGACGCCTTGTCGGAACGCGGCGCCGCTTTCTAACGTCCCGCTCACGCCGCACCGGATGTTTCCCCCTTGCGGCCCGTTCGTGTCGATTGATGCAGACGTCCAGACGTACAGGCCGACCCTCGGGTCGCGGGATCACCCGCGATCGCTCCGGCCTGCCTCGCCGCAGGAGGAATTGTCGTGAAGATCCGGAGTTTGGCCGCCGTCGCAGTGGCCGGCATCGCGCTGGCGGCGTGCGCGCCGGGCACGGCGTCCAAGTCGAAGTCCGCCGACGAACAGACCGGCACGCTCAAAGTGTGGCTGTACGACGAGGCGAACCGCGCGCCCAAGGAAAAGGTCGTCAACGCGGCCGTCGCCGACTTCAAGGCCGCGCACCCGAAGGTGAACGTCGAGATCGGCTACATACCGACCGACGCGGGCCCGCGCGCGGAGAAGATGAAGGGCGCGTTCAACGACCCGAACAGCGCGCCGGACGTGGTCGAGTTCGGCAATACCGACCTGTTCGGCTACGTCGCGGCCGGCGGTCTCGCGGACATCTCCGCCGACCTGGGCAACTGGTCCGAGGCGGGCGACCTGCCCAAGGACCTCAAGGACACCACGCTGGTCGACGGCAAGACCTACGGTCTGCCGTGGTGGCTGGGCCTGCGCTCGCTGTACTACCGCACGGACGTGTTCACCGAGCTCGGCATCAAGCCGCCGACCTCGTACGCCGAGCTGGTCGAGGCCGCGAAGAAGGTGCGTGCGGCCAAGCCGGACATGCTCGGCATCGCGGTCGGCGGCAAGTACACCTTCGGCGGCCTGCCGTTCCTGTGGGCGGGCGGCGGCGACATCGCCACCCAGCAGGGCGGCAAGTACGTCTCCACGATCGACTCGGCGCAGTCGCAGGCGGGCGTCAAGGCGTACACCGACCTGTTCGCCAAGGACATCTGTCCGCCGCAGCAGTGCGCCGACCTGACCGGCGGCAAGACGGTGGAGGCCTTCGCGGCCGGCACCGCCGGCATGGCGATCCTGCCCAACTCCTCGCGCAGTGCGGTCGAGGCGGGCGTGGCCAAGGGCAAGTACGCGGTCGTCCCGCTGCCGGGCAACACCCCGGGTTCGATCGCGCCCGCCTTCTCCGGGGGCAACGACCTCGGCGTGATGAAGTCCTCGCAGCACCGCTCGCTCGCGGTCGACTTCATGAAGATCCTGGGCGGCAAGAAGTACCAGCTCCAGATGTTCGACGCGATGGGCAACCTGCCCACGCTCGCCTCGGCACGTGGTGACGTGGTCGCCAGGGACCCGTGGCTCAAGCCGTTCGTCGACACCCTGAACGCGGGCACCAAGTTCGTGCCCAAGGACGCCGCGTGGGCCAAGATCGACTCGCAGTCCGTGGTGCCGACCATGTTCCAGAAGGTGGTCACCGGCAAGTCCGACGTCTCGGGTGCGACGGGCGAGGCCAAGACCGCGATCGACAACGCGTTCGCCGGGAAGTAGCACGGTGACCACGACCACCACGCCCGCGCGGGCGGACCGGCCGGCCTCGGCCGCGGTCCGCCCGCGCGGCGGCGCGAACAAGACCAAGACCGGGCGGCGCCGTTCGTGGATGCCGTTCTGGCTGCTGCTGCCGTCCGCGGTCATCCTGATCCCGCTGTTCGGCTACCCGCTCTACCAGCTCGGCCTGCTCTCCTTCCTCGAGTTCGGTCAGCCGCAGGCGTCGGCGGGCGAGGTCGCCGAGTTCGTCGGTTTCGACAACTACTCGACCCTGCTGGGCGACGACCAGTTCTGGGACGTGTTGCTCCAGACCGTGATCTTCGCGGCGGCCTGCGTCGTGGCCACCCTCGCGGTGGGCGCGGCACTCGCGGTGTTGCTGACCCGGGTCGGCAAGTGGCCGAGGCTGCTGCTGCTGTTCGCCGCGCTGGGCGCGTGGGCGGCTCCGGCGATGACCGGCTCGACGGTGTGGATGTTCCTGTTCGACACCAACCTGGGCCTGGTCAACGAGGTTCTGGGCATGCAGGGCCACAACTGGTTCTACGAGAAGTGGTCCGCGTTCGCGCTGGTCGGCGTCGTGGTCGTGTGGCACTCGTTCCCGTTCGTGATGATCTCGCTGTACGCGGGCATCGAATCGATCCCGGTCTCGGTGCTGGAGGCGGCCCGCCTGGACGGCGCGTCCACGTGGACCACCTTCCGGCACGTGATGTTGCCGATCCTGCGGCCGATCCTGACCATCGTGGTGATCCAGTCGATCATCTGGGACTTCAAGGTCTTCACCCAGATCTACGTGATGACCGGGGGCGGCGGCATCGCCGGCCAGAACCTGGTCCTCAACGTGTACGCGTACCAGAAGGCGTTCGCGTCCTCGGACTACAGCCTGGGCGCGGCGATCGGCGTGCTGATGACGCTGATCCTGCTCGTGGTCACGGTCTTCTACATCCGCGCGCTGCGTCGCTCCGGGGAGGAGCTGTGAGCACTGTGTCCGCCTCTTCGCCCGCTTCCTCGGGGGCCGGCCCCGGCGCCGGAAGCGCGTCCGTCTCGAAGCCTGTGGCCGCCGCCACCGGTCGTCCGGCCGGGATCCGTCGCAGCCGGGGCAACCGGAAGGTGTCCCGGCGGATCGCCAACACCACCGCGATCGTGATCGCGCTGCTGACCGTGTTCCCGCTGTACTGGATGGTGCTCTCCGCGCTCAAGCCGGACGGTGAGATCAACTCGGTCGATCCGCGGCCGTGGACGTGGCATCCGACGCTGGACAACTTCCGCGACGCCTTCGGCGTCAGCGGATTCGGCGGCTACTTCCTCAACAGCCTGATCGTGGCGACCGTGGTGGTCGTGCTCTCCGGCCTGGTCTCGTTCCTGGCCGCGGTGGCGCTGACCCGGTTCCACTTCAAGTTCCGCACCACGATCCTGGTGATGTTCCTGGTCGCCCAGATGGTGCCGGTCGAGGCGCTGACCATCCCGCTGTTCTTCCTGGTCCGCGACATCGGCTCGGTCGCGCCCGGGTTCGGGCTCAGCACGCTCGGCTCGCTGATGCTGGTCAACCTGGCCTTCTCGCTGCCGTTCGCGATCTGGATGTTGCGCGGCTTCGTCAAGGCGATCCCGGAATCGCTGGAGGAGGCCGCCCGGATCGACGGCGCGAACCGGTTCACCATCCTGTGGCGGATCCTGTTCCCGCTGGTGGCGCCCGGGCTCGCGGCCACGTCGGTGTTCTCGTTCATCACCGCGTGGAACGACTTCGTGTTCGCGAAGACGTTCATCCTGGACACCGACCACCAGACGTTGCCGGCGGCGCTGATGGTGTTCTTCAAGCCGGACGAGAACGACTGGGGCGGCATCATGGCCGCGTCCACCCTGATGACCATCCCGGTCCTGATCTTCTTCGTGCTGGTACAGCGGCACCTGGTCTCGGGGCTCGGCGGAGCGGTGAAGGACTGATTCCCTGATGACCACCTCCTCCTCGTCCTCGTTGTCCTCGGCGGCGGCGGTGTCCGTGGTGCCGCGGCCGGCTCGGGTCGTCCCGGGGGCGGGCGCGTTCGTGCTGACGGCGGCCACGGGGGTGACCCATGCGCCGGAGCTGGCCGCCGAGGCCGCGTGGCTGCGCGGCGCGCTCGGACCGGCGACCGGATGCCTCCTGGCTCCCGGTCCGGGCATCACGCTGCTGCTCGATCCGGACGCGCTGCCGGCCGAGGGGTATCGGTTGGAGGTCACCACCTCGGCGGTCGAACTGCGCGGCGGCTCGGCGGCCGGGGTGTTCGCCGGCCTGCAGACGCTGCGCCAACTGCTGCCGGCGGACGCGTTCCGGCGCGCGCGGGTGCGCACGGCCGAGTGGTCGCTGCCGGTGTGCGTGATCGAGGACGAGCCGGCCTTCGGCTGGCGCGGCGTGATGCTGGACGTGGCCCGGCACTTCCTGCCCAAGCAGGACGTGCTGCGCTTCGTGGACCTGATGGCGGTGCACCGGTTGAACGTGCTGCACCTGCATCTGACCGACGACCAGGGCTGGCGGATCGAGGTGCCGGGGTGGCCCCGGCTGACCTCGGTGGGCGCGTGGCGCACGGGCAGCATGCGCGGATCGCGGCAACACGAGACGTTCGACGAGCGACCGCACGGCGGCTACTACACGGGCGACGACCTGCGCGAGATCGTCGCGTACGCGGCCGATCGGCACATCACCGTGGTGCCCGAGATCGACCTGCCGGCGCACGTGCAGGCGGCGGTGGCGGCCTACCCGTCGCTCGGCGCGGTGCCGGTGGAGGGGGTGCGCACCCGGTGGGGCGGGTTGTCCGACGGGGTGCTCGCGCCGACCGAGGAGGCGCTGGGCTTCTGCCGCGACGTACTGGCCGAGGTGTGCGCGATCTTCCCGTCCCGGTATGTGTGCGTGGGCGGCGACGAGGTGCCGACCGGGCCGTGGGAGCGGATGGGTCATCCCGACCCGGGCTCGCTCGGCGGCTGGTTCGTGGCCGAGTTGGCCGGGATGCTGGCCGCGCACGAGCGGGTGCTGTTCGGCTGGGACGAGGTGTTGGCGGGCGGCGCGGCGGTGCCCTCGGACGCGCTGATCGGCGGCTGGCGCGGCGAGCACGGCACGATCGCGGCGGCCCGGGCCGGGTTCGACGTGGTGGCGTGTCCGGACACCTCGGTGTACCTCGACTACCGCCAGGGCGAGGGCGCGGACGAGCCGATTCCGGTCGGGCCGCTGCTGACTCTGGCGGACGTGTACGCGTTCCGGCCGGTGCCGTCGGCGTTGTCCGCCGAGGATGGCGCGCGGGTGCTGGGCGGGCAGGCGCAGATCTGGACCGAGCACATGGACTCGGTGCGGCGGATCGACTACATGGCCTTTCCGAGGTTGTGCGCGTTCGCGGAGGCGGTGTGGTCGGGGTCGGGGCCGTCGTCGGAGCCGGAGCCGGAGTCGGGGTCCGGGTCCGGGTCCGGGTCCGGGTCGGGTGATTTCGCCGAGTTCGTGGCGCGGTTGACGTCGGGGCATCTGGCTCGGCTGGACGCGCTGGGCGTGGAGTACCGGCCGTTGCGCGGGCCGCATCCGTGGCAGACCCGACCGGACGCCGCGGGGTGGCCGCGGGAGCGGGCGGACCGCGAGGCGGAGTTGCTGGAGTTGACGAGGGACATCCGGGGCGCGGTCGGGGTGGACGGCGGGGAGTGAGTGGAGGTCGGCGGGGTGGCGGGCGCACTCCCGGCCGGGGTGACGGGCGGTCGGCGGGGGTGACGGGCGCGCGGGTGACGGGCGGTCGGCGGTTGTGACGGGCGCGCCGCGGGGGTGGGGATCGGCCGCCCGTACCGAAGACATCTGACGCCATGTCAGTTACCGTCGGCCGGTCCTGCATTGCCTGCTTCATTGCCTGCTTCGCGGAGGCCGCCGGCCGGCCGTGCCGCGGGGCCGCTCCGTCGAGAGGTCGGGAGGCCACCCTTCATGCCGTCCGGTTACCACGCGATTCCGAATCTGATCGGGCTGTACGCCGAGCGCATCGACGCCGGCGACTACGTGGGCGTGGGCGAGTTGTTCGCACACGCGGTGATCACCTCCGAGGGCCAGGATACGGAGGTGGCCGGCGCGGCGGGTGCACGCGCGATGTTCGAGGGGTGGACGCGCCGCTATCCCGACAACGGCACACCGCATACCCGGCACGTGACCACGAACCTGGTCCTGGATGTGGACGACGAGGCGGGCACCGGCACGTGCCGCAGCTACGTGACTGTCTTCCAGCCCCTGCCCGACTTCCCCCTCCAGCCGATCTTCACCGGCCGCTACCACGACACCTTCGAACGGGCCGACGGAACATGGCGGTTCACCCGACGCCACATGATCACCGACTACGTCGGAAACCTGACCCACCACCTGAACCACCCGCTCTAGAAAGCAAACCGCCGCCCCCCCACGGCCCGACCGGCCCATCCCCGCCCCCGGCGAGTGCGGCGGCCGGGCTCGTGGGGCTCGGCCGCCGGCCCCCGCTTCCCGGACCTCGCGGATTCGTCGTCGTCCGTGCGGTGGGCCCGGCGGCTTCGGCGGGGGTTGCCCGGTCGGGCGGTGGTGGGTAGGGGTCGGCTCCAATCGCGTGTCGGCCGCCGGATGGTCGGGGCTCGCTCGGCTACTCGAAGGTGACGCCTTCCGGGGGAACGTCGACTCGGCTGTCGTCGTCGAGGATCGGGACGCCGAGGCGTTCGTGGGCGATCCGCTGGGCGGCGAGTGCCTGCGTCAGACGCGCTTGGTAGCCGTCCCCGAGGAGTTCGGCGGCCCGGCGTGGGGTGACCAGGACGCGGCTCCACGACCAGCCCGTGGCCGGGTCGGGGGCGAGCGGGCCGAGTGCGGCGATCCGCGCGGCGCTGCGGGACCTGACGTCGCCGCCGTCCGGGTCGGACAGATAGCCCACGTGGGTGGTCTTCCCGAGCACCGCGTTGGCCTCCTCCGCGACCTCGCGCGCCAGCGTCGCCGGCGCGTCCGCGTCCTCGGGCTCGGCACCGCCGCCGGGCAGCGCGTACCCGCCGTCCGGGTCACCGACCAGCAGGACCCGCCCCTCGGGATCGAACAGCCACCCCGCCGCCCGACTCACCGGAGTGCCGGCCGGAATCGGCTCGTCCTCGTGCCACACCCGCTTCTTCGCCGGCCGGTACTCGCGCCCGTCGACCATGTACAGACAGGCCCCCGACACGTACGCCTCCAACGCCACCGAGACCCGCCGCCGCGTCCGCCCCGGGAAGCGCGGCAGCGCCTGGTCGGGGGTGAGCACGTACACCGCGTCCAGTTCCGCATCGGCCGGGGCCAGCGCCGCGACCTGCTCGTCGGTCAGCGTCGGCCCGTCGAAGAGGAAATCCAATACGACCCGCCCCCACGTCCCGGACGTCGTCGCGGACACCGCGAGCAGCCGACCGACGGTGAGTTCGAGGCCCAACTCCTCCCGCAGCTCACGTCCGGCGGCCTCGTGCGGGGCCTCCCCCGGCTCGGCCATCCCGCCGGGCAGATCCAGGCCGGGCTTGTAGTTGGGCTCCACCACCACGAGCCCGCCGTGCCGATCCCGCAGCAGCACCGAGGCGCCCACCAGTACTCCCGGCAGGGTCGCGCAATAGTCGATCAGCTCCTGCGATACCGGTTCGTCGTCACCGCTCACGCTCATTCGCTCCCCCGTACATCCGCCGGCAGTCGTGGTCCCATCCTGGCCGACCGGTCGGACGCACGGGATGCGCGGCCCGACAACCCGCAACCTCCCGCGCCCCGGCACACACCTACGAGGGCCGTCCACCACCCGCCCCGCACACCCGAGTCCACGCAACAAAAAACGGCCCCCGACCAAAACCTCTGGTCGGAAGCCGTCTTTCACGGTGTGGCGGGTGTTGGGTTCGAACCAACGTAGGCATACACCGGCAGATTTACAGTCTGCTCCCTTTGGCCACTCGGGCAACCCGCCGTGTGCGCCTTGCGGCGCGACGGGACAACAATAGCGGACCACCCGGGGTGCTTCGCCACTCGGTATCCGATCGGGTGGGTGGCGCGCGGTCGGAGTCGGGGTCGTGGGGGACGCTCTAGGCTGGAGGGGTTGCCTTCCCTCCCACTCAGTTCCCACAGAAAGCGATTCCGAGCCTTGGCTGACTCCTCTTTCGACATCGTGTCCAAGGTCGACCGTCAGGAGGTCGACAACGCGCTGAACCAGACCTCGAAGGAGATCGCGCAGCGGTTCGACTTCAAGAACGTCGGCGCGCACATCGGCTGGACCGGCGAGCAGATCGAGATGCGCGCCAACTCCGAGGAGCGTGTGAACGCGATCCTCGACGTGTTCCAGGGCAAGCTGATCAAGCGCAGCATCTCGCTCAAGTCGCTCGACGCCGGTGAGCCGAAGGCGTCCGGCAAGGAGTACAAGATCTTCGCGTCGATCCAGGAGGGGATCTCCCAGGAGAACGCGAAGAAGGTCTCCAAGATCATCCGCGACGAGGGGCCCAAGGGCGTCAAGGCGCAGATCCAGGGCGAGGAGCTGCGGGTCTCGTCCAAGAACCGGGACGACCTCCAGGAGGTCATCGCGTTGCTCAAGGGCAAGGACCTGGACTTCGCGCTCCAGTTCGTGAACTACCGCTGACCGAGGCCGTCGGCCTGCGGTCACGCGCGGCGGCGCGGCGGCGGCAGGCTCGGGGGTACCCGGGTTCGAGGGCACAGCGAGGACGGATCGCCGGCGACGGTGGTTCAGGGTCCTCGCTGTGCCCTTCATGTATGTCGCGGGCATGCCGCTGTCCGGCTGTGCATGCCGCGTTCCGCCGCCCGGCCGCGATGGCCACCGGCGGCCACCGGCGGCGGCCGCTCCCGAGGACGGCCGGGCCCGCGACCGGCCGCGTACCCACGAGCACACGGTCGGCCGATCACCGGGCGGGCCCTACTGCTGCACCCGCTCCACCAGCGGCCCGCAGGCGTCGATGGTCGGGGTGTCGGCGCCGGTCAGGGCTGCGGACAGGCGGGTGGGCACTGTGTCCTCCTCCAGGCGGCCGGTGAAGCCCGCGTGCAGGACGCGGAGGGCGTCCTCGTAGGCGAACGGGGCCAGGTGGGCACCGGTGGAGAGTTGTTCCCGGGCGATCGCGAACATGGTCAGGGCGTGTCGGCGGAAGCGGGCCACGCGGCCGGTGGGCGGCACGGGCCAGCGGGCGACGATCGTTCGGTAGGTGTCCTCGTACCGACCCAGCGAGTCGAGTTGGGCCGCCGCGCCGCCGGACAGCCGCGAGTCGACGGGTTCCCGGTGGTAGACCACGCCGGGCTGGGACAACCGGGCGAACGACCAGCCCCGGTCGTGCACCAGGCGCAGCCACAACGACCAGTCGACCAGGAGCGGCAATTCGGGGTCGAAGCGGAACCAGGACGCGGGCGCGGTGTGCGCGGGATTGCGCGCGACCACGGCGGTGGTGGGTACGAAGTTGGCCACCGAGAGCATGTCCGGGTCGTAGGGGAAGTCGTAGTGGTACGGGCTGCCCGGCGTCTCACCCGGCTTCGCCCGGTCGCCGCTGAGGATGCAGTCCGCGTAGATCGCGTCCGAGCCGGTGTTCTCCAGCGCGGCCAGGGCCCGGTCCAGGTGGCCGGGCAGGTACATGTCGTCGTCGTCGAGGAAGGCGACGAATCGCCCGGTGGCGATCTCCAGGCCGGCGTTGCGCGCCGCCGCCGGGCCGCGCGAGCGCGGGAAGGAGAGCAGCCGCACGGTCATCCCCCGGACGCCCAGCGGCAGCACACCCGCGACGTCCGCGCCGCCGTCGTTGACCACGACGACCTCGATGTCCCGCATGCCCTGGAGGGCGACGCTGCGCAGGGCATCGGCCAGCAGGGCCGTGCGGTCGCGGGTCGGAACGATGACACTGACCGTCGCCGCCACGGCAACCTCCGCGCTTCCCGGTGTGGGGTCTGCTTCCCGGTATGGGGTGTAGTGCCTCTACCCGGGCCTACCGGGACATATCGACACACCGGGGGCGCGGCTACAGCGGTTGGCTCGGGTCTCCCTCGTACGAGATCACGCGATTGGCCTGTCCGGGTCCAGCGGCCGCCCGAGCGGCCGTGATCCGACCGGTCGGCACCTCGACCGGCGAGCATCCCGACCGGCCGGCACACCGACCGGCCGGCACCGAGCCCGTCGACCCGTCCGTCTGGCTCAGACGCCCACGTGCATCGGGTCGTCGGTCGAGACGATCTCCCGGCCCAGCGGGGTGAGCGAGACCGGGATGAGCTTGAAGTTCGCCAGCCCCAGCGGGATGCCGATGATGGTGATGCACAGGATCAGGCCGGTGACCAGGTGCGCGAGCGCCAGCCACCAGCCGAACAGCACGATCCACAGGATGTTGCCGAGCATCGACCCGGCGCCCGCGTCGCGCCGCCACTCCACTCGGCGGCCGAACGGCCACAGGGCGTAGACCGCGATCCGCCACGACGCGATGCCCAGCGGGATGGTCACGACGAGGAAGAACAACAGGAAGCAGACGATGCCGGCGATGGCGTAGCCGATGGCCAGCCACAGGCCGGAGAACACGAGCCAAATGATGTTCAGGACAGTTTTCACGGACTTGTTCTACCCCGCCCCGGGCCCGCTGACGTCCCCCGCAGGACTGACTGCGAGAGCAGAACCCACCTGGCCGAACCCCGCCGCTCCCGACGCGCCGGGCCGAAACGCGCCGGCCGACCCGAGCCGCACGCACCGCCCGGAGCCGGACCGCCCCGCCCCCGACCGACCCCGAGCCTCAGTGCCCCGCCATCGCCTCGAGCCGGGCGATCCGATCCGCCATCGGCGGGTGCGTCGAGAACAGCTTGCTCATCCCGCCCGCGCCGCGCCGGAACGGGTTGGCGATCATCAGCGAGCTCGTGGTCTGCAACTTCGGCTCCGGCGGCAGCGGCAGCGCCTGGGTGCCCGCGTCCAGCTTGCGCAGCGCGCTCGCCAACGCCATCGGGTCGCCGGTGAGCCGGGCCCCGGAGGCGTCCGCCTGGTATTCACGCGAACGACTGACCGCCAACTGGATGACACTCGCCGCCAACGGCCCCAGGATCATGATCGCCAGCATGCCGAACAGACCCGGACCCTCGTCGTCGTTGCTGCGGCCGAACGGGATCAGCCACGCGAAGTTGACCAGGAACATGATCACGCTGGCCAGCGCACCGGCCACCGACGAGATCAGGATGTCCCGGTTGTAGACGTGCGACAGCTCGTGTCCGATCACCCCGCGCAGTTCGCGCGCGTCCAGGATGCGCAGGATGCCGGTCGTGCAGCACACCGCCGCGTTGCGCGGGTTGCGGCCGGTGGCGAACGCGTTGGGGGCCTCGGTGGGCGAGATGTACAGGCGCGGCATCGGCTGCCGGGCGTCGTTGGAGAGCTCGCGCACGATCCGGTACAGCTCGGGGTTCTCCGCCTCGCTGACCGGGCGCGCGCGCATCGAGCGCAGCGCGATCTTGTCGCTGTTGAAGTAGGCATAGCCGTTCGTGGCCAGGGCCACGAACAGGGCGATGATCAACCCGGTCCGACCGAAGAAGCTGCCGACGACCAGGATGAGCGCCGACATGCCGCCGAGCAGTACGGCGGTCTTCAGTCCGTTGTGCTGGCCGTGCACGGCAGAGTCCTCTCGCAAGCGTCCCAGGGGTGACAATGCGGGCCCGTGCGGGGTATCCGCCGGGTTGTCGCCCTCTGCCCGTTGTCTCTTCTTTCGCAACGGGACAACGCCTCGCAGAGTTCCCTCCCGGAGCGGGCGTAACCCCCCGCCGCGAGCCCCGCCCCGGGACCGGAACCGCAGGTCAGCCGAGCAGACCCGGCACGGTGAGCACGTGCAGCACCACCTGGGGAGCGACCGAGAGCAGCACCCCGAGTGCCCCGGTGAGCACCAGCGCGGCAACCACCGGAACCGGTGTCCGGGCGGCGCCGAGGAGCCCGCCGTCCGGGCCGGACGCGCCGCCGGACGGGCTCGGCAGCCCCGGCACGGCGGGAGCGAACAGCTGCGCGGTCCAGGCCAGGTAGTAGTACAGGGCGATCACCACGTTGACCGCCATCACCACCGCCAGCCAGCCGGTGCCGGAGTCGATCACCGCCTGGAACACGGTCACCTTCGCGAACAGTCCGGCCAGACCCGGCGGGATGCCGGCCAGGCACAGCAGGAAGAACGCCATCGCCGCGGCGCCGACCGGACGCGAGCGGAACAGCGCGCGGTGATCCGAGACCAGGCCTCCGCGCTCGCGCGTCACCAGGGTCACCACCGCGAACGCGCCCAGGTTCATCACCGCGTACACCGCGAGGTAGGCGACCGACGCCGGCAGCGTGTCGGCCAGGTCCTCGCCGTGCCCGGCGGCGGTCCCGAACGGGACCAGCACGTAACCCGACTGGGCGATCGAGGACCACGCCAACAGGCGCACCGCGTCGGTCTGTCGCAGTGCCGCCACGTTGCCGGCGGTCATCGTCACGGCGGCGAGCACCGCGAGCGCCGGACCCCAGATGTGCGCATACGGCCGGAACGCGATGCCGGCGACCAGCAGCAGTCCGGCGAATCCGGCGGTCTTGGAGACCACGGAAAGGTAGGCGGCGACCGGGATCGGCGCGCCGCGATAGGTGTCCGGCACCCAGAAGTGGAACGGCACCGCCGCGACCTTGAACGCGAATCCGACCATGGTCAGCACCGCACCGGTCGCGGCCACCGTGGTCAACCGCGGGTCCAGGTGCTCCAGGTCGCCCGCGATCCTGGCCAGGTGCACGCTGCCGGTGCTCCCGTAGACCAGGCTCACGCCGAACAACATCACCGCCGTGGCGGCCACGGACAGCAGGAAGAACTTCAGTGCGGCCTCGCCGCCCGGGCCGTCCCGACGCAGGCCCACCAGCGCGAACGCGGGCAGCGACAACGTCTCCAGGGCGACCACCAGGGTCAGCAGGTCACGCGCGCCGGCCAGGGCGACCGCGCCGGTCACCGAGGACAGCAGCAGGAACTGGTACTCACCGCCGGGCACCTCGCTCTCGTCGCTCTCCTCGCCGCCCTCGGTCGGCCCGGTCCTCGGCACCGACAACATCGGCATCGACAACAGCACGACCACGACCGCCGAGCCGAGCAGCACCAGCTGGAGCACCAGGGTCAGGTCGGTGACCACGTACGAGCACCCCGACGGCGAGCAGAACGTGCCGCGCGCCTCGGAGTCGTCCGTGCGCAGCGGCACCAACAGCACCAGCGCCGTGCCGAGTCCGGCCAGCGTGAGCCAGGGCAGCACGGCCTTGCGCGGGCCCTCCAGGAACAGGTCCGCGAGCAGCACCACGAGCGCGGCGACCGCGACGGCGACCACCGGCCCGATCGCGAGCCAGTCGATCGACTGGACGTCGAACGGCATGTCAGCTGCCTCCCATGAGGGCGCGCACGGCCGGGTCGGTGATCGCGAGCACGGTGGCCGGCCACAGTCCGGCGAGCAGGGTCAGCGCGACGAGCGGGGTCCACACCACGACTTCGCGGCCGGTCACGTCGACCTCCGGGCGACCTGTCGGGGCCTCGCCCGCAGGGCCCATGCACAACCGGCGGACCAGGCCGAGCATGTAGGCCGCGGTCAGCACGGTGCCCAGGCCGGCCAGGACCAGGAAGGTCCGGTAGCCGCCGGTGGACAACCCGGCCGCGGGCTCGTACGCGCCGTACATCGCGAGCAGTTCGCCCCAGAAGCCGGCCAGCCCGGGCAGCCCGAGTCCGGCCACCGCGCCGAACGCGACGAGCGCGCCGAGTCGGGGTGTGCGTCCGTACATCCCGCCGCCGAGTCGGCCGAGCAGGGCGGTGCCGTGTCGGTCCTTGACCGCGCCGGCCAGGAAGAACAGCAGGCCGGTGATCAGGCCGTGGCCGATGTTGACGAACAGCGCGCCGTTGATGCCCTGGGGGGTCAGCGTCGCGATGCCCAGGAGGGCGAAGCCCATGTGGCCCACCGAGGAGTAGGCGATGATGCGCTTGAGGTCGCCGTCCGGGTCGCGCAGCAGCGCCAGGCACACCAGCGAGCCGTACACGATGCCGACCACGCCGAACGCGGCCAGATACGGCGCGAACGTCTCGGCGCCCTCCGGCAACATCGGCACCGCGATCCGAATCAGGCCGTACGTGCCCATCTTGAGCAGTACGCCGGCCAGCAGCACGGAGCCGGCCGTCGGCGCGGCGGTGTGCGCGTCCGGCAGCCAGGTGTGCAGCGGCCACATCGGCACCTTGACCGCCAGGCCCAGGCCGATCGCCAGGAACGCCAGCACCTGGACGCCGTGCGACATGCCCGCGCCGTGCCGGTCGGCGAGTTCGACCATGTCGAAGGTGCCGGTCTTCGCCTGGATCAGCAGGAAGCCGAGCAGCATCACGGCCGAGCCGAGCAGGGTGTACAGGATGAACTTGTACGAGGCCGGGCCGCGTTCGCCCGGACTCCCCCAGCGGTTGATGAGGAAGTACATCGGGACCAGTACGACCTCGAAGAAAAGGAAGAACAGGATCAGGTCGAGCGCCGCGAAGGTGCCCAGCGTGCCGGTCTCCAGGAGCAGGAACAGCGCGACGAACGCGCGGGAGTCGCCGCCGGGCGGAATGTTCCACAGGCTGTGCACGGCGACCAGCAGCGTGAGCAGCGCGGTGAGCAGCAGCAGCGGCAGCGAGATGCCGTCGATGCCGAGGTGGAAGCGCAGGCCCAGCGAGGGCGCCCAGGACGCGTCGGTCTCGAACTGCATCCCGCGTCCGCGGTCGAAGCCGCACGCGAGCGCCACGGCACCGACCAGGGTCGCCGCGCTCGCGCCGACGCCGACCAGCCGGGCCGTGCGGTCCGTGATCCCGGGCAGCAGGAGCAGGGCGGCGCCGAGCAGCGGCACGGCCACGACGAGGATCAGCACGACGCTCACCGCAAGGTCTCCTGGGCATGAGAGGGCGTCGGGGGCGACATGCGACGGCGGGTCACGAGCCCACCGCCACGGCGACGGCGAGCACGACCACGCCCGCGAACAGGCCGGTCAGGTAGAGCCGGGCGTTGCCGTTCTGGCCCCGGCGGATCCCGCCGCCGAGCAGCCACGCGCTCTGCGCGGCGCCCTTGACGTAGGTGTCGACGACGGCGCCGTCGCTGAACCGACTTGCCTTGGCGGCGAGTCGGACGGGGGTCAGGATCAGCGCCGCGTACAGCCCGTCCACGTCGAACCCGCGCAGCGCCGGGCCGCGCAGCGGACCCAGTACCCGGGCCGGATCGCCGGCCGGGTCGCGCCGCCACAGCGCGCCGACCACGCCGGCTCCGAGCACGAACGCGGCCAGCGCGAGCACCGTGGTCGACAGCTGCGGGGTCAGTTCGGCGTAGCCCAGGTCGCTGCCGAGGGACGGCAGACCCGGGAAGGCCACGAAGCCGAACAGCACCGTGGGCACCGCGAGCACGATCAGCGGCCACACCATCGCGGCGGGCGCCTCGCCCGTGTGCGCGGGCTTGCCGTAGTCCGCCGCGTCCGCGTGCGCGGGCACCTCCGCGCCGGGCGCACTCTCGCGCGCCGGTCCGAGGAACACCCGCAGCCACACCCGGGTCGCGTAGGCCGCGGTCAACGCGGCGGTGAGCAGCCCGGCCACCAGGACCAGCCAGCCGGCCGACTGCGGTACCGGGCCGTGTCCGGCGGCGGTGTGCTCGGCCGCGCCGAGCACCGCCTCCTTGCTGAAGAAGCCGGCGAACGGCGGCACACCCGCGAGCGCGGCGAGTCCGGCGGTCATCGTCCAGAACGCGATCGGCGCGCGGTGCCGCAGTCCGCCCATGCCGGCCAGTGCGCCGGTCCCGGCGACGTGGATGGCCACCCCGGCGCCGAGGAAGAGCAGCGCCTTGAACGCGCCGTGCGAGAGCAGATGGAACACCGCCGCGTCGCGTCCGCCGACCGCGAGGCCGCCGGTCATGTAGGCGAGTTGGCCGACCGTCGACCACGCGAGCACCCGCTTGAGGTCCTCCTGGGCGAGCGCGGCCAGGGCCGAGCCGATCATGGTCGCCGCGGCCAGCACCGCGAGCACGATCAGCGTCGCGTGCGCGGCCAGGAAGGCCGGATACAGGCGGGCCACCAGGTAGGCGCCGGCGGCGACCATGGTGGCCGCGTGGATCAGCGCGGACACCGGGGTCGGGCCGGCCATCGCGTCCGGCAACCAGGTCTGCAGCGGTACCTGCGCGGACTTGCCCGCGACGCCGCCGAGCAGCAGCAGGGTGCCCGCGGTGACCCACCCGGCGCCGCCCTCGGGCACCGCGGCCAGCACGTCGCGGATCCGGAACGAGTCGGCGCCCGCGGCGAGCACGAGGATGCCGATCAGGAACGGCACGTCGCCGAACTTGGTGACCACGAACGCCTTGATCGAGGCCGAGCGGGCCGCCTCGGTCTCCCAGTGGTGGCCGATCAGGAAGTACGAGCAGACGCCCATCACCTCCCAGCCGACCAGGAGCACGATCAGGTCGCCGGTGTACACGACGAGCAACATCGCGGCGGTGAACAGCGACACCAGCGCGGCGTAGGACGAGTAGCGCGGATCCTCGCGCAGGTAGGCGGCCGAGTAGATCTGCACCAGCAGCGCGACCACGGTGACCAGCACCGCGGACAGCGCCGCGAGTCCGTCCACCCGCAGTCCCAGCGTGATGTCCAGGGCGCCGGTGGGGGTCAGCCGCACCGCCGATTCGCGCGTGTCGTCGCCGATGCCGACGGCCACGGCGATCGCGAGTCCGGTGGCCACCAGGGCCGCGGGCACGGCGATCAGGACCGGGCGCACCCGGCGACCGAGGAACAGCCCGAGCAGGGCGGCGAGCGCGGGCAGGCCGGTGGCCGTCGCGGCGGCGACCGTCATACCGATCCCTCCTTGTGCTCGGCGAGCTCGTGCAGTTCGGGGATGTCGGTGGTGGCCCGGTTGCGGAACACCATCAGCACGATCGCCAGGCCCAGGCCGATCTCGGCGGCGGCGATGGTGATCACGAACAGGGTCAGCGCCTGACCGGCGTGCAGCGTGTCGCGCAGGTACATGTCGAACGCGACCAGGTTGATGTTGACCGCGTTGAGCATCAGCTCGATCGACATCAGTACGAGGATCGCGTTGCGGCGCGCGATCACCCCGTAGAGCCCGATGCCGAACAACAGGACGGCGAGGACGAGCGGATAGACCAGATGCATCGCGGGGTCAGTCCTTCCGGCCCGAGTGCGCGCGCGAGCGGGAACGGGAGCGGGACAGCACGATGGCGCCGATCAGTGCGGCCAGGAGCAGCACGGACAACACCTCGAACGGCAAGACCCACACCTTGAACAGGCTCTGCCCGGTGACCTCGGTGCTGCCCACGGTGTCGTCGCCCAGGTGCAGGTAGGCGGTACGGAACGCGTCCACGATCACGGTGAGCAGGGTCGCGGTGGCGCCCAGCGCGACCACGGCGGCCGGGATTCGGGCGGCGGGGTCGGGCGGTTCGGAGTAGCCGATCGGCGCCTTGGTCAACATCAGGCCGAACAGCAACAGCACCACGACCGCGCCGACGTAGATCAGCACCTGGACCCAGGCGATGAACTCGGCGGTGAGCAGCAGGTACTCGGCGGCCAGGCCGCCGAGCGTGACCACCAGCCACAGCGCGGCGTGCACGACCTGGCGGGTGCTCACCACGAGCAGCGCGGAGCCGAGCACGATCAGGCCGATCAGGACGAAGGCGATCTCGGCGCCGGTGGGCGAGAGGAAGCCGTGCTCGGTGGCGGCGAGGTTCACGGGGTCTCCTCCGCTTCCGCTGCGGCGGCCCTGGCCGCCGCAGCGGCCTTCTCCGCCTTCTCGACGGCCTTGCGGGCCTGGATCAGTTCCTTGGGGTCCTCGGCGTGCTCGTCCAGCGCGGGGGGCGGCGGGACGGTCCACATCCACTCGCGCAGCTTGTCCTTCTCGTGCGTGAGTTCGTGGATGTCGCCGGTCGCGTACTCGAACTCCGGCGACCAGAACAGCGCGTCGAACGGGCACACCTCGACGCAGATCCCGCAGTACATGCACAGCGCGAAGTCGATCGCGAAGCGGTCGAGCACGTTGCGGGTGCGGTCGCGCGCGCCGGGTTCGCGGGCGGGCACGACCTCCTTGTGCGAGTCGATGTAGATGCACCAGTCCGGGCATTCGCGCGCGCACAGCATGCAGACCGTGCAGTTCTCCTCGAACAGCGCGATCACCCCGCGGGAGCGGGGCGGCAGTTCCGGCAGGACCTCCGGATAGGACTGTGTGACGGACCTCTTGGTGAGGGTCCTGAGGGTCACCGCGAGGCCCTTGGCCAGGCCCTTCATCAGGTCGCCACCTTTACCACGCCGGTCAGGACGAGTTGGCCGAGCGCGAGCGGGACGAGCACCGTCCACGCGAGCTTTTGCAGTTGGTCCTCGCGCAGTCGCGGATAGCTGACCCGCAGCCAGATCACCACGAACGCGAGCACGCCGGTCTTGAGCAGGGTCCACAACCAGCCGACCGAGTCCGACCACGGTCCGTGCCAACCGCCCAGGAACAGCACGGTGGTCAGCGCGCACACGATCAGGATCCCGGCGTACTCGGACAGCAGGAACAGCGCGAAGCGCAGGCCGGAGTACTCGGTGTAGGCGCCGAAGATGATCTCCGAGTCGGCGACCGGCATGTCGAACGGCGGGCGCTGGATCTCGGCCAGGCCTGCGGTGAAGAACACCACGCCGCCGATCGCCTGCCAGGGCAGCCACCACCACTCGAAGCCCTCGACGATCCCGGTCAGCGACACGGTCCCGGCGGCCATCGCGACCGAGGCCGCGGCCAGCAGCATCGGCAGTTCGTACGCCATCAGCTGGGCGGCCGAGCGGATGCCGCCGAGCAGCGAGTACTTGTTGGCCGAGGCCCAGCCGCCCATCAGCGAGCCGAGCACGCCGACGCCCATCACCGCGAGCACGAACACGATGCCGGCGTCGACGGTGCGGCCGACCAGGCCGTTCGGCCCGATGGGGATCGCGATCAGCACCACGAAGTACGGGATCAGCGCGACGGCCGGGGCGAGCTTGAAGACCTTGCGGTCGGCCCCGGCCGGGACGATGTCCTCCTTCTGCGCGAACTTGACGCCGTCGGCGACCAGCTGGGCCCAGCCGTGGAAGGCGCCCGCGTAGATCGGGCCGACCCGCGCCTGCATGTGCGCCATCACCTTGTGCTCGGTCTGCCCGATCAGCAGGGGCAGCACGAGGAAAGCCCCGAGCACGAGAACGAGCCGGAGGCACACGTCGAGGAGACTCACGGGGTGTCCCCTTCGGTGGACGGGTCGGGCGGACCGCTTTCGCGGGGTGTGGGCGCCTCGGGCGGCGAAGCCGACGCGGCGGACTCGGGTTCCTCGGGTGATCCGGCGGGGGGCGCCGGCTCGGGATGCGCGGGCGATTCGGGCTCGACCGCAGGGGTCGCCGGGGTTTGACTCGCCGACCCCTCGGACGCGCTGCGGGTGCGGCGCGCGGGCGGTGCGCCCTCGGCGGCCTGGCTCGCCGAGCCCGCGGAGGCGCTGCGGGTACGGCGGGCCGGTGGTCCGTCGGTCGCGGCCCGGCCTGCCGAGCCGGCCGCGGCACTGCGGGCGCGGCGCGGGCGTTCCTCGGCGGCGGCTGCGGCCTCGGCCGCCGCCTCCTCCTTGTGCGGGCCCCACGTCGCCGGATCCGGCACCCCGGGAGGCAGGGTGCGGCGGCGGCCGGGGGCGCGGCCCGGCCCGGCGCCGTGATCGGACTCGCCCGGCTCCTTCGCACCCGGCCATGCCTTGGCCACCCGCGAGGCCAGCACGAACTCCTTGCGCAGCGGGTGTCCCTCGAAGCCGTCCGGCAACAACAACGGATCCAGGCCCGGGTGGTCGGTGAAGTCGATGCCGAACATCTCGTGCGTCTCGCGCTCGTGCCAGCGAGCCCCGGCGTACACGCCGGTCGCGGTCGCGAGCACCGCGGCCTCGCGCGGCACGCGCGTGCGCAGCAACAACCTGGGCCCGGTCGGGATCGCGCACACGTGCGCGACCACGTCGAACCCGTCGGCGAGTTCGTCCACCCCGGTGAGCCAGTCGAAGAACGCGCAGCCGAGCCCGTCCCGCGCGGCGGTCAGGGCGGCGACCCAGTGCTCCGGCGCGACGTCGACGGTGACCAACCCGTACGCGTCCGACACGGCGAGCACCAGGTCCTCGCCCAGGCCCGTACGGATCTCCTCCGGCGTCATCGGGGATCCCCCGCGGGAGGCGTGGGCGGCGCAACCAGCGGCCGGCCGAGCGCGGCGGCGGGCAGCTTGCGGGCGTACCGCGCGGCCGGGTTCTCCACCGCGATCCGCTCCTGGAGCTTGAGGATCCCCTGGAGCAGCGCCTCCGGCCGCGGCGGGCAGCCGGGCACGTACACGTCCACCGGCACGATCTGGTCGACGCCCTTGGTCACGCAGTACGAATCCCAGTACGGCCCGCCGCAGTTCGCGCAGGACCCGAACGAGATCACGTACTTGGGCTCGGGCATCTGCTCGTACAGCCGCTTGATCGCGGGCGCCATCTTGTCGCTGACCGTCCCGGACACCACCATCAGGTCGGCCTGCCGGGGGCCGGGCGCGAACGGGATCACGCCGAGCCGGATGAAGTCGTGCTTGGCCATCGAGGACGCGATGAACTCGATCGCGCAGCAGGCCAGGCCGAAATTGAATACCCAGAGGGAGTAGCGCCGTCCCCAGTTCAGCACCAGCCGCACCGGGTCCGGCGCGAGCCGGGAGAGCACCCCGAGGCGGGGCGGTGGGAGGTCGACCGGTGTGCGCTCCACCGGTGCAGGTGTCAGGTCCATGCGAGCACGCCCTTCCGCCACGCGTACAACAGTCCGGTGGCCAGGAAGCCGACGAACACGAACATCTCCACCAGGGTCGTGGCGCCGAAGCCCGGCGCGTCGAACACCGTCGCCCAGGGGAACAGGTAGATCACGTCGACCGCGAAGATGACGTACAGATAGGCATAGAGGTAGTAGCGGATGTGGACCTGTGCCCACCCCACTCCCACCGGATCGACGCCGCACTCGTAGGTCGTGAGCTTCTCGTGCGTGGGCACGCTCGGTCGCAGCAGTCGCCCGCCGGCGAACGCCACCGCGACGAAGGCCGACGCGACGAGAAGCACCAGACCCACGAGCGCGTACGTTCCGTAGTAGCCCTCCACCCGGTGCCCGCCTCCTGATCGACATTGCCCGAACGTTGCGTGGTCGTTGCGTACGTTTGTGGCACGGGAGTCTAGGGGGGTTGCGCCGGACCTGTCCCCGGTGTCCAGTCCGGTCGACCGGCCGGATCGGCGATACCGCTCCCGAGCCGAAGGTGGTAGGGACAACCCCACCCCCAAGACACCGACCCGCGCCATGGGACCCGCCCGGGTCACCCGGCAGAGTTGACCCAACGGATCGGCTTCTCTCCCAGCGAGGCAACTCCATGTCCATGCCCTCACCCGCGACTGCCTACGACGGGTCCACAGGTGATGTCCCGGCCCGAACGCGGCCGGGCATCCTGCGCGCGCCGTTCACGGTGCGCACGTGGACCGACACGATCCATCTGGTACTCAACCTGCCCATCGGCATCGTCGGCTTCACCTATGTCGCGGTGTTCATCGCGCTCGGCGTCGGCCTGACCCCGCTGTTCCTGCTGGGGTTGCCGCTGCTGGCGCTGACCCTGATGGGCAGCCGGGCGTTCGGCCGGGTGGAACGGGCCCGGGCGAGTGCGCTGCTGGACGAGCACGTACGGGCGCCCGCGCCGCTTCGGCGCCGGCCCGGTCCCACCGGGTGGATCAGGTCCGGCCTGACCGACCGGATCGGGTGGCGGGCCAGTCTCTACCTGTTCCTGCAACTGCCCTGGGGCGTCTTCACCTTCGCCGCGACGACGGTGCTGTGGGCGACCTCGCTGAGCGCGATCACCTATCCGCTCACCCAGCCGCTGTATCGCCGGGCCGACATGCCCGGCGCGATGCTCTCGGGCGACGGGCCGCACGAGAGCGGCGCCGACCACTATCTGGCCGGGCCGGGCCCGGTGTCGCTGACCGTGGCGTTGGGCGTGGTGCTGTTCTTCGCTACCCCGTGGCTGGTGCGCGGGATGGCCAATGTGGATCGGGTGATGGTGCGCGGCCTGCTCGGTCCGGCCTTGTTGTCCGAGCAGGTGCGCGACCTGACCGTGTCCCGGGGTGCCGCCGTCGACACCGCCGCGTCCGACCTGCGCCGGATCGAGCGCGACCTGCACGACGGTGCGCAGGCCCGACTGGTGGCGCTGGCGATGGACCTGGGCATGGCGAAGGAGAACCTGAGCACGAGTCGGGACACCGAGACCGCGCGGATGGTCTCCTCCGCGCACGACGAGGTCAAGCTCGCCCTCCAGGAGTTGCGCGACCTGGCCCGGGGCATCCACCCCGCGGTGCTCACCGACCGGGGTCTGGACGCGGCGCTGTCCTCGATCGCGGCGCGCTGCACGGTCCCGGTCCGGGTCGAGGTGGACCTGCCCGATCGCCCACCCGCCCCGATCGAGTCGGTCGCCTACTTCTGCGCGTCCGAGCTGCTGACCAACGTCTCCAAGCACGCTCGTGCCTCGCACGCGTGGGTGACGGTGGGCCGGCAGGACGGCCGGATGTACCTGATCGTCGCCGACGACGGTGCGGGCGGCGCCTCGACGGGCAAGGGGTCCGGCCTGGCCGGACTGATCGAGCGGGTGCGCGGTGTGGACGGCACGCTCACCGTGGACAGCCCCGAGGGCGGGCCCACCCGGGTCACCGTGTGGCTGCCGCTGTGAGGATCCGCCGGAGCTGAGATCCGACCCGCCCGCGGTACGCCGCAGCGACTCGAATCCGGAAGACTGTAGCCGCACCCGCTCTCCGGGTGCGGCTACCGGATTTGGGGGATGTGAACGCTGTGCGCGTCGTCATCGCTGAGGATTCCGTACTACTCAGGGACGGTTTGTCCCGCCTGTTGACCGCTCGCGGCCACGAGGTCGTCGGCGAGGTCGGGGACGCCGAGCAACTGGTCGCCGTCGCGGGGCGACTGCGCCCCGACGTCTGCGTCGTGGACGTGCGGATGCCGCCCACACACACCGACGAGGGCATCCGGGCGGCGGTGCGGATGCGGGCGACCCTGCCCGAGGTGGGCGTGCTCGTCCTGTCCCAGTACGTCGAGGAGCAGTACGCGACGGAACTGCTCGCGGGCAACACCAGTGGCGTCGGCTATCTGCTCAAGGACCGGGTCGCCGACGTCGGCGACTTCGTCGCGGCGGTCGAGCGGGTCGCGGGCGGCGGCACCGCGCTCGACCCCGAGGTGGTCTCCCAGCTGCTCGGCCGTTCCCGCAAGCGCGACGTGGTGGAAAAGCTCACACCGCGCGAGCGCGAAGTGCTCGGCCTGATGGCCGAGGGACGCACGAATGCGGCGGTCGCACAGGCGCTGGTGGTGTCGGACGGCGCGGTGGAGAAGCACGTCAGCAACATCTTCGGGAAGCTCGGTCTCGCACCCAGTGACACCGATCACAGACGGGTCCTCGCGGTACTCGCGTATCTCGGATCCTGACATCGTAGGGATCGAATTACTGGACCCATGCAATCATCCGGTCGATCGGAGCAGCCGTCCCATACCGGGGCGGACTGTAGTTTTGTTCGGATACAGCCGGATATGCGCCCCCGGTGGGCCATGTCCGAGGCGTGACGCCGCTCACGTCGCGCGCCAGGGCGGATCCTCGCCCGCTCCGGGGGGCGCCACGGCCCCCATCTGTACCGCCGTACGATGAAAACTGCGACATCCGCGCGGTGCGCGGACCAACCGCCGCAGCGCCGAGGAGGTCCTTCCCCGTGACCAAGCAGGTCAAGCAGCTCGACCGGGTAGTGATCCGGTTCGCCGGCGATTCCGGTGACGGAATGCAGCTGACGGGCGACCGTTTCACGTCCGAGACGGCGACGTTCGGAAACGATCTGTCGACCCTTCCCAACTTCCCCGCCGAGATTCGGGCACCCGCGGGCACCCTGCCGGGTGTGTCGAGTTTCCAACTCCACTTCGCCGACCACGACATCCTGACGCCGGGCGACGCCCCGACCGTCCTGGTCGCGATGAACCCGGCCGCGCTCAAGGCCAACATCCGCGACCTGCCGCGCGGGGCCGAGATCATCGTCAACACCGACGAGTTCTCCAAGCGCGCGATGGCCAAGGTCGGCTACGCGACCAGTCCGCTGGACGACGGCTCGCTGGACGCCTACAACGTGCACGCGATCCCGCTGACCACGCTGACGGTCGGCTCGCTGGCCGAGTTCGAGATCTCCAAGAAGGACGCCGAGCGGGCGAAGAACATGTTCGCGCTCGGTCTGCTGTCGTGGCTGTACCACCGGCCGACCGACGCGACCATCGCGTTCCTGCGCAGGAAGTTCGCCAAGCTGCCGGTGATCGCCGAGGCGAACGTGGCGGCGTTCAAGGCGGGTTGGAACTTCGGCGAGACCACCGACGACTTCGCGGTCTCCTACGAGGTGGCCCCGGCCAAGCTGCCGGCCGGGACGTACCGCAACATCACCGGCAACCTCGCGCTGTCCTACGGCCTGGTGGCCGCCGGGCAGCTGTCCGAGCTGCCGGTCTACCTCGGTTCGTACCCGATCACCCCGGCCTCGGACATCCTGCACGAGCTGGCCAAGCACAAGAACTTCGGCGTGCGCACGTTCCAGGCCGAGGACGAGATCGCGGGCATCGGCGCCGCGCTCGGCGCGTCCTTCGGCGGCGCGCTCGGCGTGACCACCACCTCCGGTCCGGGTGTCGCGCTCAAGTCCGAGACGATCGGCCTCGCGGTCTCCCTGGAGCTGCCGCTGCTGATCATCGACGTGCAGCGCGGCGGACCCTCGACCGGTCTGCCGACCAAGACCGAGCAGTCCGACCTGCTCCAGGCCATGTTCGGCCGCAACGGCGAGGCGCCGGTGCCGATCGTGGCCCCGCAGACCCCGTCCGACTGCTTCGCGGCCACCATCGAAGCGGCCCGGATCGCGCTGAAGTACCGCACCCCGGTCTTCCTGCTGTCCGACGGCTACCTGGCCAACGGCTCGGAGCCCTGGCGACTCCCGGAGACGTCCGAACTGCCGGACTTGCGGGTCGAGTTCGCGACCGAGCCGAACCAGGAGATGCCGGACGGCACCAAGGAGTTCTGGCCGTACAAGCGCGACCCCGAGACGCTGGCCCGCCCGTGGGCGGTGCCCGGCACGCCGGGTCTGGAACACCGCATCGGCGGGATCGAGAAGGCCGACGGGATCGGTTCGATCTCCTACGACCCGGCCAACCACGACCTGATGGTGCGCACCCGGCAGGCCAAGGTGGACGGCATCGCGAACGACATCGAGCCGTTGTGGGTCGACGACGCGACCGGTGACGCCAAGGTGCTCGTGATCGGGTGGGGTTCCACCTACGGTCCGATCGCCGCCGGCGTGCGTCGGGTCCGGGCGGCGGGCGGCAAGGTCGCGCAGGCCCACCTGCGCCACCTCAACCCGTTCCCGGCCAACACGGCCGAGGTCCTCAAGTCGTACGACAAGGTGATCGTCCCGGAGATGAACCTGGGTCAGCTCGCCCTGCTCCTGCGCGGGAAGTTCCTCGTGGATGCCATGTCGTACAACCAGGTTCGCGGCCTGCCGTTCAAGTCCGAGGAGCTGGCTCACGTGATCCAGGAAGTGATCGAGAGTGTTTGAGTCTGCGAACGGCGCCGGCGGCTTCCCTTCGCTGTCGCTGATCCCGAAGGCCGACGGCAAGCAGTCCATGAAGGACTTCAAGTCGGACCAGGAGGTGCGCTGGTGCCCCGGTTGCGGGGACTACGCGATCCTGGCGGCGGTGCAGGGCTTCATGCCCGAGCTCGGTCTCCGCAAGGAGAACATCGTGTGGGTGTCGGGCATCGGCTGCTCCAGCCGCTTCCCGTACTACATGAACACGTACGGCATGCACTCGATCCACGGACGTGCCCCGGCCATCGCGACCGGTCTGGCCACCTCGCGCGAGGACCTGTCGGTGTGGGTGGTCACCGGTGACGGCGACGCGCTCTCGATCGGCGGCAACCACCTGATCCACGCGCTGCGACGCAACGTCAACCTGAAGATCCTGCTGTTCAACAACCGGATCTACGGTCTGACCAAGGGTCAGTACTCGCCGACCTCCGAGACCGGCAAGATCACCAAGTCCACCCCGATGGGCTCGCTCGACCACCCGTTCAACCCGCTGTCGGTGGCCATCGGCGCCGAGGCGTCGTTCGTGGCCCGGTCGATCGACTCCGACCGCAAGCACCTGACCTCGGTGCTGCGCGCCGCGGCGGCCCACGAGGGCACCGCGCTGGTGGAGATCTACCAGAACTGCAACATCTTCAACGACGGCGCGTTCGAGCTGCTCAAGGACCCCGACAAGCGCGACGACGTGACCATCCGGCTGGAGCACGGGCAGCCGATCCGGTTCGGCTCGCAGGGCCAGTTCGGCGTCATCCGCGGCGCGCGCGGCTCGCTGGACGTGGCCGAGGTGGCCCAGGTCGGCGAGGACGCGCTGCTGGTGCACGACGCGCACGCGGACAACCCGGAGTTGGCGTTCGCGCTGACCCGGCTGGGTGACCTGACCAGCAACACGCACACCCCCATCGGCGTCTTCCGCGACATCGAGCGCCCGGTCTACGACCGGTTGATGTCGGCGCAGATGGCCGAGGCGGCGAGCAGCGGCGGCGCCGGTGACCTGTCCTCGCTGATCCGGGGCAACGACACCTGGACGATCAACTAGGTAGCGAGTCCGGCGAGACCACGTGGGGCCCGGCGGACATCCCGTCGGGCCCCAGGCGCGTTGCGGCCCCTGTTCGGCCGAGCGCGGGTATGTGCGGCGAGGCGGACGGGCAGCCGAGGGGTATGCAGCCACCCACCGGCCCGCCCGCTCCGCTGAGTGTGGACGTTCGGATTCCCGAGACGGTCGGATACCGCGTCAAGAAGCGACTGCTCGGCCCGCCGCTGGTCGGTTCGCGACTGCGTGGCGAGAAGTTGTCCAATCCGACCGCGCTGGGCGTGCTGGCCTCGGACTGCATCTCCTCCTCGGCGTACGGCACCGAGCAGATGTTGCGTGCGCTGGTGCCCTACATCGGCATTGCCGCCTTCACCCTGCTGCTGCCGGTCACCTACGCGATCCTCGCGGTGCTGCTGTTGCTGACGTTGTCCTACTGGGACGTGGTCGGCCTGTACACCAAGGCCGGCGGCTCGTACATCGTCGCCCGGGACAACTTCGGGCCGCGCGTCGCGCAGGTCGCCTCGGTCGCGCTGTTGATCGACTACGTGGTCACCGTCGCGGTGCAGACGGCGGCCGGCACCGACGCGATCGCCTCGCTGCTGCACCTGGTGTGGGGGACCGACATCAGCGGCTGGAAGCCGGAGATCTGCGTCGGTGTGGTCGCGGTGCTGTTCTACGGCAACCTGCGCGGGGTCAAGGAGGCCGGGCGGGCGTTCGCGCTGCCGGCGTACCTGTTCATCGGCGCGATGGCGGTCGTGTTCGCGGTCGCGCTGGTGCGCTGGGCGAGCGAGGGCTCGTTGCCGCAGGCGGACGTGCACGCGGCCGGGGCGGTGCCGCTGGGCGATTCGGGCGGCGGATTGCTGTACGGCGCCTCGCTGTTCGTGGTGCTGCGGGCGTTCGCCAACGGCGGGTCCTCGTTGACCGGCCTGGAGGCGCTCTCGAACAGCGTGTCCACCTTCCGCGAACCGCAGGGCCGCAACGCGCGCAGGACCCTCGTGGCGATGTCGCTGGTGCTCGCGGTGCTGGTGCTGGGCATTTCGCTGCTCGCGCGGGCCACCCACGCGCTCCCCTACACGGACGGCGATCCCACGGTGATCGCGCAGGAGGCGCACCTGGTGCTGGGTGGGGGCGTATTCGGTCGGGCCGGGCTGATCTTCGTACAACTGGCCACCGCGCTGATCCTGTACACCGGCGCGAACACGCCGTTCAACGGCTTCCCGTTCCTGGCCGACTTCGTCGCCGAGGACGCGTTCCTGCCCAAGATGTTGCGCAGGCGCGGACACCGGCTGGCCTTCTCGAACGGGATCATCCTGCTCGCGGTGGCCGCCGTCGCGCTGCTGCTGGTGACCGGGGCGAGTGTGGACTCGCTGGTCGCGCTGTACGCGATCGGCGTGTTCACCGGCTTCATGATGGCCGGTTCGGGACTGACGAGGCATCACTGGACGCACCGCAGCGGCCGATGGCGGGCCGGGGTCGCGGTGAACGCGCTCGCGGCGGTGGTCTCCGGCGTGGTGGTGCTGATCTTCGCGATCACCAAGTTCACCGAGGGCGCGTGGCTGGTGGTGGCGCTCTTCCCGCTGGGCGTGTGGGCGTTGATCGGGGTCAACCGGCGCTACCGGGAGGAGGCGGCGGCGCTCGCGGCGGCGCCGGCCACGGCGGACTTCGGCCTTCGGGACCGCTCGGTGGTGGTGGTGCTGGTCGACTCGCTCGACGTCGCGGTGCTCCAGGCGGTGCGCTATGCCCGCGCCCTGCGGGCCGACGATCTGCGCGCGGCGCACTTCGTGCTGGACAGCCGGCATGCCAGGGTGCTGCGCAAACGCTGGGAGGCGAGTCGGGCCGCCGACATCCCGCTGGAGCTGATCGAGTGCCCGGATCGGCGGCTCGCCCGCGCGGTGCTGGAATTGGCCGCGCGGGAGGTGGCGGACGGCGCGTCCGGGATCACCCTGCTGCTGCCTCGACACACCTATCCGCCGGTGATCGGCCGCCTCCTGCACGGCCGGACCACCGACTCGATCGCGTCCGCACTGACCCGGGTGCCGCACGCGATCGCCACCGTCGTGCCGTTCGACATGGCCGCGGCGATGGCGCATCGACCGCCCGCCTCCGCCGACTCGGCGGCCAGGTGTGTGCCCCGGCTGTTGCCGGCGAGGGACGCGGAACCCGAGCCGATCACCCCCACGACCGGGCCCGCCTCGGTAGCCGAACTCAAGTGGCGGCAGCGGGCCGAGGTGGTCGGCCGGGTCCGGTCGGTCTCCCCGTCGCCGGAGACCGCCCGACCGGCCCTGGAGGTCGAGCTGTACGACCGCACCGGCGGCCTTCGGCTGCTCTTCCACGGCCGCCGGCACCTCGCCGGCGTGGAACCGGGCCGCCGAATGCGGGTCAGGGGCGTGGTCGGCGAGGCCGAGGGCCACTTGGCGATGTCGGATCCGAACTATGAACTGCTTCCGGAGGACGACTGAGGTCGGGTGAGAACGGGCCGGCTCGGGTGAGGTCGGGTGAGGTCGGGTGAGAACGGGTGCGGCCGCCTGCGGACGACTCGACAGCCGGGATCAGGACGTGCTCGACGACTGCGACGTGCTCTCGGGAGCGTCGGACCGGCCCACGCGACGGAGCAGGCCGAGTCGGCTGGCGGTGCGGGCGATGTCGGTCGGCAGGTCGTCGCCGGCGAGGAGTTCGGCCAGGGGGTGGTCGCTGCACAGGAAGAGTCGTACGTCGGCGTCGCAGCAGACGTCGACCAGGTTCACGAAGCGCTGCCGGGCCTCGGCGGTCGCGGTCTTCAGCGGCGGCAGCGCGCCGATCACCCACGTCGGGTACGTCTCGGCGAGCACGAGATAGTCGAGCGGCGAGGTCCGGCCCTCGCACAGCGCGGCGAACCCGCCCCACAGCTCCCCCGACCGGGCCGCCTCGACCGCCAGGTCGCGGCGGTTCACCCGCAGCGTGACCGCCTCGTCGGGGGTGGGTGGCAGCAGACCCTGGCCGCGCAACTGCTCGGGGTCGCCGGGCCACAACACCGCGCCCCGACCGAACCCGGTGACCACGGTCCCGCCCCGGGGCAGGGCCCGATAGTCCTGCGGACCGGCCACGGTGACCACGGCCATCCGCTCCTCGATCTCGCGGATCGTCGGCTCGAACAGGTGGTGGTGGAGCGGATTGGGCAGCAGTCCGGCGGGCGGATAGTTGGACGTGCAGACCAGGACGACGCCGCGTGCGTGCACCTCCCGCAGCAGCCGGGTCACCAGCATCGCGTCGCCCGGGTCGTGCACGTGGAACTCGTCGAAGCACAACAGGTCCACGTCGCCGACCAACTCGGAGACCGCCGCGTCGACGGCGCTGTGCTCGGGGCCGTGGTCGTCGCGGTGCCGGTCGACCGCCTCGTGCAGACGGCGGAAGAACGCATGGAAGTGCACCCTGGTGCGACGCTCGGCGGGCAGCGGTACGGCCGCGAAGAACGCGTCGAGCAGCCAGGTCTTGCCCCGGCCGACCGGGCCCCACAGGTAGAGCCCCGCGGCCGGCCGGCGGCGGAACGGGCCGTGCCCGCGCCCTCGGCTCAGTGTCACGCCGAGTTCGGCGAGCCGATCGACGGCCTCTTCCTGGGCCGAATCGAGCACGAAACCGCGCGTGTTCGCAGCTGCGTGGAAGTGGCCTCGCATCGTCTCGACCGTCGTTCGCCCCATGATCGGGATCCTAGGGCGCGTGTTCGCGAGCCTCGCCGGTGGTCGAGACCGGGGCCGGGGTCGGGTGGCCACGGGCCGCGTCGGGGCCGTGGTCGTGTCGGGCGTGGCGTCGTGATCGGGGCGGCCGGTGCGGGTCAGGAGCGGGCGGCGAACAGGACGACCAGGAGCGGTACGACCCGCATCGCGGGCACCTCGTAGTGGCCCCGGCCGACGGTACGCAGCCAACCCGCGGCGACCAGTTGGCGCAGGTGGTGGTAGACCTGCCCGCTGGTGCCCATGCCCTCCAGGGCGCCGAGTTCGGCCGCGGTGTCGGTACCGCGCAGGATCTCGCGCAGCAGGGACAGCCGTACGGGGTGGCCCAGTGCGGCCAGGTGTTCCGCGAAGGGGGCCCAATCCTCGGCGAGCAACTCGTCCGCGTCGGCGGCCAGTTGCCACTCGATGGGGGTGCCCTGGGGCAGTTGCAGTGCGCCGGTGTAGAGCAGCGAACCGATCCCGTAGTGCTGCTTGAGCCCTTCCAGCGCCCAGAACATCTGCTCGTCCCGGCCCGCTGCGGGCGAGTCGGCCGGTCCGGTCCGCGCCGGGGCGTCGGCCGCGGCCTCCAGCGCCGCCACCCGCTCGGTCAAGGCATCCACGCGCGCGGCCAAGGCGGCTCGCTCGGCGGCGTCGTCATCGTGATCGTCCGGTCGATTCGGCACGTCGCGATTGTTACGCAGTTACGTAATCACTTCAATCCAGCGACGTGTCGTCGACCCGGACGGGTATCGCGTGGTACTCGACCTCGACATAGAACCGGCCGTTGGCCCGCTTCAGCCGCCGCACGGTCCGATGCCCCGTGGCGCCCAGCTCGCGCAGCGCCTTCTGCACCCGATACGGCCCCTCGGGCATCACGTCGGCCACGTCCTTGCCGGTGAACCTGATCCCCTCCGGCACCGCCAACATGCACGCAAGCACCCGCCGAGCCAACGGGCTGAGGCCCTCGTCCGCAACATCCGACACGGGATCACGTCCCCACGGTTCAGTCGACGATCGCGGCGGTGTCCAGCACGAACCCGAACGGATCCGGCATCGACAGCCGTTTACCGAAACCGACCTCGACACGGCCGGAATAGCTACCCTTCTCCGGATCGGTGAACAGCGTGACCTTGGCCTCGGAACGGTCGATCAGGAGGTAGAGCGGAATCGCGGCTTCGGCATAGACCTGCCGTTTGGTGAACCGATCCCGTCCGGGGGCGGTCGACGTCACCTCGACCACCATGAGCACGTCGGCGGAAGGCATCCAGGGCTCGGCTTCTCGCATCCCGCCGGACAGCGTCACGGTGATGTCCGGAATGACGCGAGCGCCCGCGGATCCGGCATCGCATCGTCGTCGGTTTCCACATCATGTGTGTACACAGCTTCGACGGACATCACACCCGCTCCTCCCCTCCCCGAGGCAACACCTTCAGCCTGGTTTCGCCCACCGACCCGCAGCCCCCCTCCCGATCCGGTTCACCCGATCGGGCAGCGGTGGGGAAGTGAGGGCAGGTCCTAGGCTCTCGCGTATGCGCATAGACCTGCATCAGATCGTCGTGGATGCCCGGGAGCCGGGGGCGTTGGTCCGGTTCTGGGCCGGGTTGTTGGGTGGGGAGCCGGTGGATCGGGAGCGGGGTTGGTCGCACGTCGAACCGCCCGGCTCGGCGCGGATGGCGTTCCAGCCGGTGTCGGAGGACAAGGCCGGGAAGAACCGGCTGCATCTGGACCTGCGGGTGGCCGACCTGGACGAGGCGGTGGCACTGGCGATCTCCCTCGGGGCGAGTGCGCGCGGACCCGTGGTCACCGACGAGCAGGGGTCGTTCCGGGTGATGCTCGATCCGGAGGGCAACGAGTTCTGCTTCGTCGGCTGACGCGACGACGGGTCGGCTCGAACGGGAAATCGGCGGGACACGGTCGCCGTTCCCCGCGAGCCGACCCGTCGGTCGTCGCGGTTGTCGCCGGGCCGGTCAGGCGGCCGTCACGACCGCTTCGCGGGCGAGCACGCGCGGCGTGGCCTTCGGGCTCTTCTTCGCGAAGATCACCAGCCGCATGAAGGTGAACCGGCCGATGCCGGCGAGGCCGGAGGCCGAGAGGTAGACCACCTGCTCGACCAGGACACCCGCGTTCGGCTCGATCGCGCGCAGGATCAGCATCGCGGCCGTGGTGAACAGGTAGCAGACCAACACCGTCAGCGCCGCCTTGACGTGGTCGCTCTTGCCGGGCTTGTCCCGGCCGAAGGTGAACCGGCTGTGCAGCTCGGTCGCGATCAGCGTCGAGCCCACCGTCACCAGCGCGTTGGCGGCGGCGAACGGCACGTGGCCGGACAGCAGGACCAGCGTCGCGCTGCTCGCGAGACCGACACCGCCGCCGAAGACGACGAAGCGGACGAAGGAGCCGATCACTCCGGGTGCCTTGGCGGTGGTGGTGCTCGTGGTGTCCATGTCCACGAGCATCCGCCGCACCGCCGGCAGCCCCCGCACAGACCGCTGACCAACCCCACAACCCGCTGTCAGCGCCGGCCCCGACTCCCGTCAGCCTGTCAGCGTACTCCTGTGACCTGGGCATTCACTCGAAGTTCCAGTCTGCCGGCAGCTCCGCTTCGCAACACGCACAGACGAAGTCGCCCTCCTTGACCACGTTGCGCTCACCGCAACCCGGGCACCGACGGAAGACGAACTCGTGGGTGAAGCCCTCGGGGTGCGCCACCCCGATCCGCGCGAGTGCCTCGGCCACCGCCGGCCACGAGCCCGGCTCCGGGCAGTAGCCGGTCGACTGGTTGCCGACCTCGACCACCGCCCACGCCCCGGCCTCGATCCCGAACGCGATCTCCCCCGCGCCGAGCACCCGCTCGCCACCCGCGCAGGCCACATGCTCACTGCGCCGCGGCGCGAGCCGCAACACCCCGTCCAGCCCCACCACATACGTGAAGGGCTCGTCGTGCTCCCGCGCCTCGACCCAGGTCGCGAAGTCGGTCGCCGATCGGATCGGCCGGCCCGCGGTATCGGCCCGCACGACCTCGGCCCGGATGTCCGCCGGTCCGACATACCCGTAGTCGCGCATGGAGGCACTCACCTCACCACTGTGGCAGGTCGGCCCCGGTGGCACTCGGACGCTTCGGTGCGCGGCGAAGGGTCGGGGGTCTAGCGTCCGGGGCGTACGACGGAGGGCCTTCGGCGACGAGGGCGCAGTGGGAGGTGGGCGATGGCGGGGCAGCGTGCCGAAGGGGCGGCGGTGCGGGCCGTGGCGGCGCGGTTTCGGGAGGTCAATGGGGACCACGCGATGACGCCGGCGGACGACGCGTACGTGAATCGGCAGTTCGTCGAGTTGGGCGCGCTGTGCCACAAGGTCGGGCGCGATCCGGACGAGGTACGCGAACTGATGTCGGCCCGATTGTTGCCGCTGCCCTCCTATCTGCGCTCGGACGGCGCCGAGATGGTGCCCGCCGACCTGTTCGCCCTCGCCGACGCGGCCGGCGGCCCGGATCGGCTGCGGGCCTGGTTCGTTGGGCACTGGTCCGATCCGGACGAGGGCGAACAGGAGTGGGACGCCTACCTCAGCGGCCGATACGTCTGCCTGCACACGGTGTCCCCGGCCACCATCCGCCGCAAGGGCGAACTGGTCGCCGCGATCGAGGCCGCCCTGGCCGCAGCCGACTCGGACTCCCCCGCACCGGCCGCGTCGCTGTCCGCCCTGGTCGACGAACTCGACGCCCTGGAGCCGGACTTCACCGACTACGACCGCCTCCGCTTCGGTGGGCCCGTCTCCCGCGACACCCACATCACCGCCCTGCGCACCCATCGACCGCCGGTCGAGGCGCAGTGACGACCGGGGTGCGTCGACGACGGTTGTCGACGCACCCGAGAAGCCGTACGGGGAGAACGTGTGTGCGCGAAAGCCTGGCCCGCTCCCGGCCGACGACCGAGACCGGCCGCTCTCGCCCGACGTGGACAACACGCTCTCCCCGCCCGCCGCGACGTCGCCGCCATGCCCTGCCCGGTTCGGCTCACGTGGTGATGTCGCGCTCGGTCATTCGGGCCCAGGCCGCCGCACCGAAGATGGCCGTGTACGCCGTCTGGATACCGAGGTTGCGGATGATCTCGTCGGTCGGGATCGGGTTCCGCAGCAGGTCGCCGAAGCTCATCCAGCCGTCGGTGAACAACCACGGGTGCAGCGCCGACAACTGCGGGATGCCGGTCAGGATCGCGGTCACGACGACCACGCCGACCGTGGTGGCCATCGCCGCCACCGGCACCGTGGTCAGCGTCGAGACGAACAACCCGATCGCCGCGAGGCCCACCAGCGAGGCCGCCACGCACAGTGCGATCAACAACGCCCGCCAGGACGCCTCGCCCATCGAGATGGTGTCGCCGGTCAGCAGCGGCACGTCGCCCATCGGGAACAGCGCGGCGCCCACCACCAGCGCGGACAGCGCGACCGTGAGCGTCGCGGCCAGGCAGAACGCCAGCACACCGGCGAACTTCACCACCAGCAACCGGGTGCGGCCGGCCGGCGCGACCAGCAGATAGCGCAGCGTCCCCGCGTGCGCCTCGCCCGCGATCGAGTCGCCCGCCACCACGCCGACCGTCATCGGCAGGAAGAACGGCAGCGCGGCGGCCAGGGACGCGAACACCAGGAACAACCCGTTGCCGGTCACCTGGTTCACGAAGTCCATCGACCCGCCGCCACCGCCCCCGCCCGAGGAGCCGCCGTCGTGGAAGTAGCGCAGAGCCACCCCGAGGATGACCGGTACGACGGCCAGGAAGCCCAGCATCGCGGCCGTGCGCGGGCGCAGGAAGACCAGGCGCAACTCGCTGCGCATCAGCCCGCGCAGCCGCGGCGCCCGCTCGGACCCGAACGTCTCGTTCGCCGCCGAGTACCGGAACGCGGGCGACAGGACACCCGTCTTGGGCAGTGCGTCAGTCGGTGACATCGAAGCCTTCTCCGGTCAGGGCGACGAACGCGTCCTCCAGGGACGGTCGTGCCAGGGTGAACGAACGCACGCGCACGTCGGCGCGGACCAGCGCCGCGCAGACCTCGTCGGGCTCCAGCGGCGCCGGGTCGGCCTCGACGCCGTCGCGGGTGGTGACGATGTCGGTCGCGCCGAGCCTGTCCAGCACCACGACCGCCGCCTCCGCGTCGGGAGTCGTGACGACCAGCCGGGCCCGGGTGCCGGCGCGCAGGGATTCCACCGTGCCCTGGGTGATCAGCCTGCCGTGGCTCATCACCGCCACGTCCGTGCACACCTGCTCGATCTCGTCCAACAGGTGCGAGGACAGGAACACCGTCGTGCCGTCCGCGGCCAACCCGCGGATCAGCGCCCGGATCTCACGCATCCCCTGCGGGTCCAGGCCGTTGGTCGGCTCGTCGAGCACCAGCAGGTCGCGCGGTCGCAGCAGCGCGGACGCGATGCCCAGCCGCTGCTTCATGCCCAGCGAGTAGGCCCGCGCCTTGCGCCCGGCCACCGCCGTCAGGCCGACCTTGGCCAGCGCCTCGTCCACCCGGGCGGCGCGGGTGCGCGAGTCCGAGGTGGGGTCGGCGGCGTCCAGTCGGTCCAGGTTCTGCCGACCCGTCAGGAAACCGTAGTGGGCCGGGCCTTCGATCAGCGCGCCGACCCTGGGCAACACCTGCCCGACGGCCCCGGGCATGGGGCCGTCGAGCAGGGTGACCGAACCGCCGGTCGGCCGGATCAGGCCGAGCAGCATCCGGATGGTCGTGGTCTTGCCGGAACCGTTGGGCCCGAGGAACCCGAAGACGGAGCCGGCCGGCACGGTCAGGTCGAGTCCGTCCACGGCGAGCCGGTCCCGGCCGTAGCGCTTGGACAGCCCCTCGGTACGGATCGCGGCGGTGCCGACCGCCGTGGACGCGGTCATCGCTGTGCCGCGATCCGCTGGAGCGTGTCGGCGTCGACCGCGCCGGCGAAGACCCGGCCCGAGTCGGTGCTCAGCACGTTCACCAGACGCGTGTTGATCAGCGTCCCGCCCGGAACCGGCTTGCCCAGCTTGCCCAACAGCCGGGTGGCGTCCTTGGCGTCGCCGCCGGCGGGCAGTTCGACCACGGTCGCCCAGCCCTCACCGAGCAGGCCCGGGGCGGCATGCCCCCCGGTCGGCGCCGCCGGCGCACTCGGCGTGCCGGTTGCCGGGGGCCGTGCCTCGTTCGGTGCCACCTCCTTGACCTGCGCCCCGGCCGGCGGCTTGAAGTCGAAGGTGCCGGCCGCCGGCTTGTCGTACGAGATCTGTTCGAAGCCGATGTCGATCGCGGGCTTGCCGCCCTTGACGGTGTCCACCGTCACCCGCAGCGGCACCCCGGTCTTGGCGTCCACGAACACCGTCGCGGCGGCGATCAGGCTGCCCTGGGCCCTGGGTGCGAAGCGGAGCTTGTACACGTCGTGCCCGGCGACCCGGCCGGTCCCGTCGGCCCGGACGTCGGTGGTCGGGCCGACCAGGTCGAGCAGTTGCCGGGCCACGTCCTGCGGCGTGGTCGGCACCAGCGAGGCGACGTCGGGCCGGCCCTGGTCGACCGTGCCGTGCGTCACCGCGTGCGCGCGGCTGTCGTAGGTCCACACGTCGCGGCCGTTGTGGATGACGTTGTACTCGGCCAGGTCGGACATGAGGCCGATGCGCTGCCGGTCCGGGCCGTCCAGGGCCACCTGGAGCCTGTTGGTGCCGGACAGCAGTGCCTGCGGGCCGTTGCCGCCTGCCTTGCCGGGCAGGGCGGGCAGACCCAGGTCGGTGTCGATGCGGACGGTGCCGGTGAGCGCGTCGGCCCGGGCGGCGGCCACCTTGGCCACGAGTTGGTCGGCGGTCTGCTCCGGTAGCCCCGGATGCGAGTCGTCGGCGAATGCGGTCGGGCCGAATGTCACGGCACCGACGGTTGCCGCCGCGATCGCGGCCGGCACCGCGAAGCGCCACGGAACGGAACGGCGGGTGGTGCGAGTCATGGAGCTTGCCCCCTGATTCGAGTGTCGAATGCGACACCACAAGGGGATCATCGGTACCGGCCACTCGGCGTCCGCCGAACGTCACCGGAAAACGTCCACCTCAAGACGTGCGGTACGCCCGAGCACAGGACTTGATGGTGACTCGCCACCCCACGCGCTACTCCCGGGGGAGCAGCCGCCGAGCACTCCCGCAGAAGGCCGCGGCCCGCCCACCCGGGGTCACGGGTGGGCGGGCCGGCACCGAAAACTAAGCGCTGCGCTCCACGACCAGCTCGCACAGCGAGGCCAACGCCTGCTTCGCACTGCACTCCGGCAGCGGTGCCAGAACCTCCCGAGCGGCTTCGGCATAGCGCCGAGTGTCCTCGCGGGCCTTCGCCAGCGCCGGATGCCCACGCAGCAGCGAAAGCGCCTCCGCGTGCTCGTCGTCGTCCGTGATCGGCCCGTCCAGGAGTTCGAGCAGGTGTCGGTCGGCCGCCGGCGACGAACCGGTCACCCCCGCCCGCAGGTGCAGCACCGGCAGCGTGGGCACGCCCTCGCGCAGGTCGGTACCCGGCGTCTTGCCGGACTCGGTCGCCTCGCTGGCGATGTCGAGCACGTCGTCGGCCAGTTGGAACGCGACGCCGAACCGCTCGCCGTACCGGGTCAGGATGTCCACCACGTGCTCGTCCGCACCCGCGAACATCGCGCCGAACTGGCCGGATGCCGCGATCAGCGAGCCGGTCTTGTCCGCCATCACCGACAGGTAGTGCTCGACCGGGTCGTCGCCCGGGCCCGGGCCGACCGTCTCGCGGATCTGGCCGGTCACCAGCCGAGCGAACGCCCGAGCCTGGATCCGCACCGCCTCGTTGCCCAGGTCGGCGACGATCTCCGAGGCCCGGGCGAACAGGAAGTCGCCGGTCAGGATCGCCACCGAGTTGTCCCACCGGGAGTTGGCGCTGGGTGCGCCGCGCCGCAGCGGGGCCTCGTCCATCACGTCGTCGTGGTACAGCGTGGCCAGGTGGGTCAGCTCGCACACCACCGCCGCCGGCACCACGCCCGGAGCCTGCCAGTCGCCGAATTGGGCGGCGAGCAGCACCAGCAGAGGCCGGAACCGCTTGCCGCCCGCCTCGACCAGATGCCGCGAGGTCTGCGTCAGGTAGGGGAACTCGCTCTTGGTGGCCGCCAGGAGCTCCTGCTCCACGGCGGCCATCCCCGCCCTGATCTCGGCGTCGAGAGTCTCGTCCGTGACGCTCAGCCCGAAGGGCCCCACGATCGCCATGACGGTTCTCTCCTGTCGATCACGCAGAGTCTCTGCGTCTTGCTTAATGGACGAACAAGGCTGCCTTGTCCGCGAGGTCCAGTACCGGCTGCGGGAGGATGCCAAGGACCACGGTAACGGCTACCCCGAGCGCGATGGCAGCGGTGGTCATCACGCTCGGTACGACAACCGTCGGACCGTCGGCCTTGGGCTCCGAGAAGAACATCAACACGATCACCCGCACGTAGAAGAACGCGGCGATCGCACTGCACAGCACACCGACCACCACGAGGCTGCCCGCACCGCCTCGCGCCGCCGCCTGGAAGACCGCGAACTTTCCGGCGAAACCGCTGGTCAGCGGGATGCCGGCGAAGGCGAGCAGGAACAGTGCGAACACTCCTGCGACCAGCGGGGAACGCCTGCCCAGACCCGCCCAGTGGGACAGGTGGGTCGCCTCGCCGCGGGCGTCGCGGACCAATGTGACGACCGCGAACGCACCCAGGGTGACGAACCCATAGGCCACAAGGTAGAACATCGTGGACGACACGCCCGCGTCGTTCATCGCGATCATTCCGGTCAGGATGAAACCCGCGTGGGCGATCGAGGAGTAGGCGAGGAGCCGCTTCACGTCGGTCTGGGTGATCGCGATGATCGCACCGGCGACCATGGTCAGGATCGCGACGCCGATCATCACCGGCCGCCAGTCCCAGCGCATGCCCGGCAGCGCGACGTAGAAGAAGCGCATCATCGCGCCGAACGCGGCGACCTTGGTGGCCGCCGCCATGAACCCGGTGATCGGGGTCGGCGCGCCCTGGTACACGTCCGGCGTCCAGGAGTGGAACGGCACCGCGCCGACCTTGAAGAGCAGGCCGACGGCGACCATCGCGAGCCCGATCAGCAGCAGCGCGTCGTTGTCCATCGCGCCCGCCGAGGCGACCCCGATCTTGTCCAGCGAGACGCTGCCCGAGTAGCCGTACAGCATGGCCACGCCGAACAGGAAGAACGCCGAGGAGAACGCGCCGAGCAGGAAGTACTTGAGCGCGGCCTCCTGGGAGAGCAGCCGGTTGCGCCGGGCCAACCCGCACAGCAGGTACAGCGGCAGGGACAGGATCTCCAGCGCGACGAACATCATCAGCAGGTCGTTCGCCGCCGGGAAGAGCAGCATGCCCACCAGCGAGAACATGGTCAGCGGGTAGACCTCGGTCTGCGTCCAGCCCGCCGCCGCCGCGTCCTTCTCCTGTTGGCTGCCGGGCGCCGCCGCGGCCTGCGGGGCGAACGCGTCGCCGCCGGCCGGTTCCAGCCTGCGCTCGCCGATCAGCAGCACCGAGGCGATGCCGATCAGCAGGAGCGTGCCCTGGAGGAACAGCGACGGGCCGTCCACGGCGACCGCACCCATCGCGGTGATGCTGCCGCGGTGGTCGTCCGGCAGGTCCCGGGCGAGCCAGACGACCGCGCCGAACGCGGCGATCATGCCGACCAGGGCCACCGTGAGCTGCGCGCGGTAGCGGGCCGGTCGGGGCAGGAACGCCTCGATCAGCACGCCCACCACGGCGACGCCCGCGATGATCAGGATCGGCGAGAGCTTGCCGTACTCGATGGTGGGCGCGTCCACCTTCGTCACGGCGAGCGTTGCCGTTGCGGCGGTGCTCATGCTCACTTGGAGCCTCCAGTGGTGTGCGCCTCGGTGCCCGCGGCCTGTTCGATGGGCTTGGTGGGCGCCGGGTCCTTCTGCTCCACCCGGCTGAGCGTGTGGTCCACGGCCGGGTTCACCGCGTCGAGCACCGGCTTGGGATAGACGCCGAGCACGAGCAGGAACGCGATCAGCGGTACCACGACCGCCAGTTCGCGCGGCACCAGGTCGCGGAGCTTTTCATTGCCCGGCCGCAGCGGGCCGGTCATCGTGCGTTGGTACAGCACCAGCACGTACAGGGCGGCGAGCACGATGCCGGTGGTGGCGAAGATCGCGGCCACCTTGTACTTCGCGAACGCGCCCACCAGCACCAGGAATTCGCTCACGAACGGGGCGAGCCCCGGCATCGAGAGGGTCGCGAGTCCGGCCACCAGGAACGTACCCGCGAGAACGGGGGCGACCTTTTGCACGCCGCCGAAGTCGGCGATCGTCCTGCTGCCGCGGCGGGTGATCAGGAAGCCCGCGATCAGCAGCAGGGCCGCGGTGGAGAAGCCGTGGTTGACCATGTACAGCGTCGCGCCCGACTGGCCCTGACTGGTCATCACGAAGATGCCCAGGATGATGAAACCGAAGTGCGAGATGGACGTGTACGCGATCAGCCGCTTGATGTCGGTCTGGCCGACCGCGAGCAGCGCGCCGTAGATGATCCCGATCACCGCGAGTGTGATCACCACGGGGGCGAAGAACTTCGAGGCGTTCGGGAAGATCTCCAGGCAGAACCGCAACATCGCGAACGTGCCGACCTTGTCCACCATCGCGGTGACCAGCACCGCGATGCCGGGCGTGGCCTCGGTCATGGTGTCCGGCAGCCAGGTGTGGAACGGCCACAGCGGGGCCTTGACCGCGAACGCGAACATGAAGCCCAGGAACAGCGCCTTCTCCGCGGTCGGGTCGATGTCCAGCTGACCGGTGGCCACGGCCTGCGAGATCTTCACGAAGTCGAAGGTGCCGTTCCCGTCGATCCCGATGCCCTGGTTGGCGGTGGCCACGTACAGACCGACCACGGCGGCCAGCATGACCAGTCCGCCGAGCAGGTTGTAGAGCAGGAACTTCACTGCCGCGTACGAGCGTTGCGCGCCGCCGTAGCCGCCGATCAGGAAGTACATCGGGATCAGCATGGCTTCGAAGAAGACATAGAACATGAACACGTCGGTGGCCGCGAAGGACACCACCACCATGGCCTCGACCAGCAGCATCAGCGCGAAGAACGCGTGCGTGCTGCGCGGCGCGGCCTTGCCGGTGCCGACCACGCCGTCGGCACCCACCGGGGCGTCGTCCGCGTCGTGCCACGAGGCCAGGATCAGCAGCGGCATCAGCACCGCGGTGAGCAGGATCAGCACCAGGCCGATCCCGTCCACGCCCAGCGACCAGCGCACCCCGAACGAGGAGATCCAGCTGTAGCTCTCGGTGATCTGGAAGCGGTCGCCGTGATTGTCGAACTTGGTCGCGACCACGATCGCGACGGCGAGTGTGAGCAGGCTGAACAGCAGCGCCACGTTCTTGGCGAGCTTGCGCTTGCCGGCCGGCACGGCGGCGACGCACAGCCCGCCGACGAACGGCAGCGCCGCGAGCGTCGTCAGCCAGGGAAAGTGGCCGTTCATCGAAGTCCCTCCGCCAAGGCGCCTACGGGGTGGGCGATCTGGGGTCGTGTCCGGATGGTCATGTTCAGGCCATCCGAGCCATCAGCGTGCAGGCCACGACCAGCAGCGTGCCGCCGAACATGGACAGCGCGTACGAACGCACGAATCCGGTCTGCACCTTGCGCACACGCGCCGAGGTGCCGCCGAAGAACGCCGCGAGTCCGCCCACGAATCCGTCCACGCCGCGGTTGTCGAACCACACGAGCAGGCGGGTCAGGTACTGGCCGGGCCGCATCACCAAACCCTCGTTGACCGCGTCCTGGTACAGGTCCCGCCGCGCCGCGACGGTGACCAGGCTCGCGGCCGGTGCCACCGCGGGCACGTCCCGGCGGGCGTACTGCACGTAGGCCACCGCCGAGCCGAGCGCGACCATCGAGAGCGCCAGACCGGTGATCGCCCACTCGCTCATCGGCAGGTCGCCGTGCGAGAAGCCGGTGACGGGCGTCAGCCACTTCACGAAGGACTCGTTGAGCACGAACAGGCCACCCGCGAACACCGATCCGAACGCGAGCAGGATCATCGGGCCGGTCATCGAGACCGGCGACTCGTGCGGGTGCGGCTCGTGCCAGTCGGCCGGGGCGCCGGCAGGCGCCTCCTTCCAGCGTTCCTTGCCGAAGAAGGTCATCAGCATCACGCGCGTCATGTAGTACGCGGTGAGTCCGGCCGCCACCAGGGTGACCGCGCCCAGGATCCACCCCGAGGTGCCGCCCTTGGCGAACGCCGCCTCGATGATCTTGTCCTTGGAGAAGAACCCGGACAGCAGCGGGAAGCCGATGATCGCCAGGTAGCCCAGGCCGAAGGTGACGAAGGTGATCGGCATGTACTTGCGCAGGCCGCCGTAGCGGCGCATGTCGACCTCGTCGTTCATGCCGTGCATGACCGAACCCGCGCCCAGGAACAGCCCGGCCTTGAAGAAGCCGTGGGTGACCAGGTGCATGATCGCGAACGCGTAGCCGATCGGGCCCAGGCCCGCGGCCAGGATCATGTAACCGATCTGGCTCATCGTGGAGGCGGCCAGCGCCTTCTTGATGTCGTCCTTGGCGCAACCCACGATCGCCCCGAACAGCACGGTGATCGCGCCGACGACGGTGACCGCCAGTTGTGCGTCCGGCGAGGCGTTGAAGATCTCCGCCGACCGGGTGATCAGGTACACGCCGGCGGTGACCATGGTCGCCGCGTGGATCAGCGCGGAGACCGGGGTCGGACCCTCCATCGCGTCGCCGAGCCAGGCCTGGAGCGGGAACTGGGCCGACTTGCCGCACGCGGCGAGCAGCAACATCAGGCCGATCGCGGTCATCGTGCCGTCGCTCGCGCTCGCGCTGCCGCCGAGCACGTCGGCGAAGTCGAAGGTGCCGAACGTGGTGAACATCAGGAAGATCGCCACGGCCAGACCGAAGTCGCCGACGCGGTTCATGATGAACGCCTTCTTGGCGGCCGTCGCAGCGCTGGGCTTGTGCTGCCAGAAGCCGATCAGCAGGTAGGAGGCAAGCCCCACACCCTCCCAACCGGCGTACAGCAGAAGGTAGTTGTTCGCCAGCACCAGCAGCAGCATCGCCGCGACGAACAGATTCAGGTAGCCGAAGAAGCGCCGACGGTTCTCGTCGTGCGCCATGTAGCCGATCGAGTAGATGTGGATCAGCGAGCCCACACCGGTGATCAGCAGCACGAACACGATGGACAACTGGTCGAGGTGCAGGCCGATGTCGGCCTGGAACTCGTTGACCGGTGCCCAGGTCCACAGGTGCTGGTCGACCGAGCGGTCCGCGTCGTCCTTGCCGAGCATGGTCACGAACATCAGCACGCCGACCACGAACGCCCCGAGGGCCATCGCGGTGCCGAGGATGTGGCCGAAGGCGTTGGTGCGCTTGCCACCGACGAGCAGCAGCAGCGCACCGAGCAGCGGCAGGCCGACGACCAGCCACAGCGCCGAGAACGCGCCACTTGCCGCGACGGAGTGCAGCCCGCCGCCACCCTCGTTGGCGAGCACGACGCCGGAGGCCAGGGAGGAGGTTTCGATCACCGGTTCCGACCTACCACTTCATGAGGCTGGCGTCGTCGACCGAGGCCGAACGGCGGCTGCGGAAGATGGCGATGATGATGGACAGTCCGACCACGACCTCGCATGCGGCGACGACCATCGTGAAGAACGCGATGATCTGGCCGTCGAGGTTGTCGTGCATGCGGCCGAACGTGACGAACGCGAGGTTGCACGCGTTCAGCATGAGTTCGACGCACATGAACACGACGATCGCGTTGCGCCGGAGCAGAACCCCGGCCGCGCCGATCGTGAACAACAGCGCGGACAGGTACAGGTAGTTCACCGGGTTCACGGGCGCCCCTCCTTGGAGCCTGCGCCGGCGGCAACCTCGTTGCCCGAGCCGTCGCCCGACGAAGAGTCGGCGTCGTCGTGTTCCTGCCGGGCGGTGGGCACCGGTGCGGACGCGGGACCGTCCGACTCGTCCGGCCACGCCTCGTCGTCGGTGTCCGCGCCGGCGGTCTCCAACTCGGCGACGCTGTGCACCGCCTCGGCGCTGACGTCACGGATCTGGCCGCGTGCGCGCAGCGTGCCGTTGATCGACAACTGCGAGACGCTGCCGTCCGGCAGCAGCGCGGCCACGTCCACGGCGTTGTGCCGGGCGTACACCCCGGGCGTGGGCAGCGGCGCGACCTGCTTGTTCTCGCGCACGCGCTCCTCGGACAACTCGCGCTGGGTCTTGCGCGGCACCAGGCGTTCGCGGTGCGCGAGCACCATCGCGCCGACCGCCGCGGTGATCAGCAGCGCGCTGGTCATCTCGAAGGCCCAGATGTACTTGGTGAAGATCTGGTGCGCCAGGCCCTGCACGTTCCCCTCGGACGCCGCGCGCACCGCCTCGTCGTTCGTCTCGGCCGGGTACACCGGCCGGCTGCCCGGCGTCTTGGTGGCCAGCGCGGTGAAGTGCGTGATGGACGCGTTGGCGATGGCCGACACCAGCAGGATGCCGAAGCCCAGGCCCAGCCCGGCGGCGGCGATCCGCTGACCCTTCAGCGTCTCCTTGAGCGAGTCCACCGAGGAGACGCCGACCAGCATCAGCACGAACAGGAACAACATCATGATCGCGCCGGTGTAGACCACGATCTGCACGATGCCCAGGAACACCGCGCCCTGGGCCAGGTAGAAGATCGCCAGGCACATCATCGTGGTGACCAGCGCGAGCGCGCTGTGCACCGCCTTCTTCATGAAGACGGTGGCCAGGGCGCCGATCAGCGCGACGGCGGCGAGCACCCAGAACTGCAGCGCCTCGCCGGTGGAGGTCTTGGTGACCTCGGCCGCGAAGTCGATTCCGGGACTCATCGGCCCGCCTCCGTCCCCTGCTCGTGCACCTCGGCCGCCTCGCGGGGCTGCCCCTGGGTCACCGTGCCCGGCGCGGCCGCGGTGACCTTGCCCAGGTAGTAGTCGGTGTCGGTGGTGCCCGGGTACATCTCGTGCGGCGCCGGGACCATGCCCTCGTGCAGCGGCGCGAGCAGCTGTTCCTTGGTGAAGATCAGGCTCGCCCGGCTGGTGTCCGCGAGCTCGAACTCGTTGGTCATGGTCAGCGCCCGGGTCGGGCACGCCTCGATGCACAGGCCGCAGAAGATGCAGCGCAGGTAGTTGATCTGGTAGTTGCGGCCGTACCGCTCACCGGGCGAGAAGCGCTCCTCGTCGGTGTTGTCGGCACCCTCCACGAAGATCGCGTCGGCGGGACACGCCCACGCGCACAACTCGCAGCCGATGCACTTCTCCAGGCCGTCGGCGTACCGGTTGAGCTGGTGCCGGCCGTGGAATCGCGGTGCGGTGACCTTCTTCTCGTACGGGTAGTACTCGGTGTTCGCCTTCTTGAACATCGTCGCGAAGGTGACACCGAACCCCGCGACCGGTCCGAGGAACTTGGGCACGGGTCTATGCCTCTCCTTCAGTGCGGTCGGCCGGAGGCTCCGCCGCGGCCGGCACCCCGACCGGCTCGGGTTTGCGCACGTTGCGGCGCGGCACCGGCGGGAGTTGTTGCCCCGGCATCGGCGGTACGGGGAAGCCGCCCGCCATCGGGTCGAACGGTTCGGGTCCGGCCGCCTTGGCGTCCGCCTCCTCGTCCCGGTTGGGCGTGACCGCGTCCCACAGGATCGACAACAGGAGCAGGGCGACCACGCCGCCGGCGACCCACAGCACGATCCGGGACTGCTCGTAGCCCTCGTTCTTGAGCGCGCGCACGGTGGCCACCAGCATCAGCCACACCAGCGAGAGCGGGATCAGCACCTTCCAGCCGATCTTCATGAACTGGTCGTAGCGGAACCGCGGCAGCGTGCCGCGCAGCCAGATGAACACGAAGATGAAGGCCTGGACCTTGAGGAAGTACCAAAGGAACGGCCACCAGCCGGAGTTGGCGCCCTCCCAGACCGCGGTGATCGGCCACGGCGCGAGATAGCCGCCGAGGAAGAGCGTGGTGGCCAGCGAGCTGACCACCACCATGTTCACGTACTCGGCGAGGAAGAACAGCGCGAACTTCAGCGAGGAGTACTCGGTGTGGAATCCGCCGACCAGCTCGCCCTCGGCCTCGGGGAGGTCGAACGGCGCGCGGTTGGTCTCACCGATCATCGCGACGACGTAGATGATGAACGAGACCGGCAGCAGCACCGCGTACCAGGTGTCCTGCTGGGCGGCGACGATCTCCGAGGTGGACATCGAGCCGGAGTAGAGGAACACCGCCGCGAACGACAGGCCCATCGCGATCTCGTACGAGATCATCTGCGCCGAGCTGCGCAGCCCGCCGAGCAGCGGGTAGGTCGAGCCGGAGGACCAGCCCGCGAGCACGATGCCGTAGATGCCCACGGACGCGACCGCGAGGATGTAGAGGACCGCGACCGGCAGGTCGGTCAGTTGCAGGTGCGTGCGGTGCCCGAAGATGGAGACCTCGGGCCCGAAGGGGATCACCGCGAACGCCATGAACGCCGGGACCATCGCCACGATCGGGGCGATGATGTAGACGGCCTTGTCGGCGCCCTTGACGGTGATGTCCTCCTTGAGCGCGAGCTTCACGCCGTCCGCGAGGGACTGGAGCAGGCCCTGCGGGCCGGTGTACTTGGGCCCGATGCGCATCTGCATCCAGGCCACGACCTTGCGTTCCCACCAGATCGCGAACAGCGTCATGACGACGCAGAACGCGAAGATGAGCACCGCCTTGAGCAGGACCAGCCACCAGACGTCGGTGCCGAACCCGACGGCGGCGAGCTGCATGCCGCTGTCCGTCACCGCTCCTCCTCATGAACGTGTGCGGTCCGACCGTTGAGGCCGGGGACGCCCGCCCGTCGCCCGTCGTCACCCTTGTTCGGAAGCACTTCGTGCCCCTTTCCGTTGGGGCCCTCCGCCTGGGCGAGATCGACCACGGCCGGCCGGATCTTGACCACCTCGCCCGCGCCCACCCGCAGTGCGCGCCGCACCGAGGAGCCGGGCGAGTTCGCGGGCAGGAAGACCACGCGCTCGGTCATGTCGGTGATGCGCAGCGGCAACGTGACCTCCCCGTGCAACGAGGTCACGGTGACGCCACCCCCCTCCTCGGCGCCGATCTCGGCGGCCGTGGACGCACTCAGCCGGACCACCGGCGCACGCCGGGTGCCCGCCAGATGCGGTTCGCCGTCCTGCCCGCGGCCCTCGTCCAGGAGCAGCCGCCAGGTGGCGAGTACGGCTTCGCCCGCACCGGGGCGCGGGAGTTCGCGGGCCAGGCCCTCGGGGGCGGGCCCCCGGTCGCCGCTCCACCGGCCCAGCCGGCGCAGTTCGCGGCGGGCGGCGGTGAGCGAGGGCAGGTCGATCGGGGTGCCCTCGCGCTCCTCGGCCATCGCCTCGGCAATCGCGTCGAGCACCCGCAGGTCGGACATCACCGCGGCCAGGTCGCCGGTGAGCTGGTCCTTCTTCAGCACGGTGGCGAACGGGCGTTCCCGGCCCTCCCAGTCGACGAAGGTGCCCGGCTTCTCGGCGGGCGCGGCGACCGGGAAGACCACGTCGGCGCGTTCGGTGACCGCGCTGTGCCGCAGTTCCAGGCTGACCACGAAGCGGGCCGCGTCCAGCGCGGCGATCGCGCCGGCCGGGTCGGGCAGGTCGTCCACGTCGACGCCGCCGACCACGAGGGCGGCCAGGCGCTGTTCGCGGACCGCGGTGAGCATCGAGGTGGTGTCCAGGCCGTAGCCGCCGGGCAGGTCGGCGACCGCCCAGGCCGCGGCCACCTCGGCGCGGGCCGCCGGGTCGCCGACCGGTCGCCCGCCCGGAAGCAGGTTGTACAGCGCACCCGCGTCGAGTGCGCCGCGCTCGCCGGCCCGGCGCGGGATCCAGGCGAGTCGGGCGCCGGTGCTCGCGGCCAGTGCGGTGACCTCGGCCAGTGCGCCGGGCACGCCCGCCAGGCGCTCGCCGACGAGCACGATGGTGCCCGGTGTGCGCAGCAGGTCGGCGGCGCCGCGGGCGAGTTCGCCCTCGACCGCCGGGTCGCCGAGCGCGGAGAGCCACTCGGTCTCGGTGCCGGGGGCCGCGCGCAGCAGGGTGCCCTTCATCCGGACCAGGCCGGGCGAGGCGAACGGCGCGATGCCGTAGACCTTCAGGCCCTTGCGGGCGGCCTTGCGCAGCCGCAGGAACACGATCGGCGATTCGTCCTCGGGCTCGAATCCGACCAGGAGCACGCCGGGGGCCTTCTCCAGGTCGGCGTAGGTCACGCCGAGTCCGGTGCCGGCCACCTTGGCGGAGAGGAACTCGGCCTCCTCGGCGGAGTGCTCCCGGGCCCGGAAGTCGATGTCGTTGCTGTCGAGCGCGACCCGGGCGAACTTGCCGTAGGCGTAGGCGTCCTCCAGCGTGGCCCGGCCGCCGACCAGGACGCCGGCGTTGCCGCGTGCGGCGGCGAGCCCGCGCGCGGCCACACTCAGCGCCTCGGACCAGGACGCCGGAACCAGTTCGCCGCTCTCCTCGTCCCGAATCAGTGGGGAGGTGAGCCGGTCCTGCTGCGTGGCGTAACGGAACGCGAAGCGACCCTTGTCGCAGTTCCATTCCTCGTTGACCTCGGGCTCGTCGCCGGCGAGCCGGCGCAGCACCTTGCCCCGCCGGTGGTCCGCGCGCAGCGAGCACCCGGACGCGCAGTGCTCGCACGTGGTCGGGGAGGACACCAGGTCGAAGGGCCGGGCCCGGAAGCGGTACGCGGTCGAGGTGAGGGCGCCGACCGGGCAGATTTGGATCGTGTTGCCGGAGAAGTAGGACTCGAAGGGCTGCTTCTCGTAGATCCCGACCTGCTGGAGTGCGCCGCGTTCGATCAGCGCGATGAACGGATCGCCCGCGACCTGCTCGGAGAAGCGGGTGCAGCGCGCGCACAACACGCAGCGCTCGCGGTCCAGCAGCACCTCGGAGGAGATCCGCAGCGGCTTGGGGAAGGTCCGCTTGACCTCGGCGAAGCGCGAGGTGGAACGTCCCGCGCTCATCGCCTGGTTCTGCAGCGGGCACTCGCCGCCCTTGTCGCAGACGGGGCAGTCCAGGGGGTGGTTGATCAGCAGCAGTTCCATCACCCCGTCCTGCGACTTCTTCGCGACCGGGGAGGTGAGTTGGGTGCGTACGACCATGCCGTCGGTGACGGTGGTGGTGCACGATGCGAGCGGTTTGCGCTGGCCCTCGACGTCGACCAGGCACTGCCGGCACGCGCCGACCGGGTCGAGCAGCGGGTGGTCGCAGAACCTGGGGATCTGGATGCCGATCAGCTCGGCGGCCCGGATCACCAGGGTGCCCTTGGGCACGGAGACGTCGATCCCGTCCACCGAGATGGTGACGAGGTCCTCCGGCTTGGGGGCCGGCGGCCCACCCGCGGGGGTGTTGGTCGTGACTGTCATGTCAGCTGTGCGCTCCTGCCCCGGTTGAAGCGGGGGCTGTGTTCGCCCACGCGGTGGATGCCGCGGTGTCGAACGGACAGCCGCCGTGCTCGAAGTGCGCCAGGTATTCGTCGCGGAAGTACTTGAGCGAGGACTGGATCGGGCTCGCGGCACCGTCGCCCAGCGCGCAGAACGACTTGCCGAGGATGTTGTCGGCGACGTCGAGCAACGTCTCCAAGTCCTCCTCGGTGCCCTCGCCGCGCTCCAGCCGGGTGAGCAGCTGGGTGAGCCAGTAGGTGCCCTCGCGGCACGGGGTGCACTTGCCGCAGGACTCGTGCTCGTAGAACTCGGTCCAGCGCAGCACCGCACGCACCACGCACACGGTCTCGTCGAAGATCTGCAGCGCCTTGGTGCCGAGCATGGATCCGGCCGCGCCGACGCCCTCGTAGTCGAGCGGTACGTCCAGGTGTTCGTCGGTGAACATCGGCGTGGACGAGCCGCCGGGCGTCCAGAACTTGATCCGGTGTCCTTCGCGCACCCCGCCCGCCAGGTCCAGCAGTTGGCGCAGGGTCACCCCGAGTGGTGCCTCGTACTGCCCGGGCCGCTTGACGTGTCCGGACAGCGAGTACAGCGTGAAGCCGGGCGACTTCTCCGAGCCCATCGAGCGGAACCACTCGACGCCCTTGTTCAGGATCGGCGGCACCGACGCGATCGACTCGACGTTGTTCACGCAGGTCGGCGAGGCGTACAGGCCGGCCACCGCGGGGAACGGCGGGCGCAGTCGGGGCTGACCCCGGCGGCCCTCCAGTGAGTCGAGCAGCGCGGTCTCCTCGCCGCAGATGTACGCGCCGGCGCCCGCGTGCACGGTGAGTTCGAGGTCGAAGCCCGAGCCGAGCACGTTCTTGCCGAGGTAGCCGGCGGCGTAGGCCTCGCGGACCGCGTTGTGCAGTCGGCGCAGTACCGGGACCACCTCGCCGCGCACGTAGATGAACGCGTGCTCGGAGCGGATCGCGTAGGACGCGATGATCACGCCCTCGATCAGCACGTGCGGGTTGGCGTACATGAGCGGGATGTCCTTGCAGGTTCCCGGCTCGGATTCGTCCGCGTTGACCACGAGGTAGTGCGGCTTGCCGTCGTTTTGCGGAATGAATCCCCACTTCATGCCGGTGGGGAAGCCCGCGCCGCCGCGACCGCGCAGACCGGAGTCCTTGACGGTCTGGATCACCTCGTCGGGGTGCATCGCCAGCGCCTTGCGCAGGCCGTCGTAGCCGCCGCCGCGCCGGTAGGTGTCCAGCGTCCACGGCTGGTGCTCGTCCCAGTTCGCGGAGAGCACGGGGGTGAGGAGGGAGGGCTCGGTCACGGCGCTTGGTCCCCGTCCTGGTCGGTCGCGGCCCCGGTGGGCGGCGCGGGGTGGGCCGGGTCGGACTCGGCGGTGCGCGCCGGGGCGTCGTGCGAGCTGGGCGCGGGCGGCTGCTCGTCGCGTCCGGCCGCGCCTCGGGGGGCGGGCGCGGTGCGCGGCCGCTCGTCGGTGCGCGGCGGCTCGTCGGCGTGCGTGCCGTTGGCGATCCGCAGGCCGACCAGGCTGGCGGCGCCGCCGGCGCCGCCCTCGTCGACCGCGCCGGGCCGCTCGTCCGGGAAGCCGGCCAGGATCCGCGAGGTGTCCCGGAAGGTGCACAGGCGTGCGCCGCGCGTGGGCACCGCGTCCTTGCCCGCGCGCAGGTCGTCCACGAGTTCCTTGGCCGACTGCGGGGTCGCGTCGTCGAAGAACTCCCAGTTGACCATCACCACGGGCGCGTAGTCGCACGCGGCGTTGCACTCGATGTGCTCCAGGGTGATCACGCCGTCGGCGGTGGTCTCCTTGTTGCCGATCCCGAGGTGGTCCTTCAGGCTCGCGAAGATCTCGTCGCCGCCCATCACCGCGCACAGCGTGTTGGTACAGACGCCGACGTGGAAGTCGCCGCCCTGACGGCGCCGGTACATCGTGTAGAAGGTGGAGACCGCGGAGACCTCCGCCGTGGTCAGGCCCAGCATGTCGGCACAGAACTCGATGCCGGTGCCGGTCACGTAGCCCTCTTCGGCCTGCACCAGGTGCAGCAGCGGCAGCAGCGCCGAGCGGGCCTGTGGGTAGCGCCCGATCACTTCCTTCGCGTCCACCTCCAGCCGGGCGCGCACCTCGGGCGGGAACGGCGGAGCCGGCTTGGGCGGGGGCATCGGCATGCCCAGGTCCGTACTCATCGGTCGACACCTCCCATGACGGGGTCGATGCCCGCCACTGCCACGATCACGTCGGCCACCTGACCGCCTTCGCACATCGCGGCCATGGCCTGCAGGTTGTTGAACGAGGGGTCGCGGAAGTGCACGCGGTAGGGGCGGGTGCCACCGTCGCTGACCGCGTGTACGCCCAGTTCGCCGCGGGGCGATTCGATCGCGCTGTAGACCTGGCCCGGCGGTACCCGAAAGCCCTCGGTGACCAGCTTGAAGTGGTGGATGAGGGACTCCATCGAGGTGCCCATGATGTTCGCGATGTGGACGGGCGAGTTGCCCAGCCCGTCCGAGCCGAGCGCGAGCTGTGCGGGCCAGGCGATCTTCTTGTCGCCGACCATGACCGGCCCGGGGGCCAGTCGGTCCAGGCACTGTTCGACGATCCGCAGCGACTGCTTCATCTCCTCGATGCGGATCAGGTACCGACCCCAGGAGTCGCACGAGTCGGCGACGGCGACGTCGAACTCGTAGTTCTCGTAGCCGCAGTAGGGCTGCGTCTTGCGCAGGTCGTGCGGCAGCCCGGTGGAGCGCAGCACCGGGCCGGTCAGGCCCAGTGCCATGCAGCCGGCCAGGTCGAGGTAGCCGATGCCCTGGGTGCGGCCCTTGAAGATCGCGTTGTCGTTGAGCAGCAGCTCGTACTCGCGGATCCGGCCGGGCAGGATGTTCACCAGGTCGCGGATCTTGTCCACGGCGCCCGGTGGGAGGTCCTGGGCCAGACCGCCCGGGCGGATGTAGGCGTGGTTCATCCGGAGCCCGGTGATCATCTCGAACACGTCGAGGATCAGTTCGCGGTCGCGGAACCCGAAGGTCATCACGGTGAGCGCGCCGATCTCCATGCCACCGGTGGCCAGGCAGACCATGTGCGAGGAGATCCGGTTGAGCTCCATCAGCAGGACCCGGATCACCTGCGCGCGCTCGGGGATGTCGTCGGTGATGCCGAGCAGCTTCTCCACCGCGAGGCAGTACGCGGTCTCGTTGTGCAGCGGCATCAGGTAGTCCATGCGCGTCACGAAGGTGACGCCCTGGGTCCAGTTGCGGAACTCCAGGTTCTTCTCGATGCCGGTGTGCAGGTAACCGATTCCGCACCGGGCCTCGGTGACGCTTTCGCCGTCGATCTCCAGGATCAACCGCAACACGCCGTGCGTGGACGGGTGTTGCGGACCCATGTTGACGACGATGCGCTCTTCGGCGTCCGCCGCGGCCTGGACCACTTCGTCCCAGTCGGAGCCGGTGACCGTGTAGACCCGGCCCTCGGTGGTCTCCCGCGCGTGCGCGGCGGATGGGGGTGTCGTTGTCTGATCGCTCATCAGTTGTACGACCTCCGCTGGTCGGGCGGCGGGATCTGGGCGCCCTTGTACTCGACGGGCACGCCGCCGAGCGGGTAGTCCTTCCGCTGCGGGTGGCCGGGCCAGTCGTCCGGCATGAGGATGCGCGTGAGCGCGGGGTGGCCGTCGAAGACGAGGCCGAAGAAGTCGTAGGTCTCCCGCTCGTGCCAGTCCAGCGCGGGATACACGCTCACCAGGGACGGCAGGTGCGGATCCGCGTCCGGGACCGAGACTTCGAGCCGGACGGCCCGATTGTGGGTGATCGAGCGCAGGTGGTAGACCGCGTGCAGCTCGCGGCCGGTCTCCTGGGGGTAGTGCGTACCGGAGACGCCGGTGCACAGCTCGAAGCGCAGTGCCGGGTCGTTGCGCAGGGTCAGCGCGATCCGCGGCAACGACTCGCGCCGCACGTGGAAGGTGATTTCGCCGCGGTCGACCACGACCTTCTCGATCGCCTCGTCGAACTCGATGCCGGCTTCCGCGAGGGCGCCGGAGAGTTCGTCGGCGACCAGGTCGAATTCGCCCTCGCCCTCCGCGGTTCCGCGCGGGCCGCCGTACGGGCGGGTGGCGGCGCCGGGGAAGGCGATGGTGCGGACCAGCTTGCCGTAGCCGGAGGTGTCGCCCGATCCGCTCGCACCGAACATGCCGTGCCGGACCTCGATGGGTTCGCCGCTCGGTTCGCCGTGCGTGTCGCGCGGGGCGGGCAGTTGCGCCTTCTCCTCGGGCGTGGGGCTCGGGGTGGCCGTGGGGCTCGAGTCGGGCTTGGGGCTCGAGTCGGGCTTGGGGCTCGGGGTGTTGTTGCCGGGGGTGGTCACCGGGCGCCTCCCTCGGGTCCGTGGCCGACCGGGATGCCGGGGTTGAGTTCGTGCGCGCCTCGGCGCGCGCTCGCGGGCAGCATCTCGATGGTGGGCAGCGCCTTCAGGGCGGCCTGTTCGGCGGCGCGGGCCGCCTTCTCGCGGTTGACGCCCAGCGGCATCGCCTGGATCTCCTCGCGGAGCTTGATGATCGCGTCCATCAGCATCTCGGGCCGGGGCGGGCAGCCGGGGAGGTAGATGTCCACCGGCACCACGTGGTCGACGCCCTGAACGATCGCGTAGTTGTTGAACATGCCGCCCGAGGACGCGCACACGCCCATCGACAGCACCCACTTGGGGTTGGGCATCTGGTCGTAGATCTGCCGCAGGACCGGCGCCATCTTCTGGCTGACCCGGCCGGCGACGATCATCAGGTCCGCCTGGCGGGGCGAGGCCCGGAACACCTCCATGCCGAACCGGGCCAGGTCGTAGCGGCCGGCGCCGGTCGCCATCATCTCGATCGCGCAGCACGCGAGTCCGAACGTGGCCGGCCAGAAGGATCCCTTGCGGAAGTAGCCGGCCAGCCCTTCCACGGTGCTCAACAGGAAGCCGCTGGGCAGCTTCTCCTCGATACCCACGCGGATGCCCTCTCTCCGTCAGTCGTTGGGGGAAGCCTGTGGGGAAGCCTGGGCGTCTCGGCTCATCGGTCCCACGGTGTTGATCGGTCCCATGTCAGTCCCACTCCAGGCCGCCGCGCCGCCACAGGTAGGCGTAGGCGACAAAGACCGCGGCAACGAACATGACCATCTCGACGAGACCGAACATCCCGAGGGAGTCGAAGTACACGGCCCACGGGTAGAGGAAGACGATCTCGATGTCGAAGACGATGAAGAGCATCGCCGTCAGGTAGTACTTGACCGGGAATCGCCCGCCGCCGATCGGCTGCGGGGTCGGCTCGATGCCGCATTCGTAGGCTTCGAGCTTGGCCCGGTTGTAGCGCTTGGGCCCGGTGAGCGCCCCCATTACGAGGGAGACCACTCCGAAGGCCAGGGCAATGCCCCCGAGCACGAGGATCGGCGCGTACAGGTTCACCGCGCTCCCATCTCCCTTCTCAGTCCCCCGAAGTCACGCATGTGACCGGGTTCACAAGCTGCCGGAACGGCGCCCATCCTAGGCCCCTTCCGATGTGATCTGCGACACGGGTAGGGAACGATCATGGTGTGATCTTCCCCACCTGATGATCGATCAGAAACGGTTGCGTGCCGACAAAAATCACACAGGGTGAGAAATTCGGCCGACTAAACGATCCGCCGCTCACTGACGATGTTGATCATGGGATCCGCCTATACCACCCGTTCCGGAGGGGTACCAAATTTGGCCGAGCATGATCGGTTGTGATAATCGATCCGCCTGGTTGCACACGGAGCGTCACTGGAAAACCGCCCTTCGGGCGGTGGCGGCTGCGCCGCCGGCGGCCTCCGGCCGCTCTCCTCGCTGCCGCTCGTCGATCACTTGTCGACGATCAAGTCGTGGGCGCTGACGCGCCGGGTGTCGCCGGGTGCGCAGCGGCCGCGAAGGGGCCGGGGTGGGGCCGGGTGGGGTGGGGCCGGGGCGGCGGGGAACCGGGGGGCGATCGTGGGTTCCGGTTCGTGCCGGCCCGAGTCGAGAGGTGGGTAGCGCGGCCTGCCCTACCCATCTGCACCAACTCCCCCATCCACCACAGCAATCGCACATGTGTCGTGCAGGCGGCGCCATGGCCTGTAGCTGCGCCAGGCCTGAAGGGGGGCACCGATACCCGAGTCCGACCACCCACACGGTCAACGGGTGGACACCTCCACCACTGCCACCTGCGCTACTCATCCCGCCGAAAATGAGTACGGACGCTCATGCCGGCGCAGCCCGTCCCTCCCTAGCGTCGAGCCATGTCCCAAGCCACATACGAAGACCACAAGGCGGGCCGCGGGCCGATCGTCGCGTTCGTCGTCCTGGTGGTCGCCGCGATCCTCACCATGGCCGTGGTCGACGCGTTCGTACTGTTGACCCTCGCCGTCGACGCCGACACCTGCGAGCACTCGTGCCCGACTGACACCACCGCTCGCAGTGACCGCTTGGTCCTCCTGGCCAAACTCAGCGGCGCCGCAGCCCTCCTGAGCCTCTTCCTCACCGCGGTCCTCCCCCGCCACATCCGTTGGCGAGTCGGCCTGCCGGTCCTGGCCATCGGCGTCATCCTCCAGTCCGTGGCGTTGGTCGGCGCATCCTGATCGGAGCGCCCGGCAGGTCGGCTCACCCGAATCCCGCTCACCCCTGGAGGGGGACCGAACTCCCTGGCTCGTCCGCCGCGCGGTGACGCGTGAGCATTCCGCCCATGAGCACCGCCCCGCAGCCCCCGCCGCCCGCGCCCTCGGATCCCGCACGCTACTGGTGGGCACTCCGGATGACCGGCGCAGGCCGGCCGAACAGCCCACCGGCCGAGGGGAAGATCCCGCGGCCGGACCGTCAACATCCCAGGACCTCGTTCATTCGCACCGTGGGCGTGGTGCGAGGGGCGTGGTTGCCAGGGCCGTGGCTCCGTGCGCAGGGGTCGGGGCGCGGGGTCGGGGTGTGGGCAAGCGGTCGGGGTGTGGGCTCGGGGTGAGGCTCTTGGGTGAGGTCGGTGCCTGGCGCCGTGGCGCGTGGCGTCGGCGGAGTGGAAATGAGGTGAAGGGAGTCGGGTGGGCCGGCTAGGGTTGTGGGATGTTCGCTTCCGCTTTCACGAGGACTCGCCGCTTCTAGCGGCGGGCCGAGAACCTTTCCCTCCTGGTTCCGCCGCACTTCGGGTCCCTTCGCCGGTGCGGCCCTTCGTGCTGCCCGGCTCCGAACTGCCTTTGCGGAGCCCCCTCGTGCCTTATCCCAATCCCACTCATGGTGGACGTCATGAGCTCGGTCAGAACTTCCTTGTCGATCGTGCGGTGATCGCACACTTCGAGGACCTTGTCGCCCGTACCACCGGGCCGATCGTCGAGATCGGCCCCGGGGACGGCGCCATCACGTTGCCGCTGAGCCGAGCCGGGCGACCCATCACCGCGGTGGAACTCGATCCGCAGCGGGCTCGACGGTTGGCGCGACGAGTGCCCGCCCATGTCGACGTCGTCGCCGCCGATGTGCTGCGGTTTCGGTTTCCGCGCGAGCGGCACACCGTGGTGGGCAATCTGCCGTTTCACCTGACCACGCCGCTGCTGCGGCGGTTGTTGGAAACCGACCATTGGCAGCACGCGGTATTGCTGGTGCAGTGGGAGGTGGCTCGGCGGCGGGCGGGGGTGGGCGGGGCCACGATGCTGACGGCGGCCTGGTGGCCCTGGTACGAGTTCACCCTGCACGCACGGGTGCCGGCTCGGGCGTTCCGACCGATGCCGTCGGTGGACGGCGGGCTGCTGTCGATGACCCGCCGAGACGCGCCATTGATCGAGGAACGCCGCGACTCGTACCAGGAGTTGGTGCGAAAGGTGTTCACCGGCCCGGGTCGGGGTTTGCGCGAAATCCTGCCCCGGACGGGTCGGTTCGCAGGCCCGGCGCTGCGCGAGTGGTTCCGGGAGCAGCGCGTCCCGGCACACGCACTGCCCAAGGATCTGACAGCGACCCAATGGGCCGCACTGTGGCGTTCGACCGGTACGCGGGGACGAGAACGAGGCCGCCGGCTCGGGTGAGCACGATCGTCCCGACGGCTCTCACGCGCGCGGGTGTGCACTTACATACGGGTCGCGGGTGAGTGTCGGTGCGGTGGGAGCCGGCCGGGCTGAGTGTCGAGGTCGGCGGATCGGCGTTTTCGCCGACCCGTCGGCCCGTCGGTCATTGGCCCCTCGGCCGGCGCTGTCGGCGTTCGGCAGCCGGGGGCGCGGGCGGGATTGTTCCTGGACGGGGCCATTCCCTGGAGGGACCATTCCCCCGAGTCGGCGTGCCGGGCGAGCGATCGAGACTTCGAGGGGTCGAGACGCTCGAACTCGACCGCTGCGCTTGGCGAATCCCGCCGACTGAAGGAACTGGAGCACAGCGCCCCACGACCACCGTCCGACGCAACGCGCGCCCGGGCCGTCCGGCCGGCCGTCCGCCCGGCCCAGGTCGGCGTAATCGGCTCATGCCGGCGTGGGTGACGGTGGTGTCGTCCACGGCCTCGTCCTCGTCCGGTGCGGCCTCGCAATCGGCGACCCTCGTCCCGGTCGGCGGCAGGCCCCACAGCATCCCGCGCAGCCCTCGGCGCTCACCCGATCGTCCACGATGCTCCGCACCCGGAGACGGATGAAGCCGAGGTCAGCGCGATCCTTGGGACCGCACGGCGCTACCGGGCCCACGGGGCGACGAAGGGCTCCTGGCCCGGGATGAGTCCCTGGCCGCCGACCGGAAGGACCACGACGGCCTCGAACGGGTCGGTGCCGTGGTTGGCCAGGGCGAACGGAGTGTCGGCCGGGACGATCAGCGCATCGCCCGGTTCGACCTCGAACGTGTCGCCGTCCATGGTGACGGTGAGCCGACCCGACAGCGCGACGAAGATCTCTTCGCGCGTGAGCGCATGCGGTGGGGACGACGTACCCGGTTTGAGGGTCAGCCGCCATGCGGCGTTCTCGGTGGAACCACGGCTCGGGGCGGCGAGGCCGACGAAGGTCGCGTGCGGGTTGTCGAAGACAGGCGCTTCGGCGGCGGCGATGAACGGCATGGCAATCGTCTCCCGGAGGCAGAGCAAAGGCGGAAAGAAGCAGGTGTTGCGGTCTCGGACCCACGGCAAATCCAGACCTGACTGCCCTACCGGGCCCACGGCAGGGCGGATCCGGACGCAACGGCTCTACTGGGCCCACGGCGGATCGATCAGGTCCCCGCCCACCTCCGCCTGACCGCCGACGGGCAGGATCGCGACCGCCTCGAACGGCTCGTCGCCCGAGACGGCGATGCCGAAGAGCACGTGTGCCGGGACGACGAGGGCGTCACCCGTGTGGAAGTCGCGGGTTTCGCCGTCGAGAGTGACAACGGCCTTGCCACTGATCGCGATGAAGATCTCCTCGCGGGTAACGGCGTGTTCGCGGCCGGGGTTGCCCGGCTGCATGGTGAAGCGCCAGAGGCTGTTCTCCTTCGAGCCGCGGCTTGGGGCGGCGAGTCCGATGGCGGTCATCAGCGGGGCTTCGAAGACCGGCGCGTCGGCCGCTTTGATGAGAGGCATCAAGGTTCCTCCGTTAGAGTACCCAACCAAGGTAGAAAACCAGGGTGTACAACTGAAGTGTGCAACCAGAGTTGAGCATATCTGACGGGAGAGCGTCAAGCATGGATTTCGGACTGCTGTTGGGGCACGCCTACCAGGCCTTCGTCCAAGAGCTGCACGCACACTTGGCGGAACGCGGATTCCCGGCGGTGGGATCGTCGTACGGCTTCGTGCTCCGCACTCTGGACCGGGAGGCGGTGACCGCGACACAACTCGGCGAAAGACTCGGGATCACGGCACAGGGCGCGGCGAAGGTAATCGATGAGATGGTCGCCCTCGGCTACGTCGAACGCCGCCCGGACCCCGCGGACAAACGCGCGAAGCAATTGCACCTGGCGCCGGGCGGGGCTGCGATGTTGGCGGTGGTACGCGAGTTCCACGCCGAGTACGAGGCCAGGTTGACGCAGGAAGTCGGCGCAGACGAAGTAGCGGCCGTACGCCGGGTATTGACCGCGATGGTCGCCACATCCACCGGCCCGGACCTGGCCCGCCTGTTCCGCCCCCTGTGAGACGACCCTGGGCGTGCCGGCACCACCACTCGCCACCCGCGCGACCACCGCCGCCGTGCGCGCATCCGGCCGGCATCCCGGTTCAACCGGCGGCGATCGGCTCCTGGAGTTCCGTAACCCACTCTTCCGGATCGTCCGGGCATTCGAGGTAGAGCTCCCGGGCGTACCCCAGGGAGCGATACCCGTTGGCATCGATCCACCTGGCCATCGCCTGGACGCCGGCCATCACGTTGTCCATGGAGCCCCGATGGACGTACGTCGCGGCACACTCGATCTCGGGCAGGTCCACGATCGCAAAGCCGAATTCGGCTCGGGGCCCCGTCGCCACCGTCATTCCGGCGTGGATGACGACGGTGTCGTCCTGGTCCGGCGCGGCCTCGTAGTAGGCGATGCCCGGCCCGGTCGGAGCAACTCCGGCGGCCTCCAATCGGCGACACAGTTCGTCGTACAGCGGGTCGATGATCGGCCCGATCCCCTCCGGCCCGTCGGCATTCGCAGGGGTGGTGGCGGTCAACTCGGCCACCCGGACTGCGGGGATGCGCTTGACCACGATGTCGTCGGCAGACATTCGTCCCTCGGCCTCGATCGTCCGGAGCCTCGCCTCGACCCGGGCCAGCCGCAGCGCGTCCGCCGCCACCGTGGCGGCGAGTTCGGCCCGCCGCAGACGCAACATCCCGCGCAATTCCTCGACGCTCACCCGCTCGTCCAGGATGCTCCGGACCTGGTGAAGGGTGAAGCCAAGGTCCTTCAGCGCGATCACCCGGTTGAGCCGGGCAAGTTGGCCGGCCTCGTAGAAGCGATAGCCGCTGTCCGGGTCGACCCGGGCGGGCCGCAGCAGCCCGATCGCGTCGTAGTGCCGCAACATGCGAACCGATACGCGACCGTGCCTGGCGAAGTCTCCGATGCTGAACATGACGCCTCCCAGCGCAGAGCCTTACACGGTGTCAGGGTCAAGCGGGAGGCGACGCCGGGCGGGGTGGGGTCGGCGAAGTCGACGACCGGGCGGGGTGGCACGGCGGGTTGGAGGACCGCGCATGAAACCGCGCTCCCCCGGCCGAGCCCTCGGACGGAGGCCGGATCGCGCACCTCCGCCCCGGCCCGGGCTGCCCTGCCCCGGCCCGACACCCGCCCGACCCGACCCGAGGCGAGGCGAGGCGACCCGACTCGCCCCCGCCCAACTCCCCCTCAGGCCACCGGCCCCGGTGCCAACGTGCGTCGGGCCACCAAGGCCGCGTTCAGTCGATGCAGGTCCTCGGCACGGTTCGGGGACAGGCCGGTGAGGCCCGTCACCCGGCGGATGCGGTAGTCGACGGAGTTCGGGTGCAGGTGCAGGGTGGCGGCGGTGGCCCGGCGGTCGCGGCCGTGGGTGAGGTACGTCTCCAGCGTCAGCAGCAGCTCGGGTCTGCGGTCGAGCGGCGCGAGGAGACCGGCCAGACCGGCCAACGCGGCGCTGGGGCGGCTGAGTTGGTAGTCGAGCAGGACGTCGGCGAGCAGGTACAGGCCGGGGCCGCGGCCACTGCTGCGGATCAGTCGGAGCACCTCGGTATTGCGGTCCACCGCGTCCGGGATGCCGGTCGGCTCGGTGAGCGCGGCAGCGGCGGTGATCGGGGTGTCGGCCGCGTCGGCGGCGTGCGCGATCAGGGCGCGTACGTCGGGCCAGTCGGGCGCGGCGTCCGCCGGCAGCAGCGCGGTCCCGCCGCCGGGGTCGAGCGCGGTCAGCGCGGGGCGGCCGGTGAAGCCGTCCAGGGCCTGCCGGATCCGGCGTAGCTTGCGCCGCGCGGCGATGGCGGCGCACGGGCCCGGGCGGGCCTCGTCCGGATGCGCGGCCAGGACGAGGGTCAGGACCAGGTAGCGGGCGGCCGGCCGTACCCCCGTCCGGCCGGCGACCGTGTCTGCGGATTCGCCGGCGAGCAGGGCCGCCAACAGTGCGTGTCGGCCGCTCTGTTCCGGCCCCTCCAGCAGTCGGCGGGTCTCCAGGTAGGCCGAACTGACCGCTGCGACGATGGCCCGCTGGAGTCCGAGCAGATCCGCGAACAGGGCGAGTACGTCGGCGAGTTCCTCCGGACGTGCCTGGCCGGTGGTCTCCCGCCAGCACATCTCGACGCCGATCTGATACGCGGTCAGGATCGCGTCGAGCGGTACGCCCTCCTCCGCCCGCTGGGCTGCCGAGGCGCGCTGCGGTGCGAGGTTCGCCTCGCCCGCCGCCAGCCGGCCCTCGACCACGTCGGCGAACAGCCGCACCGTGTGCTGCACGATCTCGGCGATGTCCCCGGCCAGTTCCTCGGCGGGCAGCGCCGCGTACGCGGGCAACTCGGCGGGCAGCCGATCCAGCACCTCCCTGGTCAACCGGGGCGCGCCGGCCCGCAATCGGGCCGCCACCGGCCGACCGCCGATCCGCAGCGGAGCGGGGCGCGTTCGATCCGAGCACGAGCGCACGGCGGGCGCACCGGAAGCGGCGAACGTGGCGGACGCGGGCGCAGCGGCCGAAGCGCCCGCTGCGCCGGGAGCTTGGGCCGCGCCGGGCCCAACGGCCGTACCCTGCCCACCGGCCGTACCCGGCTCACCAGCCCTACCCGGCCCACCGGCCGTACCGGCCCCATCCGCCGCGTCGGCCAAGGCCCTTGCGCCGGCCGCGGCCCGAGCGCCGTGTGTGGTGGGCGTCCGGTCACGCGGCGAGTTGTCACGTGTCACAGGGACCCTCCGGAAAGTCTGTGTTACTCACCAGTTAAGCCGCTCTGTCCGAGTCTGCATGATGACGCGTGGGACATTCCACGACCGGCGGGAGTCGTCATGAACTCTGCTGCACGCACGAGGAGTCGGCTGCACAGCAGTCCCCGGAAGCCAAGCCGTCGTCTGCGCGGATTCGCTCGCGGCGCCGCGGCGGCGATCGCGGCCGGCGCACTGGTCCTGGCCGGCCTGGTCGCCGGGACTGCGCCGGCGGGCGCGGCGGATCGTCAGGTCTACGTCGCGCTCGGGGACTCGATGGCCTCGGGTCCGCTGATCCCGGACGTCACCGGGCCGCTTGCGTGCGGCCGGTCCACCAACAACTACGCACACCTGCTCGCGGCGCGCCTGAACGTCGCCGAGTTGCGGGATGTTACGTGCAGCGGCGCGGACAGCAACGACATGACGTCGCCGCAGCACCTGTCCCTGGCCGGCGTCGACATGGGTGAGGCGCCGCCGCAGTTCGACGCGCTCGGTACGGACACCACGCTCGTCACCCTGACCATCGGCGGCAACGATGTGGGTCTGGTGGGCGTGGCCCAGGGCTGTGCGACGCTCAACCCGTTCGCGACCCCGTGCCGGGACGAGTGGACGGCCGGCGGGGTCGACCGAATCGCCCAGCGCATCGACGCGTTCGCGCCCAAACTCGGCGCGGTCCTGACCGGCATCCACCAGCGCGCACCGCACGCCCGGGTCGTGGTCACCGGCTACGGCCTGTACATCAAGCCCGGCGGCTGCTGGCCGTACCAGCCGGTCCTCGGAGTCGACGCGGACTATCTCCAGGGCAGCGTGAACCGCCTCAACGCGACGATCGCCGCCCAGGCCGGGGCACACGGCGCCGACTACGTGGACGTGGCGGGCCCCAGCGCAGGCCACGATGCGTGCCAGGCCCCCGCCGCCAAGTGGGTGGAGGGCTACGTGCCCACCGACCTGGCCGCCCCCCTGCACCCCAACCGCCGCGGCGAAGCCAACTACGCCACGATCATCGCCACCCACATCCCCGCCTGACCCCCCGCCCCGGCACACCCACGCCGCGCGCCACCGACCTCCGGAGGCGCGCGGCCGACCCCTGGGATCCGGCGGACAACCCGAAAGCCCCACGAATCCCGCTGCCCACCCGAACCACGCACCACCGGCGCCACACACCCGCCCGGGCAAGCGTCGCCACACACCGACCGACGCACCACACCCGCCCGAGCACCACACCGCCGGCGCGCCACACCCACCCAGGCGACCGCCCACCCGCACCACACCTACCGACGCACCACCCGCACCCGGGCCGGAACCACCCCCGCCCGCGCACGCCACCCACCGCGCAACCACCCGCCCGCGCTACGCGCCCGCCTCGTACCCGTGGTCGCCCGACTGGGCGAGGGAGCGTTCCACTCCCGCTTCCATCTCCTTGCGGGCCGCCTCGTCCGCGACGCCCGAGCGGTCGAAGGCCACGAGGGCGCCGCGCCACAGCTCGGCCGCCTCGCGGTACGCGAAGTGGATTTCCGCGTCGAGTGCGGCAAGACGCGCGAAGTGGGTGGCCTTCGCCGCCGTGGCGCGCGATGCCGATGCCAGGTAGTGGTGGGCCAGCGCCGCCACGTCCCGCGGCCGCACGGCCTCGATCGCCTCGGCCGTGCGGGCGTGCATCCGGGCTCGGCGCAGCTGGGACAGGTCCTCGTACAGCGTGTCCCGGACCAGCGCGTGGGTGAACCGCAGTTGGCCCGCCTCCGGCTCGACGAGCAGGCCGGTCAGCAGCGCCGACTCGACCGCGTCGAGCACCGTGTCCTCGTCCGTGCCGCCCTGCGCCAGCAGTACGTCGACGTCGACGTCCCGACCCAGTACGCACGCCTGCTTGAGCACCTCCTGGGCGGCCTTCGGCAATCCCGCGACATGCCGCCGGATCACGTCCCGCACCCCGACCGGGACCTCGGACACCGCCGCGTGTGCCCCTTCCGCCGCGAGCACCCGCGCCGTCTCCAGGACGTAGAACGGGTTGCCCGCCGTGCGGTCCACGATCGCCCGCACGGTGTCCGCGTCGATCGGCGCCGAGACCGCGCCGCGCACCAGGTCGGCGACCGCCTCCGGGGCCAGGCCGGTGAGTTCGATGCGTTCCGGGCCGCAGCGCGCCAACCGGGCGAGTGCGTCGGCGAGCAGGTCACCGACCTCGTTGTGCCGGTACGTGACCACGAGCAGCACCCGCCCGGCCGCGTCCCGGTCGGTGGCCAGGTGGCACAGCAGCGCCAACGTCTCCTCGTCCGCGCGGTGCACGTCGTCCAGGACCAGCAGCCACGGCGTCTCGGCGCCGGCTCGGGCCAGGTACCCCACCACCGCCTGATGCAGCCTCAGCTTCGCCGCCGCCTGATCGCCCACCGGGACGAACGAGTCGGCGAGCAGCGGGGCCAGCACCCGGGCGGTCTCCTCGTCCGGCGGGCTCACCGCCGCGAGCGTGCGCAACATCTGGGTCCACGGCCACCCGGCCGGCGCGCCGCCGGACTCGGGGCAGCGTCCCCATGCGGCCCGCCAACCCTCGGCCGCCAGCAACTCCCGTACGTGCTCGGTCAACGCGGTCTTGCCCTCGCCCGGATCGCCGCTGACCAAGGCGACCGCGAGCCGCCCGTCGACGCGCTTCGCCGCGGCCAACAGCGTCGCGGTCTCCTCGGCCCGGCCGATCAAGGTGGTCGTGCGCGCCACGAATCCGCCTCCCGTCGCAGCACCGGAAACATGCTCGGAAACCTGGCCGTGGACCCGACCGAAGGCCGGGTCGGACCCATCCGCGGGAACCCGGCCGTAGGCCCGATCGGATCCATCCGCGGAAACCTGCCCGTAGACCGGGTCGGACCCATCCGCGGAAATCTGCCCGCCGACCGGGTCGGACGAAGTCGAGGGGTGGATCCGCGCCACACCCGGCGCCTCCCGAAGCGGCGGTACCGCGACCCCCACTGCGGCCTCCGCCGTGGCCCCTGCCGCGACCCCCACCCCGACCCCGGCCGCGCTCGGCACCGCCACCGGCGCGTCCAACTCCACGGCGTGCGCCAGGATGTCCGCCTCCAGGCGCTGCAATCGCGCCCCCGGCTCGACCCCCAACTCCTCCCGCAGCGCGGTGCGTACCCGGCGCAGCACCGCCAACGCGTCGCTTTGGCGCGCACATCGGTACATCGCCAGCGCGAGCAGCCGCCAACTCTCCTCGCGCAGCGGGTGTGCGGCCGCGTGCGCCTCCAGACCCGGCACGATCCCGGACGCCTGCCCGATCGCGAGGCCGGCCTCGGCCCGGCGTTCGACCGCGACCAGGCGCAACTCCTCCAGCCGGGCCGCCTCCGGCCGCGCCCACGGTTCGTCGGCGAACTGCGCGTATGCCGGCCCCCGCCACAGGTCCAGCGCCGCGGTCAACTCGCGCAGCGCCTCCGCGGCGGCGCCGGCCGCCAGCAGGCCGCCGGCCCGGTGTACCAACGCCTCGAAGCGCCACGCGTCGACCTCGTCCGTGCCGACCCGGAAGGCATAGCCCGGCGGTGCGGTCACCAGCACCGTCGAGGGTGTGCGCGGCGCGCGGTCGGGTTCGAGCGCCCGGCGCAGGTGCGACACGAAGGTCTGTACCGAGCCGAGCGCGCGGTGCGGCGACTCGCCGTGCCACAGGTCCTCGATCAACCGGTCGACCGGTACGACGTGCCCCCGCGCCAGGACGAGCCGTGCGAGAACGGCCCGATGGCGCGGGCCGCGCAGGTCGGCCGGTCGGTCACCGTCCCACGCCTCGAGCGCTCCCAGAACACGAAACGTCAGCATGGATAAGAGACCTTACTGATGCGTCACGAGCTACCGAGCGGCGGCCGGGGCTGAAGTCGTCCGGCCTTTGTCCCACGGTGCGTTCAACGCCCACTCGACGCTCGATGAACGCCCTTGCCGTCGTCCTGCCGTCGTCCTGCCACCCACTCGCCATCCACCCTCCCCGGCCGCCCGGTACCGATCCACCGCACGCAAACCGAGACCAAGCGCACCGCCCGGCCCGGGCGTACGGTCGCCCGGACGTACGATCCACCCGGCCATACAGCCGGCCGACCCGGACGCCCGGCCCGCACATCACCGACCGGCACCGCACCCAACCGCCCGAGCCCGAGCGCCCGACGACTGCCGATCCCGGAACCCGACTCGGAGCCCGGGTCGACGCCCGCGTCACGGCCCGCCTCGAACCCGCGTCAGACCCGCCTCGGGCCCACGTCGGACCCCGAGCCGGAGCCCGCGTCAGGACCAAGTCGGCCCCGGCACCCGAAGCCCCGTCACGACCTGAGCCGGGCCCGACTGGGAGCCCGACTCGGTTCCCGACCCGGGGCCCGCGCGCCGGGGCCCGAGCCAGGCCCCCGCGCCAGGCCGCGCGCCGGGATTCGAGTCGGGGCCCGAGTCGGGCCGGCCCGCCTCGACCCTCAACTCCCGCCCTGTGCAGGTGCGTTCGCCGACTCCCCGGTCTTCGGGTTCGCCGGCGAGGCAGGCGGACCCGAGTTCGGCGGCACCGGCGGGGTGGTCGGATTCACCGGACCCGCCGGCGGACTCACCGGGTTCGGCGCACCGGTCGCACCCGGCGCACCCGGCGACGGCGCCCCCTGCGGCAGTTGCCCACCAGGCTGCGTCGCCCCGCCCGGCTGCGTCGCCCCACCGGGCTGCGTCGCCCCGCCCGGTACCGGGTTCGCCGAGGGCTGTGCCCCCGGTCGCACCGGGATCGCGATCGTGAAGGGCGCCGTGCCCTCCTCGACGCGGCAACCGGCCGCGCCCGGTTCCACGACCACTCGCGGCTGCGGGAACGGCAGGCTGTCGCGGTTGCGCACCAGGTTCGGTCCCGCGGGCCCACACCGATAGTCGTAGTCGGTGGGGGCGAGCCCGAGTTGCTTGCCGTTCTGATCGAAGAGCAGTACGTCCTTGAGCGGACGACCCTGCGCGTCGAAGGGATAGATGTTCTGCAGTCGTTCCCCGTCCAGCGTGCCCAGCAGGGTGCCGGCGTCCAGTTGGCGGCCCTCCATGGTGTGGTAATTCGGCGTGTACGGCGGCGGACCGTAGCTCACGGACTCCATCGAGCTGTCGTCCGGCTTCAGTTGCCCCGCGGCGAGCATCCCGATCCCGGCCCCGATCAGGAACGCGTTGATCGGCACCGCCACCCACACCAGTCGCCGATCGCGCGCCGCGCGCGGGCCCAGCCACAACGACCCGACCAGTGCCAGCAAGCCGGCAACCACCGGCCACCACACGCCGCCGGCCACGACCCACGCGAGCACGGCCACGATCAGCGCCCGCGCCACCCACCAGGCACTTTGCAGACCCATCAGGAAGCGCACCGGCTCCGCCCATCGGCCGGTGCGCAAGGACTCCCCGAGAGCCCTCGCGCGGCGGGTGACCGACAGCGCGGCGACCTCGGGCAGCCCCGGATCACGGCCGCGCAACCACAATGCGTTCAGCGCTTCCACAGCCAGGCCCAGCAGACACGGAAAGATCCACCACCGGTTCGCCTCCTCCTTCTCGGAACCGATGGCGATCCCGGTCACGAACGCCGCGCCGAGCACGACGATCAGTCCCAGGCAAAGGAGTTCGACCTTGCCGAAGCCGGACAGGCGGCCCGGCCCGGTCGGCGTCAGCGGCGGATAGCCGGCCGCCGCGCGCAGTTCGGCCGCGTACTCGTGCGGGGTGCCCAGACGTGCGCGCAGCGACTCGGAGGTGACCGCGCCGTCGAGTTCGGCGACCACCTCGCTGAGGTTCACCTCGACGTCGTCCAGGATCTCCTCCGCCTCGGCGGCCGGCAGGTCGGCCAGAACGCGGGCGACCTCGACGCGGTAGTCCTCCGCGACGGGGTGCAGTGCGGTGTCCTTCATCGGGTCTCCCCCACCAGTTCCGACATCGTCCGGGCGAACGAGTTCCACGTGTCGGTGGACTCCCGGAACCGCTCTCGGCCGGGCTCGTTCAAGGCGTAGTACTTGCGGTTCGGGCCTTCGTCGCTGGCCACCACGTAGGACGTGAGGAGCCCGGCGTTGTACAGCCGCCGCAACGTGCCGTAGACCGACGCGTCGCCGACGTCGTCGAGGCCGGCCTTGCGCAACCTGCGCAGTACGTCGTAGCCGTAGCCGTCCTCCTCGCGCAGCACGGCAAGCACCGCGAGGTCCAGCACTCCCTTGAGCAACTGACTCGGATCCATGACCCCTCCAGCTCTTGTGCGTTGCACGGTACCACGCAATGCGTAGTAGTGGTCGAGCCGAACCCGACCGCGATATCGGCGCAGCCGGCACAGCGGATCGGCCCGGACTCGCATGTGCAGTAGGGAAGGCCGTCGGGCAAGGAGACGACAGAATGCGGTTCGAGGGCTTCGCGGCGGCTCGACTGCCGGCCTTGCCGCGCTATGCCGCACTGCCGTGCGGGGATCGGGAGTTGGCGCGAGACCTCGTCCAGGAAGCCCTGACGAAGGCACTCGTGCGCTGGAAACGCATCGGTTCCCTCGACCGACCGGACGCCTACGTCCGCACGAGGGTCACCAACGAGTTCCTGCCCCTGCGCCGACGCAAGGCCGTGCGCACGGTGGCGCCGACCTACCAGGCCGATGTTCTCCTCGATGGCCTTCGGAAACTGCGCGGCCCCGAACACCTGGACAACTCCGCCGAACTGAAAGCCACATCCGGACGGGACGGCCGTACTCCCTTGCCGGGCACGGGAGTTACGCCCACATCCGATATCAGCCGACGCCCGGTGTCAGCCCACCTCCGGCGTCAGCCCGCCGCCGCCACCCAGGCGTCCAACTCCGCCACGTACCCGTCCCGCAGGTCTTCCGGCAGCCACGCGATCGCGAACGCGTTGTACTCGAAGCGGGCCACCTCGGCCCGGCTCAGGCCCAGGACGGCCTGGGTGCGTTCGAGGTTCTCCTGCACGTAGGCGTCCATGTACGCCGGGTCGTCCGAGTTGATCGTGACCAGGATGCCCTCGTCCAGCATCCGCCGGATCTCCTGCTCCTTGATCCCGTCCACCACGAAGGAGTTGGAGACCGGACACACCGTCAGACCGAGCCCGCGTTCCTTGATCGCCGCGACCAGCTTCGGGTCCTCCAGGGCGTTGGAGCCGTGGTCGATCCGGTCCACACCGATGTCCTCGATCGCCTGACGGATGTGCTCGACGCTGTTCTCCTGGTCGACGTCGCAGTGCATGGTGAGCCGGAAGCCCTCGGCCCGGGCCCGCGCGTACACCGCGGCGAACTTGGCCGGCGGGTTGCCGCGCTCGTCGGAGTCGAGCCCGATGCCCACGATCCACTCCCGGTACGCCAGCGACTGCACCAGCGTGGCCATCGCGTACTCGGCCTGGAAGTCGCGCAGGAAGCACATGATCAACTGGGCCCGGATGCCCAGTTCGCGGCGCGCGTCCCCGATCGCCCGGGTGAGCCCGCGTACGACCACGTCGAACGGCACGCCGCGTCCGGTGTGCGCCTGCGGGTCGAAGAACATCTCCACGTACCGCACGTTCTGCGCGGCGGCCTTGCGCAGGTACGCCATGGCCAGGTCGTAGAAGTCCGGCTCGTGCACGAGGACCTGCATGCCCTCGTAGTAGACCGTCAGGAAGGACGCAAGGCTGTCGAACCGATACGAGGCACGCATCTCCTCGACCGAGGAGTACGGCAGTTCGATCCCGTTGCGCTCGGCCAGCGCGAACTTCAGCTCGGGCTCCAGCGTGCCCTCGATGTGCAGATGCAGCTCGCACATGGGCAGTCCGGCGATGAAGTCGCGCATGTCGCGGGCGTCTTGCATGGGAGCAGTCCTCCGAAGTCGTAGGGAGTCGTGGTGATGGTGCGCCCGTCGAGCCAAGCACACCACCACTGCGCGCGCACCACACCGACACCAGGTGCGCGTCCCGCCCGCCCCTACTACGCACGCGTCATGCGGGTCCGGGCGGCACGCCCGCACCCGCACGCCCGCACCCGTGTCACGCCGCGGGCGCGATCCGCACCATGCCGTTGATGATCCGGTCCATCGCGTCGCCGCCGCGCGGGTCGGTCAGGTTGGCCAGCATCTTGAGCACGAACTTCATCAGCATCGGGTGCGGCAGGCCGTGCTTGGTGGCGAAGTTCATCACCCGCGGGTCGCCGATCAGCTTCACGAACACCCGACCGAGCGTGTAGTAACCGCCGTAGGTCTGCTTGAGGATGCGCGGATAGTCGTGCAACGCGCGCTCGCGGCCCTCGGGCGTGAGTCGGGCCACCGCCTGGGTGATCACCTGGGCTGCGATCTCGCCGGACTCCATCGCGTAGGCGATGCCCTCGCCGTTGAACGGGTTGACCATCCCGCCCGCGTCGCCGACCAGCAACAGGCCCTTGGTGTAGTGCGGTTGGCGGTTGAAGCCCATCGGGAGCGCGGCGCCCCGGATCGGGCCCTCCTGGTTCTCGTCGGTGTAGCCCCACTCCTCGGGCATCCCCGCGACCCAGCCCTTGAGCAGGTCGCGGTAGTCGATGTCCTTGAACGCGGAGGAGGTGTTCAGCAGGCCCAGGCCCACGTTCGAGGTGCCGTCGCCCATGCCGAACACCCAGCCGTAGCCGGGCAGCAGCTTCTCCTGGCCGTCGCGCCGGTCCCACAGCTCCAGCCACGACTCCAGGTAGTCGTCGTCGCTGCGCGGGGACTTGAAGTAGGTGCGCACCGCGACGCCCATCGGGCGGTCCTCGCGGCGGTGCAGGCCCATCGCGAGCGAGAGCCGGGTCGAGTTGCCGTCGGCGGCGACCACGATCGGCGCGCGGAAGACGGTCTCCTCCTTGGCGCCGTTCATCCGCACGTTGACGCCGACGATCCGGCCGGTGCGGTCGTCCAGGATCGGACCGGTGACGTTGGCGCGTTCGTACAGCTTGGCACCGGCGGAGGCCGCCTGGCGGGCCAGGATCTCGTCGAAGTCGGCCCGCTTGCGGACCAGGCCGTGCGCGGGGTAGCTGGCCAGGTCGGGCCAGTCCAGTTCCAGGCGCATGCCGCCGCCGAGGATCCGCAGACCCTTGTTCGGCAGCCAACCGGCCTCGACCGAGGTGTCCACGCCCATCGCGATCAGCTGCTTGGTGGCGCGCGGGGTGAGCCCGTCGCCGCAGACCTTCTCCCGGGGGAACTCGGTCTTCTCCAGCAGGATCACGCTGACGCCGGACTTGGCCAGGTGATACGCCGTGGTCGATCCGGCCGGACCGGCCCCGACCACGATGACGTCGGCCTCATGCGTCGAGTCGGCGCGCTTGGTGGTTGTGACGGGCGCTTGGTCGGTCACGGACGACTCCCCTGGAAGTCTCTGCGGCAGTACCGAAACCGGGACGGTTCCGGCCGGACAAGTCTATGAGGAGCGGGTGGGCGGCCGGCCCGTGGCCACTCGCCGGGCACGGAACGGCCCGTGGCTCACTCGCACGGTCGGAAACCCCGGTGCAGCGCGACGACCCCGCCGGTGAGGTTGCGCCAGGCCGGGTGCGCCCAGCCCGCCTTGCCGACCAGCGCCGCCAGGCCCGCCTGATCGGGCCACGCGCGGATCGACTCGGCCAGGTAGACGTACGCGTCGGGGTTGCTGCTGACCGCGGTGGCCACCGCCGGCAGCGCGCGCATCAGATACTCCACGTACACGGTCTCGAACGGGCGCCAGGTGGGCCGGCTGAACTCGCAGACCACCAGTCGCCCGCCCGGTCGGGTCACCCGCAACATCTCGCGCAGCGCGCCCTCGGTGTCGCTGACGTTGCGCAGGCCGAACGAGATGGTCACCGCGTCGAACGTGGCGTCCTTGAACGGAAGCCTGGTCGCGTCGCCCGCGGTGAAGGGCAACTCCGGGTGCTTGCGCTTGCCCTCGCGCAGCATGCCCACGGAGAAGTCGCACGGCACCACCTCCGCGCCCGCGTCCCGGAAGGGCAGCGAGGAGGTGCCGGTGCCGGCCGCGAGGTCGAGTACACGCTCTCCCGGGCGGGCGTCCACGGCGCGCGCGACGGCCTTGCGCCAGGACCGGTCCTGGCCCATCGACAGCACGGTGTTGGTCAGGTCGTAGCGCGCCGCGACCGCGTCGAACATCGACGCGACTTCACGCGGTTGCTTGTCCAGGGAGGCTCGGGTCACCCGGCCATCATCTCGCGCCCGGACCCGCCGCCGGGCCCAGGGGGCACGCAACGCACCGGGCGGGTCGCGTACCGCATGCGACCCGCCCGGTGTGCGCCGTGTCGGCGCGGTGCGCTCATCGACGCCCGACGCCACCGCCGACGCCACGCTTGTTGGCTCCGACACCGCCGCCGACGCGGCCGATGCGGGCACCGATGCCCACGCCACCACCGCCGCCGCCGGTGCGACGGCCTCGCCGACGACGCGGCGTCATGGCATGGACGATGGAGCGAATTCGGGTACCGACGGACATGGTGTGCCTCCTCAATCATCCCGAGCAGGCAGGGCCCGGGTCGGAAAGGTGAGTTCTGCGACCGTGTCGTTCCGACCAGGCGCCTGCCCGGGGTTCGCCCGGCTATGCGTGGTCGTGCAAAAACGATCGTGCGCCCGGTCGGCGCACGGCCCGCGGACCCGCCGCCGGTCGACCCGACACCTCGCCCCGCGGACCCGTCACCCCGCCGCCCCTCGACCCGCCGTCAGCGCCGATGCACGAGCCGCCCGCCGAGCACCGTGGCCACGCACGACCCGGTGCCGTGCGCCAGCAGCGCCGCGTACGGGTCGCCCTGCGTCGGCACGTCGAACACCGCGAGGTCGGCAAGGCCGCCCGGGCGCAGCGTGCCGGCGCCGTCGAGGCCGCCCATCGCCGCCGCGCCGCCGACCGTGACCGCCTCGACCAGGCGCCGGTCCAGGTCGTCCGAGCGGTAGCCCTGCCGGATCGCCAGTTCCCGGGCCGCCGCCGCCTCTTCCCACATGTCCAGGGACGGCGAGGAGGCGAGCGAGTCGGTGCCCAGCGCGAGCGGCGCGCCCTCGGCCAGGTAGTCGGCGACCGCCGGCTCCCCCGCCGCCAGGATCGTGTTGGAGCGCACGCACAGCGCGACCGCCGTGCCCTGTTCGCGCAGCAGCGCGCGATCGTCGGCGGCCAGGTGCACGCCGTGCGCGACGTGGACGTCGGGGCCCAGCCCGTCGAACCCGGCCAGGTAGGCTGCCGGGCCGCCGCCGCTGCCGCCGTCGAGCAGTTCCAGGGCCATCCCGGAGGCCCGGTTCAGTTCGGCGAACCGACCGGTGCCGTGCCGGATGAACTCGGCCTCGTGCGCGGTCTCCGCCAGGTGCGGGTGCAGCCGCAGCCCGCGCTCGCGCGCGATCGCGACGCACTCCTTGAACACCGCCGTGCCGACCGTGAACGGGGTGTGCGGCGACACGCCCAACACCCGCCCGCCGCTCGCCCCGTCCAGCGTGTCCAGGAAGGCCGCCCGCCGCCCGCCGGCCCACATCGCGTCGTCCGCGATCACCTCGACGTAGCTGATCCCGCGCAGCCCCGACCGGCCCACCGGCACGAGCACGCACGGGTCGGTGACCACGTCCGCCACCGCCGTGGTCCCCGACCGCAACATGTGGTGCACCCCGCGGCGCGCGCTCTCCTGCCACATCACCTCGGAGAAGTCGGCCCGCCGCTCGATCAACGTGCGAATCCACTCCGGGAAGGCCAGCCCGGACAGCGCGAGATCCCCGAAGTCGGTGTACTGCAGATGCGCGTGCGCATTCACCAGCCCCGGCATCAGCACCCCGCGCCACACCCGCTCACGGGCGCCCGCGGAGCCCAACTCGCCCCGCGGGCCCACCGCGACGATCCGCCCGTCCTCCACGAGCACGGCGCCGTCGCGAATGGGCTCCGCATCGACCATCGACAGGACAACGGGCGCAACATGCAGCGTCGAAGACATGCGCCCATCATCCCAAGCCGGTTTCAGCGGGCGTCGACGACCTCGAGTCCGGTGCGGGCGGTGCCGCCGGCGAGGGCCGTGGAGGAGAAGTGCGAGATCACCTTGTCGTCGACCGGGTCGTTCGCCGGGTCGTCGTGCACGATCAGGTGGTTGTACGTGGTGTCGCGCTGGGCCGGGATCCGGCCGGCGGCGCGGATCAGGTGCAGCAGCTCCATCCGGTTGGAGCGGTGCTTGGCGCCCGCGGAGGAGACCACGTTCTCCTCCAGCATGACCGAGCCCAGGTCGTCCGCGCCGTAGTGCAGGGTGAGCTGACCGGCCTCCTTGCCCGTGGTCAGCCACGAGCCCTGGATGTGCGCGACGTTGTGCAGGAACAGGCGGGCCACCGCGATCAGGCGCAGGTATTCGAGCAGGGTGGCCTGCGTCTGGCCCTTCAGGTGGTTGTTCTCCGGCTGGTAGGTGTACGGGATGAAGGCCCGGAAACCGCCCGTGCGGTCCTGCACGTCGCGGATCATCCGCAGGTGCTCGATCCGCTCGGCGTTGGTCTCGCCGGTGCCCATCAGCATCGTCGAGGTGGACTCCACGCCCAGCCCGTGCGCGGTCTCCATGATCTCCAGCCAGCGTTCGCCGGACTCCTTGAGCGGCGCGATCGCCTTGCGCGGGCGCTCCGGGAGCAGCTCCGCGCCGGCGCCCGCGAACGAGTCCAGGCCGGCCGCGTGGATGCGCGTGATGGCCTCCTCGATGCCCACTCCGGAGACCTTGGCCATGTGCGCGACCTCGGAGGCCCCGAGCGAGTGGATGACCAGCTGCGGGAACTCGGCCTTGATCGCGGCGAACGAGCGCTCGTAGTACTCGACGCCGAAGTCGGGGTGGTGCCCGCCCTGGAACATGATCTGCGTACCGCCGAGTTCGACCGTCTCCGCGCACCGGCGCAGGATGTCGTCGATCTCCCGGACCCAGCCCTTCTCACTCTTGGGCGGAGCGTAGAACGCGCAGAACTTGCACGCGGTGACGCACACGTTCGTGTAGTTGATGTTGCGCTCGATGATGTACGTCGCGATGTCGACGGTGTCCGCGTAGCGCATGCGCCGCGCGGCGTCGGCGGCCCGGCCGAGCGCATGCAGCGGGGCGTGCACGTACAGGGCGAGTGCCTCGTCGGGCGTGATCCGCCCACCGCCGGCGGCCCGGTCCAGGACCGGCTGGAGATCGCTGATCACGGGGAAGCCTCCGCATGGAACGAATACGAGTGGAACGGGTGCGCGTACGACGAGTGCGCGTCGAGCGAACGAGCGCCCAGCGCGTGGGCGCGGCACGAATGCTCGTGAACGAGCCTATCCGGCGCGCTCACGAAACCTGCGGGGCGTCGAGCAGCCGCACCCGCACGTCGGCCGGATACCCGGTGTCGTGCGCGGTGCGCCGGGCGAACTCGGCCATCCCCCGCAGGTGTCGCTCGCCGAGCGAGTAGTCCAACGCCTCGGTGTAGTAGCGCTCCAGCGTGGCCGCGTCGAACGCCTCCCACCGGGCCACGTGCTCGCAGACCTTGTCCACCTCCTGCATGCACAGGTCGCGCGACTCCAGGAAGGCCTGGTGCACGGCGTGCACCTCGGCCGGATACGCCTCCAGGAAGTCGCGACGCGCGGCCCACACCGCGAACACGAACGGCAGCCCGGTCCACTGCTTCCACTCGTACGCGAGGTCGTAGACCAGCAGGCCCAGCCGCGGCGCGTCGTACAGCGTCGCGCGCAGTGCGACGTCGCCGATCACCACCGCGGCGTCCGCCTCCTGCATCATCAGGCCCAGGTCCGGCGCCGAGGTGAAGAACTCGGGCCGCACGCCGTACTTCTCCTCCAGCAACAACCGGGCCAGTCGAACCCCGGTGCGACTTTGCGAACCGAGCGCGACCCGCGCACCGTCGAGTCGGTCGATCGGCACCTGGCTGACCAGCATCACCGACATCACCGGTCCGTCGGCGGCCACCGCGATGTCCGGGAGCACCACCAGGTCGTCCGCGTGGCGCAGGTACTCGACCACGCTGATCGGCGCGATGTCGAGGTCGCCGCGCACCAGGGCGTCGTTGAGGTTGTCCGGAGTGTCCTTGGTCAGGTCCAGATCCACCAACGAGCCCGTGCGGGCCAGGCCCCAGTAGATGGGCAGGCAATTGAGGTACTGGATATGGCCTACCCGGGGTCGCCGGCGGCCGGCTTGCGGCGCGTTGTCCACAGTGTCCATCCCCGCAGGCTATGCCCGGGTGTGTGGAGCGCCCTTACCGACCCGGGCCGACGTGCGGATCACCGGTACCGAGCCGGGACGCTGTCACCGAACAGGTACAACACCGCACGCGGGGCAGTGGCAGCGGTGTACGGGTGAGATTCTCGGGTGCCGGGCCGATTCCACGGCGGTTCGACCACGGCGGTTCGACTACAACGACGGAGGAAGCGCGATGCACTCGTCCCCGGGCTCGTATCCGGGCCAGGGTGGCGGCTACCCGCCCCCGCCCCCGCCCTATGCGTCCACGCCCGCCCCGCCACCCGCCTACACCCCGGGCGGTCCGTACCAGCCGGGCGGTCCGGGCGGCGGCTCCCACAACCCTCCGCCTCGACCGCCCTCGCGTCCCGCTTACGGCGCGCTGCGCGGCACCGTCGCCGGGATCAGCCTGGTGCTGGCGGTGCTGCTGACGATCCCGGCGCTGTCCGCGCTGTGGCTGCGCTGGGAGGTGGTCTCCGAGCAGGGGTTCACCGACAACGCGGTCGCGCTGATCGACGAGCCGGCGATCCGCAGCGAGGTCGCCCGGCTGATGACGGACGAGGTGATCAAGCAACTCCCGCCGGGCGTACGCGGCCAGGTGCCGCGCGGCGTGGTGCAGAGCGCGGTGGCCGAGGAGATCGGCAAGCCCTCGTTCAAGGCGGTCTGGAAGGACGGCATCGCCACCGCGCACGACGTGGTGATGTCGTCCATCCTCGGCCGGGACAGCAAGAACGTCACGACGGACGGCGACCGGGTGGTGGTCAACCTCAAGAGCCCGCTCGACGCGATCGTGCCCCGGTTGAACCAGGCCGGGATCCCGGTGTCGAAGGCGGCGCTGCCCACCAGCATCCCGATCGACCTGGCCCAACTGCCGCACGCCTCCGAGGCCGAGCAGGGCCGGGACGCGTTCCGTGCCGTCGACGACGCGGGCAGGTGGCTGCCGATTCTGACCGTCGTGCTGCTGCTGGTCGGCCTGGCGGTCGCGGTGAACCGGTTCCGCGCGCTGATCATGACCGGCGTCGGCCTCTTCCTCACCAGCGGCCTGCTGCTGCTCCTGGTCTCCGCCGCGAGCGGGCCGGTCGCCGACGACCTGGCCACCCGCAACACGCTGAACCGGGACGGCATCGAGGCCGTCTACGACGTGTTCACCGACTCGCTGACCACGATGTCCTGGTCGGTGTTCGCAGCCTCGATCGTCGCGATCGTGCTGGGCACGGTCGGCCTGAGCCTGCGCGGCCGCCGACGCTGACGGCTGCGCCGAGCAGCGGGCCGCGGCCGACGAGCCGCGAGAGGCACGGCCCCGGACGGCATCGCCTCGGACCGCGCGACCCTGCCGCGCTCTCACACAGTTGCGCACCGTGCACACAAAAGGGCGGGCCCGGGGTGATCCGGTCCCGCCCTTCGTGCGTATCCTCGGCGCCGCCGGCCCGGAAGCCCACCCGGACCCACCCCGGACCCACCAGGGGCCGGGGCTCATTCCAACGCCCGGCCGGGTTTCACTCCAGGTTGCGCGTGGATGTGTCCTCGTCGTCCTGCTCGATGTGGATGTCGTCCACGGAGATGTCCACCTCGACCACCTCCAGGCCGGTCATCCGCTCGATCGACTCGATCACGTGTTCGCGCACCGCCGCGGCGACCTCGGCGATCGGTGCGCCGTACTCCACCACCAGGCTCAGGTCGACCGCGCACTGCTTCTCGCCGACCTCGACGCTGACTCCGCGGGCCACGTCCGGACGACCGCCCGGCACCGCCTTGCGCATCGCGGCGAAGGCCCGGGAGACCCCGGTGCCGAGCGCGTACACGCCCGGGATCTCGCGCGCCGCCAGCCCGGCGACCTTGGCCACCACTCCGTCGGCGATCGAGGTCCGCCCTCGGTCCGTGGCCAGAGCGGTGACCTCGGTGAGATGTCCGGAACCGGACGTCGATCGCTCGGTCCGCTCCGGACGGGCGGTGGTGGTCGTGTCGGGTGTGCGGACGGGTGAGTCTGCCATGGCTGGAACCTCGTCTTTCGCCGCTTCGTGAGAGGTGGGGGCTCCCCTCACATGAGGTGTGACCCCTTCCCGATCGATTCGTCACGCAATCCGGGCGAATTAATCCGATCGGCCGCGAAAGTGAACTGGAACATGTTTCATTTCACTGCCGGCCAACCGTTCAGGAGGCTTGCTCCTGCGCATCGGAACCGCTTGTGATGGGACCCGTACACCCCGTCCAAGGAGGAAACACTGTGGAGCGGTTCCAGGATCGGCGCATCATCGTCACCGGTGGCGGTTCGGGCATAGGCCAGGCCACGGTGCTGCGGCTGCTGAGCGAGGCGGGCACGGTACACGCGGCGGACGTCAACGCCGACGGGCTGGAGAAGACCCGCGCGATGGCTGCGGAGAAGGGCGTGGACGCCCGGCTGAGCACAGGCGTCCTGGACGTCTCCGACGAGGACGCGGTCGGCGCCGGCGTGGCCGAGGTGGTCGAGCGCCTGGGCGGCCTGGACGTGCTGGTGAACGCGGCGGGGATCCTGCGCGCCGGACACACCCACACGTTCCCGCTCGACAAGTGGAACCAGATCATCACCGTCAACCTGACGGGCACGTTCCTGATGACCCGCGCCGCGCTGCCCCCGCTCCTGGAGACCGGCAACGGCGTCGTCATCAACTTCAGTTCCACGTCGGCGAGCTTCGCCCACCCGTACATGGCGGCCTACGCGGCCAGCAAGGGCGCGATCGACGCGTTCACCCACGCGATCGCCCTCGAATACAGCCGCCAGGGCCTGCGCGCGGTCAACGTCGCCCCCGGCAGCATCTCCAGCGGCATCGTCGACGACACCCCCAACCAGGTCCCCGACGACGCCGACTGGGAACTCTTCGGCAAGCTGATGCCGATCATCGGCGAGGGCATGGCCCACCCCGACGTCATCGCCGGCATGATCGCCGCCCTCGCCTCCGACGACGGCAAATTCGTCACCGGCACATCCCTCCGCATAGACGGCGGCACCCACGCCTGACCCACCCCGCCGGCCGAGCCACCCCAGCCCGGCCGGCGGCCCAACCCCACCCATCAACCAGCCCGACCGGCGCTTGAGGCCAAATCAGCCCCGCCGGCGCTTGAGGCGAACCCAGCCCGGCCGGCGCATGAGGCCAAACAGCCCCGCCGGCGCATGAGGCGAACCCAGCCCGGCCGGCGCATGAGGCCACCCAGCCCCGCCGGCGCATGAGGCGAACCAGCCCGGCCGGCGCATGAGGCCACCCAGCCCCGCCGGCGCTTGAGGCGAACCAAAGACGACAGAGGGCGCCGTACCGGTCACCCAGCACAGCGCCCACCGAAGCTTCAAGCTCAGCCGTGGTTGATGCAGACGTTCCCGAACGCCGGGTTCACCAAACCGACCACGTTGATGCTGTTGCCGCACAGGTTCACCGGAATGTGCACCGGAACCTGGATGTTGTTGCCCGAGGCGACACCCGGCGAGCCGACGGCAGCGCCGTCCGCCTCGGAGCTGGCGTTTGCAGCACCCATGCCCGCGGCAAGGATGCCACCGGCTGCGGCGGTGATGATGGCCGCCTTCTTGACCGTGTTCATTCTTCCTCCATGTCACAGTGCCGCACGAACGGATGCGGCACGTGGGACAACGAAGCCCGCGACGATGAGCAACGCGCCACCGTCCGGTTGGCCGCCGATTCACCCCTGCGGGGAAGCACGCTTGCGCCGTACGCCGGTGGCAGGCGCCCGCGCACCACCCGCGCCACGAGCCCGCCCGACCCGCCCGAGCCGGACCGGACCGACCCGACCGACCCCGCCCCGACGATCGACGCCCCGCAAAGCCGAGGCTTCGCGGGGCGTGGGGGACGAAGGGGTCTGCGTACGGTCTGCGGAGGTCGAGGCCGCGCCCGGTCGACCGGGGCACGAACCGTCGGGACGTCAGGCGTCCTCGTCGTCCTCGTCGTCGTCCTCGGGCAGGTACTCGGCGCCCTCGGACTGCCAGCCCGCCTCGCTCAGTTCCGTGCCGGCGATGTCCTCGACGAGGCTGAACGGGTCGATCAGGTACGAGACCGACTCGGCCAGGTCGCTCTCGATGGCGGCGGTCGCGTCGGCCCGGTCGCCCGGTGACAGCTCATCGTCCGCCTTGACGCTGTCCAGCGCCGCGGCCCGCAGCGCGTCGGCGTCGGTGACCTCCAGCACGATTTCGAGGTTGAGCCGGATGTAGCGGGTCGTGGTGTCCGAGGAAGTCGCGTTTTCCATGAGCGCGAGCCTACGGGCCCGCGACCGGCCGCCGGCGCGCTGACGCGCCGCGCGCTCAGCGGTGGCCGTAGGTCACCGCGGTGAACATCAGCGCCCCGAACACGACGGAGAATCCGAGAATGTAGATCGCGATCCGGATCCACATCCCGTTCGCCCGGCTCTTCTCGCTCTCCATCACGGCGAACTCCTCAGACTTGAACGGGCTCGGCCCCGGGCCGGCTCACACACGAGCGGCTCAGACATGAGCGGGCAGGCACGGTGAGAACGCGACCAGCGCCGGCGCCGCATGGACCATCAGGAACTCGACGGGCAGGTAGGCGTCGGCGGACTCCATCCGATGCGCCAGGCCCGAGTCGAAGTGCGCCACGTCGCCGGGCGCGAGCAGATGGGTGGCCCCGTCCAGGGTCAACCGGAGCTGACCGGTCAGCACGTACAGCCATTCCTCGCCCGGATGCACCCGCCCGGGCCCGTCCGCCCGGCCCGCCGGCACCCGTACCCGCAGCGCCTGCATGCCGCGGCGCGGACTGCCCACGCGCCAGTAGGTCCAGCCGTGTGCCTCGACCGGCTCGGCCGCGCGGGCGCGAACCACCGGCTCGGCCGACGCGCTGTCCTCGCCGAGCAGTTCGGAAACGGTGGTGTTGTAGGCCCGGGCCAACGTCAACAGTGCGGGCAACGACGGTTGTCGGCGCTCGTGTTCGAGCCGGGAGAGATAGGCGACGGAGAGCTTGGTCAGCTGCGCGGCCTCGTCGAGCTTGAAGCCGTTCGCCCGACGGGCCGCACGCAACCGATCACCGAGCCCGGTCGGCACCGCCTCGGCGGGTGTCGATTCCGGCTCGTCGGTGTCGTAGCTTGGAGAGGCGACCATGCTTCGAGGCTAGGCAGACCCGGCCAGCGAGGCAATTAACTTGCCTCAGAGGCAAATACTCAGCCGCAAATCGGATATTCGCCCCGATATCCCCCGCCTGGATCGGGCATCTCCGGAAACCCACGACGAGCCGGCCTCACCCACGCGGGGCCGAGCGCACCCGGTCGCCCGCACTGACCCACACCGGGCCGGCCGCAGCCCCTCACGCACAACGCCCCGGCGCGAGCACCCCCGGCGGCACCTCGGCCTCCACCAGCACCACGCCGTCCTCGTAGCCGCGCCGACTGACCAGCCCGGCCCGGTCGAAGAGGGCGAGCATGCGCCGGTTCCACGGCAACACGTGCGCCCGCAGGTCGCTCGCCCCGCGCACGGCCGCGTGCTCGACCAGCGAGCGCAGCATCGTGGTACCGAGCCCGTGCCGCTGCCACCCGTCCTCGACCAGCAGCGCCACTTCGGCGACCGGCTCGGACGCCGGGTGGAACAGGGTGGCCAGCGCGCCGATCGCACCGTCGGGCGCGACCGCCACCAGGCTCACCCCGTGCTCCGGCACCAGCAACCGGCTCAGCGCGGCCTCCGGCAGCCGGGGCGCCGAGGTGAAGTAGCGCAATCGGCGGGTCTCCGGAGAGCACCGCTCGTGCATCGCCCGCACCCGCGCGGCATCCTCGGCGCGGGCCACCCGCACCCGTACGTGCGACGGCCACTCGTCCGCGCCGACCGCACCCACCACGGTGAGCCGGGCTCGGCCCCGCATCGGCATCGCCGTCATGTCCCTACCGCCTCTCGCCACCGGAGCGGTCCCCTCGCGGTCCTCCCCGCCGAACCCCCACGGTGTCGAGGCGGTGTTACGCATCGACTACGTGGGCGTGTCCGGAGCGAACCGATCCGGTGACGTCGCCGCCCCGGTGGCGAAACACGGCCGACTCAGCCCGCCAGGTGACCCAGCAGGTCCTGCCGGGTGACCACGCCCTGCGGCTTGCCGTGCACCAGCACCAGCGCCGCGTCGGCCTGTTCCAGCACCCGCGCCAGCCGTGCGATCGGCTCACCGGAGCCGACCACGGGCAGCGGTGCCGACATGAACTTCTCCAGCGGGTCGCCCGCCGAGGCACGACCGGACACCAGCGCGTCCAGCAGGTCGCGCTCGGCGATCGAGCCGACCACCTCGGCGGCCATCACGTCCGGGTGACCCGCCCCGGGCTTGACCACCGGCATCTGGCTGACCCCGAACTCGCGCAGGATCGCGATCGAGTCGCCGACGCTTTCCTCCGGATGAACGTGCACCAGGGCGGGCAGGTCGCCCTGCTTGCGGGCCATGATGTCGGCCACGGTGGCCTCGTTCGGGTCCGCGTCCAGGAAGCCGTAGTCGGCCATCCACTCGTCGTTGAAGATCTTGCTGAGGTAGCCGCGCCCGGAGTCCGGCAACAACACCACGACCACGTCGTCCGGCCCGAGCCGCTCGGCCGCACGCAGCGCCGCGACCACGGCCATCCCGCACGAGCCGCCGACCAGGAGACCCTCCTCGCGGGCGAGCCGGCGCGTCATCAGGAACGAGTCGCGGTCGGACACCGCGATGATCTCGTCCGGCACCGCGCTGTCGTACGCGGTCGGCCAGAAGTCCTCACCGACGCCCTCGACCAGGTACGGCCGGCCGCTGCCGCCGGAGTACACCGAGCCCTCCGGGTCGGCGCCGACCACGCGCACGCCGCCGTTGGAGACCTCCTTGAGGAAGCGTCCGGTCCCGGAGATGGTGCCGCCGGTGCCGACGCCGGCCACGAAGCACGTGATGCGACCGTCGGTCTGCTCCCACAACTCGGGACCCGTGGAGAGGTAGTGCGACTGCGGGTTCTCCGGGTTGGAGTACTGGTCGGGCTTCCACGCGCCGGGCGTCTCGCGCACCAGCCGGTCCGAGACGTTGTAGTAGGAGTCGGGGTGCTCGGGGTCGACCGCGGTCGGGCAGACCACCACCTCGGCCCCGTAGGCCCGCATGACATTGATCTTGTCCATGCTGACCTTGTCCGGGCAGACGAAGATGCACTTGTATCCACGTCGCTGCGCCACCATCGCCAGCCCGACTCCGGTGTTGCCGGAGGTGGGCTCGACGATCGTGCCGCCCGGACGCAACGCGCCCGACTGTTCGGCCGCGTCGATCATCCGCACGGCGATCCGGTCCTTGACCGAGCCGCCCGGGTTGAAGTACTCGACCTTCGCCAGCACCGTCGCCGACAACCCCGAGGTGACGGAGTTGAGCTTGACGAGGGGGGTGTCCCCGATCAGGTCGAGCATGGATTCGTGGTACCGCACGGAACCTCCGCCATGAGTGCGCATCAGCCGGGGCCGGATGGCCCAAAATCCTCACATTGCGCTAACTTCTCCCAGCCTAGTCGGCGCCTTCCCGCCGGACACGGCGCTGCGGCCTCGACCGCGCCCACGCCGCGCCCACGCCGCGCGCCGCACCGCGCCCCGCTGTCCGCCGACGAACCTGACGGTCGGTTAGGGTCGGTGTGGAGTCCGCGACGGGGAGGAGCCCTAGGTCTTGTACACGACGGCCGGCCGCGGTGCCCGGCGATGATGCGCACTCGGATGGCCCGCCGGGTGGCGGCGGCCGCGGCCTTCGGTGGCGGCGGCGTGGGAGTGCTGACCGGGGCGATGTTCGCGGTGTTGTACACCGAGGCGAAGATGGCCCGCCGCACGGTGGGCGAACCCGACGGCGACCCGCCGAGCGCCGACGGGATGTACGGCGATCTGCCCGGCGAGCCGATCACGTTCGCGATGATCGGCGACTCCACCGCCGCCGGCCTCGGCGTCGAGGACCCGATGCAGACCCCCGGCGCGTTGCTCGCCTCCGGCCTGGCCGCCGTCGCCGAGGTGCCGGTACGGCTGGTCAACGTCGCCCTCTCCGGCGCCCAGTCCTCTGACCTGGAGCGTCAGGTCACTCTCGCCCTGCGGCACGAACTCGACGTGGCGATGATCATGATCGGCGCGAACGACGTCACCCACCGGATGCGCCCGGCCGAGTCGGTGCGCCACCTCGAACAGGCCACCCGCCGACTGATCGCCTCCGGCGTCGAGGTGGTCGTGGCCACGTGTCCCGACCTGGGCACGATCGAGCCGATCGCGCAGCCGCTGCGCTACCTGGCCCGGCAGTGGAGCCGCAACCTGGCCGCCGCGCAGACCATCGCCGTGGTCGAGGCGGGCGGCCGTACCGTCTCGCTCGGCTCGCTGCTCGGGCCCGAATTCCTGGCCCGGCCCAAGGCGATGTTCGGTCCGGACCGTTTCCACCCCTCGGTCGAGGGCTACGCGACCGCCGCGATGGCCTCGTTGCCGTCCCTGTGCGCCGCGTTGGACCTGTGGCCGCTGGACGAGCTGAGCCCGGACAGCTTCCGCGGCGAGGGCGTGCTGCCGATCGCGCAGGCCGCGATCGAGGCCGCCGCCGAGGGCGGCACCGAGGTGACCGGCACCGACGTCGGCGGGCGCGAGCGCGGCCCGCGCGGCCGGTGGGCACTGCTGCGCCACCGCCGCAGGCAGCAGATCCCCACCCCCGCGACGGTGGATCCGGACGCCGAGTCCGATGCCGAGCCGGACGCCGCCGCCGAGGGTGATGCGAAGGTCGAGCGGACTGCGCCAACCCCGTTCGGGGACGCCCGGGGTAATGTGGCGGAAGAAATCTGACTGGGCGTCAGTTATGGCGTGGGGCAGGTCGCATGATCCACCCCTCCCACTTTCGGCTACCAGGCAGTAACTTCAGCGTCAGTTGCGCTTCCGCACCGACGAGAGTCCCTTCGGGGTCCTCGTACCGACGGCCGCAAAGACCAACAAGGAGTCCCGATGCCCGAAGCAGTCATCGTCGCCACCGCCCGCTCCCCGATCGGTCGCGCCTTCAAGGGTTCCCTGAAGGACCTGCGGTCGGACGACCTGACCGCGCTCATGGTCCGCGCCGCCCTGGACAAGGTCCCGGCGCTGGACCCCAAGGACATCGACGACCTGATGCTGGGCTGCGGTCTGCCCGGCGGCGAGCAGGGCTTCAACATGGGCCGCAACGTCGCGGTCATGCTGGGCTACGACCACCTGCCCGGAACCACCATCACCCGCTACTGCTCGTCGTCGCTGCAGACCACCCGGATGGCGATGCACGCGATCCGCGCGGGCGAGGGCGACGCGTACATCTCGGCCGGTGTCGAAATGGTCACCAGCACCCGCGGCAAGGGCAGCAGCGACTCGATCCCGGACACCAGGAACCCGCTCTTCGCCGACGCCGCGACCCGCACCACCGAGGCCGTCGAGAAGGGCTCGACCTGGGCCGACCCGCGCGAGCAGGGTCTGCTCCCGGACGTCTACATCGGGATGGGCTTCACCGCCGAGAACCTGGCCCAGCACAAGGGCATCTCCCGGGCCGAGCAGGACGAGTTCGCGGTCCGCTCGCAGAACCGCACCGAGCAGGCGATCGCCGACGGCTTCTGGGCCGAGGACATCACGCCGGTCACGCTCGCGGACGGCACCGTGGTGAGCAAGGACGACGGTCCGCGTGCGGGCACCACGCTGGAGGGCATCTCCGGGCTCAAGCCGGTCTTCCGCCCGGACGGCACGGTGACGGCGGGCAACGCGTGCCCGCTCAACGACGGCGCCGCCGCGGTCATCGTGATGTCGGACACCAAGGCGCGCGAGCTGGGCCTGACCCCGCTCGCCCGGATCGTCTCCACCGCCGTGTCCGGCCTATCGCCGGAGATCATGGGCTACGGCCCGGTCGAGGCCTCCCGGATCGCGATGGCCCGCGCGGGCCTGACCTCGGCGGACATCGACCTGGTGGAGATCAACGAGGCGTTCGCCGCACAGGTCATCCCCTCCTACCGGGACTTGGGCTTCGACCTGGACAAGGTCAACGTCAACGGCGGCGCGATCGCGATCGGCCACCCGTTCGGGATGACCGGCGCGCGGATCACCAGCACGCTGATCAACTCCCTGCGGTGGCACGACAAGCAGTGGGGCCTGGAGACCATGTGCGTCGGCGGCGGCATGGGCATGGCCATGGTCCTCGAACGCCTGAGCTGACCCGACCACCGACCCGATTCGACACCCGCGCGAAGCCCGTCCGGACGACCCGGGCGGGCTTCGCCGCTCACCACCCGACCGGGTCGGCCCGAGGTCCCGCCCACTCGGGACGTCACGCTCTGGCGGCCGGCCGCGGACGGCGCGACCCTGGAGGAAGAAGCTCTTCCTCGGGTTGGCCAAGGGTTGCGGATCACGTCATGCCGAACGCTTACATCGTCCCCGTCCTGATCACCGCCGCATGCGCCGTCGCGGTGACCGCCGTCGTGCGCCGACTGTCCCGGCGGCTCCGCGCCCGTGCCACCACGGAGATTTGGGACCAGGCGTTCCTCGATCATCTCTTCCGCAGCCGGGACGCCGAGCGACCACCGCTGACCGTCCCCGGGCCCGGGCGCGACGACTTCCCCGACCGGGTCGACCCGGACGACGACGCGACCGGTCGCCGTCCACACCCGTCGGAGAACCTGACCCCGCTGCTGCCCACCCACCTCACCGGCGAGTACCTCACCGGCCTGGTCGCGGGCGCGACCCCGATCACCCGCGTGCGCACCGGCTCGCCCGGCGGCGCCGGCGGGCTGGACGTGCTCGACTTCGCCGACGGCAGCTCGCTGGTGGTGATGCCGGGCGACCCGGAGGCCGCATCGCTGATCGACGTCGCACTGTCCCTGGGCCGGCCGGTGCGCCTGCTCGGCACCTCCGAGATCGGTGGCGGCTGGACCCTGACCTTCGGCATGGACGAGGACACCACGTACGCCCTGGCCGACCGTCTGTACGTCCGACCGCCGGCCTAGGGTCGTCCTCGATCCCGCGCCGAGCACCACGAAGCGGCACCCGCGGCGGGCCCTGGGCCCTGCCCGGCGGACACCGGCCGCACCCCGCGTCGCTCAGATCGCCGCCGACAACTCGCGCACCATCTCCCGCGCCCGACGCACCACGTCACCGGCCGTCGTCGGCTCGCCGTCCTGCAGGATCAGCGGGTGCTCCTCGGCCAACGGCCCCAGCGCCGAGGCGAGATCGCCGGAGGTGACCGCGACCTGATCGCCCACCACGAACACGCCCAGATCCGGGATCTCGCGCAGCGGCTCGCCCTCGACCGCGGCCGCCAGGTCGGCCAGACACTGGGCCAGCGCGAGGGCCGCGCCCGCCCGGCTCGGCGAGGTCTCCTGACGGGCGGTCAGCGGCGCCTTCAACCGGGCCTCGGACAGGTGCCGGAGTCGGTCGGCGACCGCGCCGGACTCCTTCACGAAGGGGCCCACGTCAACCGTGAGGGAAACGGACGGTTTCCCGACCGGGGGGATGGGGATGCGGGACGACATAACCGGAGCGTACCCAGTGCGCACACCGCGTGCGGGTCGGCTTCGACCGCTTGCCAACCGTTCGCCCGTCATGCACGCTCGGGTAACGGAACGCTCACCGGAGGCGCTTATGTCCTTGCACTTCTCCGAAGAGACCCACCGGAACCTCGTGGCTCGGGTGCCCGTCTGCACCGGCCGCGAACTCCCCGACTGGTTCAAGGAAATCGAGGCCGGTCCGGCCTTCTCCCGGTTCGAGGACCGGGTCTCCTGGCTCCAGGGCGAGCACAACCTCGGACACGGGCACGCCCTCGCCATCGTCCGCGAGCACGACCGCCGCCGGCACGCGCCGGGCGGGGTCAGCTGATCCCCCGCCTCCAGGCCGCCGCGCCGCCGATCCACCGTCGAAGACCCCTGCCACGCTGACCACTCGCCACCACTGTCGACTCCGCGGATCCGCGCATTCCGCATACGCAAAAGTGGCGGTGCCCCTTGCCGGGGGCACCGCCACTTCGTATGTCGGGCCGTCACGCGGCGCTGCGTCAGTCCCGCAGGATCGACAGCAGGCGCAGGACCTCCAGGTAGATCCACACCAGGGTCACGGTCAGACCGAACGCGGCCCGCCACGACTCCTGCTGCGGCACGCCCTGGGCGACCAGCTGCTCGATCTCGTTGAAGTCGAGCGACAGGAAGAAGGCGCCGATGAGGATGCCGAGGATGCCCATCACGATACCGAGCGGACCGCTGCGCAGGCCGAGGCCGTCGCCACCGGCGATCAGGATCGCCAGGAGGTTGACGACGGTGAGGATCAGGAAGCCGATCGCGATCGCCATGCCGATCCGCACGTATCGGCTCGTCACCTTGATCCAGCCGGACTTGTACGCCACCAGCACACCGACGAAGACGGAGGCCGTGCCGAGCACCGCCTGCACCACGATGCCGCTGTACTGCTGCTCGAACGCGTGGCTGATCGCGCCGAGGAACACACCTTCGAGCGCGGCGTAGGTCAGCACCAGTGCGGGGCTGACTTCACGCTTGAAGGTCACGACCATCGCGACGACGAACGCGGCGAGCGCGGCACCGACCGCCCAGCCGAAGTTCTCGAACGGCAGGAATGCCCACGACAGCGCACCGGTGACGACGACCGTCAACAGCGTCATCGCGGTACGCGCGACCACGTCGTCGATGGTCATCCGGCCGGTCTGGAGCGGACCGGCGGACTGCGCCCGGTACATCTCCTGAAGCTGCTCGGGGGTCATCGGCTGCATCGGCGGCTGCTGCGGCCCACCGTACGGGGCGCCCTGCGGCCCGGGCTGCGGCGCTCCGTAACCGGCCTGCTCCTGCCGGCCGGTCTCGAACGCCCCCCGCCGCGTGAGCACCGGGTTGCTGCTCCTCATGTCATCTCCTCCATGCCCCCGGGTGGGGGTCGTGGCTCAAGAGAGTAATCCCCGAGTAAAGCGCTCGGGGCTTCCATCTTTCCCCTACAACGTGTCCGGACACGCGTTTTGTGCCCGCGGTCACTGTCCGGTCATAAAAAGTCGGATGGTATCCATCGTGAACCCGATCGCTGTCAGCACGGGAACACCCTGCGCTATGCGCGAGTGAGGGTGGCCCGCGGGCCCGGGAAAGCATCCGGTTGGTGGTCCAGACCACCGAGGCCCACTGTCGCAACTCCGCGACGAAACGGCGTTCTTGCAGGTCAACCGCTACTTCGAGTTGTCCCCGGAGCGGGACTCGAACCCGCACGGCCTTGCGGCCAAGGAGGTTTAAGCTCCTCGTGTCTGCGTTCCACCACCCGGGGGCGATGCTGAGCGTAGCGGCCTCGGCGCACCGGGTGTGCCCCAAGCGTTTCGAGGGCCTGCGGACCCCTTCCGTCGGCCTGTTCGATCGCGGAGAGCAACGGAAGGCGACCCGTCCGCATGCAATACGGATGATCCCGAATGGGCGTTTTGGGGCGGCTGAGCAGGGGACATCCCGCATTCGGCGGCCGAACCCGGGTAGGACCACCGGGTCGAGGGTCCGCTCGGATCGACCGTCATGCGGTGATCACCATCGTCCGGATCCGGACCTTCGTCGTCCGGCACCAACGGAGTGCGTACGCCGCCCCCCGCATCGGATCCGATCGCGACGAAAGAGGTCTCCTGTGACCGCCACCGAACCCAACAGGGGCGTCGGGACGAACGGCGCGCCCGCCGCCGCCGTCGCCACCGACCTGACCAAGGTCTACGGCACGGGCGAGACGCAGGTGACAGCGCTCGACGGCGTCTCGGTCGGATTCCGGCGGGGCGAGTACACCGCGATCATGGGCCCGTCCGGGTCGGGCAAGTCCACGCTGATGCACTGCATGGCGGGCCTGGACTCGATCTCGGGGGGCTCGGTCCGGCTGGGCGACGTGGAGTTGTCCTCGCTGAGCGACAAGCAGTTGACCCTGCTGCGTAGAGAGAAGGTCGGCTTCGTCTTCCAGTCGTTCAATCTGCTGCCGACGCTGACCGCGCTGGAGAACATCACCCTGCCGATGGACATCGCGGGCGTGAAGCCCGATCAGGCGTGGCTGGACCACGTGATCGAGACGGTCGACCTCCGGAACCGGCTCAAGCATCGCCCGAGCGAACTGTCCGGCGGTCAGCAGCAGCGCGTGGCGTGTGCCCGCGCGATGGCGAGCAAGCCGGAGATCATCTTCGCCGACGAGCCGACCGGCAACCTGGACTCGCGCTCGGGCGCCGAGGTATTGGGCTTCCTCCGTACCTCGGTGCGCGAAAGCGGCCAGACCATCGTGATGGTCACCCACGATCCCAACGCCGCGTCCTACGCGGACCGGGTGCTCTTCCTCGCCGACGGCAAAATCGTCGACGAGATGCTCTCCCCCACCTCGGACCTCGTCCTCGAACGCATGAAACGCTTCGAAGCCGCCCGAACGGTCTGAGGACGAACGCAAAGGGGCCCGGCACACGCACCAGGTGCGTGTGCCGGGCCCCTGCCGAAAGCTAGGCCTTCGCGGCAGGCTCGACCGCGGGTCGCGGCGCCGGCAGTGCCGCCTCGGCGAACTCGTCCCGCGGGTGCTCCATCGCCCCGAGCGAGACGATCTCCCGGCGGAAGAAGGCCGACAGCGTCCAGTCGGCGAACACCCGGAACTTCCGGTTGAACGTCGGCACCATCGCCCCGTGGTACGTGCGGTGGAACAACCAGGCGGGCAGCCCCTTGAGCTTGAACTTGCCGAACATCACCGCGACGCCCTTGTGCAGGCCCAGACCCGCCACCGCGCCGAGGTTCTTGTGCTTGTACTCCTTCGGCGGGAACCCACGCATCACCGAGACGACGTTGTCGCCCAGGACCCGCGCCTGCCGCACCGCGTGCTGCGCGTTCGGCGGGCACCAGGCACCCTCACCCGCGGCGAGGTCCGGCACCTGCGCGTTGTCGCCGGCGGCGAACACGTTGTCCATGCCGACCACCTGGAGGGTGGTGCGGGTGTCGACGTGGCCGCGCGGGCCGAGCGGCAGGCCGTACTCCGACAACACCGGGTTCGGCTTGACGCCCGCCGTCCACAGGATCGTGGAGGCGTCGAACTCGATGTCGTTGGAGAGCACGCAGTGCTTGTCGACGCAGGACTTGAGCGACGTCTCCAGGTGGAACTCGATGTCCCGGGCCTTGAGGCGCTCCAGCGTCCAGGCGCCGAGTTCCGGACCGACCTCGGGGAGGATGCGGTTGGCCGCCTCCACCATCACGAAGCGCATGTCCTCGCGCTTGAGGTTCTTGTAGTAGCGCACCGCGTCGCGCGCCATGTCCTCGACCTCGGCCAGCGCCTCGATCCCCGCGAACCCGCCGCCGACGAAGCAGAAGGTCAGCGCCTTGCGGCGGATCTCCGCGTCGGTGGTGGAGTCGGCCAGGTCGAGCTGCCCGAGCACGTGGTTGCGCAGCGCGATGGCTTCTTCGATGGTCTTGAGACCGATGCCGTTCTCGGCCAGGCCGGGAATCGGGAAGGTCCGCGAGATCGAGCCGAGTGCGATGACGATGTAGTCGAAGCCGAGCTCGTAGGAGTCGCCCGCGAGCGGCTCGACCAGCGCGACCTTGCGGTCGTGGTCGACGGAGGTGACCCGGCCGTTGACGATCTCGGCCTTGGGCAGGACACGGCGCAGCGGCACCACGACATGGCGCGGTGAGATGCTGCCGGCGGCCGCTTCCGGGAGGAAGGGCTGGTAGGTCATGTACGACCGCGGGTCGACGACCGTGACGGTCGCTTCGCCGTAGCGCATCTTCTTGAGGATGCGCTGCGCGGCGTACAGACCAACGTAGCCGCCGCCGACGATAAGGATGCGAGGGCGATCCGTGTTGCTCATGTTTGGAAGTATCCACCGATCGAACCCACCGGTGCCCTGAGGCCGCGCGCAGTACCGAAGGGGTCGTCTGGTACCCTTCGTCCTTTTGCTTGTGCATTTGTGCACGGTGTGCCGTCGAGGAAGATCCACTCGACCGTTTTCGGCCGGCTCGTCCGCCGACCCGGTCCCGATGACCTGCGTCGATCCTGCCCGAGGACCCCGGGGACGGCGCAATGTGATCTCCACCTCGAACCGGCGGCAACCCCCGCATTCGAAGGCGATACCGCCACCCGACCGGTCCGACAAGGGGAAAACGGCCTCACATGGCCAAGTTTTGCCTCCCGGACCATGTGAAGGGATTCACAAACTTTTTCGAGTGTCCGAACGTTGGACATGGTTCCTTGGTTCCCTGTCGGCCAAAAATCCCCGGACGACGGCGAAGCGCGTGTACACACTCGTGCGTACACTGCGAGGTATGACCGAAAGCGCAGTGACCATACGCGAAGCCCGCGCACACCTCGCGGACCACATCAATCGTGCCGAAAACGGCACCTCGACGGTAATTACCCGCAATGGGACTCCGGTGGCCGCGCTGGTACCGATTGCGGACTTCGACGCGCTGGAGGAAGCCGCCGACGAAATGCTGGCGCGCGAGGCCGAGGCGGTCCTGGCCGAGGGCGGCCCGAGCGTGACGATGGCCGAGTTGCTGGCGGATCTTTTCACCGAGCGCGGCGAAAGCAGCGCATGAAGTACGCGTTCCGATTCACCACCGCCGCGCAACGCCAACTGCGAGCCATCGACCGGCCTGCGGCAATGCGGATTCTGGCTGCGCTGACCGCACTGGGTGACGACCCCTATCGCGAGGATGCCGACATCAAGAAGCTCACCGGCCCCTCCGGCCTGTATCGACTTCGAGTCGGCAACTACCGCATCGCTTACGACGTTCGAGACGGTGAGCTGGTCATTCTCGTGGTCAAGGTCGGCGACCGCCGCGACGACTACCGAAATCTCTGACACCTCGGACCGGCCCGTGGCGGTGCGCTCGGGGCACGGCTACCAGTCACCCACCGCACCGGGGGCTTCCACCGAAGACCAGGCGATGCCGTCCAGAATGTCGTGCTCGCTGACCACGACCTCGGTCAGGCCGGTGCGTTCCATGATCGTGCGCAGCACCAGTGCACCCGCGCCGATCACGTCCACCCGACCCGGATGCAGCACCGGGATGCCCGTCCGTTCGGCGTGCGTGCTCGCCAGGAGGCGGGCGGTCACCGTGCGGACCTGGTCGAGGGTCAAACGCGAGTGGTGGATGGCCGTCGAGTCGTACTCGGGCAACTCCAGCGCGATGCCCGCGACCGTGGTCACCGAGCCCGCCAGGCCGACCAGAGTCCGGGCGCGGTCCATCGGGACCACTTCCGCGGCCCGGGCGATCGCGGCCTCGATGTCGGCGGTCGCGGCGGCGATCCGGTCCTGCGTCGGCGGGTCCGCTCGCAGGTGCCGCTCGGTCATCCGGACGCAGCCGATGTCCACCGACCGCGCCGCCTCGGGCCGATCGGTGCCCAGGACGAACTCGGTGGACCCACCGCCGATGTCGACCACCAGGTACGGCGTCTCGACGGCGCCGGTCCCGGCGAGTTCCCGGGTGGCCCCGGCGAAGGACAGCGCGGCCTCCTCGTCGCCGGAGATCACCTCGGGCTCGACGCCCAGGATCTCGCGCACGCCGGCCCGGAACACCTCCCGGTTCTCCGCGTCCCGACTCGCGCTGGTGGCCACGAAACGCACCCGCTCGGCGCCCAGTTCGCCGATCGCCTTGGCGTACTCGCGGCACGCGGCGAAGGTGCGCTCCAGCGCCTCGGGAGCCAGCCGGCCGGTCCGGTCGACGCCTTGGCCGAGCCGGACGATCCGCATCCGGCGGTCCAGGTCGACCAGCGTCCCGGCGGCCGGGTCCAGGTCGGCGACGAGCAGGCGGATGGAGTTGGTGCCGCAGTCGATCGCGGCGACGCGTCGGGTCATCGGGTCTCGTCCTCCGGGGCTGCGGCGTCGGCCGGCTCGTCCACACACACGCACGGGCCCTTGGCCCACCAGTCGGGCAGCGCGTCCAACGTCTCGTCGCCGAGCGGGTTGACGCCGCGCCCGGCGGCCAGCGCGTGGCCGGCCAGCACGTGCAGGCACTTGACCCGATCCGGCATGCCGCCGGCCGACGGGAAGCCCTCCAGCACCTCGATCGCGTCCCGGCGGGCGATGTAGTCCTCGTGCGCGGCGGCGTAGCGGGCCGCGAGGTCCTCGTCCTCGGCCAGGCGCGCGCTCATCTCGCGCATGACGTTGTTCGCCTCGAGCGTGCCGATCGCGGAGGCCGCCCGCGGGCAGGTCAGGTAGTACAGCGTCGGGAACGGCGAGCCGTCCTCCAGGCGCGGAGCGGTCTCCACGACGTCGGGCAGCCCGCACGGGCACCGGTGTGCGACGCCGCGCAGACCACGCGGGGTACGGCCGAGCTGCGCCTTGACGGCGTCGATGTCGTGCTGATCCATGAAGGGAAGTATTCCTGCTTCGCTGAGTGACTCGGACCGACGTTCGATCCGGATGCCGTCCCGGACTCGCTCGACGCGTGCGGTCCCGGTCCCGCACGACGCGGGAATCGGCGGGCTACCCGATCGAGGCGGCCGGCGTCCTGGTGGGTGTGGGCGTCGCGCTCGCGGTCGGCATGCCGGCCCCGTCCGCGTCGCGCGTGGACTCCCACAGGTCGCGGTACCACGGCGGCGAACCGGCCCGGGCGGGCGTGGGCGGCGCCGGGTTGCCCGGATCGCCCGGCTGCGGCACCACCAGGTAGGCGGTGTCCCCCGGGTAGACGAAGTGCAGCCGCTCGCGTGCCTGTTGGCGTACATACGCCGGGTCGTTCCAGCGCTCCAGGTCGGACCGCATACGTTCGGTCTCGGCCTGCTGCTTGCGGGTGCTCTCGCGCAGGTCGTCCACCTCGGCCCGCTGGTCCAGGTATTGCCGCAGCGGGTACACCAGCGCGACGGCCAGGCTCAGCACCACCAGGGTCAGCACGATCCACTTGCCGCCGCCGCGCCGGCGCAGCCGACCCAGGCGCGCCGCCGCGGCCGAGTCCCTGATGGACCCGACCGCGGCGACGACCTTCGGCGTGGCCGGTGCCGCCGGACGCTCTCCGCGTGCCGGACGGTCACCGCGCGCCTGACGCGGCGGTGCGACGGCCCGGGACGCGCGAGCGGCCCCGATCGGAGCGGTCGTCCTGCGGCCGCCCTCGCGCTGCTCGCTCACCCGTCCTCCCGCCGTTCCGTCGATTCGGCGCCGGCGGTGTTCCGCTCGACCCGGTGTCAGCCGTCGAAGCGCGGGAACGCGCCACGGCCGGCGTACTCCGCCGCGTCGTCGAGGATCTCCTCGATGCGCAGCAGCTGGTTGTACTTCGCCACCCGCTCCGAGCGCGCCGGGGCGCCCGTCTTGATCTGGCCGCAGTCCGTGGCCACCGCGAGGTCCGCGATCGTGGTGTCCTCGGTCTCGCCGGACCGGTGACTCATCATGCACCGGTAGCCGTTGCGGTGGGCGAGCGACACGGCGTCCAGGGTCTCGGTCAGGGTGCCGATCTGGTTGACCTTCACCAGGAGCGCGTTGCCCGCCTTCTCCTCGATGCCGCGCGCGAGCCGCTCCGGGTTGGTCACGAACAGGTCGTCGCCGACCAGCTGGACCTTGTCGCCGAGCTGCGCGGTCAGCGCGACCCAGCCCTCCCAGTCGCTCTCGTCCAGCGGGTCCTCGATCGACACCAGCGGGTACGCCTGGACCAGCTCGGCGTAGTACGCCGACATCTCGGCGGAGGTCTTCTTGGCGCCCTCGAACACGTACGCGCCGTCCGAGTGGAACTCGCTCGCGGCCACGTCCAGGGCCAGCGCGATGTCCGAACCCGGGGTGTAGCCGGCCATCTCGATCGCCTCGACGATCAGGTCGAGCGCGGCGCGGTTGCTCTCCAGGTTCGGCGCGAAGCCGCCCTCGTCGCCGACGCTGGTGGCCAGGCCGCGGGCCTTGAGCACGGACTTGAGGCAGTGGTAGACCTCGGTGCCCCAGCGCACCGCCTCGGCGAAGGTCTCCGCGCCGATCGGCGCGATCATGAACTCCTGGATGTCCACGTTGGTGTCGGCGTGCGCACCACCGTTGAGGATGTTCATCATCGGCACCGGGAGCACGTGCGCGTTCGGGCCGCCGAGGTAGCGGAACAGCGGCAGGTTCACCGATTCGGCGGCGGCGTGCGCGACGGCAAGCGAGACGCCCAGGATCGCGTTGGCGCCGAGCTCGGCCTTGTTCTCGGTGCCGTCCAGGTCGATCATCGCCTGGTCGATCAGCCGCTGGTCGTCGGCCTCGGTGCCGGCGATCTCCTCGTAGATGCGCTCGTTGACCGCGTCGACGGCCTTCTGCACACCCTTGCCGCCGTACCGGGCCTCGTCGCCGTCCCGCAGTTCGACGGCCTCGAAGGCACCGGTGGAAGCGCCGGACGGTACGGCGGCACGGCCCGAGCTGCCGTCGTCGAGGACGACCTCGACCTCAACCGTGGGGTTCCCTCGGGAGTCCAGGATCTCCCGGGCGTGGATGACGTCGATGGACGGCACGAGTTTCTCCTTGATCAAGGGGCACGCTGGTCTGCTCGGCCAGCCTAGTAGCAGCCTGCGGTGCGGTTCGCCCGGGAACGGGTAGCTGTGGGCAACCGGTCGGTGACGCGGATGTGAACGAATTCGCTAGGGTGACGCTCGGTCGAGAGGCGGGGGCGCACACATGATCGAACCGGGGGGCGGGGGCGCTTCGGGCGGGCCGGAGGCTTCGCGTGGGCCGGAGGCTTCGCGTGGGCCGGAGGCTTCGCGTGGGTCGGGCGGGTTGGGTACGTCGGACCGGTCGGGTGGATCGGGCGGGCCGGAGGCGTCGGATGGGTTGGGCGCGTCAGGCGCCGGCGCTGCTTCGCCGCTGGAGCGGGAGATTGCCCGGTTGCTCGCGGGGGACGGCGATCCGCCCGCGTTGCTGGCCGCGTTGCTCGCGGCCCGGTTGTACTGCGAGCGGTTGGAGCAGGTGGGCTTTGCCGCGATCGGGCCGCCCGGTGGCGGGGTCGTACCGGTCTTCACCTCCGAGGAGCAGTTGGCGCTGTTCGTCGGCGGGGCGTGCGACTGGTTCGCCACGGAGGGCGGGGACCTGGTGCGGCTGCTGCCTGCGGGCTACGACATCGCGGTGGACCTGGCCGGCCCGCAACCGGTGCGGCTGCGGGCGAGTCTGTGGAACGGCGAGCCGGAGACGGAGGCCACGGGTGGGTGACGACGGATTCAAGGTCGACAGCGCGTTCGTGCGCGGGGCGAGTACCGAATTGATCGACGCGCTGCTGATCGCCCGGGAAATCGCCCAGAAGCAGCAGCCGTTGCAGGGGCAACTGGCGGCGCTGCAAAAGCACTACACCTCGCCGTACCAGGCCGGCGAGATCGTACTCAAGTCCGCCCAGGCAATGGCCGCGCTGGTCAGCCTCGGCGAGAGCATCGCGATCTCGCTGGAGATGGCCGCACAGCAGTACGAGGCGGCGGAACGGGACGCCGAGGCCAGGTTCTTCACGCCGGGTGGCGCGGCCTCGATCCACGCGGGCGACGACATGAGTACGACGGATTGACGAACTGACGGCTGACGGCTGACGGCTGACGGCTGAAGAACTGCTCGGACCGACCGACCGGCTGATGGATCGACCGACTGACGGGGGTTGCACGGTGTTGGTGTCAGGCGAACCGCTCACGCCCGATTCGCAGCCTCGGGGGCTGATACCGGGTGACTGGGAGGTGCTGCACACCGTCGCGGACGTGTTCACCCGGTTCTCGGTCCAGGCGCTGGAGGCCAAGGACCGGCTGGGCAAGGTCGACGGCAAGGACCTCTGGCGGGGCGATGCCGCCGAGGGGTTCCGCAAGGATCTGAAGCTGGTCACCGACGTCCTGAAGCTGCACGGCAAGGAATACCCGAGCGTCGCCAAGAAACTGCGCGAGTTCGCCGAGGTGCTGCGGTTCGCCCAGGGCGAGTGCGCCAACGAGATCATCCCCAAGGCCAAGCAGGCGTTCTGGCTGATCGAGGCGCAGGCGAGGGAACAGGAGTCGTACGACCTCGCCAAACGCAACCAGGATGTACAGAAGGCCAACGGCGTCGGCAAGGAGTGCCTGCCGCAACTACCGCACAAGCCCGAGGGAAACCCGGGCGCCGACCTGTTGCGCGAGGCGCAGGCGCAGTTGCAGCGGGTCCGGGAGCGGGTGGAAAAGGCCGACGCGCACGCGATGTTGGAGCTGCGGAAGTCGGCGGGTGTGCTGGATCTGGACCCGGACATCCGGAAGACGCTCGGCAATGCGGGCATCGACTTCGTCAAGGGTGGGGCCGCCGGGGTCTTCGAACTCGCGAGCTTCGCGTGGACGCTCGACCCGGGCCGGATCTTCGTGGACCCGATCGCCTACGCCACGGACCTGAAGGGCATCGCAGGAGGCATGCTCGGCATCGCCCGAGACCCGATCGGGTTCGCGCAGGACACCGTCGTCACCTCGTGGGAGGACTTCAAGAAGAACCCGGCGCGCTTCCTCGGCCACCTCGCCCCCGACCTGGCGTTGACGTTGGCGACGCGCGGCGGCAACAAGGCGTTGACGCCCGCCGAGCAGGCCGAGAAGGCCATCGCCAAGCGGGACAACCCGCGCTGCCGGGGTGCGGATGCGTGTACGCGCGAGGGCGAGCCGATCGACGTGGTCACCGGCGAGATGGTGCTGCCGCAGACCGATGTGACGCTGGCGGGGGCGCTGCCGTTGGTCTTGGAGCGGCATCACCGGACGGCGTTCGGCGGCGGGCGGTGGTTCGGCGAACGGTGGGCATCGACGCTCGACCAGTACCTGCAACTGGGCGCGGAGAGGGTCACGTTCACGGCCGCCGACGGGATGGTGCTGCGATATCCGGTGCCGCGGCCGGGCGAGCCGGTCATGCCGATGGGCGGCTATCGGTGGCCGCTGGTCTGGGACGGGGCGCCGAACGGGACGTTCACGGTGACCGATCCGCAGCGGGGCCGCATTTGGTCCTTCGCGGCGCTGCCGGAGGTGCTCTCGCGGCGAATACCGGTGCGCTCCTTGGTCGATCGCAACGGGAGCCGGATCGACTATCTCTACGACGACGCGGGCGTGCCGTTCGAGGTCACCCACTCGGGTGGGTACCGGGTCGCGGTGGACACGGCGGGCGGGCTGATCACGGGGTTTCGGCTGCTGGGCGCGGACCCCGTCACCCACATGAGATCCGACGACCCGACGGCCTCGATCCCCCTGGTCACCTTCGTCTACGGCGAGTCCGGCGACCTGTCGGAGGTCGTCAACTCCTCCGGCCGCCCGCTCCGCTTCACCTACGACGACCACCACCGCATGACGTCCTGGACCGACCGCAACGGCACCTGGTACCAGTACGAATACGACGAGGCGGGCCGCTGCGTACGCGGCTCCGGCATCGACGGCGTCATGGACAACTCGTTCGACTACGACGACGCGGCCCGAACAACCCGGATGACCGATGCCCTCGGCGCGGTCCGCGAATACGAATACAACGACTGGTCCCAGGTCGTCCGCGAGACCGACCCCCTCGGCGGCACCCGGTTCACGGAGTGGGACTCCTACAACCGCCGAGTGGCCGTCACCGACGAACTCGGCCACACCACGCGGTACTCGTACGACGCCCTGGGCAACACAGTCGGCATCGTCCTCCCCAACGGCACCTTCACCGTCGCCGACTTCGACCCGCTCCTGTGCCGCCCCACCCTCGTCACCGGCCTGGACGGCGGCCGGCGCCGCTACACCTACGACGAGCGCGCCAACCTCCTCACCGCCACCGACGAACTGGGCGCCGTCACGTCCTACGCCTACAACCCGTCCGGCCACCTGACGGCCACCACCAACGCCCTGGGCCACACCACCGAGGTCACCTCGGATCCCGCCGGCCTCCCGGTGTCGGTAACCGACCCCCTCGGCGCCACCACAAGCCTCACCCGCAACGCCTTCGGCCGAGCCACAACCCTGACCGACCCGATGGGCAGCACCACCAGAACCGCCTGGACCGTGGAAGGCAAGCCCGCCTGGCGCCAACGCCCCGACGGCACCCACGAATCCTGGACCTGGGACGCCGAAGGCAACCTCCGCCACCACGTGAACCCGGCCGGCTTCACCACCAGTTACGAATCAACCCACTTCGACCTCCCGGCCGCCCAAACCGGCCCCGACGGCGCCAGGCTGGAGTTCACCTACGACCCCGAACTCCGCCTCACCAAGGTCACCAACCCCATGGGCCTGACCTGGCAATACGAATACGACCCGGCCGGCCGCCTCACGTCCGAAACCGACTTCAACGGCCGAGAACTCACCTACCGCCACGACGCAGCGGGCCGACTGATCCAGCGGATCAACGGCGCCGGCGAGATCGTCTCCTACGTCCGCAATGCGGTGGGGCAAGTCGTCTCCCAGCGCCAGGAAGCAACCACCCACACGACAACCTATCGCCACGACGCCGCAGGACGCCTGCTCCAAGCCGTCACTCCAGACGTGGACCTTCTCTTCACGCGAGACGCAACCGGCCGCATCACATCCGAGACCACCAACGGTCGTACCCTCTCGAACGAGTACGATTTGCTCGGTCGCCGGGTGCGACGAGAAACCCCCGGTGGCCACATCAGTGAATGGTCATCGAATCCCGCCGGGCAGCCTCTTTCTCTGCGCACTGCCGACCGCACTCTCGAATTCACCCATGACGCCGCCGGTCGCGAAATAGAACGTCGCTTCGATAAGCGGATCACATTTCATCGATCATGGGATAATTTGAACCGCTTGACCGAGGAATCGGTCACGCTCGACAATCCCATCAGTGCGCTGGCTGCAATTTTTGATCCGACTTCAGGCGTTCGAGAAGCCCACCACAGGAAATACACCTATCAAGCCGGCGGCTTGATTGCCACGATAGAGGACAGCACTACCGGTTTGGCAACGTATGATTCGGACGAGTCCGGTCGGGTTACGACCGTCAGGGGTCACGGGTGGATCGAACGGTATGCTTATGACCTTGCCGGGAATCAATCTAATGGCTCCTGGCCCGGGGAAGACAAGACAGCGCAAGGCAGTCGCGAAGTAGTAGGAACCCGCATAGCAAGGGCCGGGAAGATTTTCTATGCGCACGACGCACAAGGGCGAATCGTGCGACGCACCCAGAAAACGCTGTCCGGAAAGTTGAAAACATGGACTTACACCTGGGATGCTGAAGATCGCCTCATAGAGACTGTTATACCCGATGGCACTACCTGGCGCTATACATACGATCCGATGGCGCGTCGAATTAGCAAGATGCACGTGGAATCAAGCACTGAAATAATATTTTCCTGGGATGGCGTTCAACTGGTCGAACAGGATCACAATTCAGATATAACCACGTGGGATTACGCTCCGAGCAGTTGGCGGCTGCTCGTCGAAAATCGAAAGCCGCAGGGAGACGACACGCAATCGTTTGCCATTTTGACCGACAGGGTCGGAGCCGTCCTGCGGTTGCTCCACACGGATGGACCCCCTACTCCTGTCCGGCTTCAGTCCCTATGGGGAAACCAAACCCACAATGACCCCAGGCAGACGAATCCTTGCCGTATACCCCGACCCGGCCACTATCTGGATGATGAAACAGGGCTTGAGTACAACTACTTCAGATACTACGAGCCGGCAACGGCGCAATACCTCTCGCCGGACCCGCTGGGCCTCGCGCCGTCTCCAAATCACCATGGCTATGTCACCAATCCGACCGAGCAATTCGACCCCCTTGGCCTGGCTCCGTACGGGCTCCAGGATGGAAGCGGTCCCGTCCCCGGAGTTTTGGAGGTGAGTGACAGAGTCAAGTCAAATGCCGCTTTCCTCAACTATTTCCCGAAGAGAGGAGCAATGGAGTACGTATTCGACCCCGAACGCGGAATCCTGGTCACCGGAAAGCCCTCTTCCCATTTGAATATGAACGGAAGCCCTCATCAACAGCTCGCAGCAACCATCGATGGCAATCCGAGAAAGGTCGTCGGAGGTACTCTGAGCAGAGATAAGGATGGCAAATTCATAATGACGGAGAACAGTGGGCACTACGGCGAGAACTGGACCCCGGCCATAGCACAACAGTTCGACAAATTCCTCAAGGACCACGGCATCCCCGCCGAGCATATTGCATGGGAACAGCAATGAAAAATTGGACTCCGCTATTCGATCGCGGGGATGGCACATGGGTCGGCGTCGACGAAAGCGGCGATATCGGCGTAGGCTCGCAGGAGCACATCAAGGCGAAGGTTCCGATTTCGAACCCCGTTCCGCTGTGGCCGCTCCTTGAGAGAGATTTTCGATCAGTTCACGAGCTGCTGGTCTCAGAGTGGCCCCGCCTGGAACCTGCGGGCAGATCCAGACCAGAGCAACTCATCGAGAAAATCATTGTGTCGGCCATGGGCTCCGGGTCTCCTTACTGGGTCGAGCGGGCCGTCGCGTGGATATCAGATATGCCAAAATCCGATTTTGATGAGATTCTATTGACCTCGCATCTTCGGATGATTCGCGTCGATACATCTATGCCTCAAGCACTTAGACATCGCGCCGCAAAACAATCCAAGAGATGGTCCCAGCAGGAATGATGCAACCGGACCGAAGGTCCCGGAGGAATCGCCGCGGCTGGGCGCCGGGGACGCCGATGGGTCACGTTCAGATGGAGGGCCACACGACTCCAGCCCGTCCACGGCAGTTCGACGGGTGCAGGTGTGCGCCTCAGGACCACATCGACTGCCCCGCCCATCCGTGACGGGGCGTCAAAAAATGGTTGGTCGCTCGATCGGGTGAAAGTTGGGCATCGGCGATTAAGCGGCCGTTACGGTTCGACTACGGAAAGCGGCGATCACCCCTCAGAAGGTGATCGCCGCTAGTCAACCCGCTGTACAACGCAGCGGACCAACCGAAAGGCAACGCCGTGGTCCCGGCGCATCCTCAGGCACAAGCATGCCTGAACTACCCCTCTTCGACCACCGATCCGGCCAGGATTCCCCCGAATGCGCGTCGCGCCGTGTGGTTGGGTGCCGTGCGCCGTGATCCGGAGCTCAAGCGCACGCTGCTGTTGTTCGCACTGTTGCTCGCTTCCTACGCGAAGTCCGACGGCACCGGCATCCGCGTCACGCACGCCATACTCGCCGACGACGGTGGTTTCCATCTCTCCACTGTTCGTCGCGCCCTCGACACGTTGCAGCGACGCGGGCTCCTGCTTCAGGTCCACCGCGGCCATCGGCTCGGGAACGGCAACTCGTCGCTCAGCGAGTACGCCCTGCTCATCCCCTCAACGGATCATCCGGACGGACCGTTGAGCATCGGCTCAACTGCCCACGGAGACGAGCCGTTGAGCCCTTCGCCCGACACCACTCACAGGCGCTCGAGCGCTCACCACGGCGCCTCAACGGTTCACCCGGATGAGCCGCTCCCTGTAGTTACCTCTATCAGGGAAGGAACGGGGTCTCCCCCCACTCCCTCCCGCGCGAGCCCGCCGGACAACGCGTCGTTCCGAGCGGCGAAGGCCTTGGTCGAACAACTCCCGCCCGAGTCGCACGAATTCCTGATGCCCGGCCTGCACCGCGTCGCGCTCAAGCTCGCCCAACGCACCGACCGGGACGTCCTGATCCACGATCTCGCCGACACCATCCGCACCTGCGGACCACTCACCGGCCCCGGAATCCGCTCACCACTGGCCGTCCTGCTGTACCGCCTCGACGAGGCGATCGCGATACACGCCACGATGCGCGAGACCTTCCGCCGATCCCTGGGCGGAGACCCGACACCCACCTCGGCGGCACCACCCCCTTGCGACTGCAAGGGCGGTTGGCGCGGCGAGGACCACGAGGGCCGCCCGATCCCGTGCACGACCTGCAAACCGCGCTACGGCGGCACACTGGCACCGCCGTTCTGACCACGACCCGGCTGCGGGCGAAGTGCGCTGCTCAGCGGCCGCGCGCACCCTTGAGGGTTCGCACGAGCGTGGCCCAGGACGCCGCGGGGACGCAGAAATGGCCGCGCTCACGGCACTTGGTGTCCCGTACGGCGGTGGCCAGGGGCGCCGGGGCCACCTCCACACATGAATTCTCGTTGCTGGCGGCCGAGTAGGACGAAGTCCGCCAGGGTCCGGTGATCTCGTTGCTCACAGTTCCTCCAGTCGTCGGCGGATCAAGCTCTCGGTGGCCTCCGCCGACAAGGCATGCATCTTCAGGTGGTCGAGAATGCGACGGAAGCGTCTGACTTCGATGTCGCCGTCACGAATCACGAGACCGCCTTGGTGCTCCGAGACGGCAACGCTCGGTTCGTGAGCGCTTGCGAAGTCGAAGAGTGTGATCCCTCCTTCGATCGGTCGAGACGCGGACTCGAACGGAACGACGTGAAGTTCGACGTTCGGCAACTTACCGATCTTCAGCAGGTGTTCGAGTTGCCCGCGCAAGACCTCCCGCCCACCGGTGTACACGTAGAGCAGTGCCGCGGCCATCGTTACGGAGACTGTCACATCTCCCGCCAGTAGTTTCTGGCGGCGCATCCGCACTTCGAGAAGGACGTCGGCTTCATCGGGATCGGGTACCAACGGGGCGGTGTCGAACAGCGCCTGTGCATAGCCTCTCGACTGAAGCAATCCAGGCATCACGCTCGACCCTGCGGCGTGAATGGAGGATGCCTGAGCCTCCAGCGAGATGTACTCCTGAAGTCGGGCACTGAGGATCGATTCGTACTCCAACCACCAGCGCGAGCCGCGAGTGTCCTCGCGCCAGCCCTCCAAACGTGCCGTCTCATCCTCGGTTGCCTCGTACAGTCCGCACAACCGGCTGAGGTCGTGGCGCGACAAGGAGACCTTGGCCGTCTCGATCCGGACGACCTTGGTGTGGCTCCAGCCGCATGTCTCCGCGACCGACTCACCGGTCAAGGCCGCGCGAACTCGCAGGCGCCGGAGCTCGGCGCCGAGTCTCCGACGTGCGTAGGTAGGCGTCAAAGCCATCCCGAACCACCCCCACTGATCAATCCGATGGGCTCGAATCCTGCGGCAGGGTACGTCGGACGTCCGCTTCCATTTGTCCGGTTACGAAAGTTCCACCTGATCGAGCTGCGCAACCTGGCGGGCACATGTGCGCGCGCACTATCGTCCACCGAAAGCCGCTCACGCTGTGTGGAGCCTTATCCACTCTGCGCGAAGCGACATGCATCGATCCCATTGGAGACGCGCATGTCCACATCCATCCTCAAGGGCTGCGTGCCGATCGCCTCGCTGACGTGTACGGCGGACGCGCCGTATGCCCCGGCCGTGCGCGGGGTCGTCGTGGCGGCACTGACTCGACTCGGGATCGCGGACGAAGAGTTGCTCCGGCTGGGCGAGTTGCTCACCACCGAGGTGTTTGCCAACGCCGTGCGGCACGCCCCGCGGACGCGGGTCCGGGTGCGAGTGTCCTACGACCGCCCCGGCGCACGGATCGTGGTCGACGTCGAGGACGGCAGCCGCGCCCTGCCGGCGCGGACCGGGCTGCCGATGGGCGGGCTCGCCGACCACGGCCGAGGTGTACCGCTGCTGGAGGAGTTGTCCCAGGCGCACGGGTGCAAGCCGCTCGTGCGCGGCAAGCGAATCTGGTTCGCTCTTCGTGTGCCGCAGGCGGATCCGGTTCGCTGCCTTCGAGCCGGTCGGGCGGCCGAGGACCTCGATCGGGATTGACCGACAGCACTCGCGGCTTGAACCGACCGCATAATCAGGCCACTTCTGGTTTGCTGGGGGCAACCGTGTCGTCTCCGAAGCCGGAAAGGCTCTGTACTGCCGTGGAGTTGCTCGCGATTGTCCTGGTGTCCGGAATCGGCGGAGGCGTGCTGGTCCGGGCCGCGCGAGTGGCTCGTATGTATGAACTGGCGGCTTGGCGGCGGTGGTTGCCGTTCGCGCTCGCCCTGGTCGGGGTCGCCACCAGCTTGTTTCAGGCCGAGGATGTCGTGCTGGTCGCCGCGCTGATCGCCCTGCCGTGTTACGTGGCCTCGGTGTTGTTCGCGCAGGCGGAGATCCACCGGGAAGCCGACCAGGCCCTCCACGGCTGACGCGACCGACTCGGCCGGATCGTGCCGTCAGTCTTCGGGGAGCCGCGGTGGCGCGGGTTTCAGTCCGTCCAGGGTGAGGTCGAGGAGGCGTTCGGCCTGTCCTCGCTGCTCGGGCTTGGCCGAGGTGAGTGCGATACCGGCGAGGGCGGCGAACATCTCGGTCGCGCTGATGTCGGACCGGATCGTTCCGGCGGCGGTATTGGCGTCCATGAGGGCAGAGAGCGCGGCCTGAATCATCTCGTGGCTGTCGGCGTAGGGGTTGGCTCCCGTATTGACGACGGCTCGCAGGGCCTCGGCCATGCCGAGTTTGGCCGTGGCGTAGTCGATGAAGCGGCGAGTCCAGGCCCGCAGGGCCTCGGGCGGCGGCATCGTGGCAAGGAGACCGGGCACAGCGTCACACAACCGGGCCACTTCGTTGCGGTAGGCCGCCTCGATCAGGGCCTCCCGGGTGGGGAAGTTGCGGTAGAGGGTGCCGGTTCCCACGCCCGCTTCCCTGGCGATGCGCTCGAAGTGCGCGTCGAGTCCCTCCTCGGTGAACACGCGCACCGCGGCGGCCAGGATCTTGTCCCGGTTGCGCTGCGCGTCGGCCCGCAGTGGGCGTCCTGCGTCTCGGGCCATCTGCGGCTCTCCCCTCGTCACCATTTGCTAAGTGGAGGCGGCGCCACTTAGCCTGGGTGAAGTGGCGGGGCCTCCACTTTCACTTTAGGGCATGGGCATGGCCCGCCCTCATTCCTCTTCCGGAAGGACGATCATCATGTCGGGAATCGAAGGCAAGGTCGTGGCGATCACGGGCGCCGGCAGCGGCATCGGCGAGGCGACCGCGCTTCTGCTTGCCGAGCGCGGCGCGAAGATCGTCCTCGGGGCACGCCGTCCGGAGCGCCTCGAGGCTCTGGCCGCCCGCATCGAAACGGCCGGCGGCGATGCCGCCTGGGTTCGCACGGACGTGACGCGACGAGCGGACATGTCCGGCCTGGTCAAGCTGGCACGCGATCGGTACGGCAAGCTCGACGTCCTCGTCGGCAATGCCGGAGTCGGTTTGCTCTCCCGTCTCGATGACCTGCGCGTCGACGACTGGGAGGAGATGATCGACGTCAACCTCAAAGGCGTCCTGTACGGAATCGCCGCCGCCCTTCCCGTCTTCCGGGAGCAAGGCTTCGGACACTTCGTCAACGTCGTGTCCACCGCCGGACTGCGCATCGTGCCGCTCCAATCGGTGTACGCCGGCACGAAGAACGCCGTGCGCACCATCTCCGAGGGCCTACGCCAGGAGGCCGGCGACAGCCTCCGCGTGACCGTCGTCTCACCCGGTGCCGTCCGCACGGATTTCGCGGAGCGCATGGATCCGGCTGTGCGGGACCAGGTCGACAAGCTGATGGAGATCGCTCTTTCGCCGGACGCGGTGGCTCGCGCCATCGCCTTCGCCATCGAGCAGCCGGACGGGGTCGACGTGGGTGACATCGTCGTTCGCCCCACCGCCCAGGGATAGATCTGCGCAGCCACGCAACTCCCAGCCGCCGCCCCCTACGACCCCGGACCCAGCCCCAGTCCGAAGACCCGCCAGCGTTTCGGCGTCACCACGCCCAGGCTCGTGCCCTCGCGGGAGAGCGGGCGGCGCTGCTGGGCCAGGCCCGCCTCGCCCAGGATGTGCCGCATGGCGAACTCCCAGCGCTCCTGGGCCCACTCGTCCTCGCGCATGGCGACCTCGCCCCACACGATGACGTGCGCGATGTCGCCGTCCCGCGCCATCGACAGGCACACGCGCGGGTCGTGCTCCAGATTCGCCTTCTTGGTGCGGCCGGTGAGGCTGAGGTAGAGATACTCGTCGTCGTACGCGAGCATCACGGGCGTCACGTGCGGCTCCCCCGTCGGGGTCACCGTGCCCACGTGCACCCAGTGCTCCGGATCGCCGAGCATCGCGTCCAGAGCCGTCCTCAGTTCGGGGTCGATCATGGAGGATCCGCCTTTCGCAGCACAGGGGCCTCATGGTCACCGTACTGCGCCCTTCGCCCCACCGGTCACGTGATCACCGTCCACGAGGTGAACGGAGATCGTCTCCAGGTGCGCCGAGATCATCTCGAGGTCTACGGAGATCGACTCGACGTGCGCCGAGATCGTCTACCGGTGCACGGAGACCGCCCACCGGCGCACGAGGATCCTCTAGAAGTCGTCCGGGTACGGCGCCGACAACACCTCGGCCCCGGCGGGCTCCGGCGTGACGTAGCCCGGCAGCAGTTCGGACAACAGCGCCCGCACCGCCTTCGTGTCGTTGACCGCAGCCGCGTCGTACAGCTCCGGCAGCCGCACCACCGCGTCCAGTGCCTGGCCCGGCGGCACGGTCGCCTGGATCCGCCGGTGTTCGGTGGGCAGGCGTTCCTCCGTGGTCGAGAACAGCGCCTCGTTCAGCTTTTCGCCGGGCCGCAGGCCGGTGAAGCGGATCGGTACGTTCGGCAGGTTCACCTGCTCGGCGAACTTGTGCACCAGGTCCACGATCCGCACCGGCTCGCCCATGTCGAGCACGAAGATCTCGCCGCCCTGGGCCATCCGACCGGCCTCCAGGACCAGTCCCACGGCCTCCTCGATCGTCATGAAGAACCGGGTGACGTCCGGATGGGTGACGGTGACCGGGCCACCCGCGCGCAGTTGCTCGGCCAGTACGGACAGCAGTGAGCCCCGGCTGCCCAGCACGTTGCCGAACCGGACACCCGCGAACACCCCGGGCGCCTGCGTGTTCGCCTGCACGATCAACTCGGCCAGCCGCTTGGTCGCCCCGAGCACCGAGACCGGGTCGGCCGCCTTGTCCGTGGAGATCAGTACGAAACGTTCGACCCCCACGTCGAGCGCGGCCCGGACCAGGTTCTCCGTGCCCAGCACGTTGGACTTGACCGCCTCGCACGGATGCCGCTCCAGCAGCGGCAGGTGCTTGTGCGCGGCGGCGTGGAAGACCACTTCCGGCTTGAGATCGTGGAAGAGCTGCTCGATCCGCGGGCGATCCCGGATGTCCGCGATGACCAGCGTCTCGTCGTCGAGCAACGCCTCGCCCCACACGTCCAGTTGGAGACGGTGCAGGTTGGATTCGTCGTGATCGAGCATGTACATCCGGCTCGGCCCGAAGCCGTACACCTGACGGCACAACTCGCTGCCGATCGAGCCGCCCGCGCCGGTGATCAACACCCGGCGGCCCGCGATCACCTCACGCACCGACGCGGAGACCACATGCAGTTCCTGCCGGCCGATCAGCCGGTTGACGTCGAGCATGCGCATGTCGCTGCCGACCACGTCGCGCCGCAACGCGACCAGGAAGGACGGCAGATACCGTACGGCCGCGCCGATCGCGGCGGCCCCGGCGGCCACTTTGCGAAACTCCTCGTGCGGAAGCCCCGGGATGGCCAGCACGACCACCTCGATGCCATGCTCCAGTGCCACGTCGGTCAGGGCGGCCAGGCCGCCCAGAACCGGAAGCAGATGTTGCGGGTTGTCCGCGTCGGCGACCCGGATCCCGTCCTTGTCGGGGTCGTCGTCGAGAAATCCGATCGGACGCAACCCGAAATCGGGTGTCCGCAACAGATCTCGCGCCAACGCGCTGCCCGCCGACCCGGCCCCCACGACCAGGGTCCGCAGACCCGCTCCCGAAATGTCCGTCGCTGCAGAACTCCGACCCATCAAGCCCCCCTCGGTCAGGTGCAGCGTGATCGGCATCGGATCGTGCACCGACCACACGCGGCATCGACACGCCGGTGCGGACAGGCGTCCCCCATCGCACCACGCCCACCCCGGCGGTCGTACGCGACTGCTCCAATTGCCCCACGACCCCGGTGGCCCCACAGCCCGCGACGTCACTTGCGGCCCAGACGCATCGGATGGACCAACAGCCGCGCAGGCAACCACCGGCACTCGGGATTCAGCGTACGGCCCACCCTCGGCCCCCGTCGCGGTTTTGCCCAAACACCCGCAACTTCGCCTTTTCCGTGTCCGCAAAGGATCACCGCGTGATCGCCGGGGTTTTCCCGGCCCGTTCCCCTGCCGCCGTGCCGCCGTGCCGCCGTGCCGTCATGCCGTCATGCCGCCGGGTCACCCACCAGACCCGCCGAGACGGGCGTATCGCGCGGCTCGCCCGGCCCCGAACTCCCGCGGAGCGCTGCGGAATCGGCCCCGCCATACGACGAATCGGCCCCACTCGCGACAATCGCGAATGGGGCCGACCCGAAATCCCGGACTTATCACCGCTGTTCGGCCGTACTCACCCGGCCGGTCGACCCCGACGAGCCGACCCGGACGCATCGACCTCGACGCATCGACCCCTGCCGACAGGCCCATGGTCGGCCGCGGTCGACAAATCCCGATCGGTCCCCCGCCGGCAGAACCCGATCGATCAGTCGACCACCGGCGGAGCCGTGGTGCGGTCGCCCACCCACGTCTCCTCCTCCTCGTGCAGGTAGTCCGCGCGCTGCCGCCGGTTGCGCTGGTCGCGCCCGCCGTCCGTGCCCGTCCCGCCGCCGCCGCGCATGCCCGCCGCGCCCCGGCCGGCCAGGCCGCTGCCGCCGGAGGAGAACTGGCCCGCGCCCGCGGCACGCGGAGTCCCGCCGACCACGCCACCGCTCTGCCCGGTGAACCGCCGACCGCCACCGGCGCCACGCGGGCCGGTGCCGCCGCCGGGGTTGTTGTGACCGGCGCCACCGCCGGTCGGGCCACGCCCGGTCGGCCGGCCGCCGGTGAGGCCCTCGGCGTTGGAGGTCATGTTCGGACCGCGCCCGTTGGCCGTCGGGTTCGAGGTCAACTGCGCCTTCGAACCGCCGGACTTGCCGGGCGGGAAGCCACCCGTCTTGCCACCGGGCGGGAAGCCGCCGGTCTTGCCGCCGGGGAACATCGGCAGGCCGGGGGGCTGCCCCTGCGGGTTGCCGCCGCCGGGCGGAGTGCCGATCGGACCCGGAGCCGTCGGACCGGGATCGGGCAAGGTCGCGGGGCCGTTCCGGAACGGCTCCTGACCGAGCAGACCGGTGTCCTTCGGCGGCACGTACCCGCCGCCGTCGATGCCGCCGCCGACCGAACCGACGACCCCCGAGCCGTTCGACCCGTCGATCAGGTTGTCGCCACCGTTGCCCGAAGGGCCGTGGCCGGGGATCAGTGTCCCGCCGTCCTTGCCCACGGTCGTCTTGACCGTCGAGTGATTCGAGGTCCGGCGAGGGCCGTTGGATGTTCCACCACCGCCGCCGTGCGACACCGTCGGCAACGCGGGCAGCGGCGGGAAGTCGATGGCCGGCGGCTTGGTCAGCGTCTCGGTGGTCACCGTGTAGGTGCTGCTCAGGCTCTCCATCCGACGGATGGCCTCCTGGCGCGCCTTCTCCAGCTCGGTCTTCGCCGAGGCCACCATGGCCTTCTTGTCCGGGGTGTCCCCCGGCTGGCAGACCAGCCGCTTCTCGCCGTTGCTGTCCACGATCGTCTTGGCGTTCGCGGGCACCTCCGGCATGGTCAGCAGCGCGAAGCTCAGCTCGCTGCCCGCGTGGTCCATCGCGGTGCCGACCTTGCCCGAGTGCTCGGCGAACTTGCGGGTCGCGACCATGACCTTGCCGGTCCACTCACGAAAGCTCTCCGCGGACTTCCCGGTCCACTCGAGGCGGCTGATCCGCGTCTCCAGTGCCGTCGTCAGCGTCTCCAGCGTCTCCTTGGCATCGAGCAACGCCTTTCCCGACGCCGTCAGTTCGGCAGGCCGTGCGCCGTCGATCATGCCCTTCAGCGCTTCGTGCGAGTATTCCTCGAAGTTGGTGGGTCCACTTCCCCACCCGCCACCGCCACCGCCGGCATCCAGCATGTCGTCACCCCGTCCCCGTAGTTCCCGTCACGTCGAATCCCGAGCCGCTCAGGGCTTCTTCGCCGGCGGTGCGGGAGCCGGCGCGTTGTTCGCGTAGTCCTCTTGCAGAGCCTTGTACTTGGCGGTGAACTCCGCCTCGTTGCCCTCGTACGTGCCCCGCACGTACTGGACGGTCATCTGCATCGCCTCGATCTGGCGCTTGAGCTGCGTCGACAGATCGATCAGCTCCTGGCGCACGTCGACGTACGCGGACCACAGCCGGATCGCCTCACCGAAGTTGCCCGAGGCGTCCAGTTCCACGCGGTTGTCGACCAGCTTGTGCGGTGCCGCAGTGGATGCGTCCAGGTCGTCCAGCGCGCGCTGGACGTCCTTTTGGAACTGCACCATCGATTCCAGCCCGACGGACAGCGCCTGCATGTCCGACGAGGACACCCCCGTGGGTCCACCGTCCCCGATATCCGCGATGAGCATCTGCCACACTCCCCCGTGCGTGGAGCCGATACCTCACCCGTCACCACGCAGCTAGTTGCCAACGCGCCGCACGTTGCCCCGTTTTCCGAGGCGCCGCATTGCGGCACACCCGTATCGGTCTCCTCAGACTACATAGCGGATGTGACCCATGGGTACGGGACAACCCTCACGTCGACCCCGCTCCGGATATCGATTCGATGAACCGCCGGAGCACTCTTCGCCGGGAGGATTCGCCCGGGATCCGGCTACTCGGTCTCCTCCGCGAGCTCCAGCCAGCGCATCTCCAACTCGTCGCGTTCGTCCCGGATCGCCCGTAGTTCGGTGTCCAGCGCGGAGACCTTGTCGAAGTCGGTGGCGTGCTCGGCCAGGCCGTCGTGCACCTTCTTCTCCCGATCGGCCAGCTTGGACAACTGCCGCTCCACCCGCTGGAGTTCCTTCTTGGCCGCGCGGGTGTCGCCGCCACCGCGCCGGGTCGGCGCGGCGGTTGCCCCCGCCTCGACCGCATCCCGGCGACGCTTGAGGTATTCCTCGATGCCGCCCGGCAACATCCGCAGCGTGCGGTCGCCCAACAGCGCGAGCACGGTGTCGGTGGTGCGCTCGATGAAGTACCGGTCGTGGCTGACGATCACCAACGAACCCGGCCAGCCGTCGAGCAGGTCCTCCAGCTGGGTCAGCGTCTCGATGTCCAGGTCGTTGGTCGGTTCGTCCATGAACAGCACGTTCGGCTCGTCCATCAACAACCGCAGCAACTGCAGCCTGCGCCGCTCGCCGCCGGACAGGTCGGAGACCGGCGTCCACTGCTTCTCGCCGGTGAAACCGAACTGCTCGCACAGCTGACCGGCCGTCATCTCCTTGCCCTTGCCGATCTCGACCCGCTCGCGGATCTGCGACACCGCCTCCAGGACCCGCAGCGTGGGCGGGAGTTCGGCGACCTCCTGGGAGAGGTAGGCGAGCTTGACGGTACGACCGACCACGACCTTGCCGGCGGCCGGCTGCTTCTCCTCGTACGCCGCGTCCTTGAGCGCGCGCAGCAGCGAGGTCTTGCCCGCGCCGTTGACCCCGACCAGGCCGATCCGGTCGCCCGGGCCCAGGTTCCAGGTCAGGTGCTCCAGCAGCGTCTTGGGGCCCGCCTCGATCCGCACGTCGAGCAGCTCGAAGACGGTCTTGCCCAGCCGGGCGTTGGCGAAGCCGCGCAGTGCCAGGGTGTCGCGCGGCGGCGGCTCGTCGGCGATCAGCTCGTTCGCCGCCTCGATCCGGAACTTGGGCTTGGAGGTGCGAGCCGGGGCACCGCGGCGCAGCCACGCGAGCTCCTTGCGGACCAGGTTCTGCCGCTTGGTCTCCTCGGTGCTCGCGATCCGCGAGCGCTCGGCCCGGGCCAGCACGTACGCCGAGTAGCCGCCCTCGTAGTCGTGCACCTTGCCGCCCTGCACGTCCCACGTGCGGGTGCAGACCTCGTCCAGGAACCAGCGGTCGTGGGTGACCACGACCAGCGCGGAGCGCCGGGTCTTGAGGTGGCCGGCCAGCCACGCGATGCCCTCGACGTCGAGGTGGTTGGTCGGCTCGTCCAGGATGATCAGGTCGTGCTCTTCGATCAGCAGCTTCGCCAGCGCGATCCGGCGCCGCTCGCCGCCGGACAGCGGGCCGATCACCGAGTCGATGCCGCTCTCGAAGCCGGGCATGGCCAGCCCGCCGAACAGCCCGGTCAGCACGTCGCGGATGCGCGCATCGCCCGCCCACTCGTGCTCCGGGCGGTCGCCGACGATCTCCTGGCGCACGGTCGCCGCCGGATCCAGGTCGTCCTGCTGGCTCAGGATGCCCAGGCTGAGCCCGCCCACGTGGGTGACCCGGCCGGAATCGACCGGCTCCCGCTGGGCCATCACCCGGATCAGCGTGGTCTTGCCGTCCCCGTTGCGGCCCACGACGCCGATCCGGTCGCCTTCGGCCACGCCGAGGGACACCTCGTCGAGCAGGGTGCGCATGACATACGCCTTGCCGACTGACTCAAGATTGACCAGGTTCGCCATCAGACCGAACCGCCGTACCGCAACGCTCGCATTCGACCAACTCTAACGGTCCGCGCTACACCGTGTTCTCGCGCTCCACCGGAACGACTCGGCGCGGCAGCACCCGGGCCCCGGGCACCGCGCCGAACGCGACCCGCGCGGCCCGGCAGGTGCCCGATTCGGTCAGCCGCTCGGCCACCACATGCGCGGTCTCCCGGTCCGGCGCCAGGAACGCACAGGTGGGCCCGGACCCGGACACCAGCGAGCCGACCGCCCCCGCGGCCATCCCCGCGGCCAGCGTCGCGCCCAGCGCGGGCCGCAGCGACAGCGCCGCCGGTTGCAGGTCGTTGACCAGGTTGGCGCCCAGCGCGTGCGCATCGCCCGCGCGCAGCGCGGCGATCAGCTCCTCGCGCGGCGCGGGGCGTCCGACCGCCTCGCCCGCCGCCTCGCGCAGCCGGTCGCACTCGCCGTACACGGCCGGCGTGGAGAGCCCGCCGTCGGCCAGCGCGAACACCCAGTGGAAGCGCGCCGTGGTCGGCACCGAGGCCAGCCGCTCGCCGCGCCCGGTGCCGATCGCGGTACCGCCCAGGTCGGAGAACGGCACGTCGCTGCCCAGCTCGGCGCCGAGTCGGCGCAACATCTCGCGAGGCGTGTCGCCACGCCACAGCGTGTCGCACGCGAGCAGCGTCGCCGCCGCGTCCGCGCTGCCGCCCGCCATGCCGCCCGCGACCGGGATGCCCTTGCGGATGTGGATGCGCACGTTCGGCTCGCGGCCGAGCCGGTCGGCGAGCAGGATCGCCGCGCGCGCGGCCAGGTTGCTGTGGTCCAACGGGACCTCGTCGATGCCCTCGCCCTCGCAGGCCAGGCTCAGCCGGTCCGCGGGCGTGACGGTGACCTCGTCGTACAGGGACACGGCGTGGAAGACACTGACCAGCTCGTGGAAGCCGTCCGGCCGCACCCCACCGACCGCGAGCTGCAGATTGACCTTCGCGGGAACACTGACGGTGACGGAAGACACGGCTCGTGGAACTCCTTCGTGGCCCTGCCGGGCCTCTTCGGACGTGGGCCGTGCGAACTCCTCGGCACCGTCGTCGATGGTATCGACGGTGCCGGCGCGCCCTCAGTCGCGGGGCTCGTTCGACCCGGCCGGAGGTACGGCTTCACCCGGCGACGTGCGGTCGTCCGGGTCGGGACGGTCACCCGCCTCGGGACGGTCACCCGCCGCGGGACGCTCGCCGGCCCCGGGGCGGTGCTCGGCGATCCTGGCGAACGCCTCGACGCCCAGCGCCTCCCCGCGCGTGCGCGGATCGATCCCGGCCGCGCGCAGCGCCTGCTCGGCGCCGGCGGGGGAGCCGGCCCATCCCGCCAGGGCCGCCCGCAGCGTCTTGCGCCGCTGGGCGAACGCCGCGTCCACGACCGCGAACACCTCCTGGCGGGTCGCCGTGGTCTCCGGCGGCTCGCGGCGCACGAACGAGACCAGGCCCGAGTCGACGTTGGGCGCCGGCCAGAACACGTTGCGCCCGATCGCGCCCGCGCGCTTGACGTCGGCGTACCACGCGGCCTTGACCGACGGCACGCCGTACACCTTGCCGCCGGGCGTCGCGGCGAGCCGGTCGGCCACCTCGGACTGCACCATCACCAGGAGCCGCTCCAGCGACGGGAAGGTCTGCAACATGTGCAGCAGCACCGGCACGGACACGTTGTACGGCAGGTTCGCCACCAGCGCGGTGGGCGGCGGGCCGGGCAACTCGGTCACCGTCATCGCGTCCGCGTGCACGAGCGCGAAGTCGGCCGCCCGCTCGGGCATCCGGGCGGCGATGGTGGTCGGCAGGTGGCGGGCGAGCACCGGGTCGATCTCGACCGCGACCACCCGTGCGGCGCTTTCCAGCAGGGCCAGGGTCAGCGAGCCGAGGCCGGGGCCGATCTCGACGACGACGTCCTCGGGTCGCACGCCCGCGGTGCGCACGATGCGCCGCACCGTGTTGGCGTCGATCACAAAGTTCTGGCCGAGCTGCTTGGTCGGGCGCACACCCAGGGCCTCGGCGAGCGCACGGATGTCCGCGGCACCGAGCAGTCCCGGTCCCGCGGGAAGATCACTCACGAGTAGAGCCTACTGCCGCACAGCGGCCACGGACTGGCCCCCCGCTGGACGAACATGAGCTTTGCCCGATATGTCTGTTCCGATGCCGGTGCCTGACTCGCCACCCCGGTGCCGCCCATCGACTGCCAGGTCTGCGCGTCGAACTGGTAGAGCCCGTGATAGGTCCCCGACGCGTCCACCACGTTCGCCCGGCCGCCCGACTCGCACTGCGCGAGCGCGCCCCAGTTGAGCTGATCGGCCCCGGCCACCGAGTCCGGCTTCTCCTTGGTGCCGACCTTGACGATTTGGGTGACCGGCTCCTTGACCACCTTCTCGGAGATCTTGCGCGGCTCCTGCTTGACGCCGTTGATCGTCTCGTACGAGTAGGTGATCTGGCGCAGTCCGGTCTCGCCCTTGGTGACGACCGTGTCGGTGCCCTTGTACTGGGTCGGGTCGTCCTGCTTGGTGGTCTTGAACGGGATCTTCTCGTCCTTGGTCACCGTGGTGCCGGTGACCCGCAGGATCGAGACGGTCTGGCCCTGCTGCGGATACGAGTCGGTCGGCGTGTCGATCCGGTCCTGCGGCCCTATCGAGATCCCGGCCTGCTCCAGCGCGGCCTGCACGGTCGCCGCGTTGGTCCGCAGCGGCACCGTCTTGCCGTCGACGAGGAAGGTGATCGCCCGCTCGGTGCGCACGTCCAGGTTGAGCCCCTGCCGGCCGATCGGCAGGTCGCGGGAGACCGACAGGTAGGCGCCGTCCGCCCGCACGCCGACCTGTTCGAGCGCCTCGGCCACCGACTTCGCGGTCACCCAGACCTGCTGTGGCCGGCCGTCGACGGTCAGCGTCAACAGTCGGCCGTAGCGCACCGCGACGCGGTCGCCGTCCTCCAGGCTCGCCTTGCGTCCGGGCGCCACGATGTCGTGCTCGCCGACCTTGACCTCCTGGCGGTCGAGCAGCCCGGAGACGTTCGAGGCGAACGTGTGCACGGTACGCTCCTCGCCGTCCACGACGAGCTTCACCGTCTTGTCGTAGGCGACGAAGGCCGTGGTGCCGCCGACCAGGACGGCGACCACGAGGGCCTGCGGAACGAGAGTGCGCAGAGAGGGTCCGGGGCGACTGCCGCCCCTGCCCGCCCGGGCGGTGTTGCGCCTGCGGGCGGAGCCGGCGGAACGACTCAACGGTGCTCCTGAGGGATTCCGAGGGGACTGGTTCCGGGGGTGATCCGGGCGCCGGGGCGCTGTTCCGCCCGACGAGCATCGGACTGTACACCGGCGCGGAGCGTGCGCCGCCCGTCCCCCGGTCGTCCGGGTGACGGGCGGCAAACAGAGGTAACTAGTGCCGCGCGAAGGTACGTTCGGCGTTGGCCGCGAGCGCGCCGGCCAACTCGTCCTCGGCCAGGCCCTTGACCGCGGCCATCGCCCGCACGGTGATCGGCACCAGGTAGGGGGCGTTCGGTCGGCCGCGGAACGGCACCGGGGTCAGGAACGGCGCGTCGGTCTCGACCAGGATCAGGTCGATCGGCGCGACGGCGAGCGCGTCCCGCAGCGGCTGTGCGCTCGGGTAGGTCACGTTGCCCGCGAAGGACATCACGTAGCCGAGTTCGGCGCACGTCTTCGCCAGTTCGGCGTCGCCCGAGAAGCAGTGGAAGACCACCCGTTCCGGTGCGCCCTCCTCGGCCAGGATCCGCAACACGTCCGCGTGCGCCTCGCGGTCGTGGATCACCAGCGGCTTGCGGTGCCGCTTGGCGATCTCGATGTGCCGGCGGAAGGACTCCTGCTGCGTGGCCACACCCTCGTCGCCGGTCCGGAAGTAGTCCAGGCCGGTCTCGCCGACCCCGCGCACGTGCGGCAGGGCGGCCAGCCGATCGATCTCGGCGAGCGCCGCCTCCAGCGCGGCCGCGCCGCCCGGTGCCCGGCGCTGCCCGGACCAGCCGTCCGGGTCGCCGAGCACGATCCGCGGCGCCTCGTTCGGATGCAGCGCCACCGTCGCGTGCACCCGCTCGTGTGCGGCGGCCGTCTCGGCCGCCCATACCGAGGACGGCACGTCGATGCCGACCTGGACCAGCGTGTCCACGCCGACCTCGGCGGCGGTCGCCAACGCGTCGGCCACGCTCGCCTCCTGGAGGTCCAGGTGCGTATGCGCGTCCCAGACGGGCACCCGCAGTGGCTCGGGCGCGGGCGGCGGGGTGGTGTCCCGGGCCCCGCCGTCCCGACGCTTGCGCTTGCTCAACGGATCACGCGTCCTTCTTCTCTTCGAGGCGCGGGAACAGGACCGCGCCCTTGGTGACCGTCGCCCCCGCCGGCAACTGCCCCCAGCGGCCCGCGTCCTGCACGTGCTGCGCGGCCAGCGGGCCCAGGTGCGGCTCGGCGCCGAGCGAGTCCCACAACTTCTGTGCGGTCGCCGGCATCACCGGGTTCAGCAGCACGGCGAGCGCACGCAGCGACTCGGCCGAGGTGTACAGGATCGTGGCCAGCCGGGCCCGGCCCTCGGGGCTGTCGTCCTTGGCCACCTTCCACGGCTCCTGCTCCGTGATGTAGCCGTTGACCAGCTTCACGTAGCCGAACACCGCGTCCAGACCGGCCTGGAAGTCCAGCGCCCGGACCCGGTCGTCGGCGACCGACACGGTCTCGATCAGCGCGCTGTGCAGCGCGCCCTCGGCGTCCCCGTCGGCGGTGGAGGCGGGCAGCGCGCCGGCGAAGTACTTGCCGACCATGGCCGCCACGCGCGAGGCGAGGTTGCCGAAATCGTTGGCCAGCTCCGAGGTGTACCGCGCGGAGAAGTCCTCCCACGAGAAGGACCCGTCCTGGCCGAACTGGATCGCGCGCAGGAAGTAGTAGCGGTAGGCGTCCACGCCGAAGTGGTCGGTGAGTTGCTGGGGCGAGATGCCGGTCAGGTTCGACTTGCTCATCTTCTCGCCGCCGACCATCAGCCAGCCGTTCGCGAACACCCGGCCGGGCACCGGCAGGCTGTTGGCCATCAGCATCGCGGGCCAGATCACCGCGTGGAAGCGCAGGATGTCCTTGCCGACCAGGTGCACGTCCGCCGGGAAGGTGCCCTCGAACTTCGCCTCGTCCGCGCCGTAGCCGACCGCGGTGGCGTAGTTGAGCAGCGCGTCGATCCACACGTAGATGACGTGCTTGGGGTCCCACGGAACCGGGATGCCCCAGTCGAACGTGGACCGCGAGATGGACAGGTCCTGCAGGCCCTGGCGGACGAACTGGAGGACCTCGTTGCGGGCCGAGGCCGGCTGGATGAAGTCCGGGTTGGCCTCGTAGAACTCGATCAGCCGGGGACCGTACTCGGAGAGCTTGAAGAAGTAGTTCTCCTCCTTGAGCATCTCCACCGGGCGCTTGTGGATCGGGCACAACTTCTGCCCGTCCTCGCCGTCGAGCAGGTCGCCCGGCGCCTTGTACTCCTCGCACGCCACGCAATACGGGCCCTCGTAGCCGCCCTTGTAGATCTCGCCCTTGTCGTACAGGTCCTGGACGAACTCCTGGACCCGGTCGGTGTGTCGCTTCTCGGTGGTGCGGATGAAGTCGTCGTTGGCGATCTCGAGGTGCTCCCAGAGGGGCTTCCACGCCTCCGTGACCAGCTTGTCGCACCACTCCTGCGGAGTGACGCCGTTCGCCTCGGCCGTGCGCATGATCTTCTGACCGTGCTCGTCCGTGCCGGTGAGGAACCACACCTTCTCGCCGCGCTGGCGGTGCCAACGGGTGAGCACGTCGCCTGCGACGGTCGTATAGGCGTGGCCCAGGTGCGGGGCGTCATTTACGTAGTAAATGGGCGTTGTGACATAGAACGCCTTCTCGCGCTCGCCCGCAGTGATGTCAGTGGTTCCAGTGGCCGCCATACCCGGAATCCTACGGCCGGCGCGACGGCGCCCGCCCCCGAGTATCGGCGGGGGCGGGCGACGGCGTGCGGGCGACCCGGAGCGGGATCAGGCGGAGCGGTGCAACGACGGCAGGTGCCACCGCGAGGCCCCGCGCGGAGCGGGCACCGCGGCCGGCTTGTCGGCCTTCGCGGCCTTGACCGGCTTCACCGCCTTGATCGACTTGCCGGCCCTGACCGCCCCGGCACCCGAGGTGCCGGTCGCCGAGGCGACCCGGCCGGCCGGGAGTATGCGCAGGCGGGTGCCCTCGCAGTGCTCGCATGCGGGCTTGGTGAACGGGGACGGGACCAGCGCCCCCTCGGAGTAGTAACGGCAGAGACGCAATCCGTGCAGATCGGTCGCGTGGTGGATCTCGTAGTCGCGCTCCCAGCCTCGACCACACGACATACAAACGAAGGCGTAGGACTCGTGCACCACCGTCGGGTTCTCCATGACGACCTCCTCACACGGGTGCGCCCACCGACTCGTTCAGGGGGCTTCCCGTGACCGGTATCCATGGAATGCCCGAAGGCGGCCCTCCGTATCGACACATACGGTTCCTTGACGGGCGCCAACACGGAATATGGAGAACCGGAAAGACTCATCACCCAATCGAGTGCTGTGCCGTACCTGCCCGTTGCGAGCGCTTGACCGTCGGTCCCGTGTACAGCCGGACCGACCTCGAACCGGACGGACACACTGCGTCGTCGATCCCGCACGCAGCGTCCCGACACCCGGGGTCGGCCGCCGGCGGGTCAGCTCTTCTCGGCCTTCTTGGCCGCCACCACCGCGTCGAAGACCACCCGCTTGGGCACGCCGACCTCGGCGGCCACCGCTGCGATCGCCTCCTTGCGGGGTTGCCCGGCGGCCTCGCGCCCGGCCACCCGCTCGACCAGCTCGGCGGGGCCGATCTTCGAGGGGTCGGCGGGCGGCGCGCCGGCGACCACGACCGTGATCTCGCCGCGCACTCCCGGCTTCGCCCACTCGGCGAGAACGGCCAGGGTGTCCCGGCGGACCTCCTCGTACGTCTTGGTGAGTTCGCGACACACCGCGCCGCGCCGGTCGGCGCCCAGCGCCTCGGCCATCGCGGCCAGCGATTCGGCGAGCCGGTGCGGCGCCTCGAAGAAGACCATCGTGCGCGGCTCGGCGGCCAACTCGGCCAGTCGCCGACCCCGCTCGCCCGCCTTGCGCGGCAGGAACCCCTCGAAGCAGAACCGGTCCACCGGCAGGCCGGACAGCGCGAGCGCGGTCAGCACCGCGGAGGGCCCGGGTACGGCGGTCACCCGGATGTCCTCGGCCACCGCCGCCTCGACCAGCCGGTAGCCCGGGTCCGACACCGACGGCATGCCGGCGTCGGTGACCAGCAGCACCCGCTTGCCTTCGCGCAGCGCCTGGACCAGCTCCGGCGTGCGCGCCGCCTCGTTGCCCTCGAAGTACGACACGACGCGCCCGGGCACCTCCACGCCGAGCGCGCCGGCCAGTCTGCGCAGCCGGCGGGTGTCCTCGGCGGCCACCACCTGGGCCGCGCCGAGTTCGACGGCGAGCCGCGCGGGCGCGTCGCCCACGTCACCGATGGGGGTGCCGGCCAGTACGAGTACGCCGCTCTGAGTGCTCTGCTGTTCGTGTTCCACTGCGCCATCCTCCCCTTTGACGCGCCCCGGTTGGCCCGCGCGTCAATACGATGCTCGGGTGACGAGTGACGTGGCGACCGATCAGCCGACCCGAAAGCACCCTCCGGAGGGGGATGTGGCGTCCCCCGGCGGCACCGGAACCGCGCGTCCGGAGCCGCGCGGGTGGGCCTGGTCGCTGGCCCGATTCGGATACCGGGACCGACCGCAGACCTCGCTGCGCGAGCGGTTGGTGCCCTCGTACACCGACAACAGCCCGTACACCGGCGGCGGCTGGCTGCCCTGCATCCTGGTGACGCT
>NZ_JBIBGL010000009.1:0-423573 GCF_042956465.1 Embleya sp. NPDC008237
TGGGACGCCGTCAGCGTACCCGCGCAGTCCGGCGACCCCACCTGCACCGGGAACCCGGGCCCCGACTTCTCGATCAGCGTCAACCCGACCTCGGGTTCCGTGCTCGCGGGTGCCTCGGTCTCGGCCACGGTCGGTACGACCGTCACCTCGGGCTCGGCGCAGACCGTCGCACTGACCGCCACCGGTCAGCCCGCCGACGTCTCGGTGACCCTGACCCCGAGTTCGGTCCAGTCCGGTGCCTCCGCGACACTGACCGCCACCGCCGCAGCGAACGCCGCGAACGGCACCTACGTGATCACCGTGACCGGCACCGGCCCCTCCGCCACCCACAGCGCCCAGTACACGTTGACCGTCGGCAACGCGCCGCCGGGCAACGCGATCCGCAACGGTGACTTCGAACAGGGCACCGCCAACTGGACGCAAAGCGCCAACGACATCACCAACAGCAACCCGGGTTCCGCGCACGGCGGCTCGTGGTACGCATGGATGATGGGTTACGGCTCCACCGCCACCGAGACCGTGAGCCAGTCCAACATCACGATCCCGGCCGGTTCGCCGAGCCTGCGCGTGTGGATCAAGACCACCACCCAGGAGACCGGCAGCACGGTCTACGACACGCTCAAGATCAAGATCGGCTCGACCACGCTTGCCACGTACTCCAACGTCGGCGCCACCGGCGCCTACGTACAGCGCACGGTGAACCTGAGCGCCTATGCGGGCCAGACGGTCACCCTCACCTTCGCGGGTGCCGAGGACTCCTCACTGACCACCACGTTCCTCGTGGACGACGTGAGCATCTCCTGATCACGCGCGACCGATGACGGCCTCGCTCCCGGCGCCCCACGCCGGGAGCGAGGCTCCTCGCCGTCGCGGACCGGGTCGCCCGCCGCCGGTCCGCGTCCCGGGTGGATCCGTCGGGTCCCCAGGCGGGCGTCGGGCCTTCGCTCGTCCCGCGCAACCGGGGTTTGGTCCGGCGTCGAGGGGGCGACCATCTCGCCCACGGCGGTCCGCTCGCCGCCGTGCCTGCGCGGGTGGCCGATCCGCCCCTCGGCCCGTCTGGAGAGTGATGGCCTCGAACCGGTCCGCCCCCTGGGTAGGTGCGTGGCCGGTGCTGCGCAACCCGCGGGTCTGGATGATGCCCTCGATCATCGTCGGGCTGCTGGCCTTCCTGTTGTCCATGCTCTACATGGGCGGCATCCTCAACCCGCGCGCCGACCTGCACCGCCTGCCGATCGGCCTGGTCGACGCCGACCGGGGCGCACCGGCGGGCACACCGCAGAACCTGGGCGCGCGGATCACCGAGGGCATCGCCGCCGCGCCCGATCCGGACGACGCGGTGTCCTGGCGAATCCTGGACGAGGCCACGGCCCACCGGCAACTGGCCTCGGGCAAGCTGTACGGGGCCATCGTGGTACCGGCGGGCTTCACCGCGTCGGTGGCCGCGCTGAGCGCCCCCGCGCCGGCCGCGCCGACCCGTCCCACGATCACCGTGCTGAGCAACCCCGGGGTGGGCAGCCTGGCCTCGTCGCTGGCCACCGGCATCGCCCAACAGGCCGTGCATGCGGCCTCGTTGCAGTTGGGCACGGCGCTCACCGCCGCACCGCCGACCGGGCCGGGGCAGCCCGTCGCGGCGACCCGACTGCTGCTCGCCGACCCGATCGCGGTCGCCGTCGAGGTCGGCCACCCGATCGGCCCACACAGCGGACTGGGACTGACCGCCTTCTACTACACGCTGCTTCTGGTGCTGGCCGGCTTCCTCGGCGGCAACATCATCGGCAACGGGGTGGACGTCGCGCTCGGTTACGTGGCCGGCGAGATCGGCCCGCTGCGTACCGAACGGCCGCTCGTGCACATCACCCGCACCCATCAACTCGTGGTCAAGTGCACGATGTCCGCCGTGTTGTCGATGCTGACCGCAACCCTGATCATGGTCGCCACGATCGGCATCCTGGACATGGATGCGACCCATCTCCCGCTCTTGTGGGTCTTCTCGGTCTGCGCGATCACCGCGGTGGGGTTCGGTGTCCAGGCGATCAACGCGGCCTTCGGCGGGATCGGTCAGTTGGTCAGCATGTTCGTCTTCATCGTGCTGGCCCTGCCGTCCTCGGGCGCGACCATTCCGCTCGAGGCGCTGCCGCACTTCTACCGGGTGTTGTCCGTGTTCGAGCCGATGCGCCAACTCAGCGGCGGTGTGCGGGCCATCCTGTACTTCGACGCGCGCGCCGACGCCGGATTGACCCGGGCCTGGATCGGCATCGCCTTCGGCATCGTGGCCGGTCTCGCCTTCGGCTTCGCGATGACCACCTACTACGACCGCAGACAACTGCACCGCGTCGCACCGAAGACCTGACGGGCATCGGACCGGCTCGCTTCACCGCGCCGCACGGTGATCCTCGCGGCGGGCGCCCGTAGGTTCGCCCACCGGCGGTCGGAGACGGTCGGTTGTGGTCAGGAGCCGTGTCGGCGGCTGATGTTCCTCTCCAGCAATGCGGTCGCGGTCCGGACGCCGACCGCGTCCGGGCCGTCCGTCGCCGGCAATCGGCCGTCGGCGCGGATCAGTTCGGTCAGTGCGGCGTCGATGGCGGTGTGCGCGGCGAACAGGCACGGTGTGCTGTAGATCGCCGCGTCCACGCCGAGCTCCGCCAATTCGGTCAGGCTCAGCCGCGGCGACTTGCCGCCCGCGATCTGATTGAACAGCAGCGGCTTGTCGCCGACCGCGGTCCGGATCCTGCGGATCCACTCGACGCTGCGCACACCGTCCACCAGGACCAAGTCCGCGTCGGTCTTGGCAAGTGCCTTCGCCCGGCGCAGGATGTCGTCCGGTTCGGTGGCGTCGGTGCGGGCGACCACGACCATATCGCCGCGGCTGTCCAGCACCTGCGCCAGCTTGTCCAGGTATTCGCTCAGCGGAAGCACCAGCTTGCCGTCGGCGTGGCCGCAGCGCCGGGGCCGCATCTGGTCCTCCAGGATCACCCCGGACGCCCCGGCCCGGGCCAGCCGTTGCACCACGTGGCAGGCCACCTCCGGGTCGCCGTATCCGTCGTCGATGTCGACCAGGAGGTGGTGCCGGGGGAAGGCGAGCCGCAGGCGCTCCACGAACGCCACCATGTCGGGCCAGGCGATGAAGCCGATGTCGGGCAGCCCGTAGTGGGAGGCGGCGAAGCCGAAGCCGGAGACGAAGAAGCCGTCGAAGTGCCGTGCCGCGAGGGACGCGGAATACATGTCGTGGATGCCGACGAGGGGTGTGGTCCCGGCGCGGACGAGGTCGTCCCGCAAGGCGCTTCCGTAGAGCACGAGTTCTCCACGAGTTCTCCGTGTGTAGTCGAGTGACTACGGAAGGAGTATGGAGATCACGGTCGATTCATGTCAATCTCTGCCAACCACCCGGGTGACCTCCAGCGTCTCCACCATCCGGCGCAGCCGCGCCTCGACCCGGGCCGCGTCCCGGGCGCACACGGTCACCTCGACGGTGGCCGCCCCGAACTCGGTGGAGACGTAGCTGAGTCGGCGCACGCCGTGGTTGTTCAACGTGCTGGCGACCCGGGCGAGCACGCCGCGGCCGTGCCGCATCCGGGCCACCAGGCGGGCGCTCTCGGCGGCGATCCCCTCGCCGCCGGGCCCGGCGGTGGGGGCCGGATCGCCCGGCGTCGGGGCGACATGCGCGGACCGGGGGGCTTCGAGGACCTGGGTGCCGTCGTCAACCATGGATCGGGCTCCTGTCGAAGTGGGTGGAGTGGGATCGGGTGGCTCGTGCGGTTCGGATGTCGGAAAGAGGTCCGAAAAACGGAAAGACCCCTCGCGAAGCGCGAGAGGTCTGCGTGCGGACGGTGGGCCGCAGGGAATGGTCGTCCTGGTCAGCCCGGTGTCGGCACGCTGCCGGTAATAATCATCCGACGTCGCATGATGTCGAAACTCGCACACCCGCCACGCCTCGTCCAACGCGTCTCATGATGCGGATGCCCGCGTCCGTTCCATGGGCCGATGGCGCCCGGTCGATCGGCTGATCGACCGGGCGCCGCCGGTTGCTCGGAACGTGATTCGGGGCGAAACGCGTGATTCAGCGCGCCGTCCGGAGCGGAATCCCGCGCGCGACCGGGAACGGAATCCGACCGCGCGAGGTCCCGAGCGGGATCGGGATGCTCAGAACTTGATCCACTCGCTGGACGTGGTCACCGAGTCCAGGATGTCCACGATCGGGTCGATGCCCAGACCGGGCCCGGTGGGCACGTCGAGGTGGCCGTCGGCGAGTTCGAACGGCGTGGTGATGTCGGTGGCGTAGTAGCGGCGCGACGCGGACGTGTCGCCCGGGAGGATGAAGCCGGGCAGCGCGGCCAGGGCCACATTGGCGGCCCGACCGAGGCCGGTCTCCAACATGCCGCCGCACCACACCGGCACGCCGTGCGCCACGCACAGGTCGTGGATCGCCTTGGCCTCCAGGTAGCCGCCGACCCGACCGGGCTTGATGTTGATGATCGACGCGGAGCCCAGGGTGATCGCCGCAGCGGCGTCCTCGACCGACTCGATGGACTCGTCCAGGCAGATCGGGGTCTTCATCTGCTTGGCCAGCTGGGCGTGCTGGACCAGGTCGTCGTCCGCCAGCGGCTGCTCGATCAGCAGCAGGTCGAACGCGTCCAGCTTCGCCAGCTGCCGCGCGTCGGCCAGCGTGTACGCGGCGTTCGCGTCCACCTGCAGCAGCAGGTCGTCGCCGAACCGCTCGCGCACCGCGCGCACCGGCGCCACGTCCCAGTTCGGCTCGATCTTCAGCTTGATCCGCACATAGCCCTCGTCGACGAACTCGCCGACCAGGTCCAGCAGTTCCGGGATCGAGTCCATGATGCCAACGGACACCCCGCACGGGACCCGGTCCCGGGAGGCGCCCAGGAACGACCCGAACGACTGTCCGGCGGTCCGCAGTTGGGCGTCCAGCACGCCCGTCTCCAACGCCGCCTTCGCCATCTTGTGGCCCTTGAACGGCTTCAGCGCACGCTTGACGGTCAGCGCGTCCACCTGTTCGGGCAGCGCCGGGATCAGGAAACGCTTGAGCACGTCGACCGCGCCGTCCACGTACTCCGAGTTGTACAGCGGGTCGGACATCGCGACGCACTCGCCCCAGCCTTCCGCCTCCGGCGTGACCACGCGGAGCAGCAGGATGTCGCGTGCGGTCTCGACGCCGAAGGAGGTGCGGAACGGCGCGCGCAACGGCATCGCGATCCGGCGCAGTTCGATTCCGGTGATCTTCATGGTGTCTCGGCTCCTGATCGATGGTCGGTCGGTGTTCACCCGGTGCTCGCGCGGGTGAGGACGTAGCGGGTCTTGTCCTGGAAGCCGGTCACCCGGGCGCCGTCGGCGAGCAGCCCGCCGAACACCTCGCGCAGGGCGACCCGCCACTCCTTGGCGACCCCGGGGTCGGTGCGCCGCAGGGTCTCGATGTCCGCGGGCAGTTCGACGAGCAGGTGTTCGGCGTCGGTGCAGCCCAGCAGCGGCCGGTCGTCGCGGACGGCCAGCGCGGTCACCGCGCCCGCCGGGACGGCGACCGGGATCGGCGTGGAGTTCACCGCCGCGATCACCTTGGGATCGGCCAGATCCCAGACCACCAGGGTCCGGTCGGTGTCGGTGCCGCCGTTGATCGCGTCGTCGACCGAGCCGTAGAAGTTGGGCAGGTAGCCGTCCGGGCGACCGGCCAGCTTGGTCACGTTGAAGTGGGCGTTGCGCCGGATCAGCGGATCGTAGGTCCAGGTGATCCGGGCGACGCCACGGGCCAGCGCCCAATTGCGCTGGTGCACCTTGAGCGCGAAGCCGGCCGCGTGGCCGGGGCGGGCGCCGGTGACGTGCGAGTGCAGCGTACGAGCGATCGGTGCGCCGAAGAACCCGACGGTGGCACCGATCATGCGCCCGTCCACGTAGGCCCCGGCGACGTAGTTCCCGGCGTGCGAGAGTGCGCGCATCTGTTCGACGGACATCGGCGCGCTGCCCGGGCCCGCTCCCCAGATCTCGCAGAACAGGTGGAACGCGTCCTCGATCTCGTCGAGTTCGTGCAGTTCTCGGATGACCACGGCGCTCATCGGACCGCCTCGATCAGGCCGGCGAGCAGGAGCGTACGCGGCGCCATCTCGGCCACGATCACGTGTTCGTGGTCGGCGTGTGCACCGCCGCCGACCGCGCCGAGCCCGTCCAGGGTCGGGCAGCCGATGCCGGCGGTGAAGTTCCCGTCGGAGGCGCCGCCGACCGCCGCGGCGCGCAGCGGCGGCAGGCCGCTGCCGCTCGCGACCCGGTCGGCGAGGGCGAACAGCGCACTGGAGGAGGACTCCTCCAGCGGCGGGCGGTTGGCGCCGCCGAGCACCTCGACCCGGGCGCCGGGCACGGTCGCGGTCAGGCCGCGGATCAACTCGTCCACCCGCTCCTGGGCCTTGATCGTGGGCACCCGTACGTCCACGGTCACCCGCGCCCGGTCGGGGACGGTGTTGGACACCGCGCCGGCCTCGACCACCGTGGGGGTCACGGTGGTGCGCCAACCGTCCAGCGCTCCCTCGTCCGCCAGATCGGGCAGCGCGCCGAGCGCGAGCACCAGGTGGGCGGCCTCGATCGCGGCGTTGATCCCCTTCTCCGGCTCCAGGCCCGCGTGCGCGGCCTTGCCGTGCACGACCAACTCGTATTGCGAGCCGCCCTTGCGGCCGGTCTTCAGGGCCCCACCGTCGGCGGACGCCTCCAGCACGAAGGTCGCCGCGCAGCCGCGCGCGGAGTCCTCGATCAGGGCGCGCGAGGTGGTCGAGCCGACCTCCTCGTCCCCGGTGATCAGCACACCGATTCCGTCCAGCGAGTCCAACGAGGCGAGCGCGTGGAACATCTGGACCAGGCCGGCCTTCATGTCGAAGACACCCGGGCCGCGAGCGATCCCGTCCACCACGGACCACGGGTGGGTGGCCAACGAGCCCATCGGCCAAACCGTGTCGTGGTGCCCGACCAGCAGGACGCGCGGGGTGCCGAACGTCCACTGGAGGTGGGTCACGCCGTCCAGCACGATCCGGCGCGGTTCGACGCCGAGATGGCGCGTACCCTGGGCCGCGACCACCTCCGCGCTGCGCGCCACCGCTGCCAGGTCCGCGGAGAACGACTCGCACCGCACCAGTTCGGCCAGGTCGGCCAGCATCGCGTCGGTGTCGAACACGTTCGAGCCGGCCGCATTCGAGCCGGTCGCGGAACCGGCCGTCGCGCCGGTCATCGGGCCAGGCCCAACTCGGCACGGAACAGCCTCTGTACATTGCCGCCGAGGATCGCCATGATCTCCTTCTCACCCAATCCGCGGCGCACCAGTACCTCGGTGAGCGCGGGCAGTTCGGCCGGGCCGTTCAGCCCGGGCAGTTCGGCGGAGGCGTCCACGCCGGTGTAGTCGACACCTTCACAGCACGGCGGAGTGATGTCCGCGAGCACCTCTTGCAGGAAGTCGGGGCCGATCCCGACGTGGTCGATGCCCACCAGGGAGATGATGTGCTCGATGTGGTCGACGAGCCCGTCGATGGTCTGCTTCGACCGGTCGGCGGACAGGAAATCGGGCACGAAGTTGACGCACACGACGCCACCGGTGGCAGCCACGCCCCGGATCTGCTCGTCCGTCAGGTTCCGGTGGTGATCGCACAGCGCCCGGGCGCCCGAGTGGGTGGCGATCAGCGGGCGCGTGGCCTGCTCCAGCACGTGCGCGACACCGACGGCCCCCAGGTGGGAGATGTCGAACAGGATGCCGAGCCGTTCCATCTCGCGCAGTGCCTCGACGCCGGCGTGGGTGAGCCGGCTGCCGGTGGCGTCCTCGCCGCTGCCGTCGCCCAGGGCGGACCGGCCCCAGTGCGCGATCGAGGCGACCCGTACGCCCAGCCGATACAGCGTGCGGAACAGTTCGAGATCGGCGTCCACCCCGGGTGCGCTCTCCAACGCGAGCACGAGCGCGATCAGGCCCTCGGCGAGCGCCGCGTCGATGTCGTCACCGGTCAGGCACAGCCGGACCGCGTCCGGGTTGCCCTCGGCGATCGCGTGCGCACACTCCACCATCCGCAGCGTCCGGCGCAGCGCTCCCTCCGGACGGAACTGCTCGTCCACGAAGACCGGCAACACCTGGATGTCCACCCCGCCCTCGCGCAGTTGGGGCAGCCACTGCTCTCGGAAGAAACTCGCCCACCTTCCTGGTGGTCGTTCCACCACGGCCATCAGGAGATCGTTGTGCGTGTCCGCCACGACGGCACGGGTGTGCAGCTCGGCGCTCATATCGCGTCCTTCCGGTCGGTGTGTGATCGACGCTAGGCCGCGGCGCACACCGGCTTCTTCGTCCGAATGACCAATGCTGTCGACACTTTCCGTCAGCGAGCACCAAAGCCACGACCGGCTCGCGGGACCGCCCCGTCGACGTCTCGGCACCGGATCCGTACCCGGCAGGAGCCCGCGCGAGGCCATAGGTGGGCCGCGACGAATAACGCGGCCCGGCTTTGTCGCGCCGGACGATCCCGGGCCACCGGCCGGGCACCTACCGTGCGCAGGTGTCCTGGTATCCCCCGGGCCCGGTCCACCGGGTCCGCGCCGCCGGTTCGGGGGTCGTCCCCGGCCCCGGCACCAGGTGACCCGGGCCTCCTTCCCGGCCCGCCCGTCCACCCCAGGGATGCGCCCGTGCCCGTCGATCGTCTGCTCCCCACCGACGAAGCCCACGACCTGATCGCCCGGACCCGGGCGTTCGCGGACCGGGAACTCGCGTCCCGGGTCACCGGGTGCGAGGCCGACGCGAGCTATCCCACCGGTTTGTTCGCCGCGCTGGGTCGGGCGGGCCTGTCCGGGCTGCCCTACCCGGTGCAGTACGGGGGCGCCGGCCAGCCGTACGAGGTCTACCTCCAGGTACTGGAGGAGCTCGCCGCGCGCTGGGCGGCGGTGGCATGCGCCGCGGACATGCACACGCTGGCCTGCCTGCCGACCGCGGTGCACGGCACCGACGCGCAGCGCGAGCAGTGGCTGCCCGGCATGCTCGACGGTGCGCTGACCGGGGGCGGCAGCCGATCCGAACCGCATGTCGGAGCCGACCCCTCGGCGGTCACCTGCCGAGCCGAACGCACTCGCGGCGGCCACCTGCTCCAGGGCACCCAGGTCGCCGTCGCGCACGGAGGTCGGGCGCACTTCCACACCGTGTTCGCCCGCACCGGTCCGGCCCGGCCGGACGTCTCCTGCTTCCTGGCCCCCGGCGCCGACGAGTACCTCTACTTCGGCGCACCCGAGGAGGCGACCGCGCTGCGCGCCATCCCGACCACCGCCGCCTATTGGGACGGGGTGTACCTGGAGCCCGAGCGGCTGGTCGGGGCACCGGGTCGGGGTCTGCGGATCGCGTTCGACCTGTTGGACGCGGGCCGTGTGGGCGGCGCGGCGTGCGCGACCGGACTGGCCCAGGCCGCGCTGGACGTCGCGGGCGCGTTCGTGACCGGGGCCGATCGGCACCTTCTGGTCGAGCCGGCGGGGGCGGTCGACTCGGCGCGGGCGATCTACCTGGACGCGGCCCGGCGCCGCGACGCGGGCATCTCGTACACGCGGCAGGCGTCGGTGGCCGAGTCGGCCGCGGTGGAGGCCGCGGTCCGGGCGACCGCCGCCGCGGTACGGATCCTGGGTGAGGTGGCCGACACCGACGAGTTCCCGGTCCGGCGGTATGCGCGCGAGGCCGCGGTACTGCGCCTGCGGATCGCGCCTACGGCGGGTGTGGGGGGCTCGGGTGCGGGCGGCTCGGGTGGGGGTACCTCGGGTGGGGGTGCCTCGACTGCGGGCGGCGGCGCGGGGGCGGTGGTCGGCGTGCCGGCGGTTCGGCGCTTGGAGTCGGGGCGCGGTGGGGCCTTGAGCGTGCGCGGGTCCGTGGCTTAGCGCTGCTTCGGCGTCGACGTTGGCGTTGCCGTCGGTGCCCGTGTCGGTGTCGGTGTCGCCGGCTTCGGGGAGCCGTCGGGCTCGGCGGGCTCGAAGAGGATCGGTGTCTCGGGGAGCCTTGCGGCGTCGCGCACTTCGGTCCGCCGGCCGGCCATCGGTCGCACCGAATCCCGGGGTTGTCACCCGACTGGGTCTTGCGCCGACGATCACGGGTTGGACAGCGTGGAGTTGCGCACACACGACGTGTGACCACACGTCGGAACGAGCACACCCCGTACGGGCGCGCGCATCGGGCCCGGCGGCGTGGGCGGACGAGACCAGCGGGAGTGCTGTGAGCGACCGGAACGGCGACAGGCGAACGGACGACCGCATCGTCCGAGTACGGATCCACCCGGCCATCGGCATCGCGCGCGTGGGCAACAGCACGCGCCCGGACGGCTGGTACTTCGGACCCGAGACCCCCGATCCGGAGCCCTTCCCGCCGGGCTTCGCCAAGGACGCGGACGGCGCGATCAAACGCCAGGCGGCCCGCTTCCGGCTGTACGGCCTCGCCGCCGACGGGCGCGTGGTGCGCGAAGTCACCGTCGCCGACCCGGGTACCCGGATCACGTGGGGCGTGCACGTGGCCAATCGCAAGGCCGCGTGGTACCAGTTCCAGTTGCCGCTGGACATTCCCGACTCCCGTGACCCGGCGGCCAGGCCGTCCGCGCGCCGCAATCCGGGCGTCGCCGATCGCCGGACGCTGGTGATCGACCCCGGCCGCAAGACGCTCGATGCCGCGCCCGGCGGCCGAGTGCCGTTCACCGGCGGCCGGTTCCTGGGTCGGGTCGACGTCCCGCTGGGCGAGATGCGCACCGACGAGCACGGTCGACTGGTGGTGCTCGGCGGACTGGGCGCCTCCGGCTCGCCGGATCAGACGCCGCTGGCCTCGGTGACCAACAACGACGGTTGGTACGACGACATTTCGGATGGCCCGGTCACCGCCTCGGTCACCATCGACGGTGTCGGCGTACCGGTGGACCCGGCCTGGGTGGTGGTCGCACCGCCGAACTTCGCGCCGGACGTGCGCACCGTGCGCACCCTCTACGACCTGCTCTTCGACGTGTTCGTCGAGACCGGTCGGCTGCCCTTCCCGGCCCGGGTCTCCTTCGGCGAGCACATCGAACCGATCCTGCGCCGGTTCTGCGAACTCCAGTGGGTCAACGCCGGGTTCGCGGCCAAGTTCGGATGGGCGGGGCCCGAGTACTTCCTCGCGCCCGAGGCACTGCGCCGGTTGTCCAGTCCCGCGCCCGAGCATCGCGAGACGCGCCGGCAGGTGTACACCGCGCTGCGCGACTACAAGCGCGACGACAAGTCACCGATGCCGTGGCCGTGGATCTACGGCGACGGCATGGCCAGTGTGCCCAGGACGGTGCGCCAGCACATGACGCTGTCGCCGACCCAGGACAAGCTGCTGCTCGCATGGTCGCGCGGGGACTTCGACGCGACGCCGTTCGCCGGATACCCGCATCGCCTGGAGGACGCGCCACCGGCCGCGCAGCCGGGTCTGCTGGATCGGGCGGCACTGGACTTCTGCGTGGCGGACGCGTTCCATCCCGGCATCGAGGTGACCTGGCCGATCCGGCACGCGTCCATGTTCAGCGAGCCGTTCCGGATCCGGGTGCGGGCGGAGGGCGATCCCGATCCGGACTACGGCGACACGCTCACCCCGGATGCGGCGCTGGCCGCGAACGGCCCCTTGCACGCGCAGGGTCCGGGCGACCTCAGTCGATGGATGGCGGTGCCCTGGCAGACCGACACCGCGGGCTGCCGGGCGGGCTACGAGTCGCAGGCCGGGCTCGGGCCGCGCTACGACCCCTACGTGCCGACGTTCTGGCCCGCGCGGGTGCCCAACCACGTGCTCAAGCAGAGCGACTACGAGACGGTCAATCGGCCGGACGGCACCGGATCGGCCGACCGCGAGGCCGCGTTCGCGCACCGCGCGGTCTGGTTGCGCGGACTGACCGGGACCACGCCCGAGGCGCAGCGTCGGCAGATGGTCGACGGTTGGTACAAGCTCGGTATCGTCGAGGTGCGGCCCTACACGGTCGGCGACGGCCGGTTCCCGGCGCGCATGCAGGTCGAGTCGCCGCCGGAACCGCCGTTCGATCAGGCCTCGGACGCGAACAACCTGGTCAACGTCCACGTGCCGGAGCCGGCTGCGGCCGATGAGGTCATCCGTGGCGTCGCCGACGCCACCGGGCAACATGCGGCGGACGTGACCGTGGGCTACGTCGACAACATCGACCCGTATCTGGACTCGCCGTGACCGGCGTCGGTTCGGGCGCTGCCTCGTGCACTGCGCCGAGTGCCGCGTCCGGCGTGGGGTGCGGGTGACCCGCGTCGGCTCGGGACCGGGCTTCGCGTGACCGGGGTCGAGGTGCCGGGCGGGCTTCGGCGGCGCTATGACGTCGTGGTTGCCGGTGGCGGGCCGTCCGGTGCCTCGGCCGCGATCACGCTCGCCCGCGCCGGTCGTTCGGTGCTGCTCGCCGACGCGGGTGGCGGACCGCCCGCGGTCGGCGAGGCGCTGCCGGGTGCGGCCCGGGTGCTGCTGGCCGACCTGGGGGTCGGCGAGCACGTCCCCGGGCCCGGCCATCTCACCTGCTACGCCACGCTGTCCGCGTGGGGGTCGGCGCAGCCGACCACGGTCTCCGCGATCCACGACCCGAACGGGCCCGGCCGGCACCTGGATCGCCCGTTGTTCGACCGCCGGTTGCGCGATGGTGCCCGTGCGGCCGGTGCCGAGGTGGTCGAGCACACCCCGGTCGGCGCGCCGGTGCGGCGGCCGGACGGCACCTGGTCGGTGCCGCTGGGTCGGCCCGGCCGGCGCGAAGTGGTGGGCTGTGACTGGGTCGTCGACGCGACCGGACGCCGTGCGACGGTCGCGACCGGAAGCGGCGGCGCCCGGCGCCACACACACGACGCGCTGGTCGCACTGCACCTGACCCTGGCCGACCCCACCGAACCCGACACCGACGCGAGCACCCTGGTCGAAGCCGGCGCGGACGGCTGGTGGTACACCGCGCTGCTGCCCGGCGACCGGCGCCTGGTGGTCTACTTCACCGACGCCGACCTGCCCGCCGCGCGAGCGGGTGACCCGGCCCGCTTCCGGGCTCTCCTCACCGAGACGAGCCAGGTCGGGCGCCGGCTGGCCGGATGGCCGCTGCCGGCGCACGCGGCGCCGCGCCGGGCACCCGCCCACGGTGCGCATCTGGACCGCGTCTGCGGTGCCGGCTGGATCGCGGTGGGCGACGCCGCAGCCGCGTTCGATCCGCTGTCCGCGCAGGGCATCCTCAGCGCGCTGTACACCGGCCTGACCGCCGGCCACACCGTCGACGCGTGTCTGGCGGGTCGCCGAGACGCGCCCGAGGTGTACCGGGCCCGGCTCGCGGACCTGCTTCGGGCCTACCGCCGCAACCACCGCGACGCCTACGCGGCCGAACGCCGTTGGTCCGACCACCCGTTCTGGCAGCGGCGCCATCTCGCCCCGCCCCAAAGCAAGTTCGAGCCCACTTCCGAGACCGAGCCCACCGAGACCCACTCCGAGGCCGGCTGACCGAGAACGACGACCGGTGGACGCGCCCCTTCGGGAAATCGTCCGTCTTCCCTCGCCCGTCGACCTCACGTTGGAGACCGACGAGCTCTTGGACCTGGTTCGGTAACGCGCCGATCTTGGCGGTGAGCCCCCATGGGCTCACCGCCGCAGGTGGTCAGAGGCGAATCGACCCGCGCGTACTGCGTGGGCGCATGTCGGTCCAGACCTCGTCGATGTGGGCGAGGCAGGCCGGGCGGGTGCCGGTGAAGCCTTCCGCTCGCCAGCCGGCCGGGATGTCGCGGTCGGTGGCCCAGACCGAGTATTGCTCCTCGTCGTTGATCACCACTCGGTAGTGGCGTTCGGACTCGTCGTTGGTGGTCATACCTTCTCCAGTTCGGGTTCGGGTTCGGGTTGTTTCCGGACGGGTGGCGGCGGCGTCGACGCGTCCGCGCGCTTCCTTCGGCGTTCCTCGATGCCGATCAGGTCGTCCGGCATCGCGTCCGGGACCTCGTCGTCGAATCCGGCGATCACCCGGTGCCGGAACGAGGCGAGCGCGAGCAGGATCATCGCCGACGCGCACAGCAGGTACAGGAACCCGGTGCCGCGGCCCTCGCCGACCCCGATCACCCGGCCGACGCTGGACGCCAGCGCGCCGTCCGGGGTGAACAGCGGTTCGAGCAGGTGCACCGCGAGCGGCGCGATCACCCCGAAGCCCAGCGGGAGCGTGGACCACGCAACCATCGTGTTCAGCGCGATCACTCGGCCGTGGAATCGCTGTGGCACCTTGACCTGGATGATCGTCGCGTAGATGCCGTTGAGCAGGGACAGTCCGAAGAACACCCCGAAGAATCCGACGCCGACCAGCACCGGCGAGGGCCGCAGGCCGGCCACGAAGGCGAAGACCGCGATCAGCACGGTGGCCAGCAGGATGCCGTGCATCCGGCGATGCCGCGGGCCTCCCCACACCCCCATCGCCAAGCCGCCGAGCAGCGCACCCGCGCCCGCCGCGACGCCGACCGCGCCTGCGGTGTGCACCGACCCGAAGGACAACACCAGCGGTGTCATCAGCACCAGCATCGGCGCCAGGAACACGTTCAGCAGCGCGAAGTAGAGCAGCATGGTGCGGAATCCGGCGTGCCCCATCGAGTAGCGCACCCCGTTGGCGATCTCCTTGACCATGCTCTCGCGCCGGGTCTGCGCCATCGTGTCGGGGAACGGCACGAACGCGACCACCGTCACCGCGATCACGAACGTGGTGATGTCGATCGCCAGAATCCCGCCGAGTCCGATGCTCGCCAGCAGCGCCACCGCGATCAGCGGTACCACCAACTGCGCCAGCCCGGTGCTCATTTGCACGATGCCGTTGGCGTGACCCAGATAGCGTTTGGGCACCAGCTGAGGCACCGCCGAGTTGTAGGCGAGGCGTTGGAAGGTGGCGGTCACCGACAACACCACCAGCAGTCCGTACACCGCGCCCACGCCCAGATGGCCGCTCCACAGCAGCAGCGCCATCACCACTTGTACCGCTCCCGCCGCGCAGTCCGCGGCAAGCATCACCGCCCGGCGACTGTTGCGGTCCACCACCGCGCCCGCCAACGGCGCCACCACGATGCCCGGAACCAGCGCCAGCACCGAGAACAGCGCGAATTGGGTGAGCGAATCGGTGCGCAGATAGATCCAGATCGGGATGGCGAACTCGGTCAACGCCGACCCGGTGATCGAGGCGAGCTGCCCGAGGGCCACCGCCATGAACCGACCCATGCTCGGCCGCACGGCCGGTGGCCGCGCCGACCGGGCTTCGGCAGCCGCGGATCCGCTCCCGGCGCCCGCGCCCTTGCCGGTGCCTGTGCCCACGCTCGCGTCCGCGCCGGGACTGCCCGCGCCCGTGCCGCCCGACACCCCCTGCAACCACCACCCCGCGTCCGCACCGCGCGCGTCCCGGGTCAGCGGCTCGGTCCGGTCCCGGGCCACCGCCTCGTGTGTCGCGGTGACGATCTCGGCCAACTCGTCCGCCCGATAGCGCAGGAAGTAGTGGCCCGCCTCGTCGATCACCACCAGCGCCGTGGCGTCGGCCATGAAGTGCCACTCGCGGTAGCGCTCCTGGTAGAACTCGGTGCTGGGGTCGCGCTCGCCGATCACCGAGATCACCGGCGCCGCCAACGGCCGCATGCCCTCGGCCATCCGCCGGGTGAAGTACTCCTCCGAGGTCCGCCCGTCCTTGCGCATGTTGCGGACGATGAAGGTGACCTGTTCCTCGTCCAGGTCGCCGAGGTCCGCGCCCATCGAGGTCAGCCAGTTCAGGTGCACCCGGTCCCCGCGCAGCCGCTCCAGTCCGGCGAATCGCGACAGCGCGCCGAGCACGCCGCCCTCGGGTCGGGCGAACGGGAAGATCGCGCCCAGGTACACCGCCTCCAACCGGCGCCCCGACTCCTCCAGGAGGTGTGCGATCTGCGCGGTCAGCGCGCTGCCCACCCCGCAGTGACCGTACAGCGCCAGCGGTCCCTCGACCCGGGCCAGGATCTCGTCCACGCACTCCTGCGCGACCTCCTCGATCGGCCTGGGCGCCTCCGGCATGGACAGGTCGTGACCGGGAATCGCCACCGAGTACAGCGAGTGCCCGGCGGGCAGCGCATCGGCCAGCGGCTGATACACCACCGCGCTGCCACCACCGTAGGGCACGCACACCAGCGAAAGCACCCGCTGCGCCGCCGGCACCGGCCGGGTCAACTCGTGCAGCAGCGAGCGTGGTTCGTCCTCGCCGACCGGGCGATCGATCAGTGCCGCCAGCTCGCGCACCGTCCGGTGCTTGAACAGCTCCAACAGGCTGACCTGCCGGCTGCCGGGCGGCAACGCCTTGCGCAGTCGGGCCAACACCTGCATCGCCAGCAGCGAATGGCCGCCCAGTTCGAAGAAGTCTTCGGTGACGCCGACCGAGGCGAGGTCGAGCACCGACGTCCAGATCCCGACCAGGGCCTCCTCGGTCGCGCCGACCGGGGCCACCCGCTCGCCGCCGTCCGCCCCGGCCCCGGCGTCCGGTTCCGGCAGCAGCGCCCGATCCACCTTGCCGTGCGCCTTCAGCGGCAGTCGGTCGAGCCAGACGAAGCGGGACGGCACCATGTACTCGGGCAGTCGAACGAGCAGTTCCCGGCGCAGGTCGGCGGTGGCCGGCGGCTCGCCGGAACGGTCCTCGGTCGGCACCAGGTAGGCGATCAGCCGCTGCGCCCCTGCGGGGCCCCGGGCCTCGACCACGGCCTGCCCGACGGCGGGTTGCGCGCGCAAGGCCTCCTCGATCTCGGCCGGCTCCACCCGATAGCCGCGAATCTTGACCTGCTGGTCGCTGCGCCCGAGGAACTCCACGTCGCCACCGGGCAGATATCGCCCCAGGTCGCCGGTCCGGTACAGCCGGCCGCCCGGCGGTCCGAACGGGTCGGGTACGAACCGGTCCGCGGTGGCCCCCGGTTGGCCCAGGTAGCCCCGCGCCAGCCGCTCGCCGCCGATGTGGATCTCCCCGGTGACCCCGATCGGCACCGGTTGCAGGTGTGCGTCCAGCAGGTACACCCGCGTGTTCGGCAGCGGTCGACCGATCGGCGTCACCGTCGAGACCGGCTCGTCCTGCGGCTCGACCCGATAGGTGGTCACGCCGACCGTGGTCTCGGTCGGCCCGTAGTGGTTGACCACCGCGCACCTGCCGATCGCGGCGAGATCCCGCGCCCACTCCCAGGACGAGCCCTCACCGCCGAGAATCAACAACCGGCGGGGCAGCAGATGTTCGGCGCCGACCTCGGCGGCCAGTCCGGCCAGGTGCGAGGGCGTCATCTTCAGGTAGTCGACCGGATGCCGACTCAGCCGGTCGGCGAACTCCGCACCGGACAATCGCTTGGGGATCAGGTGCAGTTCGCCGCCGGTGGTCCAGGCCAGGTACAGCGCGGTGATCGCGAAGTCGAAGGACAACGACTGGGCCAGGCCGAAGACGGATCCGGGCACCACCTCGAACCGCTCGCGTACGCCGTCCAGATAGGCCAGCACTTCGCGGTGCTGCACCGCGACGCCCTTGGGCCGGCCGGTGGAGCCGGACGTATAGATCACATAGGCCAGGTTCCCCGGCCCGGCCGCCACCGGCGCAGGGCCCGAGTCCGGTTCCCACGCGTCGATCGCGGCCTGTTCCCGGTCCAGCAGGATCACCGTGCCGGTGTGCCCCGCTGTGCGCTCGCGCAGCGCGGTGTCCGTCACCAACACCCGCACATCTGCGTCGGCGAGCATGAACGCCAGTCGTTCCACCGGCTGTTCGGGGTCGAGCGGGAGATATGCCCCACCCGCCTTGAGCACGGCCAGGACGGCCACCGCGAGGTCGAGCGACTGTTCCAGGCACAGTGCGACCGGTGTCTCCGGGCCGACCCCGCGCCCGCGCAGGTAGCGGGCGAGCCGCTCGGCGCGGGCGTCGAGTTCGCCGTAGTCGAGGGTGCGCCCCTCGTGGGTCACCGCCGGCGCGCGCGGATCGAGGGCCACCCTGGCCTCGATCGCGGCGGCGAGCGTGGGGTGTTCGGGCAGCGCCCGAGCGGTGTCGTTCCAGCCCGTCACCAGTTGGACCCGCTCCTGCGGTTCGAGCAGGTCGATTCGGGACAGCGGCGTATGCGGGTCCGCGACCACCGCCCGCAGCAGTGTGGTCAGATGCCCGACGAGCCGGGCCACCGTGCTCGCGTCGAACAGGTCGGTGTTGTAGGTGAGCAGGCCGTGCATCCCGGCGGCGGCCTCGAACACGAACAGGCTCAGGTCGAACCGGGTCACCCGGGAATCGCCGCTGAACCACTCGTGGCCGAGCCCGGCGAAGCCTCGTTCCCCGCGCCCGTAGTTCTGCAGCGCGAAGGTGACCTGGAACAGCGGCGTGCGACTGACGTCGCGGGTCACGTTCTGGTCCCGGACCACCTGGTCGAACGGCAGATCCTGGTGTGCGTAGGCATCCAGGCTGCTCTCCCGGACCCGGCCCAGGAGTTCGGCGAAGGTGGGATCCCCCGCCAGCGGCGCTCGCATGGCCAGCATGTTGACGAACATGCCGATCATCGGTTCCAGGTCCGGGTGCGGACGTCCGGCGATCGGCGAGCCGACCGCGAAGTCGCTCTGGCCGCCGTGCCGGGACAACACCGCCTGCCAGGCCGCCAGCAGCGTCATGTACGTCGTGGCGCCGTGTGCACGGCCCAACTCGACGATGGCGGAGGCCAGTTTCGCGTCCAGCGTGAAGGCGTGCGCGTCGCCGGTGAAGGTCTGCCGCGCCGGTCGGGGACGGTCGGTGGGCAGCGCCAGCGTACCCAGCCCGGCCAGTCGATCCCGCCAATAGCGGGCGGCCCGCTCGCCTTCGGGACCGGCCAGGCGCTGCTGCTGCCAGGCCGCGTAGTCGCCGTATCGCACCGCCGGTTCGGTCAGGGGCGATTCCAGACCGGTCGTGAACGCGTTGTAGTCGTCCATCAGTTCGTTGACGAGCAGGTGGACCGACCAGCCGTCGCCGACCAGGTGGTGCAGGACCACCACCAGTATGGTGTCCTCCCGGTCCAGCCGCACCAGTGCGGCCCGCACCAGCGGAGGCACCTCCAGGTGGAACGGGCGGGCGAACTCCGCGCCCACGAGGGCCGACGCCCAGCGCTCCCGGCCCTCGGCGTCGAGATGCTCGTCGGGCGTATGCCGGGCCACGGTGAGCGGCAGCGGCGGATGCACGGTGGCCACCGGTCGACCGTCCGCACTGGTGGCAAACGTGGTGCGCAGGCTGTCGTGCCGGGTCAGCAGCGCGTTCAAGGCCCGGTCCAGTGCCTGCTCGTCGAGCCGCCCACGCAGCCGCAGTGCGAACGGGATGGTGTACGCGGCGGTTCCCGGCGTCAGGTTCTCCATGAACCACAGCGGGATCTGTGCCGAGGACAGCGGTACTTCGGCCCCGTCCGGCAGTCGGGGGATCGACGCGGGGGCGGCCGTGGCGGATCTGCGCAGCCGCTGTTCGAGCAGGGTGCGCTTGGCGACCGAGAGTTCGCCGGGACGAGTCGCCGGCGCCGGGGTACGCGTCATCGCGGGTCTCCTGTCTCGGCCTGGTCCAGCACCAGTCGCTCGGCGTCCGCTTCGGAGAGGGTGTCGAGTTCGGCCAGCAGCAGTTCCTCGACCGACGCGGCCAGTCCGGCCACCGTGGGATCGGCGAACAGGGCGCGGATCGGCACGGTCAGTTCGATCGCCGCGCCGAGCCGGGCCACCGCGCGGGTGGCCAGCAGCGAGTGGCCGCCGAGGGCGAAGAAGTCGTCGAGCGCGCCGACCCGCTCCAGGCCGAGCACGTCGGCGAAGGTCTCCGCGACCAGCTCCTCGGCGCTGCCCCGGGGCGCCACGAACGAGACTGCCGACGGGGCGCGTTGTTCGGGTGCGGGCAATGCGGCCCGGTCGAGCTTGCCGTTCGCGGTCAGCGGCAGCCGCTCCAGCACCACGAACGCGGCGGGCAGCAGGTACGCGGGCAACGTCCGGGCCAGCGCTGCCCGTACCGCCGCCGGGTCCGGCGGGTCGGCCGCCGGGGTGCCGGGCACCAGATAGGCGACCAGTCGTGGATCGCCCGGCTCGTCCCACAGCAGTACCGCCGCCTGGCCGATGTCCGGTTGCGCGACCAGGGCCGCCTCGATCTCGCCGAGTTCGATCCGGTAGCCGCGCAGCTTGACCTGTTGGTCGGTGCGGCCGAGGAACTCCAGTTGCCCGTCCGGGCGTTGCCGCACACGGTCGCCGGTGCGATAGAGCCGGGAGCCGGGTGGGCCGTACGGGTCGGGCACGAAGTGCAGCCCGGTCTGGCCCGGGCGGCCCAGGTATCCCCGGGCGGGTCCGATGCCGCCGATGCACAACTCGCCCGGTACGCCCGGCGGCACGGGTTCGAGATGCCGGTCCAGCACGTGCACGCGGGTGCCGGCCAATGGGCGCCCGATCGGTGGTCGGGTGCCGTCCCAGGGTTCGGCGCGCGGGCCGGCCAGGGTGGCCGACGTGGCGATCACCGCGGTCTCGGTGGGACCGTACGTGTTGACCAGGTCGACCCGGTCGCCGAACACCTCGCGCCAGCGCCGCGTCGAGGCCACGTCGGCCTGATCGCCGCCGATGATCAGCAGTCGCAGTGCCTTCGGCCAGGGCAGGCCCGGGGTCTGTGCGACCAGTTCGTGCCAGTAGGACGTGGGCAGGTCGAGCACGGTCAGCGAGCGACCGGCATCGGTGCCGAAGAAGTCCGGCAGCAGACCGTCGGCGGGGGCGAGCACCAGGGTCGCACCGCTCAGCAGCGTCGGATACACCTCCTCCACATGCGTGTCGAAGCCGAACGAGGCGAACTGCAGGACCCGGTCGGTGGGGCCGGTCCGGTAGCGCTCGCGCATCCAGGCCACCCGGGCGGCCAGCGCCTCCCGGGTGATCAGGGTGCCCTTGGGTCGGCCGGTGGAGCCGGAGGTGTAGACGAGGTAGGCGAGATGGTCGGGACCGGCGAGCGGGGTGCGCGGTGGGTCCTGCGCCTCGTCGCCGTCGACGTCTGCGGACCGGTCCCCACCCGCGTCCCGGCCTCCGTCGCGGTCTCCCTCGCGATCTGCGTCCCGCTCTCCGTCGCGACCACCGACGACGTCTGCCTCCAAGAGCAGCATCGCAGGCGCCACGTCGGCGAAGCGGTCCGCGAACTCCGGTCGGCACAAAACACGTTGGGCAGCGCTGTCGGCCAGCATGTAGGCGATGCGCTCGGTCGGCAGCGCGGGATCCACCGGGAGGTAGGCACCGCCCGCCTTGAGCACGGCGAGCAGCGCGACGATCGTCTCGATCGAGCGCTCGGCGCACACCGCGACCACCGAGTCCGGGCCGGTACCGCCGCGCCGCAGTTCCCGGGCCAGCCGGTTCGCCCGGGCGTCCAGGTCGGCGTAGCCGATCCGGGTGTCTCCGCACTCGACCGCATCGGCCTGCGGGGTGCGCAGCGCCTGTGCCTCGAAGGCCGCGATCGGGTCCGGGCATTCGCCCGGCGGCGGTCCGGATGAGGCGGCCGAGACCCGGGCCCGCTCGGCGGGCGGCAGCAGCGGCAGTCGGGACAGCGGCGTGTCCGGGTCCGCCACCGCACCCCGGAGCAGCGTCTCGAAGCAGCGCGCGAGCCGGGCCACGGTCTCGGGCACGAAGCGTTCGGTGTCGTAGACGAATTCGACGACCAGTTCGTCGTCTTGCGGCCACACCTCCAGGGTCAGGTCGAACTTGGCCTGCCGGAACCCGGATTCGAAGACCTCCGTGGTCACCTCGCCGAGCCGCAACCCGGGGCCCGCGGGCGGGCGAAGCACCAGCATGGTCTGGAACACCGGTGGACTGTCCGGGTCGCGCTCCACGTCCAAGGCGGCGAGGAGCCGTTCGAAGGGCACGTCCTGGTACTGGAACGCCTGGAGTGCCACCGTCCGGGTGCGGGCCAGGAAGGCCCGGAAGGTGGGATCACCGGCGGTGCTGCCGCGCAGGACCAGGGTATTGAGGAAGTAGCCGACCAGCGGTTCGTACTCCTCCTCGTCCCGGCCCGCCAGCGGCGAGCCCACACACACGTCCTCCTGATCGCAGTAGCGCGCGAGCAGGGTCTGATAGGCGGCGAGCAGGGTCATGTACAGGGTGACCCTTTCCCGGCGGCCGAGTTGCTCGATGCCGGTGCGCAGCTCGGCGGGCAGGTGGTGGGTGACGGTGCCGCCGCGCCCGGCGTGGCCGCCGCCGACGCGGGGGCGGTCGGTGGGCAGGTCCAGGGTCGGCGCTCCGGCGAGTTCGCGGGTCCAGTAGGCCAGCCGTTCGTCGAATCCGGGCGCGTCGACGAGTTCGCGTTGGCGCCGCACGTAGTCGACGTAGCTCAGCGGCAGCGGTTCCAACGGCGACGGTCGACCGGCCGTGAAGGCCGCGTAGACGGCGGCGAGTTCGGCTTCCAGGACGTTCATCGACCAGCCGTCGGCGACGATGTGGTGCAGGACCAGGCAGAACACGTGGTCGTACCCGTCCTCGTCCAGGCGCAGCAGGCTCGCCCGCAGCAGTGGGCCCCGGGCCACGTCGAAGGCACGATTGGTGCGTTCGGCGACCAGCTCGCGGGCGTGCCGCTCGCGTTCGGTCGGCATGCCGTCGACGGCCACCCGTTCCAGCACGAAGTCGCCGGGCGGGGCGATCACCTGGGCGGGCACGCCGTCCTCGTCCGGGAACGTGGCCCGCAGGCTGTCGTGCCGCGCGAGCAGTTCGGCCAGCGCGCGCTCGAAGGCGTCGACGTCCAGCGGTCCGCGCAGTCGGTGGATCTGGAACATGTTGAAGGCGGCGTCACCGGGATTGAGCCGGTCCAGCAGCCAGAGCCGTTCCTGCCCCGCCGACAGCGGTGCGCGAGTGGAGCGGTCGGGTCGGTGCACGGTCTGCCGCGCGGGCCGGTGCGGGTGCGGGTCGTGGCTTCGGGATGGGGTGTTCATGGCCGCCGTTCGCTTTGCATCGCGGAGACCGCGCTGGTGAGTCCGGTGATGGTCGGGGATTCGAAGAAGACGTGCAGCGGTACGTCCACGCCCAGGCGCTTGCGGATCCGTGCGCCGATTCGGGTGACGGTGAGCGAGTGACCGCCGAGGTCGAACAGGTCCTCGTCGGGGCGGATGTCGTCCAGCCCGAGCACTTCGCGCCAGATGGCGGTGATCTCGGCGGCCGGGCCGGGGTCGATGCTCGGTGGGGCCGCCGGATCCGGGTCGGGCTCCGGGTCCGCCGCCCGCACTCGCGCCGGCGCCGGGAGCGCGGCCCGGTCCAGCTTGCCGTTGGGGGTCAGCGGCAGACGCTCCAACGCGACGAAGGCGCTCGGCACCAGTGCGCGGGGCAGCGTCGCGGCCAGGTGTACCCGTAGTTCGGCCGGACTCGGGGCGATGCCCGCGCGCGGTACCAGGTAGGCCACCAGATGCGGCTCGTCGGCCCCGTCCCGCCGGGCCAGCGCGGCGGCCGTCGCGATGTCCGGGTGCGCGAGCAACGCCGCTTCGATTTCGCCGAGTTCGATCCGGTGTCCGAGGATCTTGACCTGGTGGTCGACCCGGCCCAGGAACTCGATCCGGCCGTCCGCGCGGTGGCGGGCCCGGTCGCCGGTGCGATACATCCGGCTGCCGGGCGGGCCGAACGGGTCCGGGCCGAACCGGTCGGCGGTGGCGCCGGGCAGGTGTCGGTAGCCGCGGGCGAGTCCGCTGCCGCCGATGTACAGGTCGCCCTCGACACCGATCGGGACCGGTGCCGCCTCGGCATCCAGGATGTACATCCGGGTGTTGGCGATCGGGCGGCCGATGGTCACCTCGTCGGCGTCCGGGCCGATCTCCGCGGTACTGGACCACACCGTGGTCTCGGTCGGTCCGTACGCGTTCACCAACCGCGCGACTCGGGACCGCAGTTCGCGGGCGAGCGGGAGCGGGAGTGCCTCGCCTCCGGCGACCGCGATCACGGCGGGCTCCGCGAAGCCGGCGTCGAGCAACATCCGCCATCCGGACGGTGTGGCCTGCACATGGGAGACGTGTTCGTCCCGGATCAGTCGGAGCAGCGCCCGACCGTCGCGTACTTCGCCGTCTCGGGCGAGGACCAGCAGGCCGCCGGTGATCAGCGGTACGTACAGTTCCACGGCGGAGATGTCGAACGAGGCCGAGGTCAGCCCGAGCCACACCGGGTCGTGTTCGCCGGCCAGCGTGTCCCGCATCGAGGCGAGCAGGTTGGTCAGCGCGCCGTGCTCGATCTCCACGCCCTTGGGCCGGCCGGTGGAGCCGGAGGTGGCCAGCACGTAGGCCAGGTCGCCGGGTGCCGGCGGCACGTGGGATCGGGCCGTCCCGGCCGTCGCGGTGTCGATCTCGTCGATCTCGTCGATCAGCAGCGCGTCGGCGGCGTGTTCGGGGAATCGAACGAGCAGGTCGCGTTCGGTCAGCAGCACGCTCGCGGCGCAGTCCCCGAGCACGCTCGCCAGCCGCGCGGACGGATATTCGGGGTCCAGGGGCAGATAGCCGGCGCCGGCTCGCAGGACGCCCAGCAGGGCCGTCGGCAGCGCGGCGGTGCGCCGTACGCAGACCGCCACCAGATCGCCCGCTCCGATGCCGGCGGTGCGCAGCCGCCGGGCGACCGCCTCCACGGCCGCGTCCAGCTGGGCGTAGGTCAGTCGTTCGGCACCGCAGTGCACCGCCGGTGCGTTCGGGGTGCGGGCGGCCTGCGCGGCGAAGAGTTCGGGCAGGGTCGCGCGGTCGGCGGCCCGGGCGGTGTCGTTCCAGTCGACCAGGACCGTGGTGCGCTCTCGATCGGTCGGCACCGCGAGTCGGGACAGCGGGGTGTCCGGGTCCGCGACGATCGCGCGCAGCAGGGTGAGGTAGTGGCCCGCGATCCGTTCGGCCGCGCCCCGGTCGAGGGCGTCGGTGGCGAAGTGCAGGTGCAGCGCGAGCCGGTCGGGGTCGTCCAGGCATTGCAGATGCAGATCGCCGCGCACGGCGTGGTTGAACATGGTCCAGTCGATCGACGCGGGCACACCCGCGAAGTCGGGCACCTCGGTGCGCCGGCGGTAGCTCATCGACACCGGCGCCAGAGCCGGGCGCGGCGTGAGCCCGGCCACCGCCCGACCCAGTGGCACGTCGCGCACCCGGTACAGCTCGCGCAGGTCCGCGCGCAGCGCCCGACCGAAGTCGGCGAACGCGGTGTTCGGCGACGGGTGGCTGTGTACCGGGAGTTCGTTGACGTACGGGCCGATCCGGTCGCGGGTGTCGGGTGTGCGGGTACCCAGACCGATGGCGACCGTGGGGTGTTCGTTGCCGTAGCGCCACAGCAGCACGTGCAGCGCGCCGAGGAGCAGGGCGAACGAGCTGATGCCCAGCAGTTCGGCGGTGCCGGCGAGGTCGCGCCGCAGTGTGTCGTCGACGGGGATCGGCACCGACTCGCCGGGTCCGCCGTCGGTCCCGGTGCGGGCCGCGCCGGGCAGCCGCACCGGTGGCGGGTCCTGGGCCTCGGCGGCGAAGCGCTCCTTGGCGAGCGCGACGCGACGGGTGAACTCCGCCGCCTCGCGGGCGATGCGCTCGGCGTCGGCGCATTCCGCGCGCTCCGCCGGGTCCGGCTTGATGCCGGTGGCGAACGCGGCGTAGAGCAGACCGAGTTCGCGGACCAGGATGTCCTTGGAGCCGCCGTCGAAGGCCAGATGGTGGACCACGACCAGCAGCAACCGGCGGTCCGGGCCCGCGTCCAGCAGGGTGAAGCGCGCCGGCGGGGCGGAGCCGAGTTCGAACGGGCGTGTCGTCTCGCGCCGGATCAGCTCCGCGACGGCTTCCGCGCGCCGCTCGGGGGCCGACGCGGGCAGGGTACGGGTCACCAGTCGGGGCATGGTGTCGGCGGGGACCAGCCACAGTTCGCCGTCGTCTTCGCGCAGCACGCTGCCCAGGACCGGGTGGCGGGCGACCAGGGCGTCGCAGGCGTCGGCCAGGGCCGCCGGGTCGAGGTCGCCGGTGAACCGGATGGCGAGCGGCATGTGGTGGGCGGTGCCGGTGTGCCCGGCGAGTTCGGTGAACCGGATCCCGTGTTGCGCCGGGGTCGCCGCGGCGCGGTCGAGAGGTTCCGGCGGCAGGGGTACCGGCTGGGACTTGCGCATCGTCAGCCCTTCTCGGTGGCGGTGGATGGGTGCACAAGCGCGTCGGAGTCCCCGAACACCGGCGCTTGGGGGTGGTCGAGCGCCGGTGCCCAGGCGTCGACGAAGGCCTGCGCCAGGTCTTCGACGACGGAGGGGGCGAATGCGCGCTCGTTGTACAGCAGCCAGCCGGCGATGGTGCCGTCCGGTTGTTCGGTGAGGGCCAGTTCCGGCACGCCCAGGTCGGGACGGCCGCCGGGAGTGGACCATTCGGCGTCCAACTCGCGAGGCAGCTCGAAGGGTTCGGAGACCAGCCCGAGGAAGTGCGCCCGGTTGGACCAGCTCTCGTAGCGAATCCAGGCGGCGTCCGGAAAGCGCGGGTAGAACTCGGCGAACGGGTAGGACTGGTGCTCGTTGGCGGCCAGCGCGGCGCTGCGGACCCGGGTCAGCAGTTCGTCGAACGAGGGGTCGCCGTGCAGGTCGACCCGGATCAGCAGGGATTGCACCAGGCAGCCGATCAGGTTCTCGCTGCCGGGTCGCGAACGCCCCGGTACCGGTGACATCACCACGATGTCGCGGGTGCCGGCGGCCCTGGCCAGCACGCTCGTCCAGCACGCGGTGGCCAGCATGAACGGGGTCGCGCCCCGTGCGCGCGCGCTCGTGCGCAGCCGGGTGACCAGGTCCGCATCCAGGGTGAACCGTACCGATGCGCTGTGCAGCCGGTCGGTGACGTTCCGGCCGGGAAAGGGGTCGATCGCGGCGGGTGCGCCCGCCAGGGACGCCTCCCAGAACGGCCGGGTGCGCGGCCATTGGGCCCGGGCCCAACCCAGGTGTTCCGAGCAGGTCGGCGTGGGTGGCGGCAGCGGACTGGGGCGTCCGGTGCGAAACGCCGAGTAGATCATCGCGAGTTCGCGCAGCAGCACGCCCATCGACCAGCCGTCGAAGACCATGTGGTGTACGGCGAGGATCAACACGTGGTCCGCGGCGTCGAGTTCGATCAGCAGGACGCGCACGAGTGGGCCGCGCGCCAGATCCCAGCCCTGTTCGCGTTCGATCCGGGCGTGCTCGTGGGCGAAGCGCTCGCGTTCGGCCGGTGTTCCCCCCTCGGCGCGCACCCGTCGCACCTCGGGCGCCAGTTCGCTCCGCACGACCGCCTCCGGGACGCCGTCGACGTAGCGGAACACGGTGCGCAGCGCCTCGTGTCGGCGGACGGTTTCGGCCAGGGCGGCGGTCAGCGTGTCCGGGTCGAAGGTGTCGGTGATCCGGATGCCCACACTGACCGGGCCGACGTCGCGGGTCTCCTCGGTGGCGTGCATCCAGACGAAGAAGTTCTCCTGCTGCGAGCTGAGCGGCATCGGGGCGAGTTCGGCCGATGTCTGCGGGTCGCCTGCCCGGGCGGGCACGGGTTCGGCCCGCGCGGCGTCGATCCAGGCGGCCTGCGCGGCCAGTTCGGGTCGGTCGAAGGCGAGCGAGGAGGGCACGTCCAGGGCGAACAGCCGCTCGGCGGCGGCGGCGAGCCGGGTGGCCTTGAACGAGTCGCCGCCGAGCGCGAAGAAGTTGTCGTCGGGGCCCGCGCCGGAAGAGCCGAGCACCTCGTCCCACAGTCCGCTCACCGCCACCTCGGTCGCGGTCCGGGGCACGCGCGCCGTCGGCGGGTCGCTCGCGCTCAACCGGGCGCGCAGTTGGTGTTTGAGCACCTTGCCCGCCGGGTTCCGGGGCAGCGAGTCCATCCGCAGGAGGCGGGTCGGGATCTCGTGCCGGGTCAACCGCTCGCGCAGGAACGCGCGCAGGTCCTCGGCCGACACCTCGGCCCGCAGCACCAGCGCGGCGGCGACCATGGTGCCCATCACCGGGTGCGGCACGCCGAACACGGATGCGTCGGCGACGGCAGGGTGTTCGTACAGCGCGGCCTCCACCGCGAGGGTGGAGATCCGCATCGCGCCGGACTTGATCAGGTCGCTCTCCCGGTCGATCAGGTACAGGTAGCCGTCGGCGTCCAGGCGGCCGATGTCGCCCATCCGTACCCAGCCGTCGGTGAACACCTCGGCGTCGGCCCGGGCGTCGCGGTAGTAGCTGCGCGACGCGGTGGGCGAGCGCAGCCAGATCTCGCCGGCCTCGCCGGTGGGTACGGGCTCGCCGTCGTCGCCGACGATGCGCAGGTCGTCCCGTCCGGTGCCGCGGCCCACCGAGGTGGGTCGGTCGGGGTCGAAGACCATGGTGGTCTGCGCGGGCGCCGCCTCGGTGGAGGTGTAGGAGTTGACGATGGTGGCATCCGGGAACGCCTCGGTCAGCGCGAGCGCGGTGGTCGGCGGCAGGGCGGCGGCGGTCGAGCCGAACAGTTGTACCGCGCTCACGTCGTGCCGGGTCCAGGCTCGCGAGTTCACCAGCTCGGCGGCCATCGCCGGGACGGTGAACACGGTCCCGACCCGGTAGGCGGCGATCAGCGCGCAGAAGTCCTCGGCGTCGAACGCGGGTGCGCACAGTGCGGTCGGCTCGGCGGTCAACGCGTTCAGCAACATCGTCTGGCCCGCGTTGGTGCCGATCGGGAACGCGTGCAGGAAGTGCCGCGAGTGGGCCAACTGGCGCCGTCGGGGCGCCGGTTCGAAGCCGAAGGTGAGGTTGGCGTGGGTGGCGGCGACGCCCTTGGGGGTGCCGGTGGTGCCGGAGGTGTACAGGATCTGGGCGAGATCGTCGGGGTGCGGGACGGGCAGATCGGGCGGGACCGGCGCGGGCGCCCGGTGCGGGGCGGGTCCGTGCGGATCGGGTCGGAGCGAATCGGGTCGGTGCCGCTCCGGTGGACCCGGTTCGGGCGTACGGCCCTCGGCCCCGGCGGCGGCGGCTTCGAGTTCGGCTGCGGGCGAGCTCCACGCATCGGTGGGGGCCGGCCGGACTTCGGCGCCGTGCAACACGGCGGTGGCGGCGCAGTGGGTGAGCATCGTGCCCAGGGCGGCGGGCGGCAGTCGCTCCGGGAGCGGTACCGCGACCGCGCCGGCCCGATGCACCGCGCAGTAGGCGACGGCGTAGTCGGCCCATTCGCGACCGGCGAAGATCAACCCGATCCGGTCTCCCCCGCGCACACCGCGCGCGCGCAACTCGCGTGCCAGGGAGGTGGATCGGCGATCCCAAGCGGCGAACGTGAGCCGGATTTCCGGTGTTCCGGGCTGGAGGACGGCGACCCGATCGGGGTCGACGAGCGCGCGGGCGGCCAGCAGGCCCGGCACGGTCGATCCCGGCGCGGTCGCTCTCGTCACGGGGCGCGCCGGGTCGGTCGACCTCCGGCGGGCCTCGGCGGCGGTCACCTCGCGGTCCGAATCGGTGGGACCTGACGCGGGCATGGGTGAGTTGTGGCTCGGCGCATGGATGTATCTCCGGGGTAGGAGTGCAACGTGCAAAACGCGATGGGCAACATCGGCCCACGCTGGGCAGCGCAAATGCCATACGGGAACCGCCGATCAGGTCATGGAGCGATGACCGTCGGCGACAACTCCAAGACTGTCAATGGACTAGACCAATGACAAGAGCCGGACGACATCCCGGTCCGGATCCGGGCGAGAAATCGCCCGCCGAGCTGCTTCGAACGCCCGGCACACCCACACCGGTTGGTCGGGCGGCGTCGGACGAATCGCTCGATTCCCGGGTCGGCAGAGCGAATTCACCCGAGTCGATCAGGGTCTGTCGCGGCCGGGTTTCCGGCGCTACCGTGAGCCTGCCGCACTTCCCTAACCCAGGGTCGATGGCCGGTGAACCCGGCGTACCCGCCGGGAACGTCGGACATCGGCGGAAAGGTATCGTCATGCGCACCGCATCGAATGCCGCTCGGAACACCGTCGTCAACGCCTGGCGCTCCGGCGCCGAATCGGCCGACGGCGTGGAGAACCCCGCCGGTTCGCTCTACATCGGCGGAACCGCGACCGAACAGGGCCTCACCGAGATCGACGTCGCCGCGATCAGCTGCGGCACCGCGTGCTCCTGGTCGCGCACTCGCGCCTGTTGTTGATCCGTACCTCAACGACCCGCCGCCCGGGGCCCGTCGCACCTCGTCGAACCCGGCCGGCGGGTCCGTCATCGATGGGTGGCGATCCGCGCATGGCAATCCCGGTCCGGCCCCGCCCGGTGGTGACGTACGACGACGCCGGTGAATTCGACGCCGCGTTGGAGCCCTTGATCGTGCCCGCCCTGAACCGCTTCCGCCGCCGCCTGGACGCGGTGCCGGGTCCCCTGTCGGCAGCCGAGCGGAACATCCTGCGGCGCGCCGCCCATCGCACCCTGCTGGGCGCGGTCCGCCCCAAGGCCAACCGACTGCTCCTGCTCGAACTGCACGCCGCACGGATGTCCGGCCGACTCACCCGGGACACCAGTGAGCAACGCTGGGACGAATTCCTCGAACTCGCCGCCGAGACCCGCTTCTGGAGCGAACTGGACGCGGACTACCCGGCGTTCGCACCCCGTTTGGACCGGGTGATCCGCAATCGCTGCGCGGCGCTGCTCGCCCTGGCCCGCCGTCTGGCCGCCGACCGCCACCGCCTGGCCGCCCTGCTCGGCACGCCGCCCGGCGAACTGGTCGAACTCGGCCCGGACGCCGGTGACTCGCATCGTGGCGGCCACACCGTCGCCCTGCTGCGCTTCGAAGCCGGCCGCGCGGTGTACAAGCCCCGCCCGCTGGCCGTGGACGTCGCGCTGGCCGCGACCCTGGACGCCCTCCTGGCCGGCACCCCGCATGCGGACCGGATCCGGGTCCCGCGCGTCGTGCTCGGCGACGACTACGGCTGGGCCGAGCACGTCGAGCACCGCCACTGCGCCGACGCGCGCGAGCAGGCCCGCTTCTACCAGGGGCTGGGCGAGTGGATGTGCGTGATGCAACTGCTCGGCGCCACCGACCTGCACTCGGACAACGTCATCGCCCAGGGCCCCGTCCCGTGGGTGGTCGACTGCGAAACGTTGTTCAGCCCCGAGCCGAACGTGGGCGCGAGCGGACTCGGTGACGCCTTCGACACCGCCGCCGCCTCGGTGCGCCGAACGGTGCTGCGCACCGGGCTGTTACCCATGCGGCTGGCCCAACTCGTGCTCCAGGGCGTGGACATGTCCGCCGTGGGCGCGCTGCCCGAGCAACAACCCCGCATCCCGGTACCGGTGATCTCCGGCGCCGGCACCGACCTGGCCCGCCTGGCGATGGAGCCCGCCGAGGTGGCCGGTTCGGCCAACCTGCCCGCCCCCGACGCCGATCCGATGGCCCATCAGGACGATATCGTGCGCGGCTACCGAGACCTGCGCGACCGACTCGACGGCCTGGACCGGGCCGGCCGACTGCGCCCGATCCTGGACGCCTTCCTCGGCTGTGACCTGCGCGTGGTGTTGCGACCCACCCAGGTCTACGTCGAGATCGCCCGGATGTTGTGGCACCCCGCCTCCCTGCACGACGAGCCGGCGGCCGTCGAACGCGCCCGGGACGTGCTGACCCGCCAGGCGAAGGCCCTGCACGGCGCGCCGACCAGCCCCGAGGTGGTGCGCGCCGAGGTGGCCGATCTCCTCGACGGCGACGTGCCGTTCTTCGGTGTCCGCCCCGAGGACGGCCGGATGGACGGGCCGCGTGGCACCACCTGGGGAGACCCGGTCCACCTGATCGACGCGAGCGTCGAGCGCTGGCGCGCGGGCGACCCGGAGTTCGAGGAGGTGATGATCCGCTCCTCGCTGCTGGGCGTCTATCGCGACCGCAGCGCGATGCCCGAGGCGAATCGACGCCGGGACCTGCCGGTCCGGACCGGCCGATTGCACGACCGCCGCCGCGATCTGGCCGCCCGGATGGCCCGGGACCTGTGCGCACGCGCGGTGGTGGGCGCGGACGGCACGGCCACCTGGATCGGCCCGGTGTACACCGAAGGCGGTTTCAGCGTAAGGCCGTTCGCCGCCGACTTCTACAGCGGACAGGCCGGCATGGCACTGGCACTGGACGCCTATCTGGCCCAGTCGCGCAGCGGACACGTACCGGCGGTGCCCGAGTTGGAAGCCGTCGCCGACGGCGCGATCCGGGCACTCGCGGCGATGGAGGACGCGGTACCCATCACCCGGGTCGGCGCATTCGACGGGATCGGCGCGGCGGTACGCACCTGGCTGGCGCTGGGCGCGACCTCGGGCCGGCAGGCGTACTTGGATCGGGCGATCGCACACGCGGAGCGCGCGTCGGAGCTGTTGGCCCAGGACTCGATCCTCGACGTCGCGGGCGGCGCCGCCGGGCTCGTGGTCCCGCTGCTGGCACTGACCGAGCGAACCGGCGACCCCCGTTGGCGCGGCGTCGCGGAGTCCGCCGGGAAACTGCTGGTCGAGCGCGCGGTCGTCGAGGACACCGAGCGTGGACGGGCCGCCCGCTGGCCGACCGCGCTCTTCCCGCACGGCATCGGCGGGTTCGCCCACGGCGCGGCGGGCTTCGGCTGGGCACTGACCCGCCTGGGTCTGGTCACCGGCGACCCCGAACACCTCGAACTCGCCGAGCTGGCCTGCACGTTCCAGGAGAACCTGTACCGGCCCGAGGCCGGCGCCTGGCTCGACGGCCGGGAGGCGGACCAGGTCCTGTACCTGGACTCCTGGTGCCACGGCAGCACGGGCATCGGCCTGGCCGCCTGGGACCTGTACGTGCGCACCGACGCCCGCACCCACCTGGACCGCGCCCTCCGCGCCGCCGCGGCCACCTGGCGCACCGGCTTCGGCTGGGACTACACCCTGTGCCACGGAGACCTGGGCTCCTGGGAACTCCTGGACACCCTCCTCCACGGCGCCCCCGACCACCTACGCACCCACGTCCCCGACGCTCCCACCCCCCACCACCTGAACGCCCTCCTCCTCACCGCCCTGGAAACCTACGGCCCCCTCACCAAGTCCACCACCGACACCACAACCGGCCTCCTCCCCGGCACCGCCGGCGCCCTCCACCAACTCCTCCGCCTGAACCACCCCCAGCCACACCGCCCTCCATCACTCCTGCTACTCGACGAGCTGTAGCCGGACACCCATCCCGGCCGGCCCATGAGACCAACAGCCTCGCCGCACTTGAAGCCGAACAGCCCGGCCGACGCATGAGGCAAACCAGCCCGGCCGGCGTTTGAGGCGAACCAGCCCGGCCGGCGCTTGAGGCGAACCAGCCCGGCCGGCGCTTGAGGCCAAGTAGCCCGGCCGGCGTTTGAGGCCACTCAGCCCCGCCGGCGCTTGAGGCCAAGTAGCCCGGCCGGCGCTTGAGGCCACCCAGCCCCGCCGGCGCATGAGGCGAACCAGCCCGGCCGGCGCATGAGGCCACCCAGCCCCGCCGGCGCATGAGGCCACCCAGCCCCGCCGGCGCTTGAGGCCACCCAGCCCCGCCGGCGCATGAGGCCACCCAGCCCCGCCGGCGCTTGAGGCCAAGTAGCCCGGCCGGCGTTTGAGGCCCTCAGGCCCCCGAGGCCGAAGGCGAGTGCGCCTCATCGGGCCCCACATATGCCGCCGCTTGCAGCCGATACAGCTCCGCGTACAAACCCCCCGAGCGCATCAACTGCTCGTGCGTACCCTGCTCCACCACCGCCCCACCCCCCAGCACCACGATCCGATCGCATTCCCGCACCGAAGCCAGCCGATGACTGATCAGCACCACCGTCCGCCCCGCCGCCAGCCGCCGGATGTTCGCGTACACCGCATGCTCCGCCCGCGCGTCCAACGCCGCCGTCGGCTCGTCCGCGATCAGCAACCCCGCATCGCGATAGAACCCGCGCGCGATCCCGATCCGCTGCCACTGCCCGCCGGACAGATCCACCCCGGCCCGGAACTTCTTCGACAACAACGTCTCGTACCCGTGTGGCAGTCGCGAGATGAGGCCCTCCGCCCCCGCGTCCCGCGCCGCCCGCGTCATGGCCGCGCCGTCCGGGTCGACCCGGTCGGCGCGCCCCAGCACGATGTTGCCACGCGCCGTCACCGGCCAGCGGGTCGGCTGCTGCATCACCAGCGCCACCTGCTCGCGGATCCCGACCGGATCGACGTCGGCCAGATCCGTGTCGTCCCAGTGCACCGTGCCCTTGTCCGGGTGGTAGAGCGCGGCCAACAGCAGGGCGAGCGTGGTCTTTCCCGACCCGTTCTCGCCGACCAGCGCCACCGTCTCCCCACGCCGGATGACCAGATCCACCCCACGCAGCGCCGACTCCGCACTGCCGGGATAGGCGAAGTACACGTCCCGCAACCGGATCTCGGCGAAGCCCACCGGCACCGCCCGGGTCGCCGCCGGCCGTGAACGCGCGGTCGCCTCGTCCAGGAACGCGTGATAGTCGGTGATGTACAGGGACTTCTCGTAGAGTCGGTCGACGGCCACCATCAACGTCGCGAGCGAACCGCTCGCGGTCCGCACCGCCAACACCGCCGTACCCGCCACCGCGAGCGGCACGATCTCGGCGCGCACGAGCAGGCCGAGCGCGACGTACGTGGCGCCCAGTGCCAGTCCGGACAGGGTCCGTCCGATCACCCCCACCCGGATCTGCGCATAACCGACCCGGACCTCGGCCCGCTCCACCGACCCGGCCAGCCGCCGGAATTCGGCGAGCAACGGTCGCTCGGCGGTACAGGCGCGCACCTCCGCCGCCGCCTCCCGGGCGCTGAGCAGATCCGCGAACAGCCACAACCGCCGATACAGCGTCATCCGCTGCACCATGCCCTCGAAGCCGATCCGGGCCGAACGCAGCGCCGCCCACCCCTGCGGTGCGATCGACAGGGCCAACAGCGGCAGCAGTACCGGATGCAGCCCGGTCACCACGCCGATCCCGACCAGCAGTCCCACCAGCGCCCCCAGCAGTTCGACCGCGTGCCCCAGGGCCAGTTGCGCGTGGTCGATGCCGCGATCCCGGGCCCGGGCCAGCGCGTCGTGCCAGTCCGCGTCGTCGAACGCGCCCAGGTCCGCGCCGACCGCCGCGGCGTGCAGCCGGTTCTCCGCCACCCGGCGGATCCCCGGCGACAACCGCGCCTGGGTCGCCGCCACCACCGTCTCCAACCCCGCCCGCACGGCCGTGGCCAGCACCACCGCGACCACCGCGGGCAACGCCGCGCCGACCCGATCCGGCGCCGGCCCCGAGGCGAACAACGCCCCCAACGCCCGTGCGGTGGCCAGCAACGCCAACGCGGTGGCCACCCCCGCTGCCGACTGCGCGAGCACCAACAGCCACGTCGCTCGCCGACTCGCCGCCCGGGACAGCCGCCACACCTGCGCGAGCGCCACCGGCAGCCGGGTGACCATGCGGCCCAGACCCGCATTCGCCGCGTCCCCGTCGAACGGAGTGTCGTACCCCTGCCCCAACTCGTCGAACTCGCCCATTTCCACAGGCACTTGCCCGGTCATCCGCGAACCCCTCCCGGCCGACGAGTACGGTATGCCCGGGACAGGAGCACGCTACGGGTGCCGACGGGTTCGAAAGCCCCACGCAGCCGACCCGCCGCCACACCGCGAAGCCGAACGCGGGACCGAAGGCCGGTACTAGAGCCTGTCTGACAAAACGATCATGGTTGTGGTTCGCGGAGCCGCAGGATCAGTGAGGCCAGGACGACGCCCGCCGTGTAGCGGGCGGCGAGCTTGTCGAAGCGTGTCGCGATCGCCCGGAACTGCTTCAGGCGAGCGAAACACCGCTCCACCACGTTGCGTTCGCGGTACGCCTCCCGGTCGAACGCCGGCGGACGCCCGCCCGCAGGACCCCGACGGCGACGATTCGCCCGCTGATCGGCCCGTTCGGGGATCACCACCCGCACCCCCGCCGCCCGCAACCGGGCACGGATCGCCCGCGAGGAGTACGCCCGATCCGCGATCAACCGGGTCGGCCGCACCCGCGGCCGACCCGGACCGAGCCGCGGCACCCGAATCCCGGCGAGCACCGCGTCCAACGCCGGCGCGTCCCCCGCCTGCCCCGGGGTGACCACGATCGACAACGGCAACCCCCGCCCGTCCACCGCGAGATGCAGCTTCGTCGTCAACCCGCCCCGCGAACGGCCGAGACCCTCGCGAGCCGCAGGCGTCGGGCCCGACGCCGCACGCTCCACGCCGCCCGGTTCGTCCCCGTCCGCAACCCCCTTTTCCGCGCCCCCGCCGCGTGTTGATGCGCGCGAACGACCGTGGAGTCCACCGAAACGGACCAGTCGACCCGGCCGACCGCGTCGTCCCGCACCCGCACGTGATCCAACAAGGCGGCCCACGTCCCGTCCGCCTCCCACCGCGAGTACCGCTCGTACACCGTCTGCCAGGGCCCGTACCGCGCCGGAACATCCCGCCACGGAGCACCGGTCCGCAACCGCCACAACACCCCGTCGATCACCTGCCGATGATCACGCCACGGCCGACCACGACCATCCACCACCGGCAACAACGGCTCGATCCGAACCCACGCCGCATCCGTCAACCCACCCCGAGACACCACAAGATCATTATCAGACAGGCCTTAGTCCCGCTCTCGCCCTGGCACCAATGTGCCGGGCGTTCGCCGACGGTTTCCTGGAGGGCATGACCACAGCGCCATCCACACCGACACCCACACCGACGGGCCCGGCCGTGCGCCTGCTTCGCGTGACGAAGACGCACCACGCGGGTGCCCAGCGGGTCATCGCGCTCGACGGCGTCACCCTCGACTTCCCGCGCGGCACGCTGACCGCGGTGATGGGCGCCTCCGGCTCGGGCAAGTCCACGCTGTTGCAATGCGCGGCCGGCATCGACCGCGCCGACGGCGGCGAGATCCGGGTCGACGGCGTCGACGTGCGCGCCCTCGACGAGCACGAGTCGACGCTGTTTCGGCGCTCGCGCGTCGGCTTCGTCTTCCAGTCCTTCAATCTCGTCTCCGCGCTCACCGCCGAGCAGAATGTCGCCCTGCCGCTGCGCCTCGCCGGGCGCCGCCCCGACCCGGCGCGCGTCGCGGCGGCCCTGGCCGAGGTGGGGCTCGCGGACCGGGCCCGCCACCGACCGGCCGAGTTGTCCGGCGGGCAGCGACAACGCGTCGCCATCGCCCGCGCGTTGATCACCCGGCCCGCGGTGGTCTTCGCCGACGAGCCGACCGGCGCGCTCGACTCGAAGGCATCGCGCGACGTCCTGCGCCTGCTGCGCGAAGTCGTCGACGCGCACGGCCAGACGGTGGTGATGGTCACGCACGACCCGACCGCCGCCGCCTTCGCGGATCGAGTGGTACTGCTCACCGACGGCCGCGTGGCCGACGAGATCCATCGCGGCGCCGAGGGGGCCGGCATCTCTGCCGAGACCATCGCGGCCCGCATGGCGTGGCTGGAGGAATTGTGCTGACCCTCGCCACCATGCGGGCCCGGTGGGTCTCGTTCCTCGGCTCCTTCGTGGGCCTCGGGCTGGGCGTGACGATCCTCGCGACGACGGGCGTGGTCCTGCTGTCCTCGGGCCCCGAGACCCCGGAGCGGTTCGCGGCTGCGCCGGTGCTCGTACGCGGCGGCGAGGCCCGGCCGCAGGCGCCGCCGTTCGACGACGGCCCCCCGTGGTCGGCGGAACGGGCGCGGCGGCTCGCGGATCGACTCGCGGCCGTGCCCGGAGTCGGGCGCGTCGTGGTGGACCGCTCGTTCTACGCCCAGGTGGTGATCGGCCGGCGCCCCGTCGGCGATCCCCGGTCCGACGATCCGCTGGGGCACGGTTGGTCGAGCGCCGCGCTCGCGGCCCACGCGCCGGTCGCGGGGCGGCCACCCGTCGCCGACCACGAGGTGGTGCTCGACCGCCGGCTCGGGCCGCGCCCCGGCGACACGGTCACCGTGCTCACCGCGTCTGGACCCGCGCCCTACACGGTGTCGGGCCTCGTCGACGGCCCCGGCATCTACCTGACGGACGGTCGGGCGGATCGACTCGCGGGCGGTGTACGCGTGTTGGGCCTGTTCGCCGGCGCCGGTGCGACGCCGGACCCGGCGGCGGTGCGGGCGGTGGTGGGCGCGGAGGGGCGGGTGCTCACCGGCTCCGACCGCGCCGAACTGGAACCGGGCCACGCCGCGTTCACTCGATGGGTGGGCCTCCAGGTGCTCTCCGCCATGGCGGCTCTGGCCGCGTTCACGACCGTGTTCGTCGTGGCGTCCACGTTCGCCCTCTCGGTCGCGGGGCGTCGACGCGAGTTCGGTCTGCTGCGCACCATCGGCGCCACGCCGAAGCAGGTTCGACGCGCGCTGTTCGCGGAGGCGTGCGCCGTCGCCGCGCTCGCGGCCGGGCTCGGGGTCGTGCTCGGCGGAGTCCTGTCTCCCACGTTCGCCGGCGTCCTGGTCGATCTCGGGTTCGAGCCCGAGGGCTTCACGGTCGAGGTCGGCGTGCTGCCCCTGGCCGGCGCGTTCGTGCTGGGCATGGTCGTGGCCATGGCGGGAGTGTGGTCGGCGTCCCGTCGCGCCGCGCGGATCGCGCCCTTGGAGGCCCTGCGTGAGGCCGACGTGGACAACCGGCCGATGTCGCGCGGGCGCGTCGTCGGTGGGCTGTTGTTCGTGGCCCTCGGCGTGGTCTCGGCGGCGGTCACGGCGACGGCCGACCCCCGGGCGCTCGCGGATTTCGGGCTGTATCCGCCGATGGCCCTCATCGTCGGGCTGACCATGCTCGCCCCGGCGGTGGTGCCTCCCGTGGTGCGGGTGCTGACATGGCCGTTGTCGCGAGGCGCCGGGGCGATCGGGTTGCTCGTACGCGAGGGCATGCTGACGGCCGTGCGCCGCACCGCCGCCACCGCGGCGCCGGTGCTCGCGACGGTCGGCCTGGCGGTGCTGATCACGGGCATGGTGGCGACCACGGCGCAGTCCTACGAGGCGCGGCGCGCGGCGTCGGTGCGCGCCGAGCGCGTGATCGTGCCCGATGACACCCCGGGCCTGACGGACGCCGCGGTGGCCGAGGTGGCGGGCACCCCGCTGACACCCACGACCGTTTACGGCGACAAGGACGCGGTCGTCGAGGCGGCGGGTGTGGTCACCGACGAATTCGCCGCCGTCGGCGACCGGGTCGAGGTTCGGCAGGGCTCCTTCGCCGAGTTGCGCGGCCCCACCACGATGGCGGTGTCCGAGAGCGCCGCCGCGCGCCTGGGGTGGCGACACAGCGGCGACGCGCGGGTGACCTTCCGTGACGGCGCCACCGAGACGATGCGCGTGGTCGCCGTGCTGGCCGACCGGTCGACCCCCTACGACGTCCTGTTCCCGCGCGGGACCGTCCGCTTCCACGATCCCTCGGCCCTGACGGCGGCCGTCTTTCGCACCGGAGCCGATCCCGCGCCGGCGCCGCTCGGCGGCAAGGAGGTGAGCGTCGCCGCCTACGCCTCGTCGGCCGACGCCGAGGAGCAACGCCTCGTGTGGATCTTCACCGTGCTGCTCGTGGTGGTCTCCGTCGGTTACACGGCCATCGCGATCGCGAACACCCTGATGATGGCCACCGCCGATCGGCTGCCCGATCTGCGCGTCCTGCGCCTTTCCGGCGCGACCGTCCGCCAGGCGCTGTGCGCCATCGCCGCCGAGTCGGCCATCGTCGTGACCATCGGCACGGCGCTCGGCGCGGTCGTCGCCGTGCCGTCGCTGCTGAGCCTGCGTTCGGCGCTGAGCGATCTCGGCGGCACCTCGGTCCCCTTGGTCGTGCCGTGGACGCTCGTCGGCGGCGTCATCGCCACATGCCTCACGGCCGCCCTGGCCGCCTCCGTAGGCCCCGCGTGGATGGCCCTCCGCCCCAACCGCCACCGAATACCCGCAGGATGAAGCGACATCGGCGACTTCGACTTCACGGGTCGGGGCACCGAGACCCTCGCCGCGATCAACCAGGCCGGCAAGCACCACCGGCGACGGTTCGTCGTGTTCTTCCTTCGCTCACGACAAGACGCAACGGAGGGGCTTCGGGCGGGTGCGGCAATGGTCGGCGTGCGCAAAGAAACAGCCAACTCACTTTGCTTACTTGTCCCTTGGGTGTCGAAGCCTCAACAATGCGCATGCACCACACAATTGCGCTCCTTCATCGTCCCCACCCTCAAAAGGGGAACCTCACATGAAGAAGTCCCTCGTCGGCGCACTCGGCGTCGTCTGTGCCCTGCTGTTCGCGATCGCGGGCACTGCACCCGCCGTCGGTGCCCCGCCGGCCACCGTCAAGGCGGTCAACTTCGCCGGTACGGTGGCGCTGAGCAACTGTTCGGGATCCGTGATCCGGATGCCCAACTCGCAGCCGGGCGACCCCGCGCTCGTCCTCTCCAACGGCCACTGCCTCGAGACCGGATTCCCCGGTGCCGGGGAGGTCATCACCGACCAGCCGTCGTCCCGCACCTTCTCGCTGCTCGGCGCCTCCGGTTCCAGGGTCGCCACCCTGCGGGCCCACAAGGTCTCGTACGCCACGATGACCGACACGGACATCTCGATCTACGAACTCACCCAGACCTACGCGCAGATCCAGAGGTCGTATGGGATCAGCGCGCTGACCCTCAACGACCGGCACCCGGTGGCCGGTTCGGCGATCAAGGTGGTTTCCGGGTATTGGAAGCGGATCTACAGCTGCAACGTCGACGGCTTCGTGTATCGCCTGAAGGAGGGCGACTGGACCTGGCGGGACTCGGTCCGCTACACGTCGTCCTGCAACACCATCGGCGGTACGTCCGGCTCCCCGGTGATCGACACGACGACCGGCAAGGTCGTCGCCGTCAACAACACCGGCAACGAGGATGGCGCCACCTGCACGGAGAACAACCCGTGTGAGGTCGACCAGAACGGCAACGTGACCATCCATCAGGGCATCAACTACGCCCAGGAGACGTACATCATCGTGCCCTGCATAGGTATCGGCAACAAGGTCGACCTGAGCCTGCCGGGCTGCACTCTGCCCAAGCCCTGACGCCCACCCACGGAGACGGCCGCGGTTCGGGTCCGTCGACACCACCGCACCTCGTGAGCCCTGCGTGGCAGGCGGGGTGCGGTGGTCGGGGACCTCGACGGCGATCCTGGTGGCGATCGCGTTCGTCGTCGGGGGTGTGTGGGCGGCGCTCGGGGTGACGGTGGCCGCCGCGTCGGCGGGGGCGGGGTGGTGGCTGTGGTGCGCCCACCGCGCCGCGCGGATCGAGGACGAGCGGTGGCGACACCAGGACGCCGTGGCCGCGGGGCGACGGCGGACCCTGGCGGAAGTGGACGCGCTCACCGGCCCGCAATTCGAGGAACTCGTGGCCGAACTGCGCGTCGCGACGGATGCACGCAGGTGCGTCGGGTCGGCGGTTCCGGGGACAACGGCGCCGACCTACTGCGCCGGCTGCCCGACGGGCGCTCCGCGGTCATCCAGTGCAAACGCTACGTGCCCACCCGCAGAATCGTCCCCAAGGAGGTCCGCGACCTCCTCGGCGCCAAGACCCACTTCGGCGCCGACATCGCCGTGCTCGTCACCACCAGCACGCTCAGCAAGCAGTCCACCGAATTCGCCGTGGACAACGGCATCCTCGCCGTCCACCGTGACTTCTTCGGACTGTGGAACCAGGGAACCCCTCTCGCCCGACTCGCAACCCTCAACGGCACCGGCCAGGGCCCAACCCGACGCCGCTGACCTCGAACCCTCGCCGGTGCCGGATGTTCGCCGGTTCCGCTCGGGATGTGTTTCGTGTCACCATGCGACTTCGGAACGTGACGACTCCACGGGGGTGCGCGGTGGGCGGACACATGGGTGTCCATCGCCGCGCCGCGTTCGCGGCGATGGACGCCGGCAGCGGGCTCGGCTCGTGTACGCCGGTCCCGACGAGGCGACGATCACCGTGATCGCCCACCGCGTCGGCTGACCGGGTGAGGCCGACAGCTCCTACGGGTTCGACATCACGTAGCCCTCGATGCGTTGGAGGACGTAGCCCGCCGAGATCGCGGAGTCGATACTTGCCTGCGTGGCCACGGTCAGGAAGTCCTGGCGACCCGCGTGCCAGTACAGGTACAGCGGCACCCTGCCGGGGCCCGGAGTCGCATAGAGCCAGCCCTGGGTGCGGATGTAGGTGTACCCGGCGGCGGCGACCGCGTCGAGGCTGTTGATGTCGGCCACACTGGCGTTGTCCTCGCGGCCGGCGTGCCAGTAGAGCTGGAGCGGGACCGTGCCGGCCTCCGGGTCCGCGTAGACCCACGGCTCGTATCGGATGAGCAGGTAACCGGGCGCGGCGCTTTGGTCGTCGGCCGGGGTGGCGGCGGTGAAGTTGTCCCCGCGCTGCCACATCCACCACAGCTTCAGCCGGTACACACCGCCGCCCGCGTGCGCTTGCGCGGGCGCCGCGCCGCCGGGGCCGACCAGTGCCACCGCCGCGAGCAGCACGGCGGCGACCGACAGGCGCAGGACGCGCAGCGGACGTAAGCCGGGATATGCCTTCCGGGACATGGAGTCGTCCTCCTCGATCGCCTTCGCCGAGCCCGTACCCGACGGCTACTGAAAAGCGTGCCGGATCCCCGTGGTCGTTCGGTAGCCCCGGCCACGTGTCCGGAGGCCGTACAACGCCCAACCCTGATCGCGCCCACGCGCTGCGGCCGGGGGCATGGTGCTGCACGCTGCGGGTGATCGACGCCACGGGCGCGAACCGGGCGGACGTCGACCACGAACCGCCGAGGTTCGTCGAACACGAGAGACTCTGGTCCAGACCAATCTGGTACAGACCATTGACCGGTGGTTCGGGCCCTTCCTAGGCTCGGGCAGCCGCGACGGGGTGTGTCGTAGCTCTCGACACGCCTACGTGGCGACGCAGTCCCCGTACGTTCGGACCGAGTTCGAGGAGTTCCCTTGAGCACAGGCACCGCACGACCCGTCACGCACCCGCGAGACCCCGATCGGCCGGGCACCAGGCGCGGTCGTATGCTCATCGCTCTGCTCACGGCCCTGCTGTTGCCCCTGGGCGCCCTCGTCGGCCTGACCGGGCCGGCCCATGCCGAGGGCGTCGGCGGCTCGGAGACGTCCGACCAGACGTCCGACCGGGGCCGGGACCGGCCGCCGACCGCGCCGGGCAGGCCCCACGCGAGCCACGTCACCGATACGTCGGTCACACTCTCCTGGCGCGCGGCCAGGGACGACCGGGGCGTGCGGAACTACGACGTGCTGCGCGACGGCGTCAAGGTCGCCACCGTTCGGCACACGTCCTATGTCGACCGCGGCCTCAACACCGGAACCGGCTACACCTACACCGTCGTCGCGCGCGACACGAGGGATCAGGTCGGTCCCGCAAGCGCTCCCGCGAAGGTGCGCACCACCGGCGAAGCGAAGATCAAGCTGGGCTACTTCACCAACTGGGGCCCCTACCTGGCCAAGAACATCGACACGTCCGGCACGGCTCGCAACATCACGCACATCAACTACGCGTTCGGCAACGTCGTGGACGGCAAGTGTGTGGTCGGCGATCCCTGGGCCGACTACCAGAGGCCGTACACCGCCGCCGACAGCGTCGACGGTGTCGCCGACACCGCGGAGCAGCCGTTGAAGGGCCACTTCAACCAGCTGCGCGAGCTGAAGAAGAAGTATCCGAACATCAAGGTCCTCTACTCGTTCGGCGGCTGGACATGGTCCGGCGGCTTCACCCAGGCCGTGCAGAACCCGGCCGCGTTCGCCGAGTCGTGCCACAGCGTGGTCGAAGACCCGCGTTGGGCCGACGTGTTCGACGGCATCGACCTGGACTGGGAATACCCGAACGCGTGCGGGCTGACCTGTGACGCGAGCGGCTTCGGGTCGATCAAGACCCTGCTGGACGCCACCCGTGCCCGCTTCGGCGCAGGCGCCCTGGTCAGCGCCGCGATCACGGCCGACGCCGCCCCGGGCGGCAAGCTCGACGTCGCCGACTACGGCGGCGCCTCGGGGGCCGTGGACTGGTACAACGTCATGACGTACGACTTCTTCGGTCCGTGGATGGCGCAGGGCCCGACCGCCCCGCACTCGCCGCTGACGTCGTACCCGGGTATCCCCGTGCCGAACTTCGACTCGGCCGATGCCATCGCCAAGCTCCGGAGCAAGGGCGTACCCGCGAAGAAGCTGCTGCTCGGCATCCCCTTCTACGGCCACGGCTGGACGGGCGTCACCCAGAGCGAACCGGGCGGCACCGCGACCGCGCCCGCGTCGGGTGACGGCAGCTACCGCGCACTCAAGGTTCGTTGCCCCGCCACCGGGCTGGCCGGCGGCACCTCGTACGGCCACTGCGGCAACGAATGGTGGGGCTACGACACGCCGGCCAGCCTCGCCGTCAAGACGAAGTGGGCCAAGGAACAGAAGCTGGGCGGCGCCTTCTTCTGGGAACTGAGCGGCGACACCGACAACGGCGAACTCGCCGCAGCCCTCAACGGCGGACTGGGATAGACCACCCACCCGACACAGGTCGCGGCCGGCCCGGGCGGGGCCGGCCGCGACCGAGGTTGCCGTTTCCGCGTGGATGTTATGGCCGACTGGTATGCCTGGAAACCGACGAGCACGCACATACTCCCATCGAACGAGTCGACAGGTCGCCGAACAACCAAGGGGCCTGTGCCTCGCCACGCCACGGACAAGTCGAGCGGAAGGATGTTCATGCCCCACTCCAAGTGGTTCGCGGTGGTCGGGACCGCCGCGGTCGTCACCATGGTCATGGCGCCTGCGGAGCAAGCCGCGGCCGCGCCGTCCAACGCCGCCGCCCCGAACGGCGTTTCGGCGGCGACGACCCTCTACTACGACGACTCCCGAGCCGGTGGTTGGGAAGCGGCCATCACAGCCGGAGTCGCTGCCTGGAACGCGAACGTCACCAACGTGAAGCTGGTGAAGGCGCCGCCCGGTACCCGTGCCCAGATTCGGATCACCGCCACCAACGGTTGGCCGCAGGCAAGCCTGGGCCCGGTCCGCCCGGGTGGGCAGGCGTGGGTGGAACTCGGCAGCCAGGCGGTCGACCAGGGCTACGACAAGACCCGCATCGCCGCCCACGAGATCGGCCACAACCTGGGCCTCCCGGACACCAAACCGGGTCCGTGCTCCAAGCTGATGTCGGGCTCCAGCGCGGGAGTCGGCTGCCGGAACCCCGTTGCCGACGCGGCCGAACGGTCCCGGGTCGAGTCCGCCTACGGCGGCCGTACCGCCGCGCAGACTCCGACCACCGGCCGGGTCATGGTCGACGCGCCCTGAGGTCCCGCTTCGACGGCCCACCCGAGTCCATGGGCGTCCGGCCGCACCACGGCCGAGGATGCCGCTTGAGCCACCCCGGCCCCCACCACGACGGCGTCCATCCCGAGGTGCCGGGAGTGGGGGAGGGGTGAGCCGGGTCGGGTTCAGCCGGTGTTGGCCCGTCGGCGCCGATGGAGGACGACGGCCCCGCCCGTGAGGGCGAGGGCCGCGCCGGAGCCGGCGAACAGCGGGGTGGAGGACGACGCTTCGTCCGTCGTGTGCCGGGGGCTGTAGCCGCTGGAGAACCCCTTCGTGTCGTACTCCGAGCCGGGTAGTTTGTCGGCGTAGCGGGCCTTGACCAGCTTCTGGTAGTCGCCGAGCGACACCGACGCCCGGCCGCCCAGCCCCTGCCGGGCCTGCTCGTTGAGCGGTTCGACGGTGTCGAGCCTGAGCTGGTACCAGCCGCGGAGTTGGGGTTCGGTGAAGACGAGGGTGCCCACGGTTGCCTTGCCCGCGTAGCCGGCGTCGCCGTCGCCGTCGCGGATGGCCGCCAGATGCCAGCCGCCGCCCTGGGTGGGGGCGAGCATGACGGTGGCGGTGCGGCCGTTGACGGTGGTGCTCAGCGAGGAGAGCAGGTTCGTCAGTTTGACGGCCTCGGTGGGCAGGGGCGGGGCCGTGCCCGCGACGAATCCGGCAGTGATCTCGTTCAGTGCCACCGGGTCCTTGATGGTGAACGCCGGGAGGCCCTGGCACGGTTCGGCTGTTTCGGGGATGGTCTGCACCGTCCCGGCGGTGCCGGAGGGGATCGGAGTGCTCAGGAAGCGGCAGACCGAGTCGCGGACGGCGGTGGACTTCACCGCGTCGAGGGCCGCCTGGTAGTCGGGGATGTCGGCCGGGAGCGGGTCCTTGGCCGGGGCCGCGTGGGCCGGGCCGGCGACGGACAACAGGACGGACGCGCTCGATGCGAGGACGACGGACAGACGGGAGAAGCGAAAGCCGGTTCGTTTGCCGGACGTTGTGGTGCCGATGGTGTCGCGCATGTCGCCTGCCTTAGCCGGAGATGCCGATGCGGGAGTGCGTCCACTTCGACGAGCTGTTGCTCACGTAGTCGGCGTAGTTCCACCACGTGTACGTGGCGGTGTCCGGCCATGGGTCGGCCACGGCGATCGTGTTGCGCGACGTGTCGAAGCCGTAGACCACGTTCATGTGGCCACCACCGGATGTCCACCCGATGCGGGCACCGACCGGCCGGGCCGCCTTGACCTCGGTGTACACCTGGTTGAACGTGGCGGCGCTGTTCAGGCCCGAGCCGGGGTGGGTCATGCCCAGGCTGTTCCAGCCCCTGGCCATGTCGTCGAGCGTGGCGGGTTGGTTGTTGCAGCCGTAGTAGGGCTGCGCGCGGGTGCAGAAGTCCGTCTGCGTGGAGCCGAAGCCCTGGAACTTGGCGATGGTCAGGCCGGAGGCGACCCAGCACCACTGGGTTTTCTCCTGCTTGTACATGGTGATGTTGTCCTGACCCGCTTCCGCGTGAGCAGGGCCTCCCGCGATCGCACACAATCCCAAGGCGGCCGGCACGATGGCCGTCGCCGCGATTCCGTACCTGAATCTGCCCATGTTGCTGCCTTCCCGTGACGAGACGAGCGGGGCGTTCTGGCACGGATATGACATCGCATCATGTTGAAGTCACATAGGGGTATTACGGCAATTTCATCCCAATAGGCTATTTGCCCGGTAATCGTATATGCACGCGATCTCTCGGGAGCGAGATGATGCGGGCATGGGTATCTCCGACGAACGTCGTGAAGTCCTGGTCGCCGGGGCGTACTTCGCCGACCTGATCTTTCGCGACCTGCCGGGCGAGGCGGCCGTGGGACGCGAGACGTTCGCCGGCGGCTTCGAAATGTTGCCCGGCGGCGCCTTCAATCCGGCATTGGCGCTGCACAGGCTGGGCAACGACGTGGTGTGGGCCACCGACTTCGGCGACGACGAGTTCAGCCGACACGTCCTGGCCGGGGCCCGAGCGGCGGGGTTGGACGAGTCCGGATTCCGCCACCACCCCGGGCCGCTGCGCAGCATCACGGTCGCGCTGTCGTACGCCGCGGACCGGGCCATGGTCAGCTTCCAGGACCCGTCGATGCCCCGCCCGGTGGACGAGTTGGCCCGTGCGTACCGGCCGCGGATCCTGGTCCTGCCCGAACTGCGGTACGGCCCGGGCGTGGCGGCGACACTGGGCGCGGTACGCGCGACGGGCGCGTCGGTCTTCATGGACTGCCAGGACGTTCCGGTCACGCTGGAGACGCCGACCGTGCGCGAAGTCCTGGCACAGGTGGACGTCTTCGCGCCCAACGTGGACGAGGCGCTACGGCTCACGGGGGCCGCCACGGCCGACGACGCGGTCGCGGCTCTCGGCGAACTGGTCCCCACGGTCGTGATGAAGCGCGGTGGACACGGCGCGATCGTCCTGCGGGACGGGCGTCGGTTCGCCGTTCCCGCGGTGCCGGTTCGGGTCGTGGACACCACCGGCTCGGGCGACTGCTTCAACGCCGGATTCATCCACGGCCTGCTCGCCGGCTGGGACATGACCCGGTGCCTGGCGGCGGCGGTGGCCTGCGGATCGGCGGCTGCCACCTCGCCCGGATCGCGCGGGGCCGTCACGGTCGGCGAACTGTCCGCGTGGCTCGCGATGGTCGAACCCGTGACGTCGATCTGAGCACGACAGCGCGCCGCCGTCGCCCGACCGCGCTCCGGAGCCCATGGGCGCATCCGGCTCCCCGGCCGGCAGGGACGCGCGGTTCGCGCACGGGGTATCTCGTGGCGTCCGTATCGAATGGGGGAGCGCCGGTGAGAGTCCTGGTCACCGATCTGGACGGTACGTTGTTGGGCGGGACCGACAGCGAGCGCCTTCGGCTGCGCCGGGTCCTGTCGCGCCACCCCGAGATCACGGTGGTGTTCGCGACCGGCCGCGCACTGCCCTCGGTGCGTCGGGTGCTGGACGATCCGCTCGTGCCCAGGCCGCGGTGGATCGTCGCCGACGTCGGGGCCACCGTGGCCGACGGCACGGACCTGAGCCCGGTGGCGGACCTGCAGTCCCGATTACGCGAGGGCTGGCCCGGTGCGGCCCGCGTCCGTGCGGCGCTCTCGGGGTTCCCCACCCTTGCCTACCAGGACGGAGTGGCCCAACAGGGACGGTGCTCGTTCGAGCTGCCCCCCCGAGGACCTGACCGGGGAACTCACGCGCGCGGTGGGCGCGCTGGGATGCTCGTGGGCGTACTCGGCCGATCGCTACTTCGACGTCCTGCCTCCCGGAGCGGGCAAGGGCGCCGCGGTGCGGGCGCTGGCACGGCGGCACGGATGGGCGTGGGACGACGTCCTGGTCGCCGGCGATTCGCTCAACGACCTGTCGATGTTCGAGATCGGCGCGCACGGTGTGGTGGTCGCCGGCTCCGAGCCCGGTCTGGACCGGGCGCTCGCCGGCGACGAGAAGGTGTACCGCGCCGAGCAACACGGCGCTGCCGGTATCCTCGCCGCACTCGCTCACCTGGGCTGGACGGAGCCCGGGCACGCGGTGGTCGTGGGCTATCACCGCCCGCCCCGGGAATGGACGTCGACCGGGTGGCGGCCCCCGGCCAGCCCGAACGGGATCCTGCCGACGCTGTGCGCGGTCCTGGGCACGGAACACGCGGACGCCCGCGACGTTTCGGCCCTGTGGGTGGCCGGATCGGTGGCCGGGTCGGTGGCCGGACAGACGCCGCCCGATCCGGAGCCGAGGGCCATCGGTCCCGGCCCCGGCCCCGCGCTGTCGCTGGAACCGTTCGACGTCTCGACGTGGTCGGCGTACTTCCACCGTGCCTGCAAGGAGACACTGTGGCCGGCGCTGATGTCGCAACCTGAACGCATCCGCTTCGACCACGCGGCCTGGGACCGGTACCGCACCGTGAACCGCCGCTTTGCCGAACACATCGCCGACCGGGCCGTGGAACGGGGCACCGTCTGGCTGCACGACTACAACCTGTGGCTCGTGCCGGGACTCCTGCGCGCACTGCGACCCGATCTGCGCACGGGCCTGTTCCACGACACACCGTTTCCCCCGGCGTCGGTCTTCGCCGCGCTGCCCGTCGCGGCCGAGGTGCGCGCCTCCGTGACGACGCTGGACTGGGCCGGATTCCAAACCGCACGTTTCGCCGCCAACTTCCGGGCCACACTGGGCAGGACCCGGATCACGCCGAGCGTGGGCGTGCACCCGTTGGGCGTCGACCGAGACGCGATCGACGCCCGGGTCCGGGCCAGAGCACCCCACTCGCCGTCCGCCGCGGTCCACGTGGTCCTCGCGGTCGAGCGCCTGGACTACGCCAAGGCCCCCGAGCGCAAGGTCGACGCCGTCGGCGCACTCCTCGCCTCCGCCCCGGACCTGCGCGGCCGCCTGCGCTTTCGCCTCGTATGCCCCCCACCGGAGCCCGGCATCGTCGTCCACGACGCGACCCGGGCCGCGCTCGAACACCGCATCGCCGACATCAACGACAGGTTCGGCAACACGACCTGGCAACCGATCGAGTACCACCCGCGAAACCTGCCCTTCGACGAGATCGTGGACCACTACCTCGCCGCGGACGTGTTCTGGGTGACATCGCTCCAGGACGGAATGAACCTCACCGCCAAGGAATTCGCCGCGGCGCAGTCCGCCGCGCACGGATCCGGGGTTCTGGTGCTCTCCCGCCACGCCGGCGCGGCCGAGGAACTGGCCTGCTGCGCCCTCCTGACGGACCCTCACTCGCCTACGGACCTCGTTCGGGTCCTGCGCCGGGCCCTGCGCATGCCCCGACGGGAGCGCCGCGCCCGCATGATGCGACTGGACGCGGCACTCGGCCACGACCACCCCCGCCACTGGGCGGCCGGGATCATCGCCGCCATCCGAGGCCACGCCCAACCGGCCCCCACCACCATCACCCTCCCGACCGGGCCGAGCCCGGGGCCGCGATCCGCGTGAACGACCTGCCCCCCGCGATCGTTCTCGCACCCCGCCTCACGACCTGCGGACGTGGAAGGTTAGTCTCGCCCCATCAGTTTTGAACGTGTTCAAAACTGATGGGGGCGGACTCCGCGACGAGGGGTGGTAGCGCGCATGGTGCACGACGTTTCGAGGACTTCCTTCCACCCGGACACTCCGCTCTGGCTCGGGCTCTTCTCCGTGGCCGGGTTGATCTGCTGCCTGACATGGATGCCGGCACCCTTCGCCGGCGTCGCCGGCGTCCTGATCGGCATCGTGAACGTCCGGGAGTCCCGACGGGAGCAAGTCGCCCGGACCCGCTCGCTGTTGGGCCTGGTCTGCTCGATCGTCGCCTGCCTGTTCTGGATCTGGGTGATCTGGTTCAGCGGCTCGATGGACTCCGGCCACAACTAAGGCCTGTCTGATAATGATCTTGTGGTGTCTCGGGGTGGGTTGACGGATGCGGCGTGGGTTCGGATCGAGCCGTTGTTGCCGGTGGTGGACGGTCGTGGTCGGCCGTGGCGTGATCATCGGCAGGTGATCGACGGGGTGTTGTGGCGGTTGCGGACCGGTGCCCCGTGGCGGGATGTTCCGGCGCGGTACGGGCCCTGGCAGACGGTGTACGAGCGTACTCGCGGTGGGAGGCGGACGGGACGTGGGCCGCCTTGTTGGATCACGTGCGGGTGCGGGACGACGCGGTCGGCCGGGTGGACTGGTCGGTGTCGGTGGACTCGACGGTCGTGCGTGCGCATCAACACGCGGCGGGGGCGCGGAAAAAGGGGTTGCGGACGGGGACGAACCGGGCGGCGTGGAGCGTGCGGCGGCGGGCCCGACGCCTGCGGCTCGCGAGGGTCTCGGCCGTTCGCGGGGCGGGTTGACGACGAAGCTGCATCTCGCGGTGGACGGGCGGGGGTTGCCGTTGTCGATCGTGGTCACCCCGGGGCAGGCCGGGGACGCGCCGGCGTTGGACGCGGTGCTCGCCGGGATTCGCGTGCCGCGGCTCGGTCCGGGTCGGCCGCGGGTGCGGCCGACCCGGCTGATTGCCGATCGGGCGTACTCCTCGCGGGCCATCCGTGCCCGGTTGCGGGCGGCGGGGGTGCGGGTGGTGATCCCCGAGCGGGCCGATCAGCGGGCGAATCGTCGTCGTCGGGGTCGAGCCGGCGGGCGTCCGCCGGCGTTCGACCGGGAGGCGTACCGCGAACGCAACGTCGTGGAGCGGTGTTTCGTCCGCCTGAAGCAGTTCCGGGCGATCGCCACGCGCTTCGACAAGCTCGCCGCCCGCTACACGGCGGGCGTCGTCCTGGCCTCACTGATCCTGCGGCTCCGCGAACCACAACCATGATCGTTTTGTCAGACAGGCTCTAGTCCGGGATCAACCCGCTGCGTCGAGCCAGCGCAACCGCCTCGGTGCGGCGGGACGCGCCGACCTTGGCCATGATGTTGGAGACGTGCACACTCGCGGTCTTGGCACTGATGAACAGTTCCTCGCCGATCTGCCGGTTGGTCCGGCCCTCGGCGAGCAACTGCAACACCTCCTGCTCGCGAGCGGTCAACATCGCCTCGCCTGTCGGCGCGGAGTCCGGATCGCCCAACCGCGCGCGCCGAACCGTCGCGTCCACCGCATCCCGCAGCGGCACCGAGCCCAGTCGATCCGCCGTCTCCCGCACCCGCCGCGCCAGGTCGGCCGCCTCGTCCCGGTGCCCCACCGCCACCAGTGCCTGGACCAGCCGCAGTTCGCTGCGCGCGCCCTCGAAGACGTTGCCGTAGCCGAATGCCTCGACCGTCTTCTCCCACAGCGCGACGTCCGCGTCACCGGAAACCCGCGACCACTCGGCTTCGGCGCGCAGCAACCAGGCGCGGCCCTCCGATCCGCTGCGTGGAAAGCGCCGACCGGGCCAACCGGGCGTGGTACGGGCCAGCTCGATGAACTCCTCTGCCGCCGCCACCTCTTGCCGCACGCCCTCGGCGTCGCCCGCCGCCCGCAGGTCGGCCACCGTGTCGCCGATCGCGGACAGCACCAGGGCGGACAGCCGGATACCAACGTCCGGGTAGGGGTTGCGCTCCTCGGCAAGTTCGCCCAGCAGGCGACGTGCCCAGTCGGCCGCGGCGCGGGAATCGCCGCGCCAGGCCGCCTCGTCGGTCAGCACCAGGCCGCCCACGAGCTTACCCATCCAGTTGAACGGCTTCGTCTCGAACAGGGTCCGCGCCTGCTCCACGACACCGGGTTCGCCGCGACCCAGCGAGACGTACAGTGCCGCGGCGGCGACGTGTCCGAAGGCCGACGGCACCGTCGAGGGCACCGCCGCCAGCGCGTCGTCCCAGCGGCCCAGCGTGTACAGGACTTGGGTGCGCAGGTAACGCATGTCGAGTGAATGAGGCGACGAGGACCTGGTGGTGCGACGGGCCAGTTCCAGGCCGTCGTCCAACCAGCGCAGGCTCTCCTCGAGTCGGCCGGACTCGAAGCTGCCCATGGCCAGGTTGAACAGCGCCCGGAGCTCGATCGTCGTGTTGCCCGCCCGGCGAGCCAACTCGCGTGCCTGGCTCAGCCGTTCCCGTCCCCCGGCGGATTGCCGAGTGTCCCACTCCAGGCCGGTCAGCGAGATGATCGCGTCGGCGAGGGCGTCGTCGGTACCCAGTTCCTCGGCGGCGGCCAACACCTGGCGACCGACCCGCCGGGCGGTTTCGTCGTCCCTGGAGTAGTACGCGGCCTGCACGAACGTGGTCGCCGCCCACAACCAGGTGCGCGATACCGGCTCGGCCGGGATCATCGCCAGTGCCTGGCGGCTGTACTCGAACGCGGCCTGCAGGTCGTCCACGCTCAGCAGACTGGAGGCGAGCGTGTAGCGGACGGTCACCGCGAGGTCGATGTCCGCGTTCGCGCCGAGTCGGTCCAGAGCGGTACGCGCGAACGCGACGGCACGGTGCGCCTCGCCGGCCCGGACCGCGGCCGCGGACGCGCGCAGCATCAGCGACACGTCGTCGGTGTCGGCCAACTCCCGCGCGTCGGGCACCGCGTCCCACACCTCCAGGGCCGCCTCCAACCGGCGCATCTCCTCGGCCGGCGCACCGACGCGCGCGGCGTGGTCGGCCGCCTCGATCGACGCGGAGAGCGCACCGGGCAGGTCGTGAGCGGCCCGGTGATGGTGGGCGCGCTCGGCGGCACTGCCCGCCCGCCGCTCCGGGTCGCCGAGCAGCCGCGCGAACACCCCGTGGATCCGCGCTCGCTCGCCCGGCAACAGGTCCGCGTACGCCGCCTCGCGGATCAGCGCGTGCCGGAACGCATAGGTGTCCCCTTCGGCGGCCACCAGCAGGTGCCGTCCGACCGCCTCGCGCAGCGCGGTGTCCAACTCGTCGTCGGGCAGGTCGACGGCGTCCCGGAGCAGCCCGTGTTCGACGCGGCGACCGGCCACGGCGGCGGTGCGGATCACCCGCTGGGCGGTGCCCGACATCTGCTCGATCCGGGTGAGCAGCACCTCGGCCAGGCCGCTGGGCACGCCGCCGGCCGTGGCATCGGTCGCGGCGCGCAACTCCTGCGCGTAGAACGCGTTGCCCTCGGCCCGCTCGACGATGGCCCGCACGGTGTCCTCGGGCAGCGGATCGGTGGCCAGGCCGCGGACCAGCCTGGCCACGTCCTCGTCGTCCATCGGCCGCAGATCCAACCGCCCGACGGAGGGCAGCCGAACCAACTCGGCCAACAGCGGACGCAGCGGGTGCCGCCGATGCAGATCGTCGGAGCGGTAGGAGACGAGCACGGTGAGTCGCTGGTACGCGGCGCCGCCCGGACGCTGGGGCAGCAGCCGGCTGAGCAGGAAGCGCAGCAGGTCGCGGGTCGACTGGTCGGCCCAGTGCAGGTCCTCGACCACGAGCAGTACGGGAGCCCGCTCGGCGAGGTCCCCGAGCAGCGCGGCGACGTCCTCCAACAACCGCAGCCGCACCCCGGCATCGGGCAGCGCGCCGGCATACTCCGCCGCTCCCCCGCCGGCCCGCAGCAGCCGCTCGACGGCCGGATGCGCGGCCACCACGTCGGCATACCGGGTATCGGCGTCCAGCCGGCGCAACACCTCGACGAACGGCAGATAGGGCAGCCCGACATCGCCGAGGTCGACACAGTGGCCGGTCAACACGGTCGTCCCCGCTGCGGCCGCCCGAGCAGCGGCCTCCGCCAGCAACCGGGTCTTGCCCACCCCGGCGTCTCCCGCCAGCAAAACGGCGTACGGATCCCCCGCCCGCCCCCGCGCCAACGCCTCGTCGAGCCGGGCGACCTCCTCGCCCCGCCCCACCAGCGCCACATCCCAGCCCACGTCAGTCACCGCGCAATCCTCACACGCACCGCCGACACAGGACATCCCACCTCAGCCACATGTTCCCGCACAAACCCCCGAAGCCGCCCTCACCATTCCCGCCCGCCCTGCCCCTCCGCCACCCCGAGTCGGGAACGCCACGGTGCCGGCGGGATCGAGTGTTCCCCGATGCGGATGGCCGCCTCCCGGTCACAGCGGGTGCGACCCCGGACGCGCGGAAGGCCACCGCGGGGGCGGTGGCCTTCCATCGTGCGGGACGAGCAGGGAGTTGTGATCGGCTCGGCTTCGAGTCGATCCGCGTGGAGGGGGAACGGCCGGTCCGGCTCGGACCGGTCGGGGCGGCGCCGCTTCGATCAGCTGTTGATCGTGTAGCTGTCGCCGTAGACCTTCCACTTCAGCGGGGGGTTGAGGTCGAGGTTGCCGGCCTTGAGGAAGACGCGCTGCTCGGTGTCGACACGGCTGGTGTCGCTGTGCGCGTCCTCGTGCTTCATCGCGACCTTGCGGGCGTCGAGGAAGGCGTTGAGGTAGGTGGTCTCGTTGCCGCCCTGGGCCGGCGGCTTGGCCTTCTTGAGTGCGTTGGCCCGGATCGAGCTGAAGCTGTCCCGGTCGCCACCGTCGCCGTGCATGACGATCGCGTCGTAGTAGATGAACTGGCCCAGTGCGCCCAGGCCGTCGGACTTGCCGCGGTTGACCGCCGGGTTGAAGTACACCCGGTCCCGCTCGTCGTCCTGGGCCTTGCGGAAGTCCGCGTCGCCGGCGGCGGTCGCCCAGGCCTTCTCGAACGAACTGCCCAGACCCGAATGCGAGTCCGTGCCGTTGACCTTGCGCAGTGCGGGCAGGTACTTGGCCAGCACGTTGCCCGGCTTGCGGGCGGTGTACAGCTCGACCAGGTCGAGCATGTCGCCGGTGCCGGAACAGAAGCCGATGATGCCGGCCGTGTATCCGCGCCCGTCGTCGATGTCCTCGATGTACTTGTACTGCGCCTTCCAGTCCAGGGAGGAGTTCTCCGCACTGGACACCAGTTGCATGGCGATGTCCTTCTTGTGCGGGTCGTCCAACCCGATCCGCGCGGCGGCCTGCTGGGTCACGCTGGTCGAATCCGACTGCGTGGCGCTCGTCGCAGCGTGGGCCAGCGGCCCGGGTGCGGCGATCAACAGTCCGGTTGCCACAAGCAGGGTCAACCGCTTGCGGTTTCGTCCGAGGTGAGATTGCACGTGCGTCTCCGTTCCGGCTCTACGGCCACGTTCGGGGGGCTCCGTGTCCATCCATTGTTAGGAAAGTTTCCTAACTAGGACGAGACACATTGAAGCACTGCCGGGTTCCGTCGCCAAGGGGGCCGAGAACATCTCCTGCAAACTGATGTGCCGTCATCCGGGTTGGTCACAAAGTGACCTGAGGACCGGTCAGGTTCGGAAGACGGCGCGCACCATCGAACCTTCCGACACCACGATCCGGCCCGCGCGGTCCCGGACGGAGACCCGGCCGGGCGTGCGACGCGCAGTGCGACGCGCAACCGTTCGCATTTCGGCCCACCGTCGCGCCAACCGGCCGACCGGCGACGTGAGTCCGACCACATCCACGCATTCCGGCGGCGACGAGAGCCGAGCCGCCGGTACGGTCGGCCGCGGCGGCGTACGGACAACCCGTTGGAGTCGGTGTCGGCCGGTATGCGGTGCGGTGTCCATGCCGAGCCGGAGGGGATCCGAATCGGCCGGGTAACCGGTTGATTACGGACTGATTCGGAAACGTTGGCAGCCAACCGAGCCGTCGCGTGGCAGCATCGTGGCATGGACGAGCATCCGCAGCCCGAAGTCGAGCCCGAGTGGCTCGACCACGACGACTTCGAACGGCTCATGGCCGAGGTTCTTCCGATCCCGGACGCACAGTTGCCGCCGCTCCCCGACAAGCGGGTCTACGAGCGCACCACCGGCGGAGACACCGGCTGATGATCAACCCGGTCGAGGTGTTGTCTGTCGGTGGCCGATGTCGGATGCGCGGGCGTTGGCTGCCGGCCCCGACCGCCGCCGCGAATCAGCGCCGGAACCCGGCCGAGTCGCCCATCGCGCCGGAGAGTTCGGCCTGATCCCGCGGCGGCGCGGCCGGCGGCGGACCGTGGGGCGAGCCGCCGACGGCACCCGCGGTCACAGCGGTGACGGATCACCCGGGCTGCCCGGAGCACCCTGATCACCCGGACGGTCCGGAGCACCCGGATCACCCACCACGACCGGGAGTTCACCGTAGCCGCGGAACAACAAGCGGTCGTGCCGGATCGCGCCGGGCGCGAGGGTGGCCGCCGGGAAACGGTCGAGCAGGCGGGGAAAGGCCACCGCCGCCTCCAGTCGGGCGAGCATGGCGCCCACGCAGAAGTGGATCCCGGCCCCGAAGCTCAACGAGCCGCTCTCGGCGCGCCACGGATCGAAGCGCTGCGGGTCGCGATAGCGCGCGGGATCCCGATTGGCGGCGGCGATCATCACCAGCACCTCGCCGAAGCGCGGTACCGGCACTCCGTCGATCGACAGACCGTCCCGAAGCGCGATCCGCGAGGTCAGCTGGATCGGCGGGTCGTACCGCAGCACCTCCTCGACGAAGTCGGCCGCCGGCAGGCTCCGGTCGGCCAGCGCGCCGCGCACGTCGGGATACTCGCCCAGCAGGGCGAGGCCGTTGCCGAGCAGATTCGTGGTGGTCTCGAACCCGGCCACCAGCAGAAGCACCAGATTGGCGACCAGTTCGGCGTCGCCGATCGCCTGCTCCGGGTCCTCGTCGCGCAGCCGTACCAGCGCGCCGATCAGATCCTCGCGCGGCCGAGCCCGACGCTCGGCGACCAAATCGGCGAAGTAGCCGCCGAGTTCGTGCGCGGCCCGATCCGCCGCGTGCGTATCGGTGTCGGCCGACATGAACTCCAGGACCCTGGTCAGCTCGTGGGCGGGGTGCCGGAACCGATAGCGGTCCTCCTCCGGGACCCCGAGCAGTTCGCAGATCACCCCGACCGGGAGCGGAAAGGCGAACCGATCCATGAAGTCGACGGGTGCGCCCTCCCGGCCCGACTCGGCCATCCCGACCAGGAGGCGGTCCACGGCGCGCGTGATGGCCGGTTCCAGCGCGGCGACCCGGCGCGGGGTGAACACGGCCGCGATCGGCCCGCGCAGCCGGGTGTGTACCGGTGGGTTGCTGTGCAGGATCGACCGGCCGAACAGCTCCCACGACGGGGCTTCCGGCCCGTCGCCGAACACCGCCGTGCTCGCCTCGTGGTCCATCATGCCGAACCCGCGATCACGCAGCACCCGATCGGCCGCCGCGTAGCCGTTGACCAGCACGAGCGTGTCGGTCACCGGCACTACGGGGCCGAGTTCGCGGGCCTGTTCGTACAGTGGGTAGGGGTTCGCCCGAGTCTGCGGGGCGGTGAGCCGGTCGACGATCGCGGATGCATCCATGCGTTGCCCTCTCGTCCCGATCACGGGCCGTCACCGGCCGCCTGCCATCCGGTCAACCATTCACGGCCGTAGCGGAGTTCCCGCACACCCGAACCGATACGAGAACGAACTCCGGTACGAACCGGGCGACCTCACGGCGCCCCGGACGCAGGCGGGGGCCGAACGTGTTCGACTCCCTGCGCCCGAACCATGCCTGCCGCGTGAAGGGGTCACTCGGCGGGCCGGGTGTGCTCGCAGGGGTTTGCCGGGGTTCGGTCGTCGGGGGCCCAGCGGTGGATGGCGGCTGCCGCGGTCAGCCCGACAGCGCCTGGTGGCGCTGTCGCATCCGGTCCGGCTACGCCTGGCGCGCACGCTCGCGCGCGGCTCGCACACCACCGGCGAACTGGCCTCGGCCTGGGAACTGTCCGCACCCGAGGTCTCCCGACACCTGGCCGTACTGCGCAAGGCCGGGCTGCTGAAGATGCGGCGGCGCGGCCGGTACGTGCACTACGACCTGGACACGTCGGCGACGGCGGCGCTGGGCGCGGACCTGATGGCGGCGATGCTGCGCCGAGACGCCCCGCCCGAAGCGGATCCGGTACCGCCGCCGGGCAGGGCATCTCGTCCGACCGTTCGTACCCGGGACGCCGACTCCGGCCGAGGCCGTGGCGGCTGCCTCTACCGCCGTCGCTGCGGTTACCGGGTCAGGCCGGTGGGGTCGTCCGGTCGAGCGGGGGGACGGTCGCGGCGTCGTCGAGGGTGGCTTCCCGGCTGGTTCGCAGCGCTCCGTGCAAGGTGGCGTCCGGGCCCAATATGCCTTGTGCGATGGTCGGTTCGAGGTGCGGGGCGACCGCGCGGCGGCCCGCCAGGACGGCGTCGATACCGGGGGTCAGCCACGCGACCCAGGTCGCCAGGTAGCCGCCGAGGATCACCTCGCCCGGGTCCACCAATCCCGAGATCGCCAGCACCGCCGCGCCCACCGAGCGGCCCGCGACCGCCAGCGCGTCGGTCGCGCGCGGGTCGCCGGCGCGCAATCGGCGGTCGAGTTCGGCCAGGGCCGCGTCCACCCCGTCCCGCGCGGCCAGGTCGGCGAGTCCGGCGGCGGCGGTCAGCGGCTCGGGCCCGACGTACATGGCCAGGCATCCGCGCGCGCCACACGGACAGTCGGGGCCGTCGAACGCGAGCGGGATGTGGCCCACTTCGCCGGCCATACCATGCGTACCGGTATGCATCCGGCCGTCGACCACCAGACCGCCGCCGACACCGGTGTCGGCCTTGATGTACGCGGCTGCGCAAGGGAGTTCGCCACCCCGGTCGGCGCGGGCGTGGTACTCGGCCAGGGCCGCGACGTTCGCGTCGTTGACCACGTCCAGTGGGCAGGCGAGGTCGGGCAGGTGCGCCAGCACCAGCGCGCGCAGGTCGGTCCGCGACCAGCCGAAGTCGATCGCGGCGGCAACGGTGTGCCCGGCCCCGGTCACCGGTCCCGCCATCGCGATCACCACCCGGGCCAGATGCGCATCGGGCCGGGCTCGGACCACGGCCTCGGCCCGTTCGATCTCGCGAGCGAGCACCTCGGCCAGCGGCTCGGGGTCGCCGAACGGCGCACGGTGCGGTACCGACGCACGATGCGCCACCGCGCCGGCCAGGTCCGCGGCCATCACCTCGACCCGCTCCAGCGTCACCTGCAGCGCGATCGCCACCACGCGCCCCGGCACCAGGCGCAGCAGCCGACGCGGCCGGCCCCGACCCCCGGAGGACATGGAGCCGACCTCGGCCACCAGGCCGCGCCCGATCAGGTCGGCGGCCAGGGCGGTGACCGACGCATGTACCAGGCCGGTGGCCGCCGCGACCTCGGTACGCGCGCAGGGACCGTGCGCGGCGATCTCGCGCAGCACGAGGGCCACGTTGTGGCGTCGGACCGCGGCGGTGTCGGTGGGGGTGTTCACCCACCGATTCTGCCCCAGCCCGATCCGGCCACCTCCGGGTGACGCCGAGAGCCGGGCCGCCGGGCCACGGCCCGGGGCTCGGCACCGGGCCCGAGCAGCCCTCGGTAGCCGATTCCGGCTTCGGCGACGCCGGCTCAGGCCGGGGCGGGCAGCCGGATCGAGGCGAGTTCGACCGGGTCGACGACGATACGGATCCCGGTGATCCGGCCTTCGGTGACCGTGAAGGCGATGACGGACAGCGGGGTTCCGTCGGGGCGCCAGGACATGTGGCCGGGGATGCCGTCGAGCAGCACGCGTCGGTGGCGGGCGACCTCGCCGGAGAACATCCGGGCACCGGCGGCGACCCTGGTGGCGCCGAGGGTGACCACCACGCCGTCGGCGGTGTCGACGGTCAGCTTCACGTTCGGGTCGAGGACACGCAGGAGCGCTTCGAAGTCGCCGCCGAGGGCGGCGGCCTGGAATGCCCGGACGGCCTCCCGGTGCTCGCGACCGGGGCCCGCCGGCCGATCCGCGGCTCGGACCTTCCGGCGGGCGCGGCTGGCGACCATCTTGGTGGCATCGGCGGATTTGCCCAGGATCCGGCCGATTTCCTGAAACGGGACCGCGAACATGTCGTGCAGGACGAACGCCACACGCTCGCTCGGGGTGAGCGAGTCGAGCACGACGAGCAGGGCGAGGCCGACCGAATCGGCCAGCGCCACCTGCTCGTCCGGCGCGGGGTCGTCGTCGGGCAGCACCACGAGGTTCGCGAACTCCTGCCCGTAGCCGACTTCGGGGCGGGCTTGCCGGGACCTGAGGAGGTCCAGGCTGATTCGGCCGACCACGGTGGTCAGCCAACCCGCCAGGTTGCCGATGGTCGCCTCGTCCTGACGGACCAGGCGCATCCAGGCTTCCTGGACCACGTCCTCTGCGTCGGCGTGCGAGCCCAGCATGCGGTGCGCGACGGCGCGCAGCCGATCGCGCTGGGCTTCGAACGCCTCGGTCACGAAGCCGGACGGGTCGGCGGTCACGGCTGTCGCTGCTGACGGAGCGAGACCCGGTTGCCGTCCGGATCCACCGCCTCGACGCGGATCCCGAACGGATAATCCACGGGCTCGGATTCCTCGAAGTCGACGCCACGCCCGCGCATGATCTCGAAGTCCTTTCGCAAATCGTCGGATTCGAGAATCAGCGGACCGGGCGCGGCCTCCCGGCCCACGTCGGCCGGCTGTCCCGCGGCCGCCGGATGCGACCACAGGATGATCTGCACCGGGCTGTCGGGAACGCCGACGGTGAGGAAACGTCCGTCGGGCCCCGGGAAGTCGATCCGCTTCTCCAGGCCGAGCCCCTCCGTATAGAACGCCAGCGCGCGGTCCTGATCGGTGACGTAGATCGTCGTGTACATGATGTTGGTCAGCATCCGGTTCTCGATTCACTCGTTGGTGTGACGACCGTTCGGATTCGGTCTTCGCATCTACGACGGATGCCGACGCGAGAAGGTAACAGGACCGGTTCGCCGGAGCGGGCCGACGACCCCGCAGCCGCCGGAAGGCCGCCGACGTGACGACTCCGCGCCACCGCGGGGCGGCGGGGCGAGCGCCTCGCGCTCGCTGCGGGCCTCGGGCCTCGGGCCTCGGGATCCGCGACCTCGGTCGACGCGGTCGACGTGATTGCCTCGGATGCTCAACCAAAGCAATTTTTTCAACTCTTGTAATATATATCGGGCGAGGTCGATACTCAGCCATGCAACCGCAGGGAACGCTCGGGCCTCACCCCCGCGCCGACCGCCAGATTCCTCCGCGCAAAGGATGACCCGTGTCCCAGCAGCCGCTCGTCACCACCACCCTGGGCCCCGTCCAAGGGTTCTGGCAGGGCCGGTCCGCCCGCTTCCTGGGCATTCCGTACGCCAAGCCCCCCGTCGGCGACCTGCGCTTCGCCGCGCCCGAGCCCCCCGAGGCGTGGACCGAGCCGCTGGCGGCCACCGCGTACGGTCCCACCGCCCAGCGCCGCACGTTCGGTGACGGGCCGACGATCATTCCGGAGCCGTCGATCCCCGGCGACGACGTACTCGGCGTCAACGTGTTCACCCCGAACCCGAGCCCGGACGCCGCACTGCCGGTACTGGTCTGGATCCACGGCGGCGGCTTCGTGGCCGGCTCCGCGGCCAGCCCGTGGTACGACGGCGCCGCGTTCAACCGGGACGGCGTGGTGCTGGTCTCGCTCGGCTACCGCCTGGGCATCGAGGGCTTCCTGCACCTGGAGGGCGCTCCCGACAACCGGGGCGTCCTGGACTGGATCGCCGCGCTGCGCTGGGTCCGGGACAACATCGCGGCCTTCGGCGGCGATCCGGCCAAGGTCACCATCGCCGGCCAGTCGGCCGGCGGCGGCGCGGTGCAGACGCTGATGGTCACGCCGTCCGCACACGACCTCTTCCGGGCCGCGATCTCGGTCTCCGGCGCGGTGATGGAACCCCAGAGCCGCGCGGCCGGCCTCGCCGTCTCCGAACTCTTCACCTCCCGCACCGGCCTGCCCGCGACCGTCGCCGCGCTGCGCGACCTCTCGCACGACGAGATGCAGCGCCTTCAGGACCTGGTCACCGCACCCGAGGAGGGCGCCGCCGCACTGCCCGGCCTGCTGCTGGCGCCGTTCACCGACGGCGAGTCGATCCCCGAGGACGTACACGCCGCGTTCCGGGACGGCTCGGCCGCACCCGCGCCGCTGATGCTCGGCGCCACGCATCACGAGTTCAACGCCGCCGTCGAATTCGGCATGCCGGACGCCCCGATCGAGGCCGCCGTCGACATCCTCGGCTCGGTCGGCCTGCCGCCGGAGGGCATCGAGGCGTACCTCGCCCTGCACGACGGCGCGACCCCCGCCCAGGTGATCGGCCAGGCGCTCACCGACAGCCTGTTCCGCGCCACCGCGGTCTCCATCGCCGAGGCCCGCACCGACCGGGAACTGCCGACCTGGCTGTACACCTTCGAATGGCTCTCCTCCGCGCCCGTGTTCGGCGGCAAGGCGTTCCATTGCCTCGACCTGCCCTTCGCCTTCGACCTGCTGGCCGCCGAGGGAGCGGAGAACGCAACCGGCCCCGACGCACCCCAGAAGCTGGCCGACGCGATGCACGGCGCGTGGGTCGCCTTCATCCGCGACCTCGACCCGGGCCCCCAGTGGCCGCGCTACACCCGGGCCCACCGCGACACGATGGTCTGGGACACCACCCCCCGGGTCGCCCCCGACCCCCTCGGCCCCGAACGCCGAATCTGGACCACCCGCCGCACCCCGACCGTGTGAGCCGAACGGCGCCCCCGCCGGGCCGCGAACCGCGGGGCGGCGGCCCGGCATCGGGGGGGTGCCAACCGACCCGAACCGATGGACACGCCCGCCCCGTACGAGCGGTCCCGATCCGGGCACTCGGTGCCTACCGGTCGATGCGCGTGCGCCACGGCAGACCACCGGGGCCTACGCCTGGACGTCGAGCCAGTCGCGGTAGGTCGGGCCGGCGAGGGTGGCGTGCGGGGAAGGGAGCAGTGCGCCGTTCTCGAAGATGTCGCGGTCCGGGTTGGCCGGGTCGCTCACCTCTTCGATGCGGACGTCGAGGCCGCGTCGGGCCAGTGCCAACTCGGCCATCGCGGCGAGGTTCTCCTCGCGGGGGCCGGCTACCTCCGCGAACGGGGTGCCGGGCGACTCGGTCACCGGCCCGTCGCCGGTGGCCAGGTCGACCAGTGCTTCCGCGACGGCGCGGGCGGCGATCAGCTGGGTGCGCATCCTGGGCACGTAGCAGACGTCGCCCTGGATCCCCCAGCTCGCGAGCTCCGCCACGAACTCGTGGAACTGCGCCGCGCGCAGGATCCGAACCGGCAACGGACCGGCCAGCACGGCCTGTTCGTGGGCAAGCTTGGCCGCGTTGTAACCCGCGATCGAGGCATCGATGCCGATGATCGAGGCCACCACCATACGATTCACGCCGGCCTTGACGCCCGCCTCGTGCAGGTTGCGCGCCGAGGTGGTGAAGAACTCGGTGGCCTCGTGCTGTTCCGGCGACGGTGTGCTGGACACGTCGATGATGCATTCGATGCCGGTCAGCGCCGCTTCGAGACCTTCGCCGCTGATCACGTCCACACCGATGGACCGGGAGATCGGGACAGCCTCGTACCCACGCTCCCGAAGCACGTCCACGACATGCCGCCCGGCCCGCCCGGTCGCTCCGACGACGGCGATCCTCGAACGAGTCTCCATGGTTCTCTCCCTCTACGACGGTGTGCGATCCCCAGCCCGGCGGCACCGGATTGCGTCGACACAGCCCTGACGGACCCCGGCCCGAAGATGTGACAGCCGGGGGTGGGAAACCTCGATCCGGAACTCTTCGAAGCCCGGTACACGAAAGCCGCGACCCGCTCCGGGCCACCGGCACATCCATGGGTCGGTCCGTCGATCCGCCAATCCGTCGATCGGTCGGTCCGTCGCGCCGTCGTCACCCGCCGACCTCCGGCCCTCCGGCAGCGACAGGCGCAGCGCCGCGCAGCCACCAGGCGACCAGGCGACCGGTTGACTACCGCTTCAGTTTAGTTGTACAACCTATAATGATTGTACAGAAGTAATGATTGGAGTGATTGCATGGCGTTCACCGGGACCGGTCGGCACGGAAAACTCCTCGTTCTGTTCACCTGTTGCCTGAGTCTGTTCATCGTCGGGCTCGACAACACGATCCTGAACGTGGCTCTACCATCCATTCGGAGCGACCTGAACGCCTCGGTCTCCCAACTGCAATGGACCATCGACGCCTACACGTTGGTGCTGGCCTCCCTGCTCATGGTGGCCGGCTCGACGGCCGATCGCATCGGTCGGCGTCGGGTCTTCCAGACCGGACTCGTGTTGTTCGCGGCAGGCTCGGCATTGTGCGGTCTGGCGCCGGGACTCGGGTGGTTGATCGCGTTCCGGGTGGTCCAGGCCGTCGGTGGGTCGATGCTCAACCCGGTCGCGATGTCGATCATCACCAACACCTTCACCGAGCCCCGCGAACGCGCTCGCGCCATCGGCGTGTGGGGTGCGGTGGTCGGAATCGCCATGGCGCTCGGGCCGGTCGTGGGCGGCGCGCTGGTCGACTCGGCGGGCTGGCGGTCGGTGTTCTGGATCAACCTGCCGGTCGCGCTCGCCGCCATCGTGCTCAGCGCGCTGTACGTGCCCGAGTCCAAGGCGGCGCATCCCAGGCGGGCGGATCCGGTCGGCCAGTCGCTCGTGTTCGCGTTCCTGTTGTCGCTCGCCTACGCGATCATCGAGGGCCGCGCGGCGGGGTGGTCCTCGCCGCTGATCCTCGCGCTGTTCGCCCTCGCCGCGGGCTGCCTGACCGGACTGCTGTACTGGTCGCCGCGGCGTGCGGAACCGCTGATCGACCTGCGCTTCTTCCGCAGCGTGCCATTCGCGGGCTCGACCGTGATCGCGGTGTGCACGTTCGCGTCGATGTCCGGATTCCTCTTCCTGAACACGCTCTACCTCCAGGACGCGCGCGGCTACTCGCCGACCGAGGCGGGCCTGCGTACGCTGCCGATGGCGCTGATGACGGTCGTGTTCTCGCCGATCTCCGGACGGCTGGTCGGGCGGGTCGGCCCGCGCGTACCGCTGATCGCGGCCGGCCTCGCCATCGCGGCGAGCGCGGCGTTGCTGGTCGGGCTGGCCGACGACACCTCCACCGTGCGGATGGTGGCCGCGTACAGCCTGTTCGGCATCGGCTTCGGGCTGGTCAACGCGCCGATCACGAACACCGCCGTGTCCGGCATGCCGCGTGCCCAGGCGGGAGTGGCCTCGGCGATCGCGTCGACGAGTCGCCAGGTCGGCCAGTCCTTCGGGGTCGCGGTGGTCGGCACCACCATGGGGTCCGTCCTGTCCGCACCCGGCGGAGCCGGTCTGGCCGCCGCGACGCACACCGGATGGTGGATCGTGCTGGGCTGCGGCGTCTCGGTCGCGGGCCTCGGTATGCTCACCACGGGCCGCTGGGCCCTGCGCACGGCCGAACGCACGGGCGCGGAACTGATGCCCGCGGCGCCGCCCGCCGGGACGCCGAGGACGACGGACGTGAGGCAATGACCGGTTCCCCGGCACACGACGCGGCGAGCGACGCCCCCTCGGACGCGGCGGGACGCGTCTGGACCGGAATGCGCGTCCTCGTCCTGGAGCGCCACGACCGCCGCCGCGAGGTCGTCGAGGCCACCGGACTGAGCTTCATCCGGGTCAAGGCGCTGCGGCGGATCGCCACCGGTCCGCTGTCGATGCGCGAACTGGCCGCCGGGCTGTCCACCGACAAGCCGTACACGACGCTGGTCGTCGACGACCTCGAACGCCGCGGGCTGATCGAACGCACCGTCCATCCCACCGACCGCAGACAGCGGATGCTGGCGGCGACCGCACAGGGTCTGCGGGTGGCGCGGACCGCCCGCGAAATTTTGGACAACCCCCCGGAATTCCTGCGCAACCTCCCCCCGGCGGACCTGGCCGCACTGGACCGAGTGATCACCGCTCTCGTCGACGCGGACCACGCTGCGGAATAGCGCATCCCCACACCGGCTTCGGCACCGGCACTCGTGACCGTGACCGCGAGCCACTCGCCGCCATCCGCCGACGGGTTCCGCCGACCGGCGCTCGGACCGGGCGAGTCCGCGGACCCCACGAATCGGCGGAGCGGCTCGGCAGGCAGGATGGGGTGCCATGACAGAGAACACGGCCCCCGTATCCGCCCTGCTCGTCGTCGACGTGCAGATGGCCTTCGTCACCGGCGCCGGCGCGGTACCGGATGCGGAGCGCGTGGTGGAACGGGCCGCCATGTTGATCGCCCGGGCCCGGGCGAGTGGTGCGCTGGTGGTGCATCTCCAGAACGACGGGCCGGTCGGCGCGGACGACGAGACCGGCACGCCCGGGTGGGAATTGCGGCTGCCGGTGGAGGCCGGCCCCCGCGAGGTGGTGATCCGCAAGACCGAGGACGACGGCTTCGACGGTACGCCGCTGGCCGACCTGCTGACCCGGGCGGGCGTGGCGGGTGTGTCCGTGTGCGGGGTGATGTCCGAGATGTGCGTGGGCGCGACCGCGCGGGCCGCGCTGGAACGGGGCTACCGGGTGGTGCTGCCGCACGACGCCCATGCCACGTACGACATCCCGGCCGCGCCCGGCATCAGCGCGGCGGTACCGGCGCCGATGGTCTCGCGCGTGGCCGAATGGGCGCTGGGCGACGAGGTCGAGATCGTCGCACACGCCGAGGACGTGTCCTTCACCGCCGCGGGAGCCGCGGAAGCCGCCGCTCGGCCCGCCGAAGAAACCCGGGACCCGGCGTAGTTCACACCCGGGCTTTCGCGGCGCCCCACGCTCTCGACCGACGCTCGTCGACGCGATGCGACGCGACGCGACGCGGCACGGCACGGCACAAGACGGCACGGCACGGCACAAAGCTGAGGGCCTTTGGCGGAGCCGGCGCTTCGGTTGCTCCGGTTGGCCTCAAGCGCCGGCCGGGCTGAGTTCGGCGGCCTCGGGCCCGACCGGGCCGAGGTCGGCCTCCGGCCCGGCCGGGCCAGGGGGTTCGGCCGACATCACGCGTCGGTCGCTCTGGGGTGGCCTCGAACGCGGGCCGGGCCGGGCCGAGGTTGCGGAACTCGGGGGCTCGATCGAAACGAATCGGGGCCGGTACCCGCCCGGTTGTTCGCATGCCGGCCGGGGTCCTCTTCGGGCCCGGCCGGCGGTCGGGGGTTGTTCAGGCCGAGTGGGTCAGGGTTGCCCGTTCCACGGCGTGGGCGAAGGGGATGCCCTGGGTGTAGCGGTCGAGTTCGTCCAGGGCCAGGGCGACCATGCGGCGCAGTTCGCCGCCGAGGGAGCCGGCGATGTGCGGGGTCAGGAGCACGTTGGGCAGATCGTAGAGCGGCGAGGCGGCCGGGAGTACGTCCGGTTCGGTGACGTCGATGACCGCGTCGAGGCGGCCCGCGACCAGTTCCTCGGTGAGGGCGTCCTGGTCCACGAGGGAGCCGCGGGCGGTGTTGATCAGCGTCGCGCCGTCCCGCATCAGCGCGAGCCGGCGGCGGTCCAGGAGGTGCCGGGTGGACTCCAGTTCGGGGGCGTGCACGCTGACCACGTCCGAGCTTCGCACCAGTTCGTCCAGATCCACGCTGCGCGCGCCCAGTGCCTCCGCCTGATCGGCGGTCACGTACGGGTCGTGCAGCAGCAGTTCGAAATCGAACGGGCGGAGCAGTTCGAGCACCCGGCGGCCGATCCGGGAGGCGCCGACGATGCCGATGGTGCGTCGGTAGTTGCCGAACCCCGGGAATCGCGCGTCCCAGTCCACCAGGCGCCGTTCCGCGCGGTAGGCGTCCCGGATCCGCAGCACCCGCTTGTTGGCGAACAGCACGGCGGCGACGGTGTATTCGGCCACCGGCAGGGCGTTGGCGGCGGCGCCCGAGGAGACGATCAGGCCGCGTTCCCAGGCGGCGTCGGTGAGGTGGTGTTTGACCGAGCCCGCCGCGTGGACCACCGCGCGCAGTCGCGGCGCCCGAGCCAGCACCGCGGCGTCCAGGCGGGCGCTGCCCCAGCAGGTGAACAGGACTTCCGCCTCGGCCAGCGCCGCGGCGGCCTCGGGACGGTCGAAGTCGTCGACGATCAGGTCGAGATCGACGTCGGCCAGCGCGTCGAGCCGCTCGCGGGCCTCGGCGTCCAGGATGCGTGCGGCCACTGACGGGTCCATCGCGAGCAGGAGTCGGGGCCGGTGCCGCGCCGGCGCGGACGTACCGGCGGGGGACTCGAATCGGGTGGTGCCGTTGGTCACTTGACGCTCCCCGCGGATAGGCCCGCACGCCAGTGGCGCTGGAGCGAGACGAAGGCGACGACCAGCGGGACCACGGCCATCAGCGATCCGGTGATGACCAGCGGATAGAACTCCGGGTACGCGTGCGCGTTGGTGTTCCACGAGTACAGGCCCAGGCTGACCGGGTACAGCTTCTGGTCGGAGAGCATCACCAGGGGCAGGAAGAAGTTGTTCCAGATCGCGGTGAACTGGAACAGGAAGATGGTCACGAAGCCCGGCATCATCATCGGCATGGCGACCGAGAAGAAGGTCCGGATCTCGCCGGCGCCGTCCATCCGGGCGGCTTCGAGCACCTCGCCGGGGATGTATCCGGCGCTGAACACCCGGGCCAGGTAGACCCCGAACGGGTTGACGATGACCGGGATGAACACCGCCCAGAAGGTGTTGACCAGGCCCACCTTGGACGCGAGCAGGTACAGCGGCAGCGCGACGGCGGTGGTGGGCACGAGCACGCCCAGCAGCACCCCGCCGAACAGCTTCTCCTTGCCGGGGAAGTCGAACTTGTCGAACGCGTAGCCGGCCAGCACGCTGATGAACGAGCCCAGCGCCGCGCCGACGCCGGCGTAGAGCAGGCTGTTGAGGTACCAGTGCCAGTAGATGCCGTCGCCCTCGGTGCCGACGGCCTTGACGTTCTCGGTGAAGTGGAAGCCCTCGAAGGCGAAGCCGTCGCCGCCGAACAGGCCGCCCATGTCCTTGGTCGCGGCGATCAGCAGCCAGGCCAGCGGCAACATCATGTAGAGGGTGACCAGGACCAGGGCACCGTTGACGGCGACCTTGCCCATCAGCGCCTCGGTGGCGCGAACCTTGGCGCGCGGGCGGCGGGCGGGCTTGGTTGCGGGTGGGCGGGTCGGCGCGGGCGCGTCGGCCGCGACCCCGTCCGGCTGCTGCACGGTGGTGCTCATGCGGTCCTCCGTCCGGACGACAGGCGGGTGACGCCGAACGACAGCGCCGCGGCGAACACGGCGAGCAGCACCGAGGCGGCCGCCGCGAGGCCGAAGTCGTTGGCGCGGAAGGCGGCCGAGTAGGCGTACATGTTGGGTGTCCAGGAGCTGCCCACGGCGGGATTGGCGTCGCTGAGGATGGACGGTTCGGTGAACAGTTGCAGCGAGCCGATGATGGTGAACAACATCGTCATCGCGACGGCGGCGCGGATCATCGGGATCTTCACCGAGACCGCGATGCGCACCGGTCCGGCGCCGTCCACGGTGGCGGCCTCGACCACCTCGCGCGGGATCGCCTGGAGCGCGGCGTAGAAGATGATCATGTTGTAGCCGATCCACTCCCACGTGGCGATGTTGACGATCGAGAACAGCGCGGTGTCCGAGGCCAGGAAGTCCCAATGCAGGCCGCCGGATTCGAGCAGTTCCACGACCGGGCTCAGGCCCGGGGTGTAGAGATAGACCCAGATCAGCGCGGCGATGATGCCCGGGACCGCGTGCGGCAGGAACAGGGCGAGTTGGAAGAACCGGCGGGCCCGGGCGAGCGCCGAGTCCAGCAGGAGCGCCAGCGCGAGGGCGGTGCCGACCATCACCGGGATGTACAGGAGGCAGTACAGCCCGATCGCGACGAACCCGTCGCGGAACTTCTCGTCACCGAGCGCGTCGGCATAGTTGCCGAAGCCGCTGAATACGCGTCTGGTGCCGCCGAAGCCCAGGCCCGAGGTCTTCTCGGTGAACAGGCTGAGCCAGATCGCGTAGCCGATCGGCACGACCATGGTGGCGATGAACAGCACGTAGAACGGGGTCAGGAACAGCGCGGCGGTGGTCTTCCGGCGCCGGCGTCCGGCGCGCAGGGATGTGTTCATGGAACTGCTTCCTCGTGGCGGTCCCCCGGTGCGGGCGGCGCGGGGCGCCGGGGGCCTGCGGATCACGGGCCGACGGGCGGCCGCGCAGGGCTGGTGCCGTGGCCGGGAACGTCGCCGGTTCCCGGTCACGGCACCAGTGGTCAACTCTTGACCGAGATGCCGCGCTTCTTCAGGTCCTCGACGGTGCTCCGCTGGGCCTCCTCCAGGGCGCCCACGATGCTGCCGCCGCTGGAGAGCTTGCCGAACTGGTCCTTGAGGATGGTGTTGGTCTGGGTCATCGACGGGCCCCAGGTCCAGCCGCCGCCGATCCTGCCGGTCGCCTCGGTGAACAGCGGGTAGATGTCCTGCTTGCCGAAGTAGCCGGTGTCGAAGAACTGCGCTGCGACGGGCACCAGCTCGGTGGCGGCGGGGTAGGCGCTGGAGGTGCCGGAGGCGATCCGCGCGGAGATGCCCTCCTTGGTGGTGGTCATCCACTCGATGAAGGTGAGCGCGGCCTTGCCCTTCTTGCTGTCCTTGCTCACCGCGAAGGTCGAGCCGCCGAGCATGCCGTTGGAGGGGGTGCCCCAGTCCGGCAGCGGCGCGACCGCCCACTTGCCGGCCAGGTCGGGCTGGCTGCTCTTGAGGACACCCGCGCTCCACGAGGCACCGACGATGCCGACCGTGCCGCCGCTCTTGAGGTCGGCGTTCCACTGCTGGCTGAACGAGGGCTGCACGCGCACCAGGTCGTCGGAGACGAGCTTGTTCCAGTACTCGCCGACCTTGCGCGCGTTCGGGTCGGTCAGCGAGACCTTCCAGGCGTCGCCCTCGGTGCCGAACCACGCGCCGCCGGCCTGCCAGGTCAGCCCGGCCATGGTGCTGGGGTCGTCCGGGTAGAAGGTGCCGATCCGGGCGTTCGGGTCGGCCTTCTTGACCTGCTCGGCCGCGGCCCGGTACTCGTCCCAGGTCTTGGGCACGGCGATGTTGTGGTCGGTGAAGAAGTCCTTGCGGTAGTACAGCGCCATCGGTGCGGCGTCCAGCGGCACCGCCCAGGTCTTGCCGCCGAGTTCGGTCAGCTTGTTGACCGACGCGGGAAACTTCGACTTGAGGCCGGACACCTTCGACGTGAGGTCCTGCACGGCCCCCTGGCTGACGAAGTCCGGCAGTTGCGGGTACTCGATGGTCAGCACGTCGGGGGCGTTGCCCGCCTTGACCGCGTTGGCCATCTTCGCGTAGCCGCCCGCGTTGCCGGAGGGGATCTGCTCGTACTTGACCTGGATGTCGGGATGCGACTTGTTGAACGCGTCCACGACCTCCTGGGTGCCCTTGGTCCAGGACCAGAAGGTGAGCTCCTGCTTCTGGCCCGGGGCGCCGCCGGGGGCGGCGGGGGCGGCTCCGGCGTCCTTCTTCTTGTCGTCGCCGCCGCCACAACCGGTGACGAGGCTCAGGGCGGTGACTATGCCGACGAGAGCCGTGCCGAGTCTGATGGATGTGCGCTGCATGGACGCTCCTGGGTCGAACCTGCATCGAAGGCGATAGCGAGCATCATTCGGTCAGGAGCGAACAGCGTCAAGAGCAAATGAACAATCGATGAAAAACGAAACTCGCTATGATCGTTCGATCACAGAGTGGCTGGGTTACTTTCGCTTGTCCGGACGGGTTCGGCCCGCGTGGTCCGCTCGCCCTCCCGCTCGATCGGCTCCCCCGCGTCGGCCGGCTCGGTGGTGGCCCGCAGCCGCAGCCTGGGCACCAGCGAGATGTGCCGCGGCGCGCGCCCGTCGTCCCCGTCGGCCAGGCGCGCGGCGAGCAGCTCGACCGCGATCCGGCCGACCTCGTGCTTGGCCGGCGCGATCGCGCTCAGCGGCGGATCGGCCAGCGCCGCCACCTCGTCGTCGTAGGCGATCAGCGCCAGGTCACCGGGCACGTCCAGACCCGCCGCGCGCAGCCGGGACACCAGCAACAGCGCGTCCTGGTCGTTGTGCACGAGCGCGGCGGTGGCCGCACCCGAGCGGGCCGCCTCGATCACCCGCGACACCGCCCGGTCGAAGCCGTCCGCGTCCTCGCCCGGATGCGGCGTCTCCACCCCGGCCGGGTCCGGCGGGGTCAGCCCCAGGGCGGCCATCGCCGCGGTGTACCCGGCGTGCACGGCCGGCGTGGTCGGACTGCCCAGCCGGGCCACGAGCAGGATGCGCTCGTGGCCGAGCGTGCCCAACCGGCGCACCGCCTGGGCCGCGCCCAGCGCGTGGTCGGAGGCGACCCGGTCCAGGTGTTCGAGCCCGGAGCCGATCTCGGCCCGGCGCTCCACCAGCACGACGGGCACCGGGAGCCGCCCCATCCACGCGTCCTCGCCACCCGGTCCCGGCGCCCGCGAGGGGGTCAGCAGCAGGCCGTCCACGCCGCCGCGCAACAGCTGGTCCACCTGGTCGCGGTCCTCACTGGGCAGATAGCGCGAGATGCCCAGCACCAACCGCCCACCGATCGCCTCGACCGCGTCCCGGGCGCCGCGCACGACCTCCGGGAAGTAGTAGGTGGCGGACGGCACGAGCATGCCCACCGTCGGCCCGTCGTGGCCGTTCGCCGGCGGCCGGCCCGGCTCCGGCGCGGAGGGGCGGGCGTGCGGCAGGGTGGCACCGCCGTGCACCCGGGCCAGCAGACCGCTCGCCACCAGGGCGGTCACGTCGCGCCGCACGGTGACCAGGGACACGCCCAGTTCCTCGGCGATCTCGACCACCTTGACGCTGCCCTGTTCGCGGGCCGTCCTGAGAATGAGTTCCTGCCGCTGTTCCGCCAACACCGTGGACGTCGTCCTTCCGATCAGCGCACGCCCGGAACGGGCCGTGCCCCCCTGCGCCCGGCTGCTGTCCGGCCACCGGCTCAGCCTAGGGCATCGCCATTCGATTTTGATTGAAAAGGATCGTTCGATCAAACCGACTCTTGACCTGATCGATCGACCCCGCCTAGCGTGTCGACGCCCGGGCGCGTCCAGCCGAGGAGGTCCGTGCACACGTCGAGGAGATCCGTGAACACACCGCACCCCTTCGTGCTGCCCCCGGAGGACCGCACGCTGAGCCCGTACACCGGCTGGACCCGCGCGCACTGGGAGGCGGTGGCCGACGGCCTGCTCGCCGCGGTGCGCCCGTACCGCTCGCCGGGCGGCGCGCTGATCACCCTTCCCGGGCGCACGAGTTGGTCCGGCGAGCGCTCGGACGGCCTGGAGGGCTACGCCCGTACGTTCCTGCTCGCGGCGCTGCGCGCGGCCGGCACCGTCGCCTGCGGCCGGCCCGTCCCGGCCGGACTGCTGGAGCCGTACGCGGACGGGCTGCGCACGGGAACGGCCGCGCCCGGCACGGCGGATGCGGAATCCTGGCCGGCCGTGGTCGATCGCGGCCAGGCGATGGTGGAGGCCGCGTCGGTGGCCCTGGCCCTGCACCTGACGAAGGCTCAACTGTGGGACCGGCTCGACGAGAACACCCGCGAACGGGCCGCCGACTGGCTCGCCGGCGCGCTGCGGCACGAACCGGTGGACAACAACTGGTGGCTCTTCCCGGTCGCGGTGGGCACCTTCCTGGAGGCGGCCGACCGGCACACCGAGCAGGCCCGGGCGGCAATCGAGCGGGGCCTGGCCCGCATCGAGCGGTGGTACGTCGGCGACGGGTGGTACACCGACGGCGCCGGGCGCTACTTCGACCACTACAACGGCTGGGCCATGCACCTGTATCCGCTGCTGTGCGCCGCGGTCGCGGGTGCGCCGGCCGACCCGGTCCGGCGCGAGCGGCTGCGCGAGTTCCTGACCGGGTACGGCCGGCTCTTCGACCGCACCGGCGCGCCGCTGCACCAGGGGCGTTCACTGACCTACCGGTTCGCCGCGGCGGCCCCGCTGTGGCTGGGCGCGCTCGTGGACGCCACGCCCTACGCACCGGGCACCACCCGACGCCTGGCGAGCGGCGTGCTGCGGCACTTCCTGGACCGCGGCGCCGCCCGCGACGGCCTGCTCTCGCTGGGCTGGTACGGCCCGGACGCCGCGACCGTGCAGCCCTACTCGGGCTCGGCGTCGCCGTACTGGGCGGCCAAGGGCTTCGTCGGCCTGCTGCTGCCCGAGCGGCACGAGGTGTGGACCGCGCGCGAGTGCGCCGGGCCGGCCGAGGAGGGGGAGCCCGACCCCGCGCTCGGCCTGCCCGGTCCCGGACTGCTCGTGCACGCCGGGCACGGCGTGGCCCGGTTGGTCAACCACGGCGCCGACCACCAGCCGGCCGCGCCGGCCGGCGCGCTCGACGCGGACGATCCGCTGTATGCCCGGCTGGCCTACTCGACGCTGACCGGCCCCACCCGCGGCGGCGATCCGGCGGACAACCACATCGGTCTGGTCCTGGCCGATCGGGTGACCGAACGCGGCCGGATCCAGCCGCTGGGCGCGGGTCCCGGATGGGCCGCCTCGGCGCAGTCGCCCACCCTCGACGGGCAGCCGGTCCCGGACACCCGAATCGTCACGGTCAGCGTGGTCCGCGGCCCGTACGAGGTGCGCGTGCACCACGTACGGGCGGCGGCGGGCACCACGGTGCGCGAGGGCGGGTGGGCGCCGGCGGCCGGGCCCGGCGAGGAGGTGCGGGCCTCGGTCGACGGCCTCGGTGCCCGGGTGGCCACCGCGTCGGTGCACAGCACGCTGACCGGCGCGCACGGCTGGGACCGGGCGGCCGTCCGCGCGGCGCCGCACGGGACCGCGTTCGGTGAGCAGGCCGAACTCGCCGTGCTGGAGGGCACGGTGGCGGCCGGCCCGCTGGTCACGGTGCTGTCCCTGACCTGGGCGGACGCCGCCCCCGCCCCGGCGCCGCGGGTGTCGGCGACGGCGGCGGACGTGGACGTGACGTGGGCGGACGGCGGCGTGAGCCGGATCCGGCACGCGCCGGCGGACCACTGGTCGGTCACCCACGAACCGGCCTGACCGGATGCTCTCCCGGCACCGGGCAGATCGGCTCCGGTCGTGCCGGAACCCCGCTCAGCCGGCCGGGCGACGCCGCACCATCACGGTGTTGTCCGTGCGGGTGATCGGCCGGCCCTCGGGGTCGTTCTGAATCCGCTCGTGCTCGTCCTTGCGGAGCACCTCCCACTCTCCGTCCGGGAGTTCGAGCGCGGCGAGCACCTCGTCGGGGGTCGGCAGGACCACGTCGGGGTGCGGGTTCTTCTCCCACGGCGGCATCCCCGAGTGCCCGACGATCAACAACACGCCGCCGGGTGCGACCGTCGTGGCGGCGGTGCGCAGGATCGCCTCGCGGTCCAACTCCCCGTGCGAGTGCAGGAAGTGCGCCGAGACCAGGTCGAAGGTGCCGGCCGGGAAGGTCGCGTTCAGGTCGTGCCACTGCCAGTCGATCAGATCGGCCACCCGCTTCGCCTTCGCGTGCTCGGCCGCCCGCTCCAGGGCGATCCGGGACACGTCGGTGGCCGTCACCCGCCAGCCCCGCTCGGCAAGCCAGATCGCGTCGCCGCCCTCGCCGCAGCCCAGGTCCAGGGCCCGGCCGGGCGGCAGGTCCGAGGTCTCCCGGACCAGGGCGGCGTTCGGCTTGCCGCTCCAGATGCGGGTGCTCTCCGCATAGCGTGCGTCCCACACCTCCGCCGCCGAGGGCTGTCCGGCGTGCTCGGCGATTCGGTCGTCGGTCATCGTGGGGTCCTCCGTGCGGTGGGGGATGCGGCCCGACCGCAGCCGATCGGGCCGGGCGGCGTGTGGTTCGGCGCCCGATCGACATGGTCCGCCCGCTGCACCGCGGTTGACAAACGTTGTTGCCGAGTCGGCAAATGGAGCCATGAAAGATGGCGAACTCGTCTCCGTCCTGACCGCCGTCGGCCCGCGTCTGCGAGCCCTGCGGCAGGAACGGGGCACCACCCTGACCGAGCTGAGCACGACGACCGGGATCTCCCCCAGCACGTTGTCCAGGCTGGAGTCCGGACAGCGCAAACCCACCCTGGAACTGCTGCTCCCGCTGGCGAAGGCGTACGGCGTGCAGTTGGACGAGCTGGTGGACGCGCCGGAGACGGGTGATCCGCGGGTGCACGCGCGCCCGATCCAGCGCTACGGCATGACCATCATCCCGTTGACCCGGTACAGCGGCGGGCTGCACGCGTTCAAGCAGATCCTGCCGCCCGGACTCGGCGGGTCCCAACCGGAGTTGCAGACGCACGAGGGCTACGAGTGGATGTACGTCCTGTCCGGTCGGCTGCGGCTGTTCCTGGGCGAGCACGATCTCGTCCTGGCCGCGGGCGAGGCCGCCGAGTTCGACACCCGTACCCCGCACGCCTTCATCTGCGCCGGGCCGGAGCCGGTGGAGTTCCTCAGCCTGTACGGCAAGCAGGGCGAGCGCATGCACGTACGGGCCCGGCCCGGCGGCGGGTGAGCCCGGTCCGCGCGGGTGGCCGGGCCGGTGGGTCGCCGCGGTACGGCGACCCACCGGCCCACCCCGGTCCCGCCGGCGTGGGACGGCGGACGGGGTCGATCAGAAGGTGACGTCGGTGCACTGGTAGAAGGCGTTGCCGGTGTCCGCGATGTCCCAGACCGCGAAGATCACCGCCTTGCCGCTGCGGCCGGCCGGGAGCGTGCCGGTGTGCGAGACGGTCGCGGCGGGTTGGACCCCACCGTAGGGAACGGTCAGGAACGGGGTGCTCTCCAACTGCGCCCGGGTGATCGACTGGCCGGGACTCCAGCTCGACTTGGTGATGAAGTAGCGGAACGACGTGGTGGCGTGCCGCGCGGTGAGCTTCCAGGTGAACGTCTTGCTCGACCCCGAGCTCACCGGGGTGCTCGGCCACGCGCCGCCACGCGGGTCGTCGAGTTCGGCGAATCGGCTGTTGCCGCCCGCGCAGAGCCTGCCGTCGGCCGGTCCGCGCGCCGGGAAGCCCTTGGGGCCCTCGACGCTCTGCGGCTCCCACTGGATCTCACCGCAGTTGCTGACGGTGCCCTGGGCACAGTAGGCGGCTCGGCTCGGCGGGCTGGTGACCCAGCCGTGCGCGCCCGCCGTGCCGGCCATCATCAGGGGAAACGAGACGGCGGGGATGGTCAGCGCCGTCAGGATGGTCCTTTTACGCATGGAACTCTCCTAGGGGACGAGTGAATGCGAAGGACGTTCGAACGGTCCGGGTCCGCGTCGTACGCCTTATTTCACCGGTTGTTCACATCCGTAGTGCGCTCCTCAAGTTAAGAGGTCCAGACCACTCGGTCAATGGTCTGGACCACGTCAACGAAAGCGAAGTCCCTTTCCGGACAATGCGGTTGGCGATCATGCCGGCGCCGACGGCGCAGGCCGGGGCCGCCCGCGGGCCGGGGGACGATCACTGGACCCGATCGACGCCCGTCTCGAACTGCGGTGCCAGTACCTCCAGTTCGGCCATCGCACCGACGGTGATCTCGCGGGTCAGCCGCTCGGCGCCGGCCGCGTCGCCCTCGCGGATCGCCTCGGCGACGCGTACGTGCAGCGTGACCGCGGTCGGGTCCGGGTCCGGAAACATCACGTGGTGGTGGGTGCGACCGGTCAGCACCTCGGCGACCACATCGCCCAGCCGGGCGAACATCTCGTTGCCCGACGCGGCCAGGATCACCCGATGGAAGGCGATGTCGTGCACGAGGTACGCCGCCAACTGCCGACCGCGCGAGGTGGAGACCATGCCCAGCGCGTGCTCGGTCAGCGCGGCGCACTGGGCCGGCGTCGCGGACACCGCGGCCAGCGCCGCCGCCGCGGGTTCGATCGCCGAGCGCAGCGCGGTCAGCGACCGGAGCTGGCGCGGCCGATCGGCGCCGGCCAGGCGCCAGCGGATCACGTACGGGTCGAAGACGTTCCACTGCTCGGGCGGGCGCACGGTGACCCCGACCCGGCGCCGCGACTCGACGAGCCGCATCGATTCCAGCACCCGAACGGCCTCGCGGACCACGGTGCGCGAGACCTCGAAGCGGTGCTCCAGCTCGTCGGTGCGCAAAACCGTGCCGGCGGGGTAGGCGCCGGCCGTGATGGCCGGCCCGAGGGACTCCAGCACCTTCATATGCAAGCCCCGGCCCTCGTTCTCCATGGCGTCAGCCTACTGGGAGGGGTGCTCCGAGCCGCCCGGATTACGTATGACTTAATTGCTCCGAAGTCTTGATTAAGTACTACCTATGCGTTTGGGTATGGGACGGCGCCCGGGCACCAGCCGGGCAAAGACAGCGAGGTATCGATGAACGCCCCCCACGTCGTGGTGGTCATGGGTGTGTCCGGCACCGGGAAGTCCACGGTCGGCCGCATGCTGGCCGCGGAACTGCGGGTGCCCTACGCGGACGCGGACGACTTCCACCCAACCGCCAACGTCGCCAAGATGTCGGCCGGGATCCCGTTGGACGACGTGGACCGCGCGCCGTGGCTGGACGCCATCGGCGACTGGCTCGCCGCGCACGAACACTCCGGCGGCGTGGTCGCCTGCTCCGCGCTCAAGCGCGCCTACCGCGACCGACTGCGCCGAGCGGTCCCCAGGGTGATCACCGTCCACCTCGTCGGCGACCGCGCGCTGATCGCCGCACGCCTGCACGAGCGGACGGGCCACTTCATGCCGGAGGCGCTGCTCGACTCGCAGTTCGCCGATCTGCAACCCCTGGAGCCGGACGAGGCGGGCCTCGCGGTCGACGTCTCGCCCGGGCCCGAGGCCATAACCGAGCAGGCCGTCGCCGCGCTGCGCCGCCTGGACGCGGATCAGGGAACCACGTGAGCACCATCGACCTGCCGGCGCTGGCGGCGGGGACACCCACCGCGCCGATCACCTCGGCCGGACACGCCCAACTGGGCCTCGCGGTGCTCGTCGGCATCGGCGTGATCGTGCTGCTCATCGGCCGGTTCAAGCTGCACGCCTTCCTCGCGCTGACCATCGGGTCGCTCGTGCTCGGCGCGGTGGCCGCCGCTCCGCTGGACAAGGCGATCGCCAGTTTCACCTCGGGTCTGGGCTCCACGGTCGCGGGCGTGGGCGTGCTGATCGCGCTCGGCGCGATCCTGGGCAAGCTGCTGGCCGACTCCGGCGGCGCCGACCAGATCGTGGACACCATCCTGGCCAGGGCGAGCGATCGCACCATGCCGTGGGCGATGGCGCTGATCGCGGGCGTCATCGGGCTGCCGCTGTTCTTCGAGGTCGGCGTGGTGCTGCTGATCCCGGTGGTGCTCCTGGTGGCCAAGCGCGGCAACCACTCGCTGATGCGGGTGGGCATCCCCGCACTGGCCGGCCTGTCCGTGATGCACGGCCTGGTTCCGCCGCACCCCGGACCGCTCGCGGCCATCGACGCGATCCACGCCGACCTGGGCGTGGTGCTCGCCCTGGGCGTGCTGGTGGCGATACCGACGCTGGCCATCGCGGGCCCGCTGTTCGGCCGTTACGCGGCCCGCTGGGTGGACATCGCACCCCCGCAGGACCTGGTCCCGGAACGCTCCTCGGCGGACCTGGAGCGGCGGCCCGGCTTCGCCGTCACCGTGGGCACCGTGCTGCTCCCGGTGGTGCTGATGCTCGGCAAGGCGCTGGTCGACATCGTCGTCGACGACCCCGCGGACCGCGTCCAGCGGGTCGCGGACGTGGTCGGCTCGCCGTTGATCGCACTGCTGTCGGCGGTGATCGTGGCGATGTTCACGCTCGGTCGGGCCGCCGGATTCACCCGGGACCGGCTGTCGACCACGGTGGAGAAGGCACTGCTGCCGATCGCCGGCATCCTGCTGATCGTCGGCGCGGGCGGCGGCTTCAAGCAGACCCTGGTCGACGTGGGCGTCGGCCGGATGATCCTGGACATCTCCGAGGACTGGTCCATCTCACCCCTGCTGCTCGCGTGGTTGATCGCGGTGGCGATCCGCCTGGCCACCGGGTCGGCGACGGTGGCGACCATCTCGGCGGCGGGTCTGGTGGCGCCGCTGGCGGCGGACATGAGCAGCACGCACACCGCCCTGCTCGTACTGGCCGTGGGCGCGGGGTCGTTGTTCTTCAGCCACCTCAACGACGCCGGATTCTGGCTGGTCAAGGAGTACTTCGGGATGAGCGTGGGCCAGACGGTGAAGACCTGGTCCCTGATGGAGACGATCATCTCGGTGGTCGCGGGCGGCTTCGTGCTGCTGCTGTCGCTGGTGTTGTAGCGCACCCCCAGGGGGCGACGGGCGCGACGGGTACGACGCGCACCGGCGACGGGCACGACCGATGCGACCGGGCAGCGCGGGGTGCATCGGGCGGGAGGAAGGTCGCCCGATCCGGCGCAGCGCGAAGCACGGTGCGGGGTCCACCGGGATCGGGCGGACAGGCTTTAAGCTGCCGGCATGTCGGGTCCCCAGGATGCTGCCCATGACCAGGACCGAGTGCGGGCCGCCGCGTTCCGGCTCGTGACGGCGAAGGGTGGCGCCGCGGTCGCGCCCGAGGAGGTGGCCGCGGCCCTGGACCCCCCGCCGGCGGAACTCGACCTGGCCGATTCCGACGACGTGCTGCTCGCCGCCGTGCACTGGTCGCACCGGCGGATCGCCCGGCGCTTCTTCGACCTGACCGCGGGCCGCTTCGGGCTGGCCGCGCTGCGCGCCGGCCTGACGGACCTGCTGCCGCTGGACGAGGACCACCTCCTGGAAAGCATGCTGGAGGTGGCCGTGTGGCATCGCAGCCTGGCCGCCCCGAAGGTCGCCGAGAGCAACCGCCGCGAACGCGAGGACCTGAGGGTGATCGTCCGCGGCGTGCTGCTCGACGCCCGGGACAACGGCGAACTGGCCGACGGCGTGGACGTGGACCGGGCCGCGGCCGACCTGCTGGCCCTGATCGACGGCCTGAGCGTGCACGTCCTGCTCTACCCCGACCGGCTGAGCCCCGCCGCCGCTGCCCGCACGCTCGACGCCGAACTCGACCGGATCACCCGCTCCGACAACTCGCCCCCCGGCACTCGATGACCCACCCCGCGCCCGCCCGATCCGCCCGCGCGGCCGGGAAAATGGCATGAACCCGGTGCGCCCGGTGGGCTAGCTTCCGCACATGGTCACTCCGGAGAAGCTGCTCATCGAGCGGCTGGCACCGGCGTTCGCACAGGTCGCGGGCATGCCCGCGGACCCGTCGATGCGCCGCGGCCGGCACGCGGACTTCCAGTGCGACGGGGCCCTGGCCCTGAGCCGACGCCTGGGCCGCGACGCGCGTGAGATCGCGGCCGAGGTGCTCCGGTACGCCGTGCTGGACGACGTGTGCTCGGCGGTGGAGATCAGCGGGCCCGGCTTCGTGAACCTCACCCTCGCGCCGACCGGACTCGGCCGGCTGCTCGCCGGGATCGCCGCCGACGAACGGCTCGGCGTGCCGCGGACCGCCCGGCCCGAGACGATCGTCGTCGACTACTCGGGCCCGAACACCGCCAAGGAGATGCACGTCGGCCACCTGCGCTCGACGATCATCGGCGACGCCGCCGTGCGGGTGCTGGAATGGCAGGGGCACACCGTGCTGCGCCGCAACCACCTCGGCGACTGGGGCACGCCGTTCGGCATGCTGATCGAGCACCTCCTGGACATCGGCGAGACCGAGGCCGCGCACGAACTCTCGGTCGGCGACCTGACCGGCTTCTACCAGGCCGCACGGCGGGCGTTCGACGCCGACGAGGCGTTCCGGGTCCGCTCCCGCGAACGTGTGGTCGCGTTGCAGGCCGGTGATCCGACCACGTTGCGGCTGTGGCGGGTCCTGGTGACCGAATCCAAGAAGTACTTCATGGCCGTCTACGCCCGGCTCGGTGTCCGGCTCACCGCGGACGACTTCTTCGGGGAGAGCCGGTACAACAATGAACTGCCGCCATTGGTAAAGGAGTTGGCCGAGCTGGGTCTGCTTCGGGAGAGCGCCGGCGCGCAGTGCGTCTTCCCCGCCGGATTCGTCAACCGCGACGGCGAGCCGCTGCCGCTGATCGTGCGCAAGGGCGACGGCGGATTCGGTTACGCCGCCACCGATCTGGCCACCCTGCGGCACCGGCTGCGGGACCTGGCCGCGGACCGCTTGTTGTACGTGGTCGGCACGCCGCAGAGCGAACATCTGGCGATGGTCTTCGCGACCGCGCGGGACGCGGGCTGGCACGGTGCGGCCGCGGACGGGGCCGGCCCGACCGCGGGCGACGCGGGCCCGCCGCGGGCGCCCACGCGGGTCGAGCACGTCGACTTCGGCTATGTCCTGGGCTCCGACGGGAAGATCCTGCGCACCCGGGCCGGGGCCTCGGTCAAGCTGGTGGACCTGCTCGACGAGGCGGTGGCCCGGGCCGCCGCGACGATCGCCGAAAAGGACCCGGACCTGGATGCGGACGCCCGGGCGGCGCTCGCCCGGGCGGTGGGCATCGGTGCGGTGAAGTACGCGGACCTGTCCGGGGATCGGCGCAAGGACTATCGCTTCGACTACGACCGGATGTTGTCCCTCGACGGCAACACCGCGCCCTACCTCCAGTACGCGCACGCCCGAATCCGCTCGATCTTCGCCCGGGCCGCCATCGAGGCGCCCCGGGTGGCCTCCGGGCCCCTGGTGATCCGGGAGCCCGCCGAACGAGCGCTGGCCCTGCGGCTCCTGGCCTTCCCGGACGTGATCGAGGAGGTCGGCGAATCGCTGCGGTTCCACCGCCTCACCCACCATCTGTTCGAACTGGCCACCGCATTCACCGGCTTCTACGAAAACTGCCCGGTGCTGCGCTCGGAGGGCGAGATCCGACACTCGCGGCTGGTCCTGTGCGACCTGACCGCGCGCACCCTGGCCCGCGGCCTGGACCTGCTGGGCATCGAGACGCCCGAGCGGATGTAGTCGCCCGTACCGCGCTTGCACCCGCACCCGCACCCGCCCCCGCGTGCTCGGCGGGTGCGGGCGCGGGCGCGCGGGCCGTCGTGGCAGAGCCGTTCCCGAGCGGGGTCGACGTGGGGAGGGGCGTCGACCCCGCTCGGCCGGAAGGTCCCGGCCCGGTCGGGCCGGGACGCATCGGGGTCAGCCGCGGCGGCGCCGCACCTTGACCAGCACGCCGCCCACGCCGGCGACGCCGAGCAGGCCGGCCGCGGCGATCGCGGTCGGTCCGACGCCGAACGGGTCGTCGGCGGTGCGCGCAGCGCCCGTACCGGTGTCCGTCGGCCCGAAGCCGCCCGCGAGGCCCTTGGCGTCGTAGCCGGAGCCGGGCAACTTGTCCGCGTAGGCCCGGTGCACCCGGTCCCGGTACGCCGAGACGCTGGTCCCGGCGGCGCCGATCGCGCGTTTCGCGTCGGCGTTCAGCGGCAACACCCGGTCGCCGCCCTGCACGTACCAGGCGTTGATCTGCGGCTCGCGGAAGACGATGCCGCCGGCCGGCAGACGCGCGCCGGCCGCGGCGTAACGGGCCTCGTCGTCGCCGTCCGCGATGTTGACCACCTGCCGGCCGCGCGGCGTGTCGGCCGTCCACACCGACGCCTTGCGGCCGTCCGCGGCCACGACCGTGGCGGCCAGGAACTCCTGCCGGGCGATCGGCACCGGCCGAGCCCCCGGTCGGGCCGCGACGAACTCCGGGGCCAGTGTGTACACGGCGACCACGTCGCCCTCGATCCTGGGTGCCGCGTCCGCCGCGGCGAGCGCGCCGTCGCGGGCGAAGAACCTGGACAGCGTGTCGAGCGTGCCGGGCGCCGCGACCACGTCGCGCGCGGCGCCCACGCTGATCGCGTCCGGCGCCGGCGGCGCGGGTACGGACGCGGCGTGCGCGGACTGCGGGGTGAGCGTCAGGGTGAGCGCCGCCGCGAGGGTGCCCGCCGCGAACAGGCGCTTGATGCCGCCTCCGGTCATGGCGTCACGCTCCGATCCGGTAGAGCGAGTGGGTCCAGGAGAACTCGTTGTTGTCCACGTACCAGTTGTGCGCGGCCCAGTTGTAGCGGTAGTTGTCCGGCCACGGGTCGCCCCAGTAGACCCAGTTCTGCGCGGTGTCGTAGCCGTGGATCACGTGCATGTGGCCGCCGCCCGAGGACCACTGGATCCGGGTCTCGATCGGCCGGTTCGCGTTGACCTCGGTCTGAACCGTGCCGTACTGGAGCCAACCGCTCACGTAGGAACCCGAGTTGATGCCGGCCCAGCGCAGCGCGGTCTGCACGTTGCCCAGCGTGGCCTGCGAGTTGGGGCACTCGGTGCTCTGCGAACGGCCGAAGGCCGCGTTGCAGAACTGGTTCTGGCTGTAGTTGCGGCCGTACCAGGTCGCGATGGTGTTGCCCGCGCCCGCCCAGCACCAGTTGCTCTTCTGCTGGGCCTGCATGGTGATGTTCAGCTTCTTGGCGGCGAGCGCGAACGGCTGCGCCTGCTCCGCGGAGTTCTGCGTCCGTGCGGCCGGTGCGATGGTGCCGGCGGTCGAGGCGGATGCGGCCGAGGGCACCGCGAGCAGCGCGGAGAGCAGCGCGAGCACCGTGAGGGTCAGCGCCGACGTGCGGCGGCCGGATATGCGGCCCGTTCGTGGGGACGTTCGAGTCATGACGTTCCTTCCGTAACGGAGGGACGAGGTGGGGCGTGGTGCGCGTCCGGACGCTGCAAGGTGGAGCATCGGGTGTTGTCGTGGTGTGTTTCAAGACGCTTCAATGCGGGGTGAAGCGGTGGTGTGAACGCCTCGACCGGCCTGTGAACGACGCGTGACCGGTCGACCGGAACACCTCGGTCGCGAGCGCCGATCCCGACCGGTCCGCCGTGAACGTTCACAAGGGAGGCGTGCGATGCCGCGGACCGACACCCGGGGCGAGCCGGTCGAGGCGGAGTTGGCCCGGGTCCTGCGTGCGGGGCCGTTCCATCTGGCGCTGCGCGCGGCGCTGGCCGCCCGCGGCCTGGCCCTGCACCGGGTGCAGCACCGGTTGGCCCAGCGCGGAGTGCAGGTCGGGGTGACCAGCCTCAGCTATTGGCAGCAGGGCGCGCGTCGGCCGCAGCGGGCCGAGTCGCTGCGCGCGGTGCGAGCGCTCGAAGAGGTGCTGGACCTGCCGCCGCACGCGCTGACCAGGTTGTTGGAGCCGGGGGCCGCCGAGCACACGGCGTCGCGCTCCTATCGTGCGGTGGTGGAGGAGTCCGGCACGCTCGGCCGGTTGTTGACCGACCTGGAGTCGCCCGCGGACGGCGGCCTGCACACGGTGTGCCAGCTCGAACAGGTCCGGGTCGGAGCCCGGCGCGAACTCCTGGGCCGCGCCTCGCAACACGTGGTCCGCGCGCATCGCGACGGGGTCGACCGCTATCTCGCCATCCACATCGGCGACCGCGGCTGCGCGCCCGAGCAGGTTCGGGTCCGGGCGACGGAGAACTGCCGGGTGGGACGGGTGCGCTGGAGCCGGGACGCCGCCGTGCTCGTGGCGGAGTTGTTGTTCGACGCGCGGTTGCGCGCCGGCGACACCTACGTCTTCGGCTACGGGTTCGAGGACGGCACCGGCGGGCCCAGCGACGAGTACGTGCGCGGCTTCACCTTCCCGTGCGGGCAGTACGTACTCCAGGTGCGTTTCGACCCCGCCGCGCTGCCGGTGCACTGCCGTCGGTTCACCCGGAGCACGGCGGGCGCGCCGCGCACCGACCGGCGCGATCTGACCCTGAACGGCCGGCACTGTGTGGTCCACCTGGCCGAACGGGACGTCGGGCCGGGCATCCTGGGCATCGGCTGGGACTGGACCTGACCGCCCGGGAGTTCGGCCGCCCGGGTACGCGGTGGGCCGAACCGCGCGTCACCCGATGGGCGCAGCAGCGGAAGCGCCCGGGTGCGCGATGGCGTTGGATGGGCCGCACCCGACGGAAGGAGCGGCGCGCGTGAGCGACGCGATCGAACGGCCCGTCCTGCGAGCCGCGAATTCACACCTGTATCCCGGTGCCCTGGTGCGCGTGCACGCCCCGGGCACGACCGATCCGCACCGGGCCGGGACGGCGCCGGGCGACCTGCTGTTCGCGGACGGTTCGCGGACGACGGCGCAGGTGCTGGTCGATCCGGACGAGCACTCGACGCTGTGGGTCGGGGAGTACACGACCGAGCGCGGCACCACCATCTCCGAGCGGGTGTGGTCGGTGCACCCCTCCCCCGACGGTTCGGGCGACGTGCTGCTGCGGATCGGCGCCCGGCTCCCGTAGCACTCGGCGTCGCTCGCGTCGCGCAACCCGGATCCGCGCCGACAACCGCACATCGCGCGGGTCACCCGGGCCGCCGAGCGGCTTCGGGCCGACATGGCTGCCCGAGTCGATCGACGGCCACCGTCCCGCGTGATCACACCCGCGAACAGCGGCACGCACAGCGGCCGACGCGGCCGCGTCGCGGGCGGGCGTCGTCGTTCTTTCGGTGTCTCGGGGGGTCGGCCCATAGCATGTGGCGACGGGCCCACGACTGCGACTCGAAAGAACAAGGAGCGTTCGTGCGAGAGATCGCCGTGTTCAGCGGTAGCGCACATCCCGAACTGGCCGCCCAGGTCTGCGCACACCTGGGTGTCCCCCTCAGTCCGACCCGGGTGAACAGATTCGCGAACGACTGCCTCGAAGTGCAACTTCAGGCCAACTGCCGTGAACACGACGTGTTTCTGATCCAGCCGCTGGTCGCGCCCGTCCAGGAGAACCTGGTCGAGTTGTTGCTGATGTGCGACGCCGCCCGCGGCGCCTCGGCGGGCCGGATCACGGTGGTGATGCCGCACTACGCCTACGCTCGCTCGGACAAGAAGGATGCGCCGCGCATCTCGATCGGCGGCCGGCTGGTCGCCGACCTCATGGTCGCCTCCGGCGCGAGTCGGGTGCTGGCGATGACGCTGCACTCGCCGCAGGTGCACGGATTCTTCTCGGTCCCGGTCGACCATCTGCATGCGCTGCGCGAGTTGGCCGAGCACTTCCGGCGCTACGACCTGTCCAACACCACCGTGGTCTCGCCCGACCTGGGCAACGCCAAGGAGGCCGCCGCGTTCGCCCGGATGCTCGGCGCGCAGGTGGCCGCCGGCGCCAAGCAGCGCTTCGCGGACGACCGGGTGGCGATCAGCGCGGTGATCGGCGAGGTCGCCGGCCGGGACGTGATCGTGCTGGACGACGAGATCGCCAAGGGCAGCACGGTCCTGGAACTGCTCGACCGGCTCCGCGAGTTGGGCGCGCGTTCGATCCGCGTCGCGTGCACGCACGGCCTGTTCGCCGCCGGGGCCCTCAAACGCCTCTCCGACCAGCCCGACGTGCTGGAGATCGTCTGCACCAACACGGTCCCGGTCCCCTCCGGTGAACACACCGACAAGCTGCGCGTGTTGTCCATCGCCCCCGCCCTCGCCGAGGCCGTCCGCCGCATCCACAACGGCGAAAGCGTCAGCGCACTGTTCGACATGTGATCGACGCCCACCCGCCCCCCGCCCCGGGGCGGGCAAGCCCGCGGGCCCACTCCGACGCTCGCGCGGCTCGCCGCTCCGGGATCATCACGACGGCGCCCCGGACCGACCCGGCGGACGGCCCGCCCGGATCCACGGAGCCGATCCCGCGTGGTACGGCCGCGATCACGGCCGTACCGAATCGCGGAGGAGGCGTCACACGGCGGCCGCGACCGGGGTCGGGGCGTCGGCGCGGGTGGCGGGTGGCTCGTCCAGGGCGAGGATGGCGGCGCCGACGATGCCCGCCTCGGTGCCGAGGGCGGCGGGGACGACGGGGGGCAGTTTTCGGTGGTCCCGGGCGACGACGAGGCGCTCGAAGGTGGCCCGGGTGGGACGGAACAGGTGGTCGCCGGTGGCTCCGAGGCTGCCGCCGATGACGACGATCTCGGGGTCGAAGATGTTGACGAGTGAGGCGACACCGGTGCCGAGCCAGAAGCCGAGCCGCTCGAAGAGGGCGCGCGCCGTGGGGTCCCCCTGTTCGGCGGCGGCGAAGACGGTCTCGCCGGTCACCTCGCCGGAACTCGGGGCGAAGCCCGCCAGCGCACCGTCGGGGTCGGCGGCGACGGCCTCGCGGGCCATGCGTCCGAGCGCCGTTCCCGACGCCTGGGCCTCCAGGCAGCCGGTGGCCCCACAGCCGCAGATGTTGCCGCCTTCCGGGTTGACGATGATGTGCCCGACCTCGGAGCCGATGCCGGTGTGCCCGCGGTAGAGGGCGCCGTCGAGAATCAGGCCGCCGCCGATGCCCGTTCCCACGGTGAGGACGACGACGTCGGCGTGCCCCGCCCCGCCGCCGAGGCGCACTTCGGCCCAGGCGGCGGCGTTGGCGTCGTTCTCCACGACGACGGGTAGGCCGGTGCGTTCGATCAGCAGGTCCCGCAGAGGCAGCTCCTGGTAGTCGTTGTTCGGCGCCCAGCGCAGGAGCCCGGCGGGCCACTCGACCATTCCCGCGGCGCCGACCCCGACGGCTTCGACGGTCGGGTACTCGGCGCGGAGGCGGGCGATCAGGTCCAGGAGGGCAATGGGGGTCCCGTCGCGTCCGGGGGGCGTGGGGACGCGCAGGTACCGCAGGAGCTCACCGGACGCGGCCACGACGCCGCCGGCGATCTTGGTGCCGCCGATGTCGAGGCCGATCGCGAGACGGGGGATGGGCGGTGCCGCGCTCCGCGCGGGGGCCGAGGGGACGTGTTCAGACATGGGCACAGGCTCCGTCTTGTGGCGGTGGGGTGGTGGCGGTGGGGCGGTGGGGTGGTGCGGGACATGTGGGCGCGGCGGCGCGGTCGGGGCGTGTTCGGCCCGGCGCTCAGCGCTCGGCGGTCGCGCCGACGTCCACGGCCCCTGCGATGACGTCGCGGATGACCATGGTTGCCGCGCCGCGAGGACCGTTCCAGTGCTCCCTGTCCTGGATGAGCAGGAACGAACCCGGCGGTGGACCGGAGAAGACGGTGTACTCGTCGACGGCACGAAGCATCGCCTCGTGATAGTGGTCGCTGTACAGGACGAGCCGCTGTGCGTCCGACTCCGACGCGGTGACGGCGTCACCGGTGAAGATGATCTTCGCCGGGTCGATGCAGGTGATCATGGACGCCAGACCACGCCCGAGCGCGGTGCCCGCGTCCACGAAGGCCTTCCGGGCGCCGGCATCCTGGTCGGCGGCACGCGCGCGAGCCTCGGCCAGGTCCTTCGCGTCGGCGGCCTTGACGATCGCCGACGTGGTGGCCACGGCCTCCACGCATCCACGATTGCCGCAACGACACGGCTCGCCGCCGGGGACGGCGACCACGTGGCCGAGTTCCCCGGCCTTGCCGGTCGCCCCTCGGTGGGGTTGGCCGTCGCGGAACTCGCATGCGCCGACCCCGTCCCGGGTGACGAGCACCATCAGGAACGAGTCTTCGTTGCGGGCGGCCCCGAACCATCTCTGGGCCGTGCCGAGCGCGTTGGCGTCGTTGTCGACCACGGTGTGCAGCCGGGTGGCCGCGCGCAGCAGCCGGCGCAACGGCACCCGCGGGATGGCCCAGTGTTCCCCCCACTGGAGGTCGGGGGAACAGACGACCTCCCCGCTGCGGCCGTCGATGTGGCCACCGAGTTCGACGCCCAGCCCCAGGAGCGGCGCCTGCGCGTCGTCGCGAAGTGCGCGCAGACTCAGGGTCAGTTCGTCGACGAGGTCGCGTACGCCGTCGACCAGGAGGTCGACGTCCATGGGTCCGCGAACGGGGGCCAACGCGAGTTCGCGCCGCTCGCCGACGGGCTCGCCGCGCAGGTCGACGATCAGTCCGGTGAGGCCGTCCCGGCGGATCTCCACCCCGGCGAGGTAGTGCCTGCCGGCAACGACGCGGACCCGGGCGGACCGGCCGACGCGCTTCGACCCGTCGGAGGCGACGGGCTTGCGGGTGATGAGGTTCTTCTCCTCCATCCGCTGCAGCACCCCGGTCACCGTGCTCCCGCCCAGGCCGGTGATCTCGGCGATGTCCTTCGCCAGTGGCCCGTCGACGCGGACGATGGTGTCGAAGATGCGTTCCCAGTTGCGTTGTTGGGCCTGGAGTTGCAGGGCCACCAGTTCCCCGCGTCGCCTGCGCAGACCCGCTTGGCGCAGCATGACTTCGACGGGGATTCCTTGATCGCCGACGGGCACGGTCGACACATCCGTTCTCTCAGGCGGCGGTTTCCGCCGACACGTGAAACGCGCGTTCCATGGGGGTGACACCGAGCCGGCGGTCGCGCCCTCCGGGTGGGGTGAGCAGGACCGCGACCGGAGACCTTCGCTTGGCGTCCCACGCCAGGCTGAACTCGACGTGGTCGCCCACCCGGAGCCCCTCACGGTCCCGGGGCAGCAGTCCGTTGTGGTGCTGCCGTCCTCCGCCGGAATACCAGACCTCGCCCCGCTTCTCCTTGTGCGGAAGCAGATTGACCCGCCCGGTGTACCTGCGCGGCAGCAGGTCCCAGGGCTCCAGGCGGTGGTGGAGGTGTTGCGCGTACTGCTCCTGGTGTCCGTTGAGATAGAGCACGACGTGGAATGTGCAGGAACCGAGGCCGAGCACCAGGGTGGAGGGCCTGGGCATCGGAACGAAGACGTTGCTTCCGCTCGCGTTGGCCGCCGCGATCCAGAGCGCTTCGGGCTTTCGCCCGACGACGGCGTAGAGAGCGGTGTAGTGAAGATCGTTGAATCCGGCGAGGAGTTCGATGTCCTTGCGGAAATCGGATCCCAGCCGCAGTTCCGAGTTGTACTCGGCGGCGATCCCGCGATACTTCTCGACGGCCTCGCAGGCCCTGGCCGCCGTGCGTTCGCGGTCGCGTTCGTTCTTCCCCTTGCGCATCGGGGTCCCCTATTCCTGCGTCAATCCGGAGTTCGCGCCCTCATGTGGGCGGGGTCGATCGGATCCCGTGGGTCCGGGCGACGCGTGTCGTCCGGACCCACGGGCCGATCACCTGTTGTCGGTCGGGTGGCGTCTTCGGTCGGTCGTGCGGCGTCGGTCAGTCGTGCGGCATCGCGCGCAGGGCGTACACGATCGCGACGACCACGGCCACGAGGCCGGCCGCCCACCCGATGTCGGCGGGTGCGCCGAAGTGGTCCGTCGATACGGCCCGCTCGCACATACCGGCGGCGCACTCGGCAGCCGTGAAGGCATGCATCGCCCGCCACCGCTCCTCATTCGGGTCCTGGGGCCCCGTCCCGGCCGTACTCATAGGGACATTCCTCCTCGCCATCGCGCTTTTCTCGGTGGGCGGTACACCGCAACGAATGCGGCCAAGCGCCGAAAGACAGGCGACGGTGACGAGGGACCGAACAGGAGAATGATCAATTAGCCGTTCGGAGCTTTAGGATGACCTCTTGAAGGGAGCGTACGACGGTTTCGGGCGGAGAACAAACGTCTCCCGATTCACGGCTCCGGATCATTCGTTTTTGATTTTGATGGCCGTCCGGTTTTCACCGCTTCGGCCGGCCCGAAGGAAAGAATACGTACAAAACAGTTCACCTCGGGGCGTGCTCGACCGGGTTTCGATGGATTCCGGTCGTCGAGGCTCCGAGCCGGCCGGGAAAAGAAATTTTCGAAGATCTTGGAACGGTCTCCCCGACGGATCGGCGACGCGAAAATCGATGCGGGATGCACGAATTCCGCCCGAATAACTGATGGTCCGTCAGGCAGCGGGGGTACCGACGCACCGGCATACTCCGAAACCGCTCCCGGTCGCGCGAAGGTCCGCCGTCCTCACCTGGCCCCGACCCGGCCGCCGCGGCGAGGCGGTGGGGTCCGGCGACGGACCCTGCGGCGCTGTGGGCGGCGCTATCGGGCCGCGTACACGATCCGGCCGTCGAAGATGGTCAGCGCGACCGCGAGGTCGGCGATCTCGTGCGGGTCGGCGGTGGTCAGGTCGCCGTCCAGGACGCAGACGTCGGCCACCTTGCCCACCTCCAGCGAGCCCTTCCAGTCCTCGGCGAAGTCCTGGCGCGCGGCGTTGATCGTGTACGCGCGCACCGCCGTGGCCAGGTCCACGCACTGCTCGGGGCCGCTGGTCCGGCCGGTGGCCTTGGATTCGCGCAACATCATCGCGGACACCCCGCGCCGCCAATCGGGGTGCGTGATCGGCGCGTCCGAACTCGCGGTGACCGCGATGCCCGCTTCCACGGCGCTGCGCACCGGCCACTGGTAGGCGGAGCGTTCCGGACCGACCACGCCGTCCATCAGGTCGGCGATGGTCCACTTGATCGCCGGGTTCATGTTCACCCCCCAGCCGTGTGCGGCGAGCGTGCGCAGGCTGCGCGGCGTGCAGAAGTCGCCGTGGATGACGTAGTGCCGCTCGTCCCGACGCGGGCACGCCGCGGCAGCCTCCTCGAACGCCTCGACCAACGCGTCGATCGCCCGGTCGCCGGTGACGTGCACGCCGATCTGGTGCCCGGCGGCGTGTGCGTGCCGGACGATGGCGCGCAGTTCGTCCACGCGCAGGACATCCGAGTCGCCGTGCATGCACAGGCAGCCGTTGCCGCCGCCGACGTACTCCTCGCGCATCCACGCGGTGCGACTCGGCGGTATCCCGTCCGCGAAGACCTTGACGCCCAGGATCCGCAGCAGTCGGGGGTCCAGGTCGGCGATCCCGTCCGGGAGCGGTGCCGCCAGCCGCTCGGGCAACACGTCGGCGGCCTCGCCCATGGCCAGCGGGAGCAGCAACACGCTCACCCGGGCCGCGAGTTTCCCCGAGCGGGCCAGCTCCGCATAGACCGCCAGGGTGTCCGCGCCGGCCGCGCCGAGGAACAGCGAGCCGCCGCCGGGGCCCAGGCCCGGTTCGGTGAAGCTGGTGATGCCCTCGGCGTGGCAGATGGCCACGGCCGCGCGCACGGCCCGCTCCCGGTCGGCCCGGGTCATCGGCGGTACGGCCGCGTTGACCAGGTTCTGCGCGCCCTCGCGGAGCAGGCCGGTGGGCTCGCCGGCGGCGTCGACCTCGATGATGCCGCCGGGCGGGGCGACCGTGTTCCGGTCGATCCCGGCGACCCGGAGGGCGTGGCTGTTCAACCATGCGGTGTGCCCGCTGAACTCGTAGAGCAGGACCGGTCGATCCTCGACCACCGCGTCCAGGTCCCGGCGGTGCGGCAGGCGGGCGCCGGCCTCGGTCGGTGCCGGCGACCGGCACTCCGCCAGGTAGCCGATGTCCCAGCCGTTGCCGATCACCCAGGCGTCCGGCGGCAGCGTCTCGGCGTGCCGGGCCACGGCGCCGGCGATGTCGGCGATCGAGCCGACGGCGGGGTGCGACACATCGACGGCGAGCGGCGGGCGGGTCGCGCCGAAGGCGCACGCGTGCAGGTGCGAGTCGTTGATGCCGGGCAGCGCGGTGCGGCCGGCCAGGTCGACCACCTCGGTCCCGGGGCCGATCAGCGGCCGGATCTCGGCATCCGAGCCGACCGCAACGATCCGGCCGGCGCGCACCGCGAGCGCCTCGACGACGGTGAACGCGGCGTCCACGGTGAGGACGCGGCCGTTGATCAGGACGAGATCGGCGCAGACCGGCATCCGGGTCTCCTTGCGTAGCGACGACACATCGGGGAGTCGACACCCAACATTATTTGAGGCCAAACGATATGGATCGACCCCGGCCGCCACAAGACCTCGGCACGATTCTTCGACCTCGGACGGGGAGACCGACGAGCGCGAGCCGCCCGATCTCGCAAACCGGCCCCGCTCTCCGAGCCCCTGGGCCGGCCCTGGACCCCGGGACCGCCCCGGCGCCCCCGAGACCTCGCAACCGGCGACCCGACCTTGTGATCCGCGCCGACGCGGCTTATCGTTTGGGATCAAATCAGTCTCGGAGGCCTTCGGTGCGCGCCCTGATCATTCGCCACGACCACCACTCGCACGCCGGATACGTGGGTGCGCGGCTGGCCGAACGCGGCTTCGTGCCGCACGAGGTGACGGTCGTGCCCGAGCGGCGTTTCCACTCCCCCGATGTGCGGGTCGACTTCCCGCGCCCCACCGACTTCGACCTCGTCGTGTCGCTGGGTGCGCCGTGGTCGGTCTACGACACCGCGACGATCGGTACCTGGATCGGCGAGGAACTCGCGCTGCTGGCCGAGGCGGTCCGGGCGGACGTACCCGTCCTGGGGATCTGCTTCGGCGCACAGGCGTTGGCCGCCGCGCTGGGCGGACGCGTCGAGCGGGCACCGCGGTTCGAGCTGGGGTGGCACCCGATCGCGTCGGACGAGCCGACCCTGATCTCGCCCGGCCCCTGGTACCAGTGGCACTTCGACCGCTTCACAGTCCCGCCGGGCGGGCGGGAGATCGCCCGGTCCGCGGCGGGTCCGCAGGCGTACGTCGTGGGGCGCTCGCTCGGCGTGCAGTTCCATCCCGAGGTCACTCCGGGGATCGTGGCCGCCTGGCTGGCCGGCGGCGGCGCCGTCCAGGCCCGGGAACTCGGCCTTGACGTCGCGGCGTTGCGACGGATGGAGCCGGATGCCCGAGAGCGGGCCGACGCGCTGGTGGACGCATTCCTGGCGGACGTGGCCAAGCTCTGAGCCACCCCCGACACCGGCGGCCGAGAGCCGCTCGGTGAGCCCCGGCGGCCGAAACACGTCGCGCGGTCGCGCCCCGTCTGTCGGGTGGCCGGATCCGGCCGGGTCGGCGACGTACTCGGCGTCCGTCGGCGGTGTGCGCCTGCGCCGTCCGATCGGGCGCGAGCACTCCCGGCACACGGGTGACGACCTTGTGTAGCGGCGGATCTTTCGAGTTCCTTCTGATCCTGTGAGTAGATCGCGGCGTGTCGCGGCGTGTCGCGGCATCGTCGGGCACCGGCGCAGAGCCGCCCGGGGGTGCCGGCCAGACGCGATCGGGCACGTCGAGCAGGCGGCCCGACCAGCCGGCCGCAGCCGCGATCACCGCCACCGGCCGGTCGGCCGCACCACGCCGGCCGCTTGCCGCGTTCATCCAATCTTGAGAACGAACTCCCTTATTCATAACCGACGTTGGTCTATCATCCCGCCCTTCGCATCGACTGCCCGCGCGCCCCGACGCACGAAGCGCATCCGTCACCACACGTCAACGGACGGCTGCAAAAAGGATCAACGCGGGGGTTGACACTGAAAGTTGGTCTAGACCAACCTAGTGGAACGGGGATCGGAGAGGTGTGCCCGGCATGGCTGTCCGCCGACCAAGCGGACCGGCCGCGGCCGGCACCGCGCGTCCGCCGCGGGCGTTCCACGACCCGTACGGGCACCGAGTACAAGGAGGTAGGAATCCCGGCTCTGTCATCGCGGAGAACCACGACCTCCGCAGCGCGACCGGCCGGGGGCGGCAGTGCGCTCTCTTACCAAGTCCGCTTGGCATAAGGCCCGTTCAGCTCTTCACGACACCGCAGCATGGGTCCGGCGCCCGGCGCGGCGAGGGACCACGAACCGCTCATCCATCTGCCGATCGGCGCCCGCCGGCGGGCCGGTGGACGGTCACCGCCGGGGGCCGCACCGCGGCTGCCGCGGCCCTGTCCGGCGGATCCCGGCGGGTCCGCGACGCGACTTCCGCCGACCGGGATAGCGGTCCTCGGTCACGTCCTTCCGATGTGCGCGAACTGCCCTTGGCGAAGGGCTGCTTCACCATGCCATGACACGGATCCGGCGCGGCCGCCCGCCGGGCCGGCGATCCCGGACGGCGACGGCGACCCGGTCGAAGCCGTTCCCGGTGCCGGCCGCGGCGCCCTGACACCCGCTATCCGACGTCCGACATCCGACATCCGATCGATCAACCGCCGAGAGTGCGGTCGATGTGCGCTCAGCCACGGAAAAATCTCGCGCCTTGGAGTGATCACATGCCGACGCCCGACCCTTATCCGTATCGAGCAGCCTCCGACATCCCCTACTTCAGCGCGGACGGCGAGACGTATCTGGCTCCGACCCCGCTGCGTGACCTCAAGAAGTCCCGGCCGCTGCGGGTGTTGTCCGAGCAGGACTTCGACTTCTGGCAGACCTACGGTTACGTCGTGGTCAAGGAGGCCATCCCGGCGGCTGCGGCGGCCCGCCTGCTGGAGTTCGCATGGGACTTCCAAGGGCTCGACCCGTCCCGGCCGGAGAGTTGGTACCGCGACGATCGGCAGTTCCGCTCCGATCTGGACCGGGAACTGCACATCTACGGGTTCGTCGAGGCCTACCACCATCAGCTCATCTGGGACAGCCGCCAGACCCGGCGCGTCTACGACGCGTTCGTCGACGTGTGGGACTGCGAAGAGTTGTGGGTGACCCTGGACCGCCTCAACCTGAACCCGCCCAATATCCGGGACCGCGATCGTGCGCACATCGCGCCCACGGACAAGGGCTTCGACATCGAACTGCACTGGGACGTCGACACCACCCAGGATGTGCCGCCGCAACGGGTACAGGGCATCATCGCGCTCGACGCGACCCGACCGGACCACGGCGGATTCCAGTGCTCGCCCGAGTTGTTCCGCCGGTTCGGCGAGTGGAAGGCCGGCCAGCCCGCGGATCGTGATCCGATCCGACCCGCCGCCGACCGCGACGAGTTCCCGGTGATCCGACCGGAACTCGAAGCCGGCGACCTGCTGATCTGGAACGGGATGCTCGCCCACGGGGTGGCCCGCAACACCTCCACGAACGGTGTGCGCGCGGTCCAGTACCTGTCCATGATGCCCGCCCTGGAATCCCACCACGAGCAACGTCGGTCCCGGATCGAGTCCTGGCGTCACCTGCGCACACCGGACTGGAACAAGACGCTCGTCGGCGACGCCACGAAGCACGAATCGCTCAGGTACGGCACCGCCACGCTGAACGACCTCGGCAGGAAACTCCTGGGGCTCGACTCCTGGAGCGGGCAAGACACCGACCAGTTCACCGGAGAGCCGGCATGCACAAAATCTGCCTGACCCTGCCCACGAACCGAGCCTGCGCCGCCACGATATCCGCCATCGGCGAGGAGGCCGCCTACGCGGCGACGCACTTCGACGTCGAGGTGCATCTGCTGATCCTCGACTCCTGCGAGGAGTCCGCGTTCGCGATCCACGCCAAGGCCGTCGACGCGACGCCCGCGACGCCGAATGTGATCGTGCACCATCTCGACGAGGCCGCACAGCGGAACTTCCTGCGCCGGGTGGTCGACCGATCCGGCGTCGACAGGCCGGACCTGTTCCTCGACCTGATGTTGCCCGCCGCGGTCTCCTACGGCGCCTGCACCAATCGTGCCTTCCTGATCGCCGCCGCACTCGGGTGCGCCTCGGTCCACCGTCGGGACTCGGACAGCAACTATCAGACACTGGACGGGCAACCGGTCTTCCCCATCCACCACGAGCTGACATCGCTCGGCAAGCGCGCCCGCGACGCGGCGTACGGCGTGAGCGAAACCGTGCTGGATCCGGCCCACGCGGACAAACCCGTGGTATTGGCGGGCAGTTCGTTCGTCGGGGAGTTGTCGGTGGACATCGGCGAGATCCAACGTCTGGACCCGGAAGCCTACTTCGACATCGTCAGTCTGTGGGCACCGACCGAGTGGTCGCCGGAGAAGAAGCGGCGGCTGGTCGAGGAGTCCTTCACCGGCGCGGGCACCGACCCCTTCGTGCGGGATCACTCGACGCTGACCATCGTCGACCCGATGCGGCTGGACATGTGCAACATCTCCTTCCGGCACGAGGTGTACGAGCGGGTGCCGCTGCCGCCGGCGACAGACACCATCGGCAGCGACTACTTCCTCATGCACCTGGTGCACGACGCCCGGTTGCCGGGGGTGCTGCACAACCGCAACATCGTGAACTTCTACACCGAGGAACGACGCACCGACTCGGGCTTCGTCGCCTATCAGTTGCGGCTGACCAAGTTCTTCCTGTCGATGCTCTACTTCAACGCCGTCTATGCCGAGATGGCGACGGCCGGCGCCGCGCTGCTCGATGCCGAACAGCGCCTTCGGCCCGCGGCGGTCGCCGAACTCGCCCGGGCCGCCGCCCGGTCGGATCGCGCCGAGAACGTACACCGTCTGCGCAGCCTCGACCGCTCCTACCGCAGCCTCGGCGGCCGATACGCCGCGTTCGCCGACACGCTGGCCGCCTGCGGCCCACGCCTGCTCGACGAGGCCCAGGCGGACATCGAAGACTTCGCGCTGCTGATCGAGGCGTGGGCGGCACTGATCCACACGAGCAAGGCCACGAGCGTCCACGAACCGCACCGATAGTGGGACCCGGACCCAATCATGCACGTAAACGCACACATGCGCGCTGCCCTGGCGGCCTCCACCGAGGACCGCATCGTCTTCGATCTCGCCGGCATCGAGGAGCGATACGACTCGCTGCTCGCGGAGTTGCCCGACATCTCGGTCAGATTCGCGATGAAGGCCTGCCCCGTCGACGAGGTGCTCTCCTGCCTGGCCCGCAAGGGCGCCGGCTTCGACGCGGCCAGTCCGCACGAGATCGAGCAGGCGATCGCCACCGGCGTACCGACCGACCGCATCCACTACGGCAACACCATCAAGTCGGACCGGAACATCCGGGACGCATACCGGCTCGGGATCCGGGACTTCGCCACCGACAGCGTCGAGGACGTGCGGGCCGTCGCCGTGCACGCCCCCGGTGCCCGGGTCTTCTGCCGGCTGGCCACCAGCGGCGACGGGGCCCTGTGGGGCCTGAGCCGCAAATTCGGCTGCTCGGGCCCGGATGCGATCCTCGTCCTGGAGCAGGCCCGGGCCCTGGGTCTGACCCCGTCGGGTCTGTCGGTCCACGTCGGCTCGCAACAGATGACCGCCGAAGCCTGGCAGGACGCCTTCGACAGACTGGCGGACGTCCTCGCGGACCTGAATCGACGCGGCATCGCCCCGGACCACATCAACCTCGGCGGCGGGCTGCCCGCCCTGGGCTACCTGGACCGGCGCGGGCGGCCGCTGGATCCGCCGCTGGACAAAATCTTCGTGGTGATCCGCGAGGGCATCCAACGGCTCCGCGAAGTGTCCGCATCGCCATTGCACTTCCTGATGGAACCGGGTCGCTGGTTCGTCGCCGACAACGGCGCGATCCGGGCCCGGGTCTCCCGCTTGTCCGCCCGGGAGCAGCTGGACGGCGAACGCCAGTTCTGGCTGTACCTGAGCTGCGGCAAGTTCAACGGGCTGTACGAGATGGACGAATTGCAGTATCGGCTGGTCTTCCCCACCCACGAGGGCGCGGAGTGCGTACCGGCCGTCGTCGCCGGCCCGACCTGCGACAGCGACGACGCCTACCCGCACGAGGACGACCTCGTGCCGGTGCCGAGGGCGGTCGCCTCGGGGGATCCGGTCTGGATCGTCTCCTGCGGCGCCTACGTCACCAGCTACACGACCCGGGGATTCAACGGCTTCGCTCCGCTTCCGTACACCTGCGTCGGCGGCGACCACGACGCCGGCAACCAGGCGCGGAACCCGAATCCCTCCTCCGCCGTCGACGTACTTCCGGAAGGGCTGGTGTAGATGGGACACGACGTGCGCATCCGGCACATCGTCGAAGGCGACTGGGACGCCATCGTCGCGCTGGAGGCGGCCACCTACTCCGCCGGCGCGCTGTCCGAGGAGCGGCACGCGCTGGAGTCCCGGGCCCGTTCCTCGCCCGGGACGTGCTTCGTGCTGGACTTCGAGCAACGACCCGCGGGTTACGTACTGGCCCTGCCCTACCCGATGTTCCGCTATCCGGACCTGTCCCGCGCGGAGGACGTGGTCCACCACTCGCGCAATCTGCACCTGCACGACCTCGTCGTCGCCGAGCACGTGCGGGGCAACGGCCTGGCCCGCGAACTCCTGCACCGGCTGACCGCGACGGCCCGGGCGAAGAAGTACGAACGCATCTCGCTGATCGCGGTCGGCGGCAGCGAGGCCTTCTGGTCGGCGAACGCCTTCGACGCCGTCCCCGAGGTGGCGCTCGCGCCCGGTTACGGCGCGGGCGCGGTGTACATGTCCAAAACGCTGTCCACGTCCAGGGCGGCGTACACGGCCGGTCCGGCGTACACGGCCGGTCCGACGTACACGGCCGATCCGACGTACATGTCCGAAGCGGTGCACGAGGACCGCGATGCGAGAAGGCGAAGCCAGCCGATGGTCCCGTCCGCGGATCATCCCCGGAAGACGAAGTAGGCCGATTCACATGTTTCGCGTTCGCGATGACTTCCGCCGAGCACAGGTGGCGATCGCAGCACTGTTCTGTTTTCTCGGGCTGCAATACGCCACCTGGGCATCGCGGTTGCCCGCGATCAAGGCGGAACTCGACCTGAGCGAAGCCGAGGTCGGCCTGTTGCTGATGGCCTGCGGCGCGGGCGCGGCGGCCTCCTTTCCGCTCGTCGCGGCGTTGACCAAGCGGCTGGGCTCGCGCCTGTTGGCGCTGTCCTCCGCCCTGGCGCTGGGCCTGCTCCTGCTCGCGCTGGCCGCCGCGCCGAACTATCCGGTCGCGCTGGTGATCATCTGCTGCGACGGCGTCGCCGTCGGCTGTCTCAACGTGGCGATGAACGCGCAGGGCGCCGCGCTCGAAGTCGAATACCGGCGCACCGCGATGTCGCAACTGCACGCGACGTTCAGCGCCGGTTCGTTGTGCGCCGCACTGCTCGCGTCCGGGATGAACGCGCTGACCTCGAACCTGGCCGCGCACTTCGCGGTCGCCGCCGTACTGCTGTTGCTGCTCCTGGCCTACGCCCGACCCGGGCTGCTGACCGACGATCGAGCGGCGGCCGAATCCGCCGAGGCCGAGGAGTCGTCGCGGTCGGAGCGGCGGGGGTTGACGCTGCCGTCCCGGATCACCATCTGGATGGGCTGTGCGATGGCGTTCGGCACGGTGACCGAGGGCGCGATGAACGACTGGTCGGCGCTGTACATGAAGGACGTCGCGCACGCGGCGTCGGAGGTGGCGCCGCTGGGCATCGCGGTGGTCTCGGTGATGATGGTGCTGGCCCGGGTGTTCGCCGACGGGTGGCGCAGCCGTTGGGGCGACGGGCGGATCGTCCGGGTCGGCAGCGCGCTGGCCGGCGTCGGGCTGGCGGTCGCGCTGCTGGTGGGTGGTGTGGTGCCGGCGCTGATCGGCTTTGCGTGTGTCGGGTTGGGCGTCGCCGCGGTGACGCCGTGCGTGTACGTGGCGGCGGCCCGCGCGGGCTCGGACGCGCTGGCCCTGGTGGCCGCCATGGGCACGACCGGCCTGCTCGCCGGGCCGGCGCTGATCGGCTTCATCGCGAGCGGCAGCAGCCTGGTGTGGGGCATGGGCGCGGTGGCCGCCTCGGCGGTGCTGGTGTCGGTATGCGCCACGCAGATCCGCTGGACCGGTCCGGACGAGGCCGAGTCGGTCACCGCGGTCGAACCGCACGGGCGACCCGAGCCGGGAACGGAGGTCGAGCCGCTCACCGGCGCCTGAGCTCCGCCGCCGGGAGGGTGGGGGCAACCGGCTCCCGGCGGTGCTTCGCGATCGGTCGACCCGCACCGCCGATACTTCGCACGCGGTCGGCTACCGGCGCGGGCCCGCGGTCACGCGATCAGCTCCCGGCGGTACTTCGCGGCCAGGGTGATCGCCCGTCCGCCCAGCGCCACCACGCCGACCAGTGCGCCGGCGCGGTGGTAACCGACCGCGCAGTCCGCGTCCCAATCGCCCTCCAGGAGGCGGATGTCCGCGCCGCCCAACCCGGGAGCGCCGTACGACTGGAGGCGTTCGTCGTACTGGTCCGACCAGAACGTGGGCAGCGGTGCGAACGGGGTCGACGCGCGGTCCGCGCTCCCGGCCAGATACGCGGCGAGCGTGCGGGCCGCGTGTTTGGCGCTGTCGGTGGGGATGCTCCAGTGCTCGACCCGGCGCGGTACGTCGTCGTAGCGCGGATTGGCGAACCTGGCCACGTCGCCGACGGCGACCACGTCCGGGCGCGACTCGACTCGCAGGAGGGCGTCGCAGCGTACCCCGTCGGCAAGGTCGAGGCCGTTGCCCGCGAGCCATTCGGTGTTCGGGATCGCGCCGATCGCCTCGACCACGGCGTGCGCCGGCAGTTCCCGGCCGTCGTCCAGGACCACCCCGGCGACCTGCCGATCACCGATCAACTGCCGTACGGTGTGCCCGAGTTCGAAGCGCACGCCGCGGGCGAGATGGCGTCGGCGCAGCGCCGCGCCCAGGTCGGTGCCGAGCGGGCGGTGCATCGGCTCCGGCTCGGGCGCCACCACCGTCACCTCGGCCCCGAGCGAGCGCGCCGTCGCGGCCACTTCACAGCCGATGAAGCCGGCCCCCACGACCACCACCCGGCGGCCCGGCCCGAGTGCGGCATGCAGCCGGTGTGCGTCGTCGAGGGTGCGCACGACGTGCCGTCCCGCGCTCGGTCCCGGGCAGGTCAGCCGGCGCGGGCGCAGGCCGGTGGCCACCACGAGGCCCGCGTAGGACAACGACTCGCCGCCCGCGAGCCGTACCGTACGGGCGGTCAGGTCGACGCCGACGGCCGGTCGGCCCAACCGCCAGTCCACGTCGGCGCAACCGGCCCGCAGCCGAAAGGCGACCGCGGCGTGCGTCACCCCGCGCGCGAGCGCCTCCTTGGACAGCGGCGGTCGGTTGTACGGCATGTGCGGCTCGTCGCCGATCACGGTGATGCCGCCGTCCCAACCGGCTGCGCGCAGCTGTTCCGCGGCCCGCAGGCCGCCCATGGAGGCACCCACCACGAGGACCCGGGGAGCGGTCATGGTTCAGTCCTCGATCGTGATGGCCTGGAGCGGGCACACGTCGGCGGCCTCCTCGACCGCGTCGCGCAGCGCGTCGTCCGGGTCGGCGACGAACTCCAGCCGGCCGGAGGCGTTGATGTGGAAGACCTCGGGTGCGGAGAACACGCACTGTCCGTGGTCCCGGCACCGGTCCATGTCGACGACGACCTTCACGGTGGTGGTCCTTTCCGATCGATGGGCGGGTCGAGTGGGCGAAACGCGGGGCGGGGGCGCCGGCGGTCAGCGTCGCGGGGCGCGGATGCCGCGCAACTCCCAGTCGCCGCCCAGTGCGGTGGAGCGCACCTCTTCGGACTCGGTGGGCTGCGCGCCGCAGTCGGTGCGGATCGGGGTCGGGCCCTCGACGATGTGGTTGGCGAGTCGGCCCAAGCCCTCCACCTCGACCTCGACCACGTCGCCCGGCTGCACCGGACGCGATCCGGCCGGTGTGCCCGAGAGCAGCACGTCGCCCGGATCGAGGGTGATCGTGCGGGCGATGTCGGCGACGAGGTAGTGCATGTCCCACTCCATCTCGTCGGTCGAACCCTCCTGCGCCACCATGCCGTTGACGTAGGTGCGCAGGGTCTTGCCGCGGAAGTCCCAGCCCTCGACCAGTCCGGGGCCCAGCGGGCACAGCGTGTCCGAGCCCTTGACCCGGAGCATCGAACCCGCGTCGGTGTCCCGGAAGTCGTGCAGGCCGTAGTCGTTGGCCACGGTGTAGCCGCGAATGAAGGTGCCCGCGTCGGCGGGGGCGATGTTGCGGCAGGTGCGGCCGATCACGATGGCGATCTCGCCCTCGTAGTTGAGGTACTTGCAGCCGGCCGGACGCACGATCGCTCCGCCGTGCGCATTCAACGACGAGGTCGGCTTGTGGAAGTAGGTCGGCGCGGGCGGCAGTGTGGTGCCGAACTCGTCCACCCGGCTGCGGTGGTTGAGATGCACGGCGATGATCTTGCCGGGCTCGACCGGCGGCAGGTGCCGGGCCTCGGAGACCCTGGTACGCCTACCGTCGGCGGCGACCAACTCGGCGCCCTCGCGCACGACTTCGACGATCGTGCCGTCGAGCAGGATGCGGCGGTACTCGGTGGTGCTGCTCATGCGACGTGTCCTTGGCTGGTGGGGGTGCGGGCGTCGGGGGTGGTCCAGCCACCGTCGGGTCGGTCGAACCAGACGTGGGCCTGGCCGGTGCCGGTGGCGTTCTCGTAGTCGCCCACCAGCCGGCCGGGTGCGGTGCAGCGTTCCTCACCGAGCGCGCCGAGCATCATCAGGTAGTGCCCGAAGCGCGCCTCGGGCTTGTACCGCAGGAAGTCCGGCATGCCGGCGAGCACGCTCGCGTGGTCACCGCGTCGCATCCAGGCGATCCGCTGTTCGTCGGCGGCCCGGGCCTGCGGGGTGCGCACGTGCACCGGGTCGGATGCCTCGTGGGCACGCAGTTCGCGCAGGTTCCAGAAGGTGTGCGAGAAGGCGCCGGAGGCCACGAGCAACACCTTGCGATCGGTGGCCGCGATGCCGTCGGCGAGCGCGCGGCCCAGCCGCAGGTTGTCCTCCACGTCCGCGGTCTGGCAGCAGCCGATGCCCATCCAGCGTTTGCCGGGCACGCCGAGGTGGTGCCACAGGTTGACGGTGGCGTAGTGGATCGGCAGGTACGGATCCTCGATCGCGGTGATCCAGGTGCCGTGCCGGTCGGCGAAGGCGGCGGTGGCGTGGGCCAGTTCCGGATCACCGGCGAAGTCGTAGGGGATCTGCCGCATGCCGCGCGGCAGTTCCTCCGAGGTGTACAGCCCGCTGCGGTGCGGCTGTGCGGCGATCACGTATTCGACGGTGGTCGCCCAGTGCGAGTCGAAGACCACGACGGTGTCGTAGTCGAGCCGCTCGAACACCTCGGCGCGCAGCCGGGCCAGGGCCGGAACCAGGCTGATCTCCCGGCCCTCGTTGAGTTCGTACCGGACCTCGCGGGGCAACATGATGGTGGGCGAATGGGCCAGGATGCCCGCGCCGACGATCTCGCCCATGGTCAGTGCCATCCGTTCGGCGCGGTCACGGTGTTCTTGACGTCGCAGTAGAAGTCGAAGCTCCAGGTGCCGCCTTCGCGGCCGATGCCGGAGTGCCGGGCGCCGCCGAACGGCGCCCTCAGGTCGCGGACGAAGAAGCAGTTGACCCACAACGTCCCGGCCACGAGTTGCTCGCCGACCCGCCGGGCACGATCCCGATCCCCCGTCACCAGTGTGGCGGCGAGCCCGAATCGGGTGTCGTTGGCGAGCCCGATCGCCTCGGCCTCGGTGCCGAAGGTCTGCAGGGTCAGGACCGGGCCGAAAACCTCCTCCTGGACGATCTCGCTGTCCTGCGCGACGTCGGCGAGCAGTGTGGGTCGGTAGTACAGGCCGCCGAGGTCGGTGTTGCGCCCGCCGCCGAGCAGTGCCTTGGCGCCGGCGTCGAGGGCACGGCGGACGAAACCGTCCACCCGCTCCACGTGGTCGGCGTGGATGTTGGGCCCCACGTCGGTGGCCGCGTCGCGCGGGTCGCCCTGGACCAGGGTGCGTGCCTTGGCCAGGAAGCGGGCGGTGAACTCGTCGGCGATCGAGGCGTCCACGAGCAGTCGGGTCCCGGCCAGGCAGACCTGGCCCGCGTTGTCGTACTGCTCGACGGCGAGTTCGACGGCCAGGTCCAGGTCGGCATCGGCGAAGACCAACAGCGGTGATTTTCCGCCGAGTTCGAGGCTCACCGGAGTCAGGTTGGCGGCGGCCGAGGCGCCGATCCGACGGGCGGTGGGCACCGATCCGGTGAAGCTGATCCGGCGTACGTCCGGGTGTGCGGTCAGCGCGGCGCCGACCTCCTCGCCGTAGCCCTGCACCACGTTGAACACGCCGGCGGGCAGGCCCGCCTCGGCGGTGATGTCGGCGAGCAGCGACGCGGTCAGCGGCGTCCACTCGGCGGCCTTGAGCACGACCGTGTTGCCGGCCGCCAGCGCCGGGGCGACCTTCCAGGTGGCCAGCATCAGCGGCGCGTTCCACGGGGTGATCAGCACGCACGGCCCGGCCGCGTCCCAGGAGACGTGGTTGCCGTGGCCGCGGGTGTCGAAGTCGTCGTGGCCCAGGTGTTCGGTGAGCCAGTCCGCGAAGAAGCGGAAGTTGTGGGCGACGCGCGGCATCACCCCGCGCAGGTGCGAGCGCAGCAGCGCGCCGTTGTCGGTGGTCTCGACGATCGCCAGGTCGGCGAGCCTGGCCTCGACTCCGTCGGCGATGGCGTGCAGGAGGCGGGCCCGCTCGGCGCGCGGCGTGGCGGCCCAGGCGGGGAACGCGGCGCGCGCGGCGGCGACGGCCGCGTCCGCCTCGACACGGCCGGCCCGGGCGATCTCGCCGAGGGTGGTGCCGTCGATGGGCGAGACGTCGGTGAAGGTGTCCGCGGACCCGACGCGCTCGCCACCGATCCAGTGCCGGGTGTCGACGGTGACGCCCGCAACGGTGACCTCGGTCATGGAAAAGCCTCCAAGTCGTTTGACCCCAAACAATTTAGCCGGCTGCGATCGGGGCGGTCAAGGGGCGTGCGGGCTTCGCCCGGCGTTCCGACGAGGCCGGTGGGGCTCCGGCGGCATTCCCGCCGACCGGGCTCGCGTTGTATCGTTTGCTCCCAAACAATCTCGTCGGCGAAAGCGGGCACCATGGCGCGGCTCTCCCATCAGGACTGGCTCGACCGGGCGGCACGGCTGCGCCCGGTGACCGTCCACCACATCGACGGCGCCGACCACGCGGGCGACGGCGACACGTTCACCGTGATCGCGCCGCGCGACGGGAGACCGCTGGCCGAACCGGCCCGGGCCGGGCAGCGCGAGGTGGACCTGGCCGTGGCCGCCGCCCGCCGCGCCTTCGACACCGGGGTCTGGCCCCGACTCGCGCCCGCCGAACGCGGTCGCGCGCTGATCCGGTTCGCGGACGCGATCGAGGCGCACCGGGAGGAACTCGCGCTGACCGTCGCGCTGGAGATGGGCAAGCCGGTCACCGAGGCATACGACATCGAACTGCGCGCGGTCGCGGCCTGCTTCCGCTGGTACGGCGAGGTCGCCGACAAGCTGATCGACGAGGCCCCACAGACCGGCCCGGACGCACTCGCACTGGTCACCCGCGAGCCGGTGGGCGTGGTCGCTGCGGTCGTCCCGTGGAACTTCCCGCTCACCATGGCCGCCTGGAAGGTCGCCCCGGCGCTCGCGGCCGGCTGCACCGTCGTTCTCAAACCGGCCGAGCAGTCACCGCTGTCCGCCCTGCGGCTGGGCCGGCTCGGCGCCGAGGCCGGCCTGCCGCCGGGCGTGTTCAACGTGGTCGCCGGCGAGGGCCCCACCGCCGGGCGGGCGCTGGGCCTGCATCCGGACGTCGACGTGCTCGCGTTCACCGGCTCGACCGCGGTCGGCCGACACTTCCTGCGCTATGCGGCCGACTCCAACCTCAAGCGGGTCTGGCTCGAACTGGGCGGCAAGTCCCCGAACATCGTGCTGCCCGACGCCGACCCGATCGCCGCGGCGGCGAGCGCGGCGTGGGGCGTCTTCTTCAACCAGGGCGAGATGTGCACCGCGCCGTCCCGGCTGCTCGTGCACTCCTCGATCGCGGAGCACGTGACGGATGCGGTGCTCGAACGGGCCCGCGCGCTGCGCATCGGCGACCCGCTCGACCCGGCCACCACGATGGGCGCGCTGGTGAGCGCGGCGCACCTGGCCCGGGTGCGCGCGCACATCGCCGGAGCGCAGGCGGCCGGCGCCCGGTTGCGCACCGGCGGGGAACGGGTGGACCGGCCCGGCCACTTCCTGGAGCCGACGGTGTTCGACCGGGTCGCCCCGGACATGGCGTTGGCTCGCGAGGAGGTGTTCGGTCCGGTGCTCGCTGTACTGACCTTCGACACCGAGGACGAGGCGATCCGGCTCGCCAACGCGACCGAGTACGGCCTCGCGGCGGGCGTGTGGACCACGAACCTGTCCGCCGCGCACCGGATCTCCCGCTCGGTGCGGGCGGGCACGGTCTGGGTCAACTGCTACGAGGAGGGCGGCCTGAACGTGCCCTTCGGCGGGATGAAGCAGTCCGGCCACGGACGGGACAAGTCGCTGCACGCACTGGAGAAGTACACGGACCCGAAGACCACCTGGATCCGGCTCTGACCCGACCGCGCCCGCATCCCCCGCCCATCTCCCTCCCGCCCTCCTTCCTTTCGAACCCGTCGAACCCGTCGAGCCCGTCGAGCCCGTCAAGCCCGTCAAGCCCGTCAAGCCCTTCGAGACCCGCGGAGACCGCAGTGACCCGTCCGCTGATCGCCATGCCGTGCCGGTTCGCGGCCACCACGTCCGCCCTGCGCTACGCCGCCGAGGTGACCGCCCGGGCGCTGGCCGAGGCGGTGTACGCGGCGGGCGGCGAGCCGTTCATGATGCACCCGGCCGAGCCCGCCGGCGCCGCGTCCCGACTCGCCCGCGCGGACGGCCTGTTGCTGCCCGGCGGCGGCGACCTGGCGCCGAGCACCTACGGCGCGGACACCGTGCACGACCGGGTGTACGACGTCGACGCCACGCAGGACGCCTTCGACCTCGCCTGCGCCCGGCACGCGCTCGCGGTCGGCCTGCCGACCCTGGCCGTCTGCCGCGGCCTCCAGGTGGTCAACGTCGCCCTGGGCGGCACCCTCACCCAGGACATGCCCGTCCACCACCGCCACCTGCTCCACCGGGTCACCCTGACCCCCGACTCGACCATCGCCCACGCCACCGGCACGGGACACCTGAACGTCTCCTGCTACCACCACCAGGCCATCGACCGGGTGGCCCCCGGCCTCCGCATCACCGGCACCGCCGCCGACGACACCATCGAGTCCCTCGAACCCACCACTCCCACCGGCTGGTTCACGGCCGTCCAGTGGCACCCCGAGGACACCGCCCACACCGACCCCACCCAACATTCCCTCTTCACCACCCTCACCGAGGCAGCCCACCACCACGCCCGCCGCTGACCCGACCGTTCATTGGCCCGCGTCGGCCGAGGGTTGCGTGGTCAGCCCTTCGCCCGCCGCCCCCCGCGCCTCGGCTTCGGTGCGTCACCGCCGAGCAGGTCCTGGCGGCGTTCCTCACCCTTGGCTTCGAGGCGGGCGACGATGCGGCGCAGGGAGTCGGCGAGGGTGAGGCACTCGTCGGCGGTGAGGTCGTCGGTGACGAACGCCTCCTCGGCGTTGAACGCCGGGAAGACCTTGGCCATCAGTGCCTCGCCGGCGGGGGTCAGCGAGAGCAGCACGAGCCGGCCGTCGGTGGCGTGTGCGGCGCGGGTGAGCAGGCCACGCGACTCCAGCGTGCGGGCCACGCCGGTGAGCGTGCCCTTGGAGATGCCCGCCTCCTCGGCGACGTGCCGGGTCTCGCTCTCCCCCCAGATCCACACCTCCCACAGCACGGTGAACGCGGTCCAGGTGAGTTCGGCGTCGCGCAGCACCGAGTTCTCCAGGTGCTGGCGTACCGCGGCGGCGGCGCGGTAGATGTTCGACACCGCGGCCATCTGCTCGCGCCGCAGCGGGATGTCGCCCAGTCGTGCCTGGACGGCCTTCTCCGTTTCGGTGATGGACCGCTTGCCGACCACGTGCTCCGCCTTCCTCGTCGACCGCGTCCGGGTGGTGCCCCGATACGCCTTCCGCACCCCGAAATCTAGTCCTTGTGGCGACCTGTTTGCATCCGTACGATCAGCGGCACCCGCAGATCGTACGGGCCCAAACGAATGGGTTCCCGCCCCTCGGAGGCGCCGGGCATGGCAACCAGACAAGCGTCGACGAACGGCATCACCGACCCCACGGCCGCCCCCGCGCGCGGTTCGCTCGGCGTCGCACACATCGTCTTCTTCGTGGTGGCGGCCTCCGCCCCGCTCACCGTCGCCGCAGGCGGCATCCCGCAGAGCCTCGCGGTCACCGGCACCTCCGGCATCCCCGCGGTCTACCTCGTACTGGCCGCGCTGCTCGCGGTGTTCAGCGTCGGCTACGCCGCGATGAGTCGGCGCATCACCGGCGCGGGCGCGTTCTACGCCTACGTCGCGCAGGGCCTGGGCCGGGTGGCCGGCCTGGGCGCCGCGTTCGTGGCGCTGATCTCCTACAACGCGATGCAGATCGGCATCTACGGCCTGTTCGGCTTCACCACCGCCGACTTCCTGGACGCCAAGCTCGGTTGGCACCTGGAGTGGTGGGTGGTGGTCCTGGTCGGCATCGTCCTCGTGGGTGTGCTGGGCTACCTGCGGATCGACCTCAACGCACGGGTGTTGGCCGCGCTGCTGATCGCCGAGACGGTGACCGTACTGATCTTCGACATCGGCGCGTTCAGCCGGGCGCCGGACGGCCTGTCGCTGCACCCGTTCTCCTGGGACGCGCTGACCTCGGGCTCGATGGGCGCGGCGTTCTGCTTCGTGATGGCCTCCTTCACCGGCTTCGAGTCGGCCGCGATCTACGGCGAGGAGTGCGCGGATCCCCGGCGCACCGTGGCCCGCGCGACGTACGTGTCGGTCGGCGTGATCGGCGTGCTGTACGCGGTCACCGCGTGGGCCCTGATGAGCGGCGCCGGCACCGACAGGGCGGTCGAGGCGGCGACCGAGCACGGGCCGAACCTGATCTTCGTGCTGGGCGGCGACCGGATCGGCTCCGGCTTCGCCGACCTGGCCCAGGTGTTCCTGATCACCAGCCTGTTCGCGGCCCTGCTGTCCTTCCACAACGCGGTCGCCCGCTACTTCTTCGCGCTCGGCCGCGAGGGCGTGCTGCCCTCCGCGTTGGGCCGCACCCACCCGCGCAACGACTCGCCGCACATCGGTTCGGCCACCCAGAGCGTGCTCGCCGCCGCGGTGGTGATCGTCTTCGCCGCGCTCGATCGCGACCCGATGGCGACGCTGTTCAACTGGTTCACCAACCTGGGCGCGCTGGGCGTATTGCTGTTGCTCGTGCTGACCTCGCTCGCGGTGATCGCGTTCTTCCTCCGGCGGGGCGCGGACGGGGAGAGTGTCTGGAGCCGGTCGATCGCGCCCGCCGGGTCGGCGGTGCTGCTCGCGGCGGTGTTCGTCGCCGCGCTGGACAACTTCGGTGTCCTGCTCGGCGTGGACTCCGGCTCCGTGCTGCGCTGGGTGTTGCCCGCGCTGGTGCTCGGCGCGGGGGTGGTGGGCGCGCTGTTCGCGCTGTACCTGCGCGCGGCCCGGCCGGGCGTGTACGCGGGCATCGGGCGCGGCCGGAGCTGACCGGCGGCCCACGCGTCGGGGCCGGCACCGTCGGGTACCGGGCCCCGGCGCGTTCGTCGCCACCCGCTATGCCGCGCCCGAACCGCCGCTCTCCAAGAGCGTGCCGCCGTTCCAGACCACGCCCACCTGCCGGTAGTAGGCGCCGATCATCTCGACCGGCTCCAGTCGGGCCAGTTCCTCGGTGGGCGCCTCGAACAGGGTCAACTCCGCGTCGCCGGTCCAGGCCTGCCCGCCCTCGGCGGACTCGGCGCCGGTGGCCACGAGTTCGTCCAGCGCCGGACCCCGACCCGATTCGATGGACGGCAACCAGCGGTGGTGGGCCATCGGGTGCCCGTTGACGAAGCCGTTGGTCGGCGACGGCTCGCGCAGCGTCACCACGGCCTCGGCCAACCGGCGGTCGGCGGCGGCCAGGGTCGCGCCGAACCTCGCGCCCGCCTCGATCCGCGGCGCCGGGCCGTACGGGTGCGGCCGGGTCTGGTGGATCGAGCCGAGCTTCTTCGGATACCCCTGGTGCAGGCCGCGCGCGATGGCGAAGTCCTTGTCGACCCAGATGTACACACAGCGCGAGTAGGTCACCCCCGCATACCGGCAGCGCACCACGGCGAAGCACTCCTTGTACTGCGCGCGCACCGGATCGAGCAGTTCCGCGCGGCCGGTCGAGCAGGACTGCCAGTCGGCCCAGATCAGCGCCACCGCCCCCGGGTCCTCCTCGGCGAGCGCCAACTGCGGGGGCAGCAGCTCGGCGACCCGCGCGGGATCGGTGCGGTACTCGACGGTGAGCAGGTCGCCCGAGTACGACCAGGGCGGTGCCGGGATCAGCGAGGACCGGCCCGTGCCGGTCTTGGGGTGGAAGAAACCGTGTACGCCGGTCATGGCGCCTCCCTCTGCGAACGTGCCAATCGTTTGGGTCCGTACGATATGCCTCCCGCAGCGCGTTGTCACGCACGCAAAGCCTTGCCCTCAACCCCTTGTGCGACGTCTGCCACGTCCATATGGTTTGGGCTCAAACGAATCGGCCGTCCCGCCGTCGCCCGTCCTGTGCGAGGAGAATCCGGTGAATCCATCCGAAGCGGACCGGGCCCACGCCGTCGTCGCCGACCTCAAGGCACGCGGCATCGACGTGGTCCGGATCGCCTACCCGGACCTGATCGGCACCGATCGCGGACGCGACGTGCTGGTGGACCACCTGCCCTCGGTGTGCGCACACGGTCTGGCGTTCTGCCGGGCGGTCTTCCACACCACCCCGCGCGGCGAGACCGTGCCGGTGGCCGGCGGCATGGACGTCGGACTGCCGGACATCTGCGTCCACCCCGACCTGGACACCCTCGTCGACATCCCGTGGGAGCCCGGCGTCGCGTGGTGCCTGGGCGAGACCACGGACCCGGCCGGCAACGGCCCCGCCGCCGAGGCGCCCCGTTCGCTGCTGCGCGACGTGCTGGCCCGGATGGCCGACGAGGTGGGCCTGCGACCGGTCGTCGGACCGGAGTTGGAGTACTTCCTGTGCGAACCGGACCCGCGGCGCACGGGCGGTTGGCGGCGGTACGGCGACGCGCCGGGCAACGTCTACGTGGCCGGGCGCCGCGGCGACCCGGACGGCCACCTGCTGCGCACCCTGCGCAGCCTCGGTCCGCTGGGCATCGGCGTCACCACCGGCAACCACGAGTACTGCTCCGGCCAGTTCGAGATCAACCTCGACCACTCCGACGCGCTGGACGCCGCCGACCGGGCCTTCCGCTTCAAAGCCGCGATCAAGGAACTCGCGCGCCTGGAGGGCAGGTTGGCCACATTCATGGCCAAACCCTTCAACGACGAGGGCGGTTCCGGCTTCCACCTGCACCTGAGCTGCCTGGACGCGGACGGCGCCAACGCCTTCGACGACCCGGCCGGCCCGCACGGCCTGTCTCCCGCCGCACACCACGCGATCGCCGGCGTCCTGGCCCACGCCCCCGCGCTCACCGCGCTGTTGAACCCGACGATCAACTCGTACAAGCGGTTCGGCCCGGACACGCTCGCGCCCTGGCTGATCGACTGGGGCCTGGACAACCGCAGCGCGATGGTCCGCATCCCACCCGAGCGCGGCGCCGGCGCCCGTCTGGAGATCCGGCTCGGCGACGCGAGCGCCAACCCGTACCTGGCCGTCGCCGGCGTGCTCGCCGCGGTCCACCTGGGACTGCGCGACAAGGCGAGCCCGCCGCCACCGCTGGAGGGCTACGGGTACGACGCCGCCAAGGCGCCGATCCTGCCCGCGACCCTGGCCGAGGCACTGGACGCGTTCGAGGCCGACACGGAACTCACCGCGCTGCTCGGCGCGCGGTTCACCGACGCGTTCACGACCTACAAGCGCGACGAGGTCGCCCGCTTTCGCCGGCACGTCACCGACTGGGAGTTCACCGAGTACGCCTACCACCTGTGAGTCCACCCGCGCCGGCGCCCCCGCGCACCCGGCCGATCCCCCGCGAGGAGCCTTCGTGAGCACCACCACCACCGCCTCCGCGGTCCCCGAGCCGATGCCGCTCGACGAGATCGACCTCGCCGACAACGACCGCTTCGTGGACGGCGAGACGCCCTGGCGGATGTTCCACACGCTGCGCCGCGAGGACCCCGTGCACTGGCAGCCCGAAGCGGCCCCCAACAGCGGCTTCTGGGCGCTGACCCGGCACGCGGACATCGTCGCGGTCGACCGCGATCCGCAGACCTTCACCTCCTCGCGGTTCACCAACCTGGAGGAGGTCGACGACTCGCAGATCGCCATCCGCCGCTCGCTCCTGGAAACGGACGGGCTGCGGCACACCGCGCTGCGCCGGCTGCTCCAGAAGCAGTTCACCCCGCGCGCGATCGCCGACTACGGCACGTTCCTGCGCGGGCTGACCGCGCGCACCCTGGACAACGCGCTGGCCAAGGGCACCTTCGACTTCGTGCACGAGGTCTCCGCCGACTTCCCGATCAACGTGTTGGCCAAGATGCTGGACGTGCCCGGCGAGGACACCGGCAGGCTGATCGACTGGGGCAACCGGATCATCGGCAACACCGACCCGGACTACGCGGACGTGCTTTTGGAGAGTGCGGAGAGCGAGCGCTACCGCGAGTTGCCCTTCCGCAGTCCCGCCTCGCTGGAGGTCTTCGAGTACGGACGGGAGTTGGCCGCCCGACGGCGCGGCGGCACCGGCACCGACCTGGTCAGCCGGCTGGTCAACCAGACCCCCTCGGACGGCGTTCCGCTGTCGCGGCACGACTTCGACAACTACTTCCTGCTGCTGGTCGTGGCCGGCAACGAGACCACCCGGCACGCCATCTCGCACGCGATGCTCGCGCTGCTGCGCAACCCGGAGCAGCTGGCGCTGCTGCGCGACAACCTCGCGCTGATGCCGGACGCGGTCGAGGAGTTCCTGCGCTGGGCCTCCCCCGTCTACCACTTCCGCCGCACCGCGACCCGGGACACCGAACTGGGCGGCCGGTCGATCCGCGAGGGCGACAAGGTGGTGCTGTGGTTCGCCTCGGGCAACCGGGACGAGGCCGTGTTCGAGAACCCGTACGACTTCGACGTCACCCGCCGCGGCGTGGACCACGTCACCTTCGGCAAGGGCGGCCCGCACTTCTGCCTGGGCAACGCCCTCGCCCGCCTGGAGATGCGGATCATGTTCGAGGAACTCCTGCCCCGGATCGCCGACATCCGGCTCGCGGGCGAGGTACGCCGGGTCCGGTCCAACTTCGTCAACGGCATCAAGGAACTCCCGGTGACGGTGACCCCGGCCTGAACCCGCCGTCCGGCCGACGGCGACCTCGGCGGCGTCCGGGCCGTCGATTAGGGTGCGCCGCATGGACACGCGTGGACTCACCGCAGGGGTCGTACTGTCGGCGGCACTGTTACTGGTCGGGTGCGGGAGCACCGAGGCCGGCCACGGCCCGGCGGCCGGTTCGGGCGGCCTGCACCCCCAGGGCGCGAACCCGCCGACCGGGGACCCCGGGTCCGCCGGTACACCGCCCGCGGGCGTCGAGCCCCGGTTCGTCCACGTCACCGACGTGCCCGGCTACGTGCTCGCGCGGCAATCGGTCGCGGTGTACGAGGACAGCGGCTTCCAGGCGGTCTACGTATCGGCGCAGGGCAGGCAGATTCACCTCGGCGTGGACGCGGGCGACTCGAACTCCGCGGACTGCCGGCCGAATCCGCCGGCGGGCGAGACGTGCGTGGCGGACGGCACCGCGTGGTATCGCAGCACGTCGGCCGAGCACACCTACTCCCGCGCCGGCAACGGCATGGTCGTGCGGGTGTGGGCCGACCCGAAGGAGATCGACCGGGCCACCCTGTACGCGGCGCTGCTCGCCGCCCGCCCGGCCGAACCCTCCGCCGCCCTCCCGGCGCCCCCGGCGTCCGGCACCCCCGCGCCGCGCTCGGCGCCGACCACCGCGAACACCCCGGTCGAGCGTGGCGATCTGCCGCCGGTCGGGGACGGTGCCCCGCTGAACCACCCGCCGCGTGCCGGCGGGTGATGCGGGCGGGCCCGGACCCGACATCCCGCACCACGGCCTCGAACCGAAGCGAAGATCACCCTCGAAGATCATTTCCGAATAGGGCCGGGCGGCTCATTCGAATGAATTCCACGAGACCCTGCGGCCCGCACCGAAAAATTGCCGCGCGGAATGTTCTCGACGCAGAAGATGCCAACGAAATCGGTTAACCGGGATTCACCTCCCGGCCCGTCACGACGCAGGCGACCCCCTCGTGAAGACGCCGGTCCGGCCCGCACCCGCTCGGCATCCTTGCAGGGTAGGAGCCTGATCGCGCTTTCCACAGGGAGATTTCCAGCCGGCGCGGATGGCTGGTAATCGTTCTTGTCGGCCGCCTATTCAGCGCTTAGCGTCCTCCCCGAGATCAAACAGATCTCCTGGATTCGCGGCACCCACCAAAGCGCTGCGACCGATATCGCGGGAGTTGTCATGAACGACAAGATTCTGCTCGAAGAAACCACCGAGACGCGCGACTTCGCCGACTTCGACCTCGACGTCCGCATCGCGGACGGCGAGCTCGAGGCGGCCGACTTCGGGGCGGCCGGCGGCTGGACCTCGCCGAGCACGTACGGCGTGCAGTCGCGCTGTCCGCTCTGCTGCGCCTGACCTGCAAGTCCGGGGGCGGGCGGTTGCGCCCGCCCCCGGGTGTCATCCTTCGGCGAGAGCCGGTCACACGGGCATGGGGTCGGTGCGGAACACGGTGCGACACTCCGAGCGGAATCCTGGGCACGTCGACGGTCCCGGCGCGGGACGCGACGACGCGCGAGACAAGCAATACGAACCGGCCGGCCCGGTCTTCGTGCGGATGGCGAGCGTGCCGCGCGCCGGCTCCGGCTCCGGCCTCCGACGCGCCGAATCGGCTCCGGAGACGGCCCACGCGCACACCGCCGAGGGGCTGCGCCGGATCATCGCCGACCCGCTGCTGCGCGAGGCGGTACGAGTCGCCAGCGGCAGCCTGGCCGCCGCCCTGGATCGGCTCGACGCGGGCGTGGACCTCGGCGCGAAGCGGCTGACCGGCACCGCGCTGTCGGTGACCCGGTACGCGCTGCGGATGAGCGGCCGGCCGACCCCGTTCGGCCTGTTCGCCGGCGTGACCACCGCCCACCTGGGAACATCCGCACGAGTGCGGGTGCACGGCCCCGGCACCAAGGCGGTCCGCCCGGACGCCGGCCGGCTGGACGAGCGGGTCCGGGCCTGGCTCGCCGAGCCCGAGGTCCGCCGGCGCGTCGACGTGGTGCTCAACGACCTGTGTCGGGTGCGCGGCGACCGGCTCGTGTTGTCCGGCCCCGAGCGGGAGATCTCGGTGCGGCACAGCCCACTGGTCGCGCACATCCGCGCGGCCGCACCGCACCCCGTCCCGTACCGGACCCTGCTCGACCGAGCCGCCGAGGCGTTCCCCGGCGCACCCCGCGACCGGCTCGACGCCTCGGTGGCGCAACTGCTGCGACACGGCTTCCTGCTCAGCTCGATCACCCCGCACCGGCTCGACGACGCACTGCTCGATCGCATCGATGCCGCCGTCGAGGAACTGCCGTCCGTCGCCGCAGAGTTCCGGGCCACCCGCAGTGCGGTGCGCGAATACGAGAAGGCCCGGCCGGGCGAGGGCACCGAGCCGTGGCACCGGTTGATGGCACTGGTCGATCCGCACGCGGACGCCGCCCGTCCGCCCGTGCAGGTGGACCTGCGGATGGACGCCGAAGTCACCCTGCCCCGAGCCGTGGGCGAGGAGGCGAGCGCCTACGCCGACGCGATGTGGACGCTGTCGGACGCGTGGGTCACCCACGAACACATGCGCGACTACCGAAATCGGTTCATCGAGCGGTACGGCACCACCCGGACCGTCCCGCTGGCCGAACTCGTGGACCCGCACCGCGGCCTGGGCTTCCCGACCGGCTACGGCGACCGCCTGGCGCCGGGCGAACAACCCACGACCCGCTACCGACCCGGCCGCGACCGGCGGGTGCTGGTCGCCGAACTGGTCCAGGAGGCACTGCTGCGCGAGGACCGCGAACTGCGGCTCACCCCGGAGCTGATCGAACTGCTCGCCGGGACCGCGCAGTCCGAGGGTGGCGAACCCGCCGCACCGCCGAACTCGCTCGACCTGTGCTTCCAACTCCTGGCGCCCGACGCCGCCGCACTGGACCAGGGCCGCTTCACGCTGGTCGGCACTGCGCACGCGGGCTCCTGGGTGGCCGGCTCGATGGCCGGGCGCTTCGCCGAACTCACGGACGGCAGCGCCGAGTTGGCCGAATTGGTGGCGGCCGCGGCGGATGCCGACGCGGTACCCGCCCAGATCTCGTTCCGCCCGCACACCGCTCGCGCGCTGAACATGATCCAGGTACCGCGCCTGTTGCCGCACGAGATCCCGGTCGGGGTGTACGCCGATCGGCGCGACCCGCACAGCCTGGACTGGCGCGAGTTGCTCGTGGGAGTGGGCCCGGCCGGTCTGCACCTGATCCTGCCCCGGACCGGGCAGCGGGTGATGCCCGTGGTGCCGCACATGCTGGCGCTCGATCGCGAGGCGCCCAAGGTGGTCCGGCTGATGGTGGACATCGTCTTCGGCCGGTCCCGGACCTGGACCGGATGGGACTGGACCGGCCTGGAGGCGCTGCCGCTGCTGCCCAGGGTGACCTTCGGCCGGGTCGTCGCCGCACCCAAACGCTGGACCCCGGACCGCGCGATGTGCGCGGCGGCCGAGGACCCGCCCGAGTTCGACCGCGCGCTGCGCGAATGGAGCGACCGCTACGGCGTGCCGGACCGGGTCCAGGTGGTGCACTGGGACCGGGTGTACGGCGTGGATCTGGCCCTGCCCTGGCACCGCACGCTGCTGCGCCACGAGGTGCGCCGGGGCCGGATCGCGCTGCTGGAGGACCTGAGCGAGGACGGCCGCGGCTTCGGCTGGGCGCACGGGCACAGCACCGAGGTGGTGGTCCCGCTGACCCGCCGCGCCACGGTTCGGGCGTTGCCCGCGATCGCCCCGGCCGTGCCCGAACCCGTCGTCGAGTCCGCCGCCGCCTACCATCTGCCGGGCGAGGACTGGTTGTTCGCGAAGCTGTACGCGACGCCGGACACCCACGACGAACTGCTCCGGGTGCACCTGCCCGCGCTGCTCGCCGACGTCGGTGAGCACGTCGACCGCTGGTTCTTCATCCGATACCTGGACCCGGACCCGCACATCAGGATCCGCCTGCACGGCGCCCCGGCCTCGCTGCGCGACCGGGTGCTGCCCGAACTGGCCCGGCATGTAAGGGCCATGCGCGATGTGGGTGCCATCCGCACGATGGCACTCGACGTGTACGAGCCGGAGACCCGGCGCTACGGCGGGCCGAACGCACTGGCGGCGGCGGAGCGCCTGTTCACCCTGGACAGCAGGTCGGCCATCGCCCAACTGCGTCTGCGGGCAGGCGGTGCGCTCGCGGTGCCGGACGAGGTGCTGATCGCGGTCAACCACGCACTGCTCCTGGAGAGTCTGGGCGACTGGGACTGGCCCTCGTGGGTGCGGTACGCGTTCGTCAAGGACCCGGACCAGAGCGCGTTCCGCCGACATCGGCCGCTGATCCGGGAGCTGATCCGGCCCGGACACACCGCCGCGGCGGTCGGCGAACGGCTGGGCGTCCCGGCGCTGGCCCGGTTGTGGACGCGGCCGGAGTACGGCCGCGCGTACGGCGCGATCGTGTTGTCCGACGCGGGCCGCCGACCGGCCGGCGCCGCGCACGAGAACGCCGTGCTCGGCCTGTTGCACATGCAACACAACCGACTGCTCGGCATCGACCGGGCGGGCGAACAGCGCGGCTACGCCCTCCTGCGCGGGATCGCGAGCGACCACCTGGGCCGGCTCGCGCACGCCCCGGGACGGCCCGGGGCGGCGGAGCCCGGCGCCACCGGCCCCAAGGCCGCGATCTCGAAGAGCGCCACCCGCCCCGGGGCCGCGGGCGCCGGTTCCGGGACCGGCGAGGGCGCAGACGACCGGGAGAGGAACGAGCGGGATGGCTGAGCCGGCGCAGGACGGCACGACGACGACCACGGTCGGCGCACCCGCCGAGCCCCGCTTCGCCGACCGGGCGCGGGCGATGGTGGCGCGGGTGTTGGAGCGGCTCGCCGACCCGGCCGCGGTCGCCGCGGACACCGCCGTCCTGGCGGAGATGTCCTGGGACGGCGACGACCAACCGTTGTGGGTGGACCTGTCGCTGTCCAGCGGATTCCCGGGCGTCTCCCTGGCCTTCAGCGGCAGCACCCCGCGCGGGCCCGAGCACGCCGCCCGCGCGCACGCGCACCTGGCCAGGGCGATGGAGGTACTGGCCGCGGAGCGTTTTCCGGCGGCCGGCATCTTCACCGGGCCGGGCTCGGTCGCGTTCGCCACGCTGGTCGCCCACCGCGCGACCGGCGGGTATGTGAACGCCTTGGCCCGCATGGACGAGCACCAGCGCCGGGTGGTCCGGGCGGCGCTGCCGCGCCCGCGCACCAACACACCGCTCACCACCAACGGCGAGTTCGAGGCCGTCCGCGGGCTGAGCGGAGTCGGCCGCTACCTGCTGGCCCGCGACGCCGACGGCGACGAGTTGCGGATGGTGCTGTCCTATCTGGTCGGGCTGGCCGAGGGCGAGATCCTGCATCGGGGCCGGCGGGTGCCGCGCTGGTGGACCCTGGCCGCGCCCAAACTGGGCCAGGAGGTGGAGATGCCCGCCGGCCATCTCAACCTGGGCCTGTCGCACGGGATCGCCGGACCGCTGGCGCTGCTCGCGCTGGCCTGGCGTGCGGAGGTACGGGTACCGGGGCAACGCGCCGCGATCGAACAACTGGTGGCGCTGCTCGCCGAGTGCGCCGTCCCCACCGGCGATGCCCTGTGGTGGCCGGCTTTTCGAACCCTGGAGCAGTGGGCGACCGCACCCGACCCGGGTACCCCGGCGCAGCGCCCGTCCTGGTGCTACGGCGCCCCCGGGGTCTCCCGTGCCGTGCAGTTGGCGGCGCTCGCCCTCGACCGGGCCGACTGGCACGAGCTCACCCGCCGTTCGCTCACCGGCCTGCTCGGCACGCCGGTCGCGGACTGGGGCATCGACGATCCGGCGCTGTGTCACGGCTGGGGCGGGCTGCTGCACCTGCTCGGCCTGCTGGGCGAACACCTGGACGACGCCCGACTGCCTTCCGTTCGGGACGAGTTGGCCGCGCTGGTGTTGGCGCAGTATCGCGACGAGTACCGTTTCGGCTTCCGCTCGACGATGACCCGCGTCCCGCAGGGCGTGGACGTGCCGGCGTTCCTGGAGGGCGCGGCGGGTGTCGCGCTCGCCCTGGACGCGTACGCCGAGGGTCGCGTGGTGGCCGGCTGGGATCAGGCGCTCCTGGTGGCGTGATTCCGGCCGGGCGGTCGACGGGGGTCAAAACGCGGCCTGTTGCGAGTACGTTCCCCTGCCATGGACTCTTCCAGCGGCACACCGACCGCCTCCCCCGGATCCCGGGAACGACCCCGATCCCGCAGCAGGTTGCGCCCCTTCGGCCGGCCCGGACGTGGCCTCCTGTTCGTGGTGCTCGCGCTCCTGGCCGCCCTCGTCCCCTCGACCCTCCCCGGCACGGCCACCGCGGCACCCCTCACCGCCGCGGAGCAACGCTGGGGCAACGACCGGCTCGACCAGGTCACTTCGTTGACCACGCACAACTCGTTCACCAACTACGAGGACTCGCGCTGGTCCTCGGTCAACCAGTCCGAGTCGGTACGCGGGCAGTTGGACCGGGGCGTACGCGGGCTGATGCTCGACACGCACTGGTACGAGCACAGCACCGGCCTGTGCATCATCAGTTTTGGCAGCGACTGCTACCCGAGCGACGTGTACCTGTGTCACGGGGACTGCAAGGCGTTCGCGGGGGTGACCTATGCGCTGCCTCGGCAGAGCCTCGCCGGGACGATGCAGACGGTGGTCGACTTCCTGAAGGCGAATCCGCTGGAGGTGGTCACCGTGTTCCTGGAGGACTACGTCGACACCGACCGGCTCCGCCGGTCCCTGGAGCAGGTGCGCGGCCTGCCCGATCTGCTGTTTCGGCCGGACACCGCCGGCGTGCGGAACAACGGCTGGCCCAGGGTGGCGGACATGGTCACCGCGGACAAGCGCCTGCTGCTGTTCTCCGACAAGCCCGGCAAGGAGGGTCTGGGTGTGATGTACGACCGGGACTGGACGGTGCAGAACTACTGGAGCCTGGGTGACCTGGGCAACGATCTGGCCTGCACCAGCCGATGGTCCGACATCCCGCTGAACCGGACCGAACCGGGCTTTCGCCGGTTGTTCGCGATGAGCCACTTCCGCAATGTGCCGACGATCGGGACCGCCGCCCTGGACAACGGGACCAAGCTGCGCAATCGCATCGCACAACAGTGCGCAACGGCGGCGGGGCGGAATCCGAACTTCGTCGCGGTGGACTTCCATCGGCAATCCGACGGGAGCGGGCACAGCCCGGCATCGATCGTCGGCGAGTTGAACGGGGGCTGAGCGGCGGCCGGCGGCGGAAGCCGAGGGGCCGGGCGAGGTCGCGTGGTGCGGGCCCTGGGCGCATGGTGGGCGCGGGGCAGGCCCGTGCCGCGGGACGGGCAAGGCGCGAAACACCCGGGTGGCACGGGGCGGGTCGGCGTGGGGGCGAGAAGGCACGCGGGGCGGGCCCGGGCCGCGGCGACCCCGTTGTCGCCGGCGTGATCCCGCGCGATCCGGCGGATTCCGACGCACGGCGGGGCGACCGGCGGCACGACGCGTGTGCCGGTCGGTCCGCCGTCGGAACGCTCCGGCGGGACCCTCGGGGCGTTCCGACCCGGCACCCCGGTCGGACCGCCCCGCACGGGCGGTCCGACCATCGCATCCGACCGGGTGGTCCTCAGGCGCGATTGGCGGTGCGAGCGCCCGTCGCGCGCTTGGCGCCGGCCGTCTTGCGACCGGGCGCGCTGCGCGTGGTGGGCGTCTTCTTGGCAGTGGTCTTCTTGGCCGCCGTGGACTTCGCGGTCGTCTTCTTCGCGGTGGTCTTCTTGGCCGCCGTCGACTTCGCGGCGGTGGTCTTCTTGGCGGCGGTCGTCTTGGCGACGGCCTTCTTCGCCGTGGTCTTGCGGGCCGGAGCGGCGGTCTTCGCCGCAGTGGTGCCCCGGGTGGTCGCCTTCTTGGCGGGGGCCTTCTTGGCGGTGGCCTTCTTCGCGGTCGTCTTCTTGGCCGCGGCCTTCTTGCCGGCGACGGTGGTACCGCCGGTCACCGTGCCCGGCGAAGCCTTCTTGATCGCGGTCTCGCCACGGGTCAGCTTCTTGGTGCCGCCGGTGAGGTCCTTGAAGCCCTGGCCCGGGCGGAAGCGCGGCACCGAGGTCTTCTTCACCCGAACCCGTTCGCCCGTCTGGGGGTTACGGGCGTACCGGGCGGCGCGCTCGACCTTCTCGAACGAGCCGAAGCCGGTGACCGAGACGCGGTCCCCGGCGACGACCGAACGGATGATGGTGTCCAGGACCGCGTCGACCGCTTCCTCGGCCGCAGCCCGGCCGCCGAGCTTGTCGGCGATGGCTTCGACGAGTTGTGCCTTGTTCATGAGATGCCTTTCGTGGTGCGGGGGTACCGATCGTTTCGACCGGCCGGACCATCCGACCGATCGGGTCGAACGCCGTTGCGCCAGTACCCATTTCCATGACTGTAACTCTCCGTCACACGGGGGGCATTTCGAACCGCGGCAAAGACGCGCCCGAAACACCCCCTTGGATCAACGACGAGGGCCCACGCGGGGATCCGCGAAACGCTCGACAAATCCTCCTGTCCGGTCCCGATGTTGACCCACCGAGGGGCGGTTTCCCCTTGTGGCGCAAGGCCCGAGGCACTCCGGACGAGCTTCCCCCGTGGCCCGGCGACGGTCTCCGCAGGTGCGGTAATCGGGAAATACTCGCCGACGCGAGCTTCCGCCGAACGGATTTCGCACATTCGGCGTGGCAACGTCCGTCCGTGGACGTGATCCGCGCCCCGAGCCGCCGGCAACTCATCGAATCCGACCCGCAATCGATCGACCGCCCGACACTCCGTGCGGCCCCGGCCGGCGCATTGCGACCGGCCCCCGCCCGAAGGCGGAATCGACCCTCGATCTCCGACACCGCGGCGCCACCACAGGGCCGTTGACGTGCACGAATGCCCAGCAATGGGCGCCGGCAGCGACCGAACGGGCGGTATGTCGGGGTCGCACACCGACCCGCACACCGACCCGCACAACGACGACTCCGGGCTCTCGAACCGGGCCCGATCACAGCCCCGGCCGTGGTAATTCCGGCCGTCACCGGGCCGACCCGGGCCCGAAGACGCGAAATCGGTCCGCCCGGGGGCTCGTGCCCGCGAAATCCGCCCGCCGGAAGGGCCGATCCGAGGCCGGAACACGGGAAAGCGGACCGGTGAAGCCGGATCCGGGCGGCCGCCCGGGGCGGATCAGGGCCACCGAAAGCCGATTCCGCGGCCGCCGTCGGCCGATCGGGAGGGCCCACGGGGGCATCGGCGGGCCGGTGGAGGGGGCCGAATCGGGTCGATCCGCGCCGGATCGCCCCGGGTCCGCCCTGAATCCGCCCTTCGTCGCTGCGGATCCGCCCTTCGCCGCACCGGATCCTCCGCGGGCGTCGGGGAAATCGCAGCCGATCCGGACGAATCCTCGATTTCGCGACGGGTCGAGGCGCGAGCCATCCGGTCAGGGCACGGGCCGAGTCGGCGCACGCCGAGCGCGTCGAGGCGTTCCGGGCCGATTTCGGCCACGCACAGCCCGCCGAGAGCGGAATCCGCAACGCCCCGAAGCACATCCGCGCCACCCGACGGCGGGCTCGGCGACGGACTCGGCGGCGGGCGGTGGCGTGTGGCGCCGGCACCCGGCGGATCCGGGATCCGCAGTGGTCGGCGCTGGTCCGCGCTGGTCCGCGGTGGTTCGTAGGGGGACGGGCTCACCGGCGCAATCCGGCTCCCCATCCGGTGCACCGGCGCGGTCGAGGACGGAATCACGCACCGGGACAAGGCGCGTACGGGCCTGCCGGAACGGATTCCGTGGCCGGATGGGATCCGTCGAGCAGGCCGGGGTCCGATTCCGCGGCGTGCCGGGCGGATCGGGGCTCGGGAGCCGACCCGCCGACCGTCTCCTCGGACTGGTGCGCCGGTCCGGTAGCGCAGCGTGATCCCTTGTCGATGCCGAAGGGGCCCACCGGCAGGCTCGGACGGAATCGGCGGCGGCGACCACGTGCGGACCGGGTCGACGGGCGGTTCGGGATCACCCGAATGGTCGTGCCCGGGCCGATCGGCCCGCCCGGGGCCGCAGCGGTGGTCACGGACGCGCGGAGGCCGATCGGGCAGGCGAATCCGGTGCCGAGACGGGCCGGCTCACGGGCGGCGTCGGTCGGTCGGCCGCCCGGCCGAGAGGGCGCGGGCGGGCGGCCCTGCGCCGCGCCCGGCGCGAGTTCGACCGGCGTGTTCGCCCGGCTCGTCGGACGGTACGCGCGGCCGGGATCGTGCCCGGCCGAGTCGGCGAGACGACGCGTACGCCGACCCGTACGCCTCCTCCGAGCGCAACCGATCGGGCCGGATGAACTCGTCGGCGTGGCGTGTCGATTCGCTCGATCGGCACCGAGCAGACAATCCAGGGGTCGGGGCCCGACCTGCGTCGACCGGGGTCAACATCGCCTCGAAGCCGACGTGTTCGACCGCCGCGGTGATCTGCGCGAGGTGGCCCGAGCCCAGGTGGGCGACGACCATGCCCAAGCACGCCGGCGGTGGCGGTGGCAATGGCGGCGGAGCGTAACGGAGCCGGCCGTCCGGCGACATGGCCGTCGGCTCCGGGTGTCTCGCCACCCGGACCGGCCGAATCCACCCGGCGGTCGGCCGCGTTCGCCCGATCGACCCCGGCCGGCCGGGGCGGCTATGCCTGTTCCGGCTGTTGTCCCGGCCAGTCCAGCTTCAGCCGTTGCAGCTTGGGCAGTTGGGCGACGACGAGGTCGTAGGAGTCCTCGATCAGGTCCCGCACCATCGTCTCCGGCAGCGAGCCGTCGAGGGTCACGGTGTTCCAGTGCCGCTTGCTCAGGTGATAGCCGGGAGCGATCGCCGGGTGTTCGGCGCGCAGCCGGATCGCGAGTTCCGGGTCGCACTTCAGGCTCACCCGCAACGGCCGCGGGTCGGTCAGCGTCGAGAACGCGAAGATCTTCCCGCCCACCTTGAACGTCGACAGGTCGGGATTCCGGCCGAACGGAAACTCCTCCACGGCTCCGTTGAACTCCAGACACATGGCCCGCAGCCGCTCGGCCCCCATCCCCGCCAACCCCTGCGCATCGACCATCCCGCCAGTATGCCCACACCACAACGGCCCACCCGAACCGGGCGGCACCCCCGGCACACGACAACCAGGCGCCCGACCCGCCCCGGCATCGAAACGCCCCCGCCCGACCCCCTGCCCGTCCGCCCTGCCCTCGCGGCCGCCCCCCGGCAGTCCGTCCCCGCCACCCTCGCCCGGCCCCGGTCCCGGCAGCTCCCGTCCCCCCTCTCGGCGGCCCGACGCCCGAGTCGCAGGCCCTAGAGTGCGGTCGCGACGGACCTGCCAAGGTCCACCCACCGACGAGGAGGACCATGACGAACCCGCTGATCGCCGCCGTGGGCGGGCACGAGCCGCAGATCGATCCCGCCGCATTCGTCGCCGCGAACGCGACCGTCGTCGGCGCCGTCTCCCTCGCCGCCGGCGCGAGCATCTGGTACGGCGCGGTGCTGCGCGGCGACGCCGAATCGATCGCGGTGGGCCCGGACACCAACATCCAGGACAACTGCACCGTGCACAGCGACCCGGACTTCCCGACCGTGATCGGCGCGCGTGTGTCCGTCGGCCACAACGCGGTGCTGCACGGCTGCACGATCGAGGACGATGTCCTGGTCGGCATGAACTCCACGGTCCTCAACGGCGCCCACATCGGTGCGGGCGCCCTGATCGCCGCCGGTGCCGTGGTGCCCCAGGGCATGCGTGTACCGCCCGGCGTCCTGGTCGCCGGCGTACCGGGCCGGATCAAGCGCGAGCTCACCGAGGACGAACGCGCCGGCATCAAGGCCAACGGCGCCGGCTACCAATTCCTGGCTCGGGCGCACGACGAGATCACCTTCGACTGATCTCGGGGCGGCTCGATCCGACCGACCGGCATCGAGCCGGCAGGTCGGTATCGAGAAGCGAGGACCGAGGACCGAGGACCGAGAACCACCGCATCCAACCCCAACGCCGGCCGGTGCGCAAGGGTGCTCCGGCCGGCGGCAGTCGGCCCGTCGACGGAAATCGCGGTCCCGGGCAGCCGTCCTCGTCGTCGCCTCGGGCCGAGCACTGCGCTCGCCGGCGCCCGATGCGTCCGGGCCGCGGCCGAGCAGCCTCCCCGGCCGCGCGCCGGGCCCGTCGGGCCATCCGGCACGGCCGTCGAGCGTGGAGCGCACCGGCTTGAATTCGCCCTCCCATCAGGCAACTTCAGAGCCATACGTAAGCGTATGGCTGCGGAGAGTGTCCGATCGAATGCCGCCAACAGCCGCAAAGGGGACTTCTGTCGATCCACAACCGGAACCGGGCCTTCGACTTGACGCCGGTACGACAACCCCATGATCGTGTTCCGGCCGCCGGTGTTCCGCGAAGGACTCTCGACGGAGCCGGCCGGACAACCCTCATGCGGAAGGGCTACCGATGGGCCGATTTTGGAATCTCAAGACGCAGAAATCATCCGACAGAATCTCGCGGTCATCGCCCCCCAGGCCGCGGATGTCACGTCCCACTTCTACGCACTGCTGTTCCTGCGCCGTCCCGACCTGCGCGACCTGTTCCCCCCGGCGATGGACGTCCAGCGCGACCGTCTGCTGAACGCGCTGATCCGCATCGTCGGCGACCTGGACAACGCGCCGGCGCTGACCGGATTCCTCGGCCAACTCGGCCGAGACCATCGCAAGTTCGATGTCATCGCCGAGCACTACGACCTGGTCGGCGAATGCCTGGTCGCCGCCCTCGCCCGATTCAGCGGCGAAACCTGGAACGATGCGGTACAGGACGCCTGGGCACGCGCGTACGGCGCCGCCGCGGGCATCATGATCGGCGCGGCCGACGAGGACGCCCTGACCAACCCCCCACACTGGACCGCGGAAATCGTCTCGCACGAGAAGCCCGCCGACGACATCGCCGTGGTCACGGTGCGCCCCGACATCCCGTTCCCCTACCGGGCAGGCCAATACACCTTCCTGGAAACCCCGTGGTGGCCGCGCGTATGGCGGGCGTACTCGATCGCCAACGCGCCCGACCCGAACGGCCTGCTCACCTTCCACGTGCGCTCGGTGCCCGCGGGCTGGGTCAGCAACGCCCTGGTCCACAAGGCCAAACCGGGCGACCGCGTCAAACTGGGCGCCGCCATGGGCGAGATGGTGGTGGACCACCTGGCGCCCAATCCGGTGTTGTGCGTGGCGGGCGGTACCGGACTGGCGCCGCTGAAGGCGATGGTCGAGGAACTGGCCTACTACGGCACCGATCGATTCGTCGACCTGTTCTACGGGGCGAGCGCGCACAGCGGGCTGTACGGCCTGGAGGATCTGCTGCGGCTGTCCCAGCGGGTGTCCTGGCTGCGCGTGCGACCGGCACTGGACGACCTGACCCTGGCCGGGATCAGCGGAGGGGTCTCCGACGTGGTCCGGGAGTACGGGCCGCGCTACGACTGCGACGCGTACCTGAGCGGACCACCCGCGATGGTGCTGGACAGCGCCCGGGTGCTGCGCCGACTCGGCCTGAGCAAGCGACAGATCCACCACGACCCGGTCGTCGGCGCGTATTCCGCCGACGACGCGGCCCAACCGTCCGCCCCGGTGCCCGCGGATGCGCCGGGCTGACCCGCGAGCCGTCGCCGGCTCGTACCCCCACCAGACCCGAAACAGGCTCCCGCGACCTCGGTCGCAGCGCCGAGCCGGTTCCCAGGAGAGCGTTGACCGAGCACAGCATCACCCGGATCCGCGGCGACCAGCCGTCGTGTCCCGTGCCACACCACCCGCAAATCCCCGCCCAGCAGCCCCCGTCCGCCCCTCCCGATGTCACTCCCGAGGGCGCCGTGGACCCCGCCCGGGCCCTCGCGTTCCTCGATCGATTCCATCAGGAGACCAGGTCGCCGGAGGATCGGGACACTCGCCGGCGTGAGATCGTCGAGCAGATCCGCGAAACCGGCACCTACATCCACACCTCGGCCGAACTCGTCTGGGGCGCCCGGGCCGCCTGGCGCAACTCGGCCCGCTGCATCGGCCGGTTGTACTGGAACAGCCTGGTCGTCCGGGACCGCCGGCATGTGAGCCGCCCCGAGGAAGTGGCCGCCCAGTGCGCGGGACACCTGCGCGAGACCTGGCGCGGCGGCCGAATCCGGCCGACGATCACCGTATTCGCGCCCGACGCCCCCACCGGGCCGAGGGTACGGATCTGGAACGAGCAGTTGATCCGCTACGCCGGCTACCGCCGGGCCGACGGCGCGCTCGTGGGCGACGGACGCAACCTGGGCATCACCGAACTCGCGGGCGAACTCGGCTGGCGCGGCGCGGGCACCGACTTCGACCCGTTGCCGCTGATCATCGAGGGCGCGGACGGCCGACTCCGCGCGTACGCGCTGCCGCCGGACGCGATCCGCGAAATCGCGCTCACCCACCCCGAACACCCCGGCTTCGCCACCCTGGGCCTGCGCTGGCACGCGATCCCGGCGATCTCCAACATGCGCCTGGAGATCGGCGGCGTCTCCTACAGCGCGGCGCCGTTCAACGGCTGGTACATGGGCACCGAGATCGGCGCCCGCAACCTGGTCGACGCGGACCGCTACGACATGCTCCCGGCGATCGCCGCCCTGTTCGGCATGGACACCTCCAGCGAACGCACCCTGTGGCGGGACCGGGCCTTGATCGAACTCAACCGCGCCGTACTGCACTCGTTCGACGCGGCCGGTGCGACCATCACCGACCACCACACCGAATCCGACCGCTTCCTCCGGCACGTCGAACGCGAGGCGGAGGCGGGCCGCACGTGTCCGGCGGACTGGAGCTGGATCGTGCCACCGGTCTCCGGCGGCCTGACCCCGGTCTACCACCGCTACTACGACGACCACGACGAAAGTACGGAGAGCCCGGCCTACCTGCTCGACGAGGCCGCCGGCCGGCGCTCGGCGGGCCGGCGCCCCTGAACATGCCCGGCCACCGGGCGAACGAGTGAAATTCGGCGGACCGGGCGGGGCGTGCCCGGTCCGCCGCCGCAGGCACGGGGTGTTTCGCCGGTGGCGGGACGGGAAATCTCGGGGGCCGCAGTCGCGACAAGGCTCCGGTCGGCGCGTCCTTCACGACACGTCGTGGCATCAGGTGAAGGAATGGATCGATGGCTACAGGCAAGGTGAAGTGGTTCAACGCGGACAAGGGCTTCGGCTTCATCGAGCAGGACGACCGCGGCCCGGACGTGTTCGTGCACTTCTCGGCCATCCAGGGCGCGGGCTTCCGGCAGCTGGAGGAGAACGACCTGGTCGAGTTCGATGTCGTCCAGGGCCCCAAGGGCCCGCAGGCGGAGAACGTCTCCGTCCGCAAGGACTGACGCGTAGCAACCCGACCGCCGCACGACGACCGGGCACCGCCGGGACCGACGTCCCGGCGGTGCCCCGGTGCATGTCCCGGCCGGCCGGGCGGCGGGCGAAACGGCGGGCGGGCGGCGGACGGACTGCGAACCGGTCGGCGCGTTGCCCGATCAGCCCGGCAGGCCGGCCCGTCGGGCCTGCTCGCGGCGGCATCGGCCGCGGGCGACGGCCAGGCCGACGAAGCCGGCGACGGCGAGGACGGCGGTGATCGCGGCGGCGAGCAGCCACAGGTCGACCGTGCCCTGGTGGTCGTTCCACGCGGACGGCGGGACCGCCGAGCCGTCGCCGTATGTGGTCGTGTCGTGCAGCGACTTGCCCGCCCGCACGCCCGCCCACACCACGCCGGCGACCACCACGCACGACACGGCCAGGACCGCCGAGCCGGCGGGCGCCACGTACCACGCACCGTGCGGACGCACCGGCGCCGGCGGCGGGACGTGCCACGGCCGGGTCGGGAGGGGCGAGGTCGGCCGGGGCACGGGCGGGTACGACTGGTGGTTGATCACGGCCACCATCCTGGGTCCTCCCGGATCGGGCGTCCCGAGTACCCCTACTCGGATTCGCCGCGGCTTCCGGCCCGGACGATAGGTTCTCCTGCGCACGTGTGTGCGATCACTCGGGGAAGGTCTCATCGGCATGTCGCAAGCAATGTCGCGGTCCGACGGCGCGCACGTCGCGCTCGGTTCGTGCCGGGGGTGGAATCCGTGCTGAGTACGGCCGAGCCCCCGGTGAGCGCGGGTGTGTTGTGGGTGGCCACCGCGCTCACCGCGCTGTTGCTCACCCTCGGACTGGCCTGGGGTGCACGGCGATTGCTCGGGCTGCCGGTGGGCACGCGGCGCACGCTGGCCGCGGGGTTGCTCGGACTCGTGGTGTCCTGGGCGCTCGGCGGGAGCATTCAGCGGCACAATCCCGGCGTCTTCATGACCGTCACGCTCGGTGTGGCACTGCTCGCCGCGATGACCTTCATCGTGGTCGTCGAGGCACTCGTGCCGAGCGGATCGTGGCCGGGCACGGTCGAGTTCGCCCGCGGACTGCGCCGGCGCCTGGCCCGCGGGCGCCGTTATTCGCAGATCAGCCGGATCGCCGCCCGGCACGGACTCGGGCCGTATCTGCGCGGCCGTCGGGCCGATCGCACGAGTCGGCGGGCCGGTCTGGCCCGGTCGTTGCAGGAGGCGCTCCAGGACGGCGGGGTGACCTTCGTCAAGCTCGGGCAGGTCCTGTCCACCCGCCGCGACCTGCTGCCGGTCGAGTTCGTGGACGCGCTGGCACTGCTCCAGCATCGGGTCGCGCCCGCGCCGTGGGCGGAGGTGGAACGGGTCCTCACCGCCGAGTTGGGCGCACCGGTGACCGAGGTGTTCGCCGAATTCGACCCGGAGCCGCTCGCGGCCGCGTCGATCGCGCAGGTCCATCGGGCCCGGCTGCGCTCCGGCGGCAAGGTGGTGGTCAAGGTGCAGCGTCCGGGGATCGGCCCGATCGTCGAGCGGGACCTGGACATCCTGGCGCGGCTCGCGGCGAGCCTGGACCGGCGCACCACGTGGGGGCACGCGCTGGGTCTGGTCGAGCTCGCCGACGGCTTCGCGGTGGCACTGCGCGAGGAGTTGGACTTCCGGATCGAGGCACGCAATACGAGCGCGGTGACCGCCGCCGGGGTCGGGCGGCGGCATGCGAACCTGGTCCTGCCGCGCCTGCATCCCGAACTGAGCACCGCACGGGTGCTGGTGCTCGACTGGTTGGACGGCATACCACTGGGCACCGCCGCGACGACCCTGGACGAACGCGGGGTCGACCGGAACGAGTTGGCGCGCATCCTACTCGGCGAGCTGCTTCGACAGATCATGTTCGACGGGATCTTCCACGCCGACCCGCACCCGGGCAACATCATGCTGCTCGGCGACGGTCGGCTGGCCCTGCTCGACTTCGGCTCTGTGGGCCGGATCGACGCACAGTTGCGGTCCGGACTCCAGGAGTTGCTGCTCGCGCTCGGGCAGGCCGATCCGGTCGCGATGTCGGATGCGCTGCTCCAGGTGGTGACCCGGCCTGCGGAACTGGACGAACAGCGGCTTCAGCGGGCGCTCGGCCAGTTCACGGCCCGCCATCTCAGTGCGGGACTGGCGCCGGATCTGGCCATGTTCACCGACCTGTTCCGGCTGGTGTCCGCGTTCGAACTGACGGTCGCGCCGGAGATCGCGGCCGTCTTCCGGGCGCTCGCCACGGTCGAGGGCACGCTGACCGGCATCGAACCGGGCTTCGACATCTTCGCCGAGGCGCGCGGCTATGCGACCAAGCACGTCACGGAAACGTTGGAGCCGACCGGTCTGCGGGACGCGGCCACGAGCGAACTCCTGCACCTGCTACCGGTGTTGCGTCGGCTGCCACGTCGCTTCGAACGGGTGACCGGGGCGCTGGAGGAGGGCCGACTCGGGGTCAACGTGCGACTCCTGGCCGACGAACGCGACCGCCGGGTGCTCACGTCCATGCTGAACCGCACGCTGCTGACGGTGCTCGGCGCGACCGCCGGGATCATGGCCGTGCTACTGCTCGGTACCGAGGGCGGGCCGCAGGTGAGCGACCGCGTGGGGCTGTACCAGGTGATCGGCTACAACCTGCTGGTGGTCAGTTGTGTCCTGGTCCTGCGGGTGTTGTTCACCATCTTCCGAGCGGAACGCGCCGACGCCCGGACATGACGCGGCGCGGCGCGGCGCCGAAGTACTACCGCCGTTTCGGCACCGGTGTCGTTCGGCGCCGAGGTGGTTCGGCACCATGGTCGTTCGGTACCACCACCACTCCCAGGGAGAACTCGATGAAGCGTTGGCCTGCCGCCCTCGTCCTCGCCTTCGGCATCACCATCGGCGCCGGCGGCGCCCAGACCGCGGTCGCCGCCGGCCCGCACAGCCCGGCGTGCGCGGCCGACGCGTCGCCCGGACACACCCGCCGGCACCTGCCGGAGGCGGAGATCTTCGTCACGAACAACACCGCGGTGATCAGCGATCCCGACGACCCGCGACTGAACACCCGGCTGAACGGCTTCGCCTGCGAGGTGCGCGCGATCATCCGCGCCCACGGCGCCGATCCGGGGAAGTCCTCGCTGCTCGACGGCGTGTTCTGGTCCGGCGAGCTACAGAACACCACCTATGAACGCTCGCGCGAATTCGACGTCGACGACATGGACGCCGCCGGGCTCAACCATGTCGCGGAGGTGCTGCGCAAGCGCTTCGCCCAGGAGTCGGTACTGACCTTCGAATACCTGCGCATCGACTCGCCGCGGGCGGATGCGATCGAGGTCGAGGTGCCGGGCGTGGACGTACAGCGCCTGCACGACGGTCTGGTCGCCGATGCCGAGGCACGCGAGCGTCTGTTCGGCGGCTCGGTCACCGTGCGCGGCGGCAAGCTGATACTGGTCGCCGACCGTGCGGACGCGGCCCTGGTCGAGCGCTTCGTCGGCACCCTGGGCGGCGACTGGTCCAAGGCCACGGTCCACTACGGGGACCGGGAGTTCGTCGGCTAGAGCACCGGGCGGCGGTCGGCCCGGCAGGTGTTCCACCCGATCGGCACCGCCGGGCCGACGGCGCACGGGGGCGGGGCGGGTGCGCTTCCCGGCCGGCGGCGCGACCCGCCCACACCGCGCATTTGCCCAGGTCATGGCCCGTCCGGTGGTTCGAAAGGCGGGTGAAACCCGTTTGGCGAACCCGCCGGTTCGCGGTAATGATTCGGTTATGTCACGCACGTTCGAAGATCTGTTGGCCGAGGCCGAGTCGGCCTCCGTGGACGGCTGGGACTTCTCCTGGCTGGCTGGGCGGGCCACCGAAGCACGCCCCTCGTGGGGTTATCAGCGGCTGATGGGTGAGCGACTGGCCGGTGTGTCGGCCGCGCTGGACATCCAGACCGGCGGCGGCGAGGTGCTGGCGGGTGCGCCGAAGTTGCCGGCCACCATGGTCGCCACCGAGTCGTGGCCGCCGAACGTGGCCAAGGCGACCCGACTGCTGCACCCGCTCGGCGCGGTCGTGGTCGCGGATCCGGACGAGCCGCCGCTGCCGTTCGCCGACGCCGCGTTCGACCTGGTCACCAGCCGGCATCCGGCGACGGTGTGGTGGGCCGAGATCGCCCGCGTGCTCCGCCCCGGCGGCACGTACTTCGCACAACACGTGGGTCCCGCCTCGGTGTTCGAGCTGGTCGAGTACTTCCTCGGGCCACAACCCGAGGCGCGCGAGGGCCGCCGGCCCGAAACCGAGAGCGCGGACGCGCGGGCGGCGGGACTGGAGATCGTGGATCTGCGCCTGGAACGGTTGCGGATGGAATTCTTCGACGTCGGTGCGGTCGTCTATTTCCTGCGCAAGGTGATCTGGATGGTGCCCGGCTTCACCGTGGCGGCCTACCGGGACCGGCTCCGCGAGCTGCACGAACTCATCCAACGGGACGGCCCGTTCGTCGCACACTCGACCCGATTCTTGATCGAGGCACGGCGGGCCGACTGAGCGGATGGGCGGGCCGGCCGGGCCGGGCATGGGCGGGTCCGGGCGGGTGACAGGGCGTGCCCAGGAGGCGGTCTCGCCGTTGAGGATGGCATGACGCACACTCGACGTATTCTCGCCACCGTCCTGCTGACCGCGGGCGCCGCGGCGCTGGCCGTGCCGGTCGCCAACGCCGGCCCCGGACAGGACATCACACTCACCACGTCGGACGGGACGGCTCCGGTCGCCGGCGGCGCCGGCACGGGCACCGGCACCGACACAGGCGCCGAGGCCGCCGACACTCTCGACACCGCGGTGACCTCACTGATGGGCGGCCTCACGAGCTGACGCCGCGCGGGGGCTCCGGGCCGGCGACGGCACGGGCCTCCGCCCCGGCCCCGAGTCCGAGCGGCGGGCGCTCTCCCGTGGAACGCCCGTCGCCCCCGCTCGGATCAATCAACGGCGCACCCGATAGCGCAGGTGAAGCACCCGGTCGCCCTGAATCACCACGTCGGGATCCTCCAAGAGGTGCTGCGCCCGGACCGACCCGAAGTAGCGCTTGCCGGACCCGAACACGACAGGTACGACGTCCATGCGCACCTCGTCGATCAGACCCGCGGCAAGCACCTGGCCACCGACGTCGCCGGCGGCCACCTCGACCAAGCGGTCACCCGCAAGCTCCCGCGCCTTGGTCACGCCCGCCTCGATGCCGTCGACGAAGTGAAACGGCGCCTCGGGGTCCCAGCCCTCGGGCTTCGGCCGGTGCGTCACGACGACCACGTGGTCGATCCCGCCCGGAGGCTTCCCGTCCCAGCCGTCCGTCATGTCGAAGACGTGGCGGCCGACGAGCGTTGCCCCGATCTGGTCCCAGTACGGCCGGGTGTAGTCGTAGGACGTCTGCGACACCCTCACCTCGCCGCTCTCGTCCAACGGGACGTCACCGCCCGACAACCAGTCGAACAGGGGTCCGGGCTGGTCATTCTCGTCCGCGACGAAGCCGTCCACCGACACCGAGCCGTACATGACCACCTTGCCCACGGGGCTCTCCTCTGCTTTGGGGTGCCCCAAATTAGCGTGCCGTGAGCTGTCGCTCTTGTAAGAAATCAATCGGCCGGCAGCGGCCAGCCGTCCAGCGCGTGGCCGGGGTGCTCGCGCAGGAACCGCCGCCGGACTTCGACGTACCGGGTCGGCGTGAGCCCGGTGAACGCCCGGAACTCGTGGCCGAAGTGGGCCTGGTCGAAGTAACCTGCGCCACCGACCAGTTCGCCCCAGTCGATCGGTCCGGCGGGGTTGATCGCGAACACGGTGGCGGCGAAGCGGTAGGTGCGGGCCAGCCGCTTCGGCGTGACGCCGATGAGCTCCTTGAACCGCTGCGCCAGATGAGTGCTGCTGACCCCGGCCGCCGCGCTCAGATCGCCGATCGCCACCGCCCCCCGGGTCGCCGCGATGACGCTGCTCGTATGACGGACCAGCCCCAGTCCGGCGGTCTCGCACAGCCGTCGCATCAGCTCCTCCTCGAGCACCGTCAGCATCTCGTGCGGTCTGTCCGCAGTGGCCAGCCGGTCTCGCAGCTCGGCAACGGCGGGCCGGCCCCACACCTGCTCTACCGTCACCGGCCGGTCACACAACTCGGCCGCGGGCATCGGCAGGAACGGCGCGGGCCCCCACGGCTTGAAGTGCACGCCGACGGACCGGGTCCCGAGTGGGTAGCCGAACTCCAACGCGCGGGTGGGCGTGGTGATCACGCAGCCGTCGGCGTACTCGGCCGTCTCGATGTCGGTGCCGGCACGGATGCGGAACGGCGCCCCGAGGTTGACGATGAGCACCGCCGCCGGCATCGGCGGCAGCGTCAGCCGGGCGTACGGCGGCGCACCCTCCAGGTAGTAGAGGTCGTCGATCAGCCCGTCCAGCGGCGGTCGCGGCACTCTGGACACGTACTCCACGCGCACAGCATCGCCGACGACCCGCCGGCATCGCGCGCCGGGATGGTCCAGCCGCGCTGCCGCCGACATCGAGCCGACGCCGATCCCGGACCCGGCGCTGTCGGCGAGCGTGTCGCCCGGCCGGGCGGTCGGTCGGGCGGCCGGGCGGCCGGGCGGCCGTGGGTCGGTCGCGTCCGCCCATGCGCCGCGATGCCCCACTCCGACGCCGAGGTTTCGCTGCTCCGCGAAACACTGGAGGGACCGGGCGGCCGGGTTCAGCCTGAGCCGCATGTCGACGATCGAGTTGCCCCGCCAGTTCGTACGGACCCGGCGTTTCTCCGCCGGTGTCCCCACGGCCTTCACCGTGTCCCCGGACGGCACCTCGGTGTTGTTCCTGCGCAGTCGATCCGGTGACGACCCGGTCGGTTGTCTGTGGCACCTGGACCTGGACTCGGCGACGGAGCGGCTGGTCGTGGATCCGACCGCGCTGCCCGGGTCGGCCGGAGCGTCCGGGATCACCGGCTACGCCGTCGACGACGCGGCCGGCCTCGCCGCGTTCGCGCTGCCCGGCGGCCTGTGGGTGGTCGAGGTCGCTTCCGGCCGGACCCGGCGGCTGCCCGTCGAGGGCCCGGTGCTCGACCCCCGGCCGGACCCGACCGGCCGGCGGGTCGGCTACCTCGCCGACGGCGCGTTGCGCGTGATCGACGTTGCCGGGACGAACGACCGGACGCTCGCCGAACCCGACGGCGCCCATGTGCGGTTCGGTGTCGCCGAGTACGCGGCGACCGCGTCGATCGGCCGATCGCGCGGCTACTGGTGGGCCCCGGACAGCGCCCGACTGCTGGTGGCCCGGGTGGACGAGAGCGAAGTACCGATCTGGCACGTGTCGGACCCGACCCGTCCGGCCTCGCCGCCGCGCACGGTGCGCTATCCCGTGGCCGGCGGTGCCAACGCCCGGGTCACCCTGCGGGTCGTCACGCTCGCCGGGGATCACACGCAAGTGTCCTGGGATCCCCGGGAGTTCGAGTACCTCACCGCTGCCGACTGGGATTCCCACGGCCCGTTCGCGGCGGTGCAGAGCCGCGACCAGCGCACCGTCCGCACCCTGGCCGTGGATCCGACGACCGGCCGCACCCGGCCGCTCGCCGAGCAGCACGACCCGCACTGGGTACACCTGTTGCCCGGTACGCCGGTGCGTACCGGGTCCGGCGCACTCGTCGCGCACAGCGACGCGGACGGCACCCGACGGCTGACCCTGGACGGCGTCCCGATCACCCCGCCGGGGCTGCACGTCCGCGAGGTGTTCGGGGTGGACGGCGACGACGTGCTGTTCGGCGCCTCCGCCGAACCGACCGAGGCACAACTCTGGACCTGGCGACCGGGCACCGAGCCGCGCCGCCTGGACACCGAACCCGGCGTACACAGCGCCGTCCGCCGCGCCGGGACCCTGATCCACACCGCGCGCACCCCCGACCGGCCCGGGGCGCGCACCGCGGCCCTGCGCCCGGGCCGACCCGCCGTCCCCGTGCGCTCGTCGGCACACGACCCGGTCCTGCGGTTGTACGCCACCCGGTTCACCACGACCGAGCGCAACCTGCACACCCAGTTGCTGCTGCCCTCGTGGTACCGCCGCGGCGCGCCGCCGCTGCCCGTGCTGGTCGACCCGTACGCGGGCCCGGCCCTCCAGCGGGTCACCGCCCAACAGGGCCCGATGGCCTTCGTGTCGCAGTGGTTCGCCGAGCAGGGTTTCGCGGTGCTGATCACCGACGGCCGCGGCACCCCCGGGCGCGGTCCCGCATGGGAGCGCGAGGTGGCCGGCGACATCCTCGGACCGGTACTCGCCGACCAGGTGGCCGCGCTGGCCGAAGTCCTCAGCGCCCGACCGGAGTTGGATGCGACCAGGGTCGCCGTTCGGGGTTGGTCGTTCGGCGCGATGCCGGCAATGGCCGCGGTGCTGCGCCGTCCCGACGTATTCCACGCGGCGATCGCCGGGGCCGGTGTCAGCGATCAGCGGCTGTACGACACGCACTGGCGTGAACGATTCCTCGGCCGACCCGACGAATATCCCGAACGCTACGCCGCCTGCTCGCCGTTGGCCGAGGCGGCGCAACTGAGCCGACCGCTGCTGCTGGTGCACGGCCTGGCCGACGACAACGTGTTCCCGGCGAACACCCTGAGACTGTCCGCCGAACTGCTCGCCGCCGGACGGCCGCACGAGGTGCTGTTGCTACCGGACACCGGACACGCGCCTTCGGACGAGAACCTGTTCGAGAAGCTACTGCTGCATCAACTCGACTTCCTGCGACGCCACTTGGGCATCCCGGCGGGCTGAGCGGGGGCGGGGCGGGGGCGGAACGGAGCGGGGACCGGCGATCGGCGGTCGGCGGTCGGCGGTCGGCGGCGGCCCCGCTCCGTCGGTCCGGTCAGCGGAGCACAGGGGCGATCGACGCGGGGGCGATCGACGCGGGGGCGCTGCCGGGTTTTGCGGACTTCCCGCCTCCCGGCGTGGTCGGCCGCCGGGTGCCGGTCGAGGTCGAGGTGGACTTCGAGGTCGAGGTCGACGAGGCGCTTCCGGACGGGCCGGTGACCGCGGCGGTGCCGGTGGACCCGCTGGGTGTCGCCTTCTTGCCTCGCTCGGGCAGCGGCGGCGGGGTCGCGGTGGGCGCGTCCCGGTCCCCCGTACTCCCCGGTGGCCGGGCGACGGCGAGGTCGGGGCGGATCGGGTCGGTGATCACGAACGTCTTCACCGGCTGCTTGGCCTTCTTGATCGCCGTGGGCTTGGATCCGGTCCGCTTCCAGTCGGCGTCGCCGGTGTCGAGGCGTACGCGCCCGGCGTCCTTCTCCGGCTCGGCCAGCGGGTTTCCGCAGTTGCACTTGACCACCGGTTTGCCGCGTTCGTCGATCAACACGGCGGTACCGGCCTGAAGAATCGCATCGAAGGCCACCAGCGTGCCGTTCTTGAGCGTGTGGTTGCGCACGAGGGTGTCGGTCCGTAGTACGACCGGCGTCAGTCGTGCCACGAACGTGCGGATGGCCGGTGTGCCGACGATCTTGAGTGCCTTCATCCACCGGGTGGCGGGCACCACGTTGGCGGCCAGGCCGAGGAATTCGATCAGCCGCTCCTTGTCGCAGATCCGCGCCTTGTTGGAGCCGCCGAAGAGCCCGGGGGTATCGCCGGACAGGTTCGTGGCGGACACCTTGGGACGCAAACCGAGCGCGTCCAGTCCGAAGTTGACCGAGAAGAACGGGTCCGCGCCCAGGTCGCCCGCCACGATCCCGAGCACCCTCGGCACCTTCGAATCCTCACAACCGGACGCGGCCCCGAGCAGCAACGCACACGCGGTACACACCGCAACGAGTGCCGCGTACCACGGACGCCGCCGCCGAACGGCCCTCCTCCGCACAGGCGTCGGCCAAACCTCCATCGGACCCCCCGAGCCAACAGAGCGGAACCTCTCCCCGATCCCGCGTCCCTCACTCCATGATGAGCCAAAAACCCGCCCACAGTCAGCCAAACCATCACGTTTCCCACCCCGCCCTTTCCGGACGGCGCCCCCACCCCCACTCCCACTCCCGCCCACGAGCAAGCAGCCTGGTGGCGCCGGGCGGGGTGGGCCTGCGGCGGGAGCGGGCCGGGAGGGTGGCCGGCGGATGGGGCGGCGACCGTGCCGGTAGCGCTCCGAACGGGTGCGAGCGGGCCGGCGGGGCAGACCCCGCGTGTCGGTGCTCTCCTGCGGCTCCGAGCGAGTGCGGGCCGGCCCGACGAGGGGCGGGCTGGTGACGACGTCGGGCGGGGCGAGCCGGGGTCGTGCCGGTGGCGGATCGAGGATCGGTAGCGGATCGGGCGGGAGTCCTACGGGTGGCGGGTCCGGCGGGTACCGGGTCGAGCCGGGCGGCGGGGCCGGGCGGAAGTGGGTCGGGTGGGCCTCACGGGGAGCAGCTCTGCCGGGCCGGAATCGGCCGGGTGGACGCGGGCGCGAGAACGGGCCTCGTACGAGCCGACGCAAGGGCGCTCACCCGGACACGGTGGCGGTCCGGGCAGGGCGTACACCCCGGGACGGCGCGCCCGGAGCATGTCGGCGAGGTCGGGTGGGGCGGCTGGGTGGATCGGTCAGGGCCGGGTGAGGGTGGTGATGGCCTGCGGGATGGGCGTATCGCCGTCGATCAGGTCCAGGCTGCGGCCGGCCGTGGCGGGTTCGTCCAGGAGTGCCACCAGGACCGCGGCGACGTTGTCGCGGGAAACGGCGCCTCGGTCGGTGTGTTCGGCGAGGGTGACCAGACCCGTGCCGGGGTCGTCGGTGAGTCGGCCGGGGCGCAGGATCGTCCAGTCCAGTTCGGCCCGGGCCCGTACATCCGCGTCCGCCGCGCCCTTGGCCCGGAGGTAGGCCGCGAACACCTCTTCGGTACCGGCGGGCGGTTCGTGGTCGACGCCCATCGCCGAGACCACCAGGAAGCGCCGCACGCCGGCCGACTCGGCCGCGTCCGCGCACAGTGTGGCGGCGGCTCGATCCACGGTGTCCTTGCGGACGATGCCACTGCCCGAACCCGCGCCGGCCGCGAACACCACGGCGTCGGCACCCACCAGGTACTCGGCCAATTCCTCTGCGGGGGCCGCTTCGAGGTCGCACACGACCGGTTCGACTCCCACCGCGACCAGATCGTCGGCCTGTGCGGCGCGGCGGATCAGTCCCACCGCCTCGTCGCCGCGTCCGGCCAGCAACTTCCCCAACCGGAGCCCGATCTGCCCGTGCCCACCCGCAATGACAATGCGCATGAGCTCGATGCTAACGCGCCCCGCGAACCCCACCCCGGCAGGAAAACGCCCCACCGCCACAACCGACCCGCACCCGGGCCGGCCAACCGCACCGATGACTTGGGCCCGACGGGAGTGCGCGTGGTGGAGCACGCCACCGACTCCGCAGACCCCGCCGGGTGTCGCGAAGCGTGCTCCCACCGGTGCCGCCACCGGCCGGGCTCGCCGCCCAGGCTCAACCTGACGGCCCCTGCGGACGACAATCGTGCAGCGGCCGAACGCACCCGGGTGGGCCGAGTCCCATGGGTCACGAGACCGTCGTCACGCCGGCGCCACCATCGGCCGGCCCCGCCATCCTCGGCCCAACCCGACGACTCGGAGACGCAAGAGAGTTCGCGGCCACCTGCGCGACCGAGGCCGCAGAGTCCGATGGGGGTCGCGAGGCCGTGTTCCCACCGGCGCGGCGACCGACCGGGACCGGGCCCGCCGGCCCCGCGCCGACCAACGGCTCAGGGGCGGCAAGAGTGCCGGCGCCGAACACGCGCCCGGGGCCGCCGAGTCCGGCGACGATCGCGGGGGCGCGTTTCCGCCGGCGCCGCCAACGGCCGGGCTCATCGCCCTCGGTTCAGGATGCTCCGGCCAGCCGTAGGAGCGCGGTGGTGCCGATCGCCGCGACCACCACCGCCGGGAACGGCGCGCGGCGGATCGCCAGGATCCCGGCGACGAGCACGCCCGCCGGCCTGGACCAGCCGGCGAAGTCGTGCCCCTCGGTGAGGGTGCCGACGCCGACCAGGGCGATCAGGAGGACGGCGGCGGCGATCCCGAGCAGTCGGTGTGCCCGCTCGGGCAGGTGTATCCGGTCTCGGGAATGTGGGCCGACCAGGCGGAGGGCGTAGGTCCCGGCGGCGAGGAAGGCGATGGCTAGCAGCGGCATCAGGAGGGCTCCCGGGTCGGAACGTTGCGCCGAGACGGTCGGCGGGACGATGTGCCGGCGAGCGCAACGGCCGCGCCGAGCGGTGGCATGCGGACGATCGGCCGACGCGGCTCGAAGAGCGCCACGCTGCCGGGACCATGTACGCCCGGCGCCCGGCGATCGCAGCGTCGGGACGACTGCCGAGCCCAGACGGGCGGGGCCGGACGAGCGGGGGGCAGGTAGGCGGTGCGGGTAGGCGGTGCCGGCGGGCGCTGATTGCGGGGTGGGCCCGGCAGCACGAGCGCTACCTGCGGGGCCGGCGGACCGGAATGCGGACCGCCCCGCCGCGATCGCCTGAGGGCGGCTCCCGAGGCGGCCCAGGCCGGATCGGGCGAACACCGACGGCGCCGGGTGGGCACAGATGGGGGCGGCCGAGCAGCGTGAGCGGTGCCGGCGCGCCAGGGCGTGGTCTGCGCCCCGCGGTCGCGCCAAGGCGACTCCCGAGGCGCGCAGGGCGGTGGCCGGCGAGTGCCGACCGCGCGGGTGGGTGCGGATTGGGGCGGATGGCCCCGGCGGGCGCGAGCAGCGCCGGTGCGTCGGCAGGCCGGGGCAGTCGCAGTCGCATCAGGACGGCTCCCGGGGTGGAGCGGGGGGCGTCGGGCGAGCGTTGACGGCGCGGGTTGGGCGTAGGTAGGGGGTCAGGCCGAGCAGGGCGAGTAGGACGGGTACGCCGGCCGGCAGGAACGGGGTCGCGGCGAGGGCGACGGCGGCGCCGAGGAGTGCCGCGTTACGGGTGGCGCGGTCGCGGAGCGCGGGTAGGACGAGGGCCAGGAGTACGGCGGGGAAGGCCGCGTCCAGGCCCAGGGCGGTGGGGTCGCCGAGGCCGGTGCCGGCCGCCGCGCCGCCCGCGACGGCCAGGTTCCAGGTGACGAACAGGGCGACGCCGCACAGCCGGAAGACCGCGCGACGGCGCGTCGGATCGGTGTGGCGCAGCGCGAACGCCACCGTCTCGTCGGTGATCAGGTGTACGCCCGCCAGTCGGGTCCACCGGTGTCGCCGATCGTCGAGCACGTCCGCGACGGCGAAGCCGAACGGCAGCAGTCGGGCATTGAGGACCAGCGCCGCCAGGACGGCGGCCACCGGACTGCCGCCGGCAAGGACCACGCCGACGGCGGCGAACTGGGCGCCGCCGGCGAAGACGAACACGGACATGACGATCGGCACCCAGGGGTCGAGGCCGCCGCTGACGGCGATCGCGCCGAAGGAGGCACCGACCACCGCGTCGGCGACACAGACCAGGAGGATGTCGCGGAGGGTGCCGCGATCGAGTGTTCGGTATGACGAACGCATGTCCGGTACAGTGAACGAAGCAGGAGCCGTTCGTCAAGCCGAACGAAACAACGTCTGGAGCGAACACTTGGCCGGCCACATCCCGCCCGCACCCGACCCCTCGCCGCCGCCGGCCGCCGGCCCGATCATGCTGATCGCGGTGTCGGTACGGCGCGAACGCGAGCGCGCGAGGTTGTCGCTGACCGAACTGGCCAAGCGGGCCCGGATCGCCAAGTCCACGCTGTCCCAGCTCGAAGCGGGCCTCGGCAATCCCAGCGTGGAGACGTTGTGGGCCCTGGCCGTCGCGCTCGACGTGCCGTTGAGCCGGCTCGTGGACCCGCCGCACTCCAACGTCCGGGTGATCCGCGCCGGCGACGGACCCGTCACCCACTCGGAGCAGGCCGACTACGCCGCCACGCTGCTCGCCACCTGCCCGCCCAACGCCCGCCGCGACCTGTACCGCGTCGTCGCCCAACCCGGCGAACCACGCACCTCCGAGCCGCACCCGGCCGGCACCACCGAGCACGTGGTGCTCGCCACCGGCCGCGCCCTGGTCGGCCCGATCGAGGCTCCCGTCGAACTCGCACCCGGCGACTACATCACCTACCCGGGCGATGCCCCACACATCTTCGAGGCGCTGGCCCCGGACACCTCCGCGATCCTGATCAGCGAACACATCTGAAGCTCCCGATCAGGGAACGCGAACGCGCCCGCATCCCTGAACGAGGGACGAGCCCGAAGGCCCGATCAGGACCAGCCCGAAGCCCCATCAACGGACACGTCCGAAGGCCCATCGGCGGACAAATCCGGTCAGCCGACCGAAGCGCGGTCCCGGATCGGCGACCGAGGCGTGTCGGCCGCCGACACCGCCGGCATGCGGAAGAGCCAGGTCAGAGCTTCGGCGGGCCCGGATCAGCAACCGAAGCGATCGAAGCAACCAAAGCGACCGAAGCGACCGAAGCGACCGAAGCGACGAAGGTCGAACGCCGCCGCCCGACTGCGACCGCGGGCAGGTCACCGGCCTTCCCAACCGGCAGATCGCCGGCGCTTTCCACCGAAGCATCCCCGCAGCCCGCGCGAAGGCAGGCCACGACGGGAACTCCCTTCTCGACCATCCCGGGCGCGAACGCATCCACAAAACAAGCGACTTCATGATGGGAACCAGCCGCGGGGCGTAGCGTCGCTCGCACGAACCAAGGAGGGTGACATACCGGATGGCGCGATACACACCGATCAAATGGGCGGACTACAGTCCGGACAAACACGGCGAGAACACGGTTGCCCACCAAGGCCGATGCAGCCTGCACGGCAGCGACTGCTCCGAGTCGCCCGTCGCGTCGATGATCGGGAGGGACCGCGGCGGCAACGACGTCCGCCTGGCGCTCTGCCCCCGCGGAAAGAGCGAGTACGGACTGCAGGACATGCCTTCCGCTTGGTGAACCGAACGCTCACGATGCCCACGAGCCCGACCGGAAGCCCGGGCGGGCGGCGAGCATCGGTGCCGATTCGGCCATGTCCGGGCGGGCCCCGCGCGCGCACGGCGTGCGGGGCCGCATTCTCAAAGGACGTTCTTGCGACGAGCGGCGGTGATCCAGGTCGGGAACTCGGAGAGCAGCCGATCGTAAAGCTCTTGATCGGGGACTTCGCTGATGTCGTCCACTGCGAAGAAGCCGACGTTGTCGACGCGGCGACCGCGCATGGTGTCGAGTCTCCGCAGTACGCCGTAATCCGCGTTGCCCAGGCCCACGAACTGCCAGAACACCGGTTCCTTCGACGCGTCCTTGAGTTCACCCTTGATCTGGGCGTTGCAGTAGATGCCGCCGTCCGAGAAGAACAGCACCAGGGTGGGGGCGGCGGACGGATGTGCCCGGACGTATGAGCGAACCTCGGCGATCACCTTGTGCTCTTCGTTGCCGTAACCGACCGCCACCATGTCGACCTGACCCGGTTGCAGCCCCTGCTCGGGCTTGTCCCCTCCCGGGCGGACGTGCAGCCGCAGCCATTCGGGGAGTTCACCCACACGCAGGTCCGGAAGGCGCGCCGGGTCCGAGGCGAATGTCCAGGCCTGCATCACACCGTCGTCCTCCAACTGCGCGGCCACGGCCGTCATGCGCTCCACCACGTCGGCGACGACACCGCGGGAGTAGAGCGAGTCCATGGAGCCGGACGCGTCCATGACCAGGATCACCCGGGCGGCGATGCCCGGCGCCCCGTGCTTCCGGAGACTCACCGCCACCTGCTCCTTGCGGAGCGAAAGGCGATTGCGCATGTCCACGGGCAACGCCTCCACGCCGTGCCCGACCGGCGCGGCGACGGGCGCGGGGACGGGCGCGGGCGCGGTCGGCGACTCGGACGGAGGCCGAGGAGCGACCGAGCGATCCGGAACCGTCGGGGCCGCGGCAGGCTCGGCCGTCGGCTCGTCGTGCACCGTGATGCCGTAGTCCGTGGCCAGCCCGGCGAGCCCTGAGGCGTAGCCCTGTCCGACCGCGCGGAACTTCCACCGCCCCTGGTGCCGGTACAACTCGCCACTGACGAAGGCGGTCTCGCTCCCGCCCTCCATGTCGAAGCGTGCGATCTCGGCCGACGTCCGAGCGTCCGACAACCTGAGGCTCAGGTCCGGCACCTGGCCGAACGTGCCACCCTCGGACGACGCGCACAGCAGGACCCGCTGTATCGCGTCTTCCACGACGGCCGGATGCACCGCGAGCGTGTCCGTCACGCGGTCGGCGGTCGTCTCCTTCCCCAGATGCGTCACCGCTTCGGACGGGTGGCACGGCTGGTTGTAGAAGACGAAGTCACCGTCTCCACGCACGCGTCCGGCGTCCGTGAGGAGCAGCGCCGACGCGTCGATGTCGGGCACCCCGGGACCTGGGGACCACGAAAGCTCGGCACGGACGGCCGAGGAATCGATGGACAAGTTGGCACCTTGGCTCAAAGTCGGAGGTTTCACGCCACAAGTTTGCCGAATGTTCGCTGCTCCACCACGACCCGGGTCTACCCGCCGACACGAACTCGTCGACCTGCCCCGGCACGTGCGGCGTGTGGGGCGCGGGGTACGGGGTGCGGCATGCGACGCGGGCGCACCGTCCGCAGGGCGAGGTCGCCGGCATGCGTGGTCGGTGGCGTGTCCGCCAGGTGACTCCGTGCCGCGTCGGCCCGGACCGGCGAAGACCGGCGTCAGTCCGGGCGTCATCACCCGTTCGGCGTGCTGTCGGCGCAGCCCGGCGCATATCCGGGCATGATCACCCGTTCGGCGTGGTGTGATGGCGGTGGGCGGGGCAGACACGTGGGTGCACGCGGCCACGTCGGGCCGACGAGCGCGCGCGTGAACAAGCGGCGTCCCCCGGTGCGCGGCAATGCCCCTGTCAGAGGCGGCGGATAGATTTCTCTACGCCAATCGAGGCCGGTCAGAGTACCTTCGGGGTCCGCGGTCATGGGGGGTGGGGCCAGTTGGGCACAACTGGATAGCGGAAGAGGCCCTCACAGGGGGACGCCCTACTGGCATCCATACTCCACCCCCCTTCCCGTCGCCGGTTGCGCGGCCAGGCCGGTGACCGGCAACAGCGCGGCCGCCGCGCCGGTCAGGATGGTGCGTCTCAGGTTCCGCATCGGTCCCACTCTCCGTTCCCGCCACGCCCGGAGCGGTGGCTTCCGGGGCCACTGTTTCGGGCCGGCGCGCCGGACGTCTTGGCGAAAACCGACGTCCGGCGCGCCGACCGGTCAGCCGGCGGAGGGGTAGGGCCACGGATTGGCGCCGCACACCTTGCCGTTGGCCGCCTCGCGGCTCTTGGTCTGCTGCATCATCACCGGCGCCAGGCCGCCGGGACCGCATCGGGTGCTGTGCTGGTTGCCCAGCCGATGGCCGACCTCGTGGTTGATCAGCATCTGCCGGTAGCCGCGGATGTCGTCCCCGTACGCGGTCGAACCCTGGGCCCACCGCCAGCCGTTGATCATCACCCACGGTGTTCCGGTGGCGTTGCAGGACACGTTGGTCCTGCTGGTGTCGCCCACGATGGGCGAACAGATCCGATGCAGGGTACCGGGGCTGGACAGCCGCACCACGAAGGACGCGGTCGCGCCGTCGGTGCGATCGAAGGCCCGGCCGTCCCGGGCCCAACTGCGCGGATCGTTGAGGGTGTTCTGCACCATCGCGGCGAACAGGGGGCCGTCCAGCGCGAGGCCCTCCTCGATCTCCACGCGATAGGTGACGCGCCTGCCGACCGCGGGCCCGGTGTCGCCGCCCGGCACGGTGACGAACCGCCCACCGAGCCGGAGAGTGGGCTCCAACGGAAAACGCAGCCCCGCCTGCGTGTCCGGGTCCTGCGACGCGGATCCCCGAACCGGCAGGTCCCGCCGCCCCGACGGCTGTTCCGGCGCCGGTATCGACTCGTCCGGTCGCGCACTCGGCACCGGCGTGGCGCCGGTGTCGGGCGTGGCGCCGAGGTCGACGGTCGATGCACCGCCGCCGGAGATCCCGGGCACCACCGCCAACACGCATAACGCGACGGCCATCGCGCCCACCGCGAGCGTCGCACGACGCACGACGCGCGGCCGACCGGCGGCACGAGCATGCACGGCGTTTCGGGTGCCGGCGGCACGCGGTTTGGCCCGACGGCCCGAGCTGCGCCCGCTCACCCCGTCCCCACGCCGGATTCCAGGAGTCGCCGGGCGACCCGTTCCCACTGGGTACTCCGGGCGATCTCCTTACCCGCGTCGTCGGTCAACGCAGGCCTTCCCTTGATGCTCTGGGGGATCTTCCCGTCCAAGGGTCCGTTGGACCAGATCAGGCGGAGCACGGTCGAGCCGACCGACAGGTGCACCCCCTGAGCCCGGAAGGGGCCGTCCCCGGCGAGCACGGTCTCCGCCGCGACCGCGTTCCCGTTCCGGTCGAGTCCCACGCACTTGATGCTGTGCGTGAGTCCGAATGCGTCCCTGTGCTCCGCCGGAGTCGCCACGGTGGCCGGGCAGTCCGTCAGCGCGCCGGGCCGCAACGATACGGACACCACCCCGCCCGGTCCGTCGCCGTCCTCCCGGGTCACCTCGGCAGAGATGCCGGTGTCCGGCGCGTATCCGGTCCGCACCGGCGACCAACTGCCCTGCGGGAGCAGGCCGGTGAGCACCTCGCCGAGGTCCCGGGCGATCGCCGCGCGGGCGGCTTCCAGCCGACCGTCCGCGCTCGGCGCGGTCGGCCGGTCCACCGTCGGGGGCGGTATCGCCGCCCGCTCGGGAGCCGACTCGCCGTCCTGAACGGCGATCGTGGCCGCCCCTCCGATCACCGCCACCACCGCGGCAACGGCGGCCACGATGCCACCGGTACGGACCAGTACGCGCCGGCGCCCTCGGGATGCCGCGCGGGCCACCACCTCGGCCATCGGACGGCTGCCCTGGTCGGCCAGTTCGTCGTCGAGCCGACGCCGAAAGGCACGTTCCAGATCGAGCTCGCTCTCACGCCCGCCGTCGACACCGAAACCGGAGGCGGAGCCGGAACCGAAGCCGAAATCGGGACGCGAATCGGGCCCCGATCCGGGACCCGAAGCCGGAGCCGAATCGGGGCCGGCTCCGAAATCGGGGCCGGAGCCGGGAATTGCCTTGTCGCGTGCCATGGTCACCCCCTCTCTCGTTCGATCATCGATCGCCGGCCCCACCTGGCGCCGTCGATGCATGTCGCCACTGCCTGTCGCCTGTCGTGTGTCGTCTGCTGCCTCCTGCCTGTTGCCGGTGCGAGTCGGGAACGCCACACCTTCGGCACGCGGGTGCGCGCCTCCCGTACACGCCTCCCGTACCCGCCTCCTGTGCGCGCCTTCGACGGTCGTACGCGACGAACGAGCGCACCCGAGGCCCGAACCCGAGGCCCGAACTCAGGCCCCGAACCCAAGACCCGTACCCAGGGCCCCCATCCGAGCGCCACGCCCACCGGCGGTACGCAACGGCCTCCCCCAGACCCGCCGTCGGCCGCGGTTCAGCCGACCAGCGGGTTGACCTCCAGCGTGCCGCGCAGTCGGGCCAGTGCGCGCGGCCCGGCGCTCTTGACCGCAGAGGGCGACATACCGAGCATCTCGGCGACCGCCTCCACGCTGTGGTCCTCCCAGTAGCGCAGGACCACCACCGCCCGATCGCGCGGTGGCAGTCGCATGAGTGCGTCGATCAACGTCATCCGCACGTCCGGTAGATCCGCGTCGGCCGACGCATCGGGTCTGCCCTCCAGGGCCGATGCGTCGATGCCGGGAAGCTCGGTGGAACTCCGGCGACGTCTGCGGTCCAGGTAAGCGTTCAAAAGCACCCGCTTGGCATATGCGTGCGGTTGGTCGGTGTGTTCTATTCGGCGCCAGGCCACGTAGAGCTTCTCCAGCGCGATCTGGGTGAGGTCCTCGGCGAGATGCCAGTCCCCGCACAACAGATACGCCGTCTGACAGAGGCGGTGCGCCGAGGTCCGGGCGAACTCGGTGAACCCCTCGCGGCCCTGTGGGCCCATCCCGTCCTCCCCTCCTGCCGCTTCCGTCCTTGATCCATACGCATCCGAGGACCGATAGGATGCATGTGGTCTGCATCACAGCGGACAACGGCCGGTCGTGCGCCGCGCCGCCGGCCGGAGGGGCGCGGCTCGCCCCGGACCCATCCCGGAGGTTCGGAACGTGCCACGCACCTCGCCGAAGCCGAACCATCCGGCCCCCGGCGACCTGCCGTTCGCCGCGCACGAGTGGTTCGGCAACCCCGGCGACCCGTGGTTCTTCGTCCTGGTGCGCTTTCGGGGCGGCGCGCCCGAGTTGGCCGACCTGCGCGAGTTGGTCCGGTCACGCTGGGGGCCGGTGCCCCGAATGCGGCTGCGAGCGGGCCCGACGCCGACCGGCCGCCGGCGCGGGCGTCCGCACTGGTTCGTGGCCGAGCACCTGGACCCGGAACAGCATGTGGTCGCCGCACCGCTCGGCCCCGGCCCGGATGCACTGCGCGAGCGAGTCGGCGCGTTGCTCGGCGAGCCGCTGCGGTCGACCGTGGCGACGTGGCGGCTGTACCTGCTGTCCGGCCCCGAAGCCGACGGGTTCGCCGTGCTGTTCCGGGTACACCACGCGGTGGCCGACGGCGTCTCGGTGATCCGGCTGCTGGAGCGACTGCTGGGCGACGGCGCCGAACCGCGAGCCGCGTGGCCCGGCGCAGCGGTGCGCCGGGTGCCACCGGGCCCGGCCTCGGTACGCGGAGTCCTGGCCACGGCCGCCGGGGTGCTCCGGGGGAACGCCCGGCTGCCGTTCAACGGCCGACCCGGCGACGGTCGACACCCGGCCTGGGTGACGGTGTCCGGGCAGACGGTACGAGCCGCCCGGCACGCGGCTCCGGGCGAGCCGCGCCCGACCGTGAACGACGTATACCTGGCGGCGGTTGCCGGGGCGCTGCGCACCGTCCTGGCCGACCGGACGCTACCGTGCCGCGTCGCCGCGCTGGTCCCGGTGAACATGCGGACGACGGACGAGGCTTCCCGCATCGGCAATGTGGTGTCCTTCTTCCGGATCCCGCTACCGCTCACCACATCGGATCCCGGTGCCCGATTGGCCCGAGTCCGCACCGAGACGGCACGCGCCAAGGCGCTCGGCCAGGCTGCCATCGCCCGAACCGCCATCGAGGTCGCCGCCCGATTGCCGCTGCCGGTGATCCGGCTCGCCGGCCTGATCACCATGTCCGCGCGCTATGCGAACACCAGTTGCACCAACATCCCCGGCCCGGATGCGCCGTTGCGCCTGTTCGGCCGGCCGGCCGTCGAACTGATCGCGGCGCCGCCGCTGATGGGGTCGCAGAACGTGGTCTTCGGCTTCACGAGCCACGGCGACACGTTCACGGTCGGTGTCACCACGGACGGCGCCCACCGGGCACTGGCCGACCGACTCGCCCGGGCCCTCGGCGCCGAATTCGAAGAACTGGCAGCGGCCGCGACGCCCTGAGCCGGGCCCAGCCGTTCCGCGCCGGGCCGCGCCGACCGAGGACGGCCGTCCCGCGGACGCGTGTCGCGATCGGTCCCCTGTCTGGCATGTCGGGCCATCCGTGTCGCCCCCACCCGGGTCGTACGTTTCTTCTGTACCCCGGAACGGGCACGCCGTCGATCGATCCGGTCGCCGGCCGCTCCGCCGCGACCTCGACGAAGCGCGCCCAGCCGGACATCGAACCCCTGCGAAGGAGCACGCGCGATGAGTGGCGTCGAAATCCCGGGCATGTGAGCGGCCACGAGACCCGGTTCCGGCCCGGGAAGGAAACCGCCGGAAACCCGCCGGACAGGGTTCGTCCCGCAGCAGACACAGAACGCTCGGGAACCCACCACAACCGGCGAACGACGACCTACGAACGAGCGCGAGCATCAGGGTGAGCAAAGGCACGGGTACCGACGCGAGCACGGGCACTGACGCGAGCACGGACGCGCTCGCAGGCACGACCGCGGACACGAACACGGGCCCGACCAACGGCCCACGCGACCCGGCTTCGGTGGCGAACGCCGGGCGCTGAGGTCCCTCTCACCCACCCGGACCGCCGGGATCCGACCGCGGGGAGCGCCGTCGGGCCGAGTTGCGGCCGCGGTGCGCGCGAGGGAGGGGTTTCGCCGTCACGGGGCGGCGAAACCCCTCCCGTCCGGCACGACGGCACGGCCTCCCGGCTCGAACTGAATTGACCCATCATTTCGCCAGGGGAATGCACCACTCCGTGGGTCGAAAGCCGCCGTAGATTGGTACCAACGAACAGCGGGGCCGGACGCCGAGAGACCAGCGGCGCACACCACCGGCCCACCGATCCACCCGGTCGACTCGGTCGACCCACCTCGCCACGCACCAGGGAGCCACCGTGTCCACGCACGCCTCGAACACCGCCGACACCACCACCACCGCCACCCCGATCCTGGTCCGCACCCGGGAGGCGGAGATCGTCCAGGACGGCCCCACCAGCCTGATCACCTTGCTCGCCGACACCCCCGGAATGACCGCGAACCTGGCCACCTTCCAGAAGGGCTCCCCCGGCGCGCCCGCCCACTTCCACACTCGGGCGAGCGAGATGTTCCACGTCACCGAGGGCACGATGCGCATCCTGCTCGGCGAGGAGATCGTCACCCTCGAAACCGGTGACTTCCTGCTGGTGCCGCCGCACATGCCGCACGCCTTCGCCCCTGCGCCGGACACCGAGGCCAAGATGCTGGTCGTGTTCACCCCCGGCATGGACCGCTTCGACTACTACCGGCTCCTGGAGCGTGTGCACCGCGGTGAGGCCGACTTCGCCGAACTGCGCGAGACGTCCGAGCGGTTCGACAACCACTACGTGGACAGCCCGGTGTGGCGACAGGCCCTCGCCGGCGCGTGAGGTCCCGCTCCGATCCGTAACCGGCCGCCGCGTCGACTCCCTCCCGGGCAGGCGCGGCGGCACTCTCCCCTGTCTTGCCCTGCCGGCACCGCCCAGGCCCGAACCGCCCGCCGTCGGTACTCAGGACAGACGTTCGGTACTCAGGTTCACGGCCGAGTAGTCGAGCGGATGGTCGGCGTCGGCGCGCACCGTCAGGATGTGTGTGCAGGCAGCGGGCGTGGGTGGGGCGGGACCGCCGACACGGGGTGGCGGAACGGGGCGTCGGGACGGGTGGGTTGTTCGAAGAGGTGGGGGGTGGGCGCCCCCGGGGGGGGGGGAACCCCCCCCCCCCCCCCGCCCGCCCCCCCACCCCGCCCCCGGGGGGGGGGGGGGGCCCCCCCCCCGGGGGGGGGCGCCCGGGGGGGGGGGGCGGGGGGGGTGGTCCTCTGTGGGGGGTTGCCGCCCCCCGGGGGGCGGCCAAACCCCACCCCTTCGCACGTCCGGCCCCCTATCCGGCCCCCTGGCGATGGCCCCCGGAGCCCAACCGTCGGTGAGTTGTGGTGGGGTGGTCGTCGTGAGCCCGGCCGCACCGGCGGAACGGCGGTGGGCGGGTCGGGCCCCGACGAGGGGACATCGCACAGTGACGCATGGAGCCGCGCGCCGGTACGATCCGGCCGCCGAGGTGCTGCTCGGGCTCGCGGTGGCGAGCGGCGAACCCGGGGACGCGGGCCGGTTACGCCATCGACTGGGCGAGACCGACCCCGGCTACCTGGCCGACGCGTTGTTGCCGATCGCCGCCCGTACCATGGCAGTTCGCGATCCCGACGTGCTGGTGCGGCGTGCGGTGGCGCGCAACCCGCGGGCCACCGTCGCGGATCTGGCCGCACTGTTGGATCGGCCCGACCCGGTGGTGGATCGGCTGGTGTACCGGCATGCCACCGCGCTGCCGTGGATGCGCCGTGAAGTGCTCGCCCCGGGCCGACATCCGGATCCGGGCGCGCTCACCGCGTTGTTGGAAGAGATCCGCGCCTGTGCCGAAGACCCGCCGGACCACCCGCACTTCGTCGGGGCCGCCGTGGTGTCGGACGTGCCGGCGCTGGTCGAGCACGCGCTGCGCACGAGCGGCCGGCGGCTGACCACGGCCGAGCAACTCCGCGGCGTCCTCGGTCTGTTCGCGGACCCCGCACGATTGACCGGGCTACTCGCGGAAGCAGGCGCTGAAGCCCAAGCGGAAGCGGAGGCCCAAGCCCAAGCCCAAGCCCACCCGCAGGCGGATGCGCCAACGGATCCGGGCCGCCGCCGGCCCGGATCGCCGATGGCAACCGACCGCTCCGGCGCAGCCCCGCCGATCGCGCCGCACGTCGCCGCTCTCGCCACCCGCGCCCTCGTCTCGGGACGGGTCGCCGATCTGCGGGCCGCGGTGTTCGCCGCCGAGGGCACCGCCGGACTGATCGCCGGTCTCCGCGCCGGCGAGCCGGAACCGTCCTGGCGCCGCGACCCGGACTGGGCCGAACTGGTCACCGCCCAGCGGGCCGAGCCGCTGCCCGAGGCAGCCGCCGCCACCCTGGCCGGGCACGAGGACTGTCCCGATGCCCTGCTCGTGGAGCTCTACCGCACGCACCCGGAGTCCGTGGCCAGGGCCGCCCGCCCCTCGGCCGCGCTCCTCGTCGCCGCCGCGCACCACCCCGGCCACCCCGAATCGGCCCGGATCGCCGCCGCGGCAGCTGCGGCCGGGCTCACCGACGAGCGACACACCATCCTCGTCCTGGAGACGATCGCACCCGCCCGGGTCGCGGTCGCGACGCTGGCCGAACTCCCGGCCCGCCGGCCGCTCGCCGACCTGATCCACCGTCACCTGGGCGGCTCGGCGAACCGTTGGGCCACCCTGCGGATCGCGCTCTCGCGCCACCGGGGCACTCTGGCCGAGCTGTTGGCCCGGATCGCCGACGGATCCGTTCCGGACGCCGGCGCGGCCGTCCCGCCGGCGCTGTCCCGGCCCTATAGGTTTCTTCTCTACGCCGCCGAACCCGAGGACCTTGGCGCCCTGTTGCCGCGGTTGCCCGACGAGTTGCTGCGCGACCTGCTGGGCAGAGGACCGCTCCCGGCGCACGCGCTCGACGTCGCGCTGGCCACCCGCGACCCGCGGGTCTGTGCGGCCGTCGCCCACAACGCCGGCCTGGATCCGCGCGAGCTGGGCCGACTGGTCGCGCTGGACGAACCCGGTGTGGACGCGGCCGTGTACCGCAACCATCACACCCCGCCGACCCTGCGTCGCACCATCGCCTCCGGCGTGCCGCGCACCCCGGGCCGCACCGAACCCGTGCCGCTGGACCCGCGGTTGCGCGCCGACCTGCTCGACTGCCGGGACCAGCGCCGGCTCACGCCACTGGTGGTCAGCGGCGACCCGGAACTCGTGCACGCCGCGCTCCATACGTTCCCGTCCGCGGACGCCCGTTGCTTCGCGTTCCTGCGGGTGTGGCAGCGCGGCGGCCCCGACGCGGTCCGACGCCTGGTGCGGCTGCTCGGCGGCCCGGGCGGCTCGCATCCCACCGACGCCGTCCCGGATGCGCTCGAAGGCCCGGACGGGCCGGGCCGGTTGGGCACATTGCGCATCCCGTACGAGGATCCCGAGGCGCTGCCGCGCGTCTTCGCCGGCACCAGGGGACGCAACGCCACCCGTCGGCTGATGGCCGGCCTCGTCCACGAGCCGTACGTCTACGACCTGCCGCGTCTGGTCGCCCGGCATCGCGAAACGCCGTACCCGCCCGAGGCGATCGACGAACTCCTGCGCCACGAGCACGCCGACGGCGAGCTCGGCCGACTGCTCAGGCTCGCCCTGGTCAACCGAACATGCGGCGCCGGCCCCGAGGATCTCAACCGCGAACCGGTCGACCGGCTGCGCGCCGTCGCATTCGCCCGCGCCGAAGCCGGGTGGGTGAACGACTGCGTCGATCACGACCTGCTGGATCCGGTCAGGTTGGTGGACACCGCCCGACCGGCCGGCGAGGTGCTGCGCGCACTGCCCAAGCTGACCCCGGAGACGGTGGCCGCGCCGATCCACGCACGGCTGGCGGAACTGGTCCGGACCCACCTGGCCGGGCACGTCGAGGCCACGGTGATCGGGCTCGGCCTGCTCGACTCGTTCGCCGGCACCGTCGCCGAGCTGATCACCGTCGCCGCACAGGCGGCCGGCCCGCCGCCCGGGGCCGCGCAACGGGCCCTGGACGACTCGGAGATCGCCGAGTACGCCCGTGCCCTCGCCCGCCACGCCCCACCCGGACGCACCCGCGAGCCGGCCGGGCCGACCCTGCCGACCAGGCGCGGTCGGCGCAACACCCCGGATCGGAGCTGCGCGCTCGCGGCGGCGCAGATGTTGCGGGAGATCGTGCCGGACGCGCCGATACCCACCGACCCCGCGGTGCTCGCGGCATTCGCGGAAACCCCCGAAGCGGACCTGCCCGGCCTGTGCCACCCGGAATGGCTGGTCGCGGCGTGTGCGGCCGACCCGGGCGAGCCGGCGCACGAACGACTGGCCCGGCGGGATCCGGCCGGCTTCCGGGACACCGCCTCCGCCTCCGTGCGCTATCGCGCGGGCCTGATCGGGCCGGCCGAGATGATCGCCACGACGCCGGCGCGCGCGCTCGCCGCGGCCCGCCCCGGCGAGTTCTCCCAGTTGGCCCGGGAACCGCTCACCCGGGCGGTACGCGCACTGCTCGCCGATCGACTCGGCCACGATCGCCGCCGGTGGCTCGCCGCGGTGGCCGCGATGGACACGGACGCGGGCGAACTGCCGCTGCCCGCACTGCTCGACCGGCTGACAGCCGGGCCCGGCCCCCGGCTTGAATCCGCGCCCGCGTCGCTGACCGGTGCCGGTTCGGCCCTGCTCGGGTACGCCGACGTGCACGTGCTCCGCGCCGTGCTCCCGCTGCTGGGCCCGGGCGCGGCGGACACCCTGGCCCGCGAGGCCGAGCGCACCCGGCAGGTCGGCGAAGACCTCGTCGAGTACGTGCTGGAGCAGGCCGACCCGGGCCCCGCACTGGTCCTGGCCGAGGGCGACCCGCGCTCGCCGCACACCCGGCGGATCCGGGAAGGACTGCTCGATCGCGGTGACCCGGTGCTGGAGGACCGGCTGTACGGCGACGTCAAGCGGCGTGGGGACGTGGCCGAGCGGCGCCGGATCCTGGCCCGCGCGACCGGGGACACCCGGCCGTTGTCGCCCGTGCTGCGCCGGCGCCTGCTCGATCCCGGGGTGTTCTCGAAGTACCGGGCCGACGTGTTGCGAGTGACCGTGGAGGCGGCCTGCCCCGACGTGGTCGAGGCCGCGCTGGCCGGCCTGGCCGGGAAGTTGGCGCTGCTCGACCAACTGATCGCGGCCCGCAACGCGTTGCGCTTCGGCGGCCCGCACCGACTGCGCGTGCTGATCGACCGCGGACTGCTCGGCAGCGGGGCCGCCGGGGTCGCCGCGAAGGCACTGGCCGGCGCCGACGGCGGCGACCCGATCGGCTCCGGCGTCGCGATGCTGACCTCGCGGATCGACCGCGAACTGTCGCCGACCCGGCTGGTGGCCAGGCTGCGTGCCTGCCACCGGCTCGCGGATGCCGAACGCGTCCTGGACCGCCCCTACCGGCGCGACTGGGCACTGCTGGCGGACGAGCACGCCCGTGCGCCGTGGCCCGTCGGCGTAAGGCAGGCGCTGGTGGGTCGACCGGACGCACCCGACGAGATCATCGTGGCGATGCCCACCGACCTGCGTCCCGCCGAGGCGTTCGCGGCGGCCCGGCGCAGCCCGCGGGCGGCCCGGACCGTCGCCGCGTGGGTGCTGCCGGACGGCGGCACCGCCGAATGGCACGTCGAGATCGAGCGGTTGATCGAGGCGGGCCTGCTCACCGGCCACGACCTGGTGCACGAGGTGGGTCATGCCGACCGCGTGCTGCGCTACCTGGCCGACGCCCGGGCACGCATCGACCCGTCCGAGCCGATGCGGGTGGCGGTGGCCGCCGCGTACGCCGAGGTGGCCGCGCTGACCGTGGATCTGCTCGGCACCGAGGACCGGTGCTGGCAGCGCCTGTTCGCCGCGCTGACCGAGCGCGACGAGCACTGGCGCCGCGCCGAGGGCCCGGCGGCGGGGGTTGCCGCGCTGCTCGCCTACGCGGCCCGGGAGCCGCTGGGGCCGGTCGGGCCCGGCGCCCTCGCGCGGGTCGCACAGGTCGCGTCGAGCGCCGCCGCGGCGGGGGCCTGACCGCGCCGGGCACCGGATCGAGCCTGGTCGGGCGGGTCGGCCCGGCGAAGCACGTCGCCGGATCGGGTCGCCGACCCGGCTGATTCCGGCGCCGCGTCGGCGCTCGACCCGCCCGGTTCGGCTCAGCCGATCAGGTTCTTCTCCAGGTCGCCCAGGATCGAGTTGGCCGCGACCACGCCCAGGCCGAGGTACCAGGTCTCGTCGGGGACCGTGACGGCCTTGCCCTTCTCCACCGCGCCGAGCTTCTTCCACAGCGGGTTGTCGGTCACCCGGGCCTGCGCGGTCTTGTCCGCCGGGCCGTAGGTGCCGACGAAGATCCTGTCCGCGTCGGCCTCGGTGATCCGCTCCTCGGACAACTCCACGGCCAGGTCGTCGATGTTCTGGTTGGCCGGGCGCGGCAGGCCCACGTCCTGGAGCACGGTGCCGATCAGCGACTTGTTCGCGTACAGGCGGATCTTGCCCGGCATGAAGCGGACCATGGAGATGGTGGGCTTGTTCGCGCCCAGCTTGTCGCCCAGCGCCTTGGCCCGGACCTGGTAGGCGTCCAGCTGCTGCTTGGCCTCGGCGGTCTTGTCCAGGGCCGCGGCGTTGAGCAGGAAGTTCTCCTTCCAGGTGTAGCCGGGGCGCACCGAGAACACGGTCGGCGCGATCTTGCTCAGCACCGCGTACTGCTGTTCCGCGCGCAGCTTGCTGCCCAGGATCAGGTCCGGCTTGAGGTTCTCGATCGCCTCCAGGTTGAGGCTGTTGGTCGTGCCGACCTTGGCCGGCTTGCCCGCCTTGCCGTCGAGGTACGCCGGGAGTTCCTGGGACCCCTCGGTGAAGGCGACGCCGACCGGCTGCACGCCCAGCGCCGCGACGTTGTCCAGTTCGCCGGTGTCCAGCACGACGACCCGCTTGGGCTGCGCCTTGAGCGTCACGTCGCCCATCGCGGTACGGATGGTGCGCGGGTACTGACCGGGCGCGGCGTCGGTGCCCAGGCCGGTGCTCACCTGGCCGGCGCTGCCGAACTCCTTGCCGCCGGCTGCGACGGCGGGCTTGCCGCCGCCCTTGTTCCCGTCGGACGAGTCCGAGCCGCAGGCCCCGGTGAGCAGGGCGGCGGACAGGGTCACGGCAACGGCGGCGATCCGGCGGCGAGGTATCGGCATGGGTCCTGGTTCCTTGGCGCGTGTGGGGACACGAGCCGGGCGCCGCGACGAGGCGGTGCTCGGCCCGCACTGCTGAGGCAGGGCGATCCGCTGAGGCAAGCCTTACCTTTCCTTACCCTAGGGGATCCTTGCCACGGATCAACCATCAGGGGTGAGAACGGGCATCGGCGGCCCCGGCCCCGGCCGCCCACACCGCGCCCGGCGCATCCGTTGACGCCGCCGCCGGTGCGGCGCAAGACTCGGCAGACCCGGGGAGGTGGTGCCGGTGGTGGTCGCCGACGTGCTCGGTCCGGACTTCGACGCGATCCGTCGGAAGGAGTACGGCTACCTGGACGACGAGGGCCTGGTCTACCTCGACCACACCGGAGCGGGACTGGCCGCACGCCGCCAACGACAAGCGCACCAACAGCGGCTGTCCGGGGCCACCTACGGCAATCCGCACTCCGAGCACCCGGCCTCGACCGCCTCCACGACATTGGTGGAGAACACCCGTCGGGCGATCCTGGACCACTTCAACGCCGATCCCGACCGGTACGCGGCCGTGTTCACCGCGAACGCCACCGGCGCCTGCCGACTGGTCGGCGAGGCCTACCCGTTCCGCCGCGGCACCCGCCTGGTGTTGCCGATCGACAACCACAATTCGGTGAACGGGATCCGCGAATACGCCCGTGCCCGCGGCGCTCGCACCCACTACATCGGCCTGACCGGCGCCGATCTGCGGCTGGACGAAGACGCGCTGCGCACCGCGCTGGCCCGCCGCCGCGGGTTGTTCGCCTATCCGGCGCAAAGCAACTTCACCGGGGTCCGACACCCTCTGGACTGGATCGGCGTCGCCCAGGCACGCGGCTACGACGTGCTCCTGGACGCGGCCGCGTACACACCCACCAACGTGCTCGATCTGCGGGTGGTCCAGCCGGAGTTCGTCGCGGTGAGCTGGTACAAGGTATTCGGCTACCCGACCGGCGTGGGCTGCCTGCTCGCCCGCCGGGACGCGCTCGCGCGACTGCGCAGGCCGTGGTTCGCGGGTGGCACGATCGAGGCGGTCAGCGCGCAGGGCGGCTGGCATCGCATGGCCGGCGACGAATCCGCCTACGAGGACGGCACGCTCAACTTCCTCGCCATTCCCGATGTCGCGCACGGCCTGGCCTGGGTGGATTCGCTGGGCATGCGGGCCATCCACGAGCGGGTCGCCGAGCTCACCGCCCATCTGCTGGCCGGGTTGGCCGAGTTGCGCCACCACAGTGGCGCGCCATTGATCCGGGTGTACGGGCCGGACACGGTGCACGCCCGAGGCGGCACGGTCGCGCTGAACATCCTGGACGCCGCCGGCACCGTGGTCGACGAGCGGATCGTCGCCCGGGACACCGCCGCCGCCCGGATCTGCGTGCGCACCGGCTGCTTCTGCAATCCCGGCGCGGGCGAGGCGGCGTTCGCGATCGGGCGCCGCACCCTGCGCGGCGCGGTGTTGCGTACGGCCGCCTCCGGCGGGACGCTCGACGACTACCTGGCCCGCCTCGGGCTGCCCTCGGGCGGCGCGGTGCGGGTCTCGCTCGGCCTGCCGTCCACGATCGCCGACGTGGACGCCTTCCTCGACTTCGTCGCGCGCACCTACCGCGACCGGCCCGCCGATGCCCGGGGGCTGGCCCCTCGGCTGCGCTGTTGACCCGCCCGATCCGCGGGGCGGCCGCTCGCGGATGTGCTCAGGACCCGGCGCGCGGACATCGGCGGGCCAGCACCGCGCAGGTCGCGGCGACGAACAGCACGGCGCAGCCCGCGAGTACGGCCCAGCCGAGCGCGGGCGGGTGGTCGAAGCTGTCGCCGTAGGAGGCGAGCAGCGGCGGGCCGAGCGCGGAGCGGCCGTGCGCCCAGCGCCCCGGCAGGTCCAGGTCGCTGCCCAGTGCCTCGAACGCCCATCGGTTGGTCATCGCGTAGCTGAGCGTGTGTCCGATCACCGGCATCCGAGGCACCGGCACGAACGCGCCGGAGAAGAGCACCTGGGGAAAGCACAGGAGCGGCAACATCAGCGTGGCCTGGCTCACCTCGGTGACCGCCGCGGAGGTGAGCAGGCCGAGCGCGAGCGCCGCGGCGGATGCCAGCAGCAGCGTCGTCAGCAGGGACCCGTACACCCCCCAGGACGCGGCGGGCAGCCGGTCCAGCCCGCGCAACACCGCGAGCAGCAGCACGTCGGCGAAGGCCAGGATCGGCAGCAGTACGGTGAACTTGGCCGCGACGTATGGCCCGATCCGCAGCACGGTCAGCCGTTCGCGGCGCACGATCGGCAACTCCACGCAGATCTGCAACAGGCCGTAGGTCAGCCCGAAGAAGAACCCGCCGAAGGCGATCCAGAACAGGATCATCGCCGTGCCGGAGGGACTCGGGTCGGCCGGGTCGAACGCGCCGGGCCGAAAGAGCATCGCGAACATCGCCACGATCACCAGCGGCGAGCCGACCAGCATCGCGGCGGCCGGCCGGTCTCGGGTGATCAACTCCAGGTCGCGGCGGGCCAGGATGGACCACTGCCGCAGCGCCCGCCCGGCCTGCGGCGCGGCCTGATCGCTCGTCTCGACGGGCTCCGGGATCGGGCCCAACTCCGGTTCCAGCGCCCAGATTTCGGGTTCCAGTTCGAGTTCCGGTTCGCGTTCGGCGTCCGCGCTCGCACCGCGCGCGGCCACCGCTGCGTACACGTCGGCCTCGGTCTCCACGCCGAAGTGCGCGCGCATCGCCCGCGGATCGCCCACGTACGCGAGCCGCCCATCCGGGGCCAGGAACACCACCCGGTCGCAGCGCACCAGATCGGCCGGCGCGTGGGTGGTCAGCACGACGGTGGTGCCGGCTCGGGCCAACTCACGGAGTACGGTCATCAGTTCCGCCGCGGCGGCCGGATCCAGGCCGGACGTCGGCTCGTCCAGGAACAACACCCGGGGCCGGGTCAGCAACTCCACCGCGATGCTCGCCCGTTTGCGCTCGCCGCCGCTGAGCGCGCCCACCCGCCGGTCCGCGCACGCGGTCAGGCCCAGGGCGGCCAAGGCGCGTGCGACCGCGGCGTCCACGCCCTCGTCGGCCGGCTCGCGCAGCGCCGCGGCGTAGCGCAGGCTGTGCGCCAGCGGCAGCGCCCGGTGCAGGATGTCGTCCTGCGGGACATAGCCCAGACCGCGTGCGTCCGGTGGGCCGCCGTCGTGCCGCACCTCGCCCGTGCCGGGCAGTCGAATCCCCGCCAGGGTGTCCAGGAGCGTGGTCTTGCCGGATCCGCTGCTCCCCGCGACGGCCGAGACCTCACCGGCCTCGGCGACCAGCGAGACGTGCCGAAGCACGGTGCGTCCCCCGACCGTTCGGCTCACCCCGCTTGCCGCGACACGTACTCCGTGCTCCTGCACGACCACCCCCGACGGCATGCCCCCGAATTACCGAACGGACCATGTATAGCCCGTCCGAACCGGCGAGGGCACCCCGCTCGGGCCTATCCGACGGGGGGTTCGTCGTCCACCAGGTGCATGCGGTGGGCCAGGGCGGCGGCTTCGCCGCGGGTGGCCACTTCGAGCTTGGCCAGGATGTTGGACACGTGCACGCTGGCCGTCTTGACGCTGATGAACAGGGTCTCGGCGATCTGCCGGTTGCTGCGTCCCTCGATCAGCAGCCGCAGCACCTCCCGCTCGCGGGGCGTCAGGTCGCCGGCCTGATGCGCCGCGCGTCCGGCACCGGTCCCGGGCCGGCCCGGCAGATCGATCCGGGCCCGGCGGGCCAGCAGTTCGACCTGTTCGCGCAGCGGGGTCGTACCCAGCTGTTCGGCGGCGGTGCGCGCCCGGGCCAGGGCCGCGCCGGCCGCGCCCCGATCGCCGGCGGCCACCAGCGCGGCGCCCAGGTCGGCGTGGGCCTGGGCGGTGGGATACGGCTGGGTGGTCGCCTCCCAGGCCGCGACCACCTCCTGCCACTGCGCGACGGTGTCGTTGCCCTCGGCCCGGTCCAGGTGCGCGACCAGCGTCAGTGCCTGCGTGCGGTCCAGCTCGCAGTGCACGGCCAGCGCGGCGCCGGCCGCCCGGATCCGGCCGAGCTCGGCCCGAGTGGAGGCGGTCGGCTCGTCCTCGGCGTACGCGCGCGCCGCCTCGATCAGCAGCGGGAAGGCGAACCGCTGGTTGCCGACCCCGAAGCCGGCCCGCAGCTCCGCCTCCAGAATCTCGCCCAGTTCGGCGCGTCGGCCCAGCGCCCGGGCCAACGCGATCTCGGCACCGGACTGCGGGATCCGGTGTTGCGCCTCCTGGTACATCCCGCGGGCACTCTCGTGCGCGTGGGTCAGGTGGCCGGCCGCCTCGGACACGTTGCCGCGGACCAGGTGGGCCATGGCCAGCACCCGTTCGGCGTGTCCGGTGGCGCAGCCGTCGGCGTCGTGCTCGCGGATCTCGTCCACCGTCTTGGCCACGTCGTCCCAGCGGCCGAGGGAGAACAGGCTCTCCGCGAGGTTGCCCAGGACGAACGCGCCCGTGTTGCGGATCACGCCGCGATCCCGGGACAGGTCCAGCGCCCGGCGGGCCGCCTCGACCGACTCCTCGTGTCGGCCGACCCCTTCCAGCACCGAGGCCCAGTTGCCGAGCACGTACACGAGCGTGTCCGGCTTGCCGCCCCGCGCGGCCTCGGCGACGCGGACCGCCTCCAGGCCGTGCGACAGCGCCTGCGACTCGTCGAGTTCACCGCTCCCGGTGAGGAACCAGGACAACGTCTGGAGGGTACTGGCGATCATGTCCTGGTCGCCGAGGCGCCGGGCGATCTCCAGAACCTGCCGGGCGATCCGGATCGCCTCGTCGGCGCCGCCCTCCAGGAAGTGCGCGCGGGCGATCCGGATCACCACACCCGCGTACTCGATCGATTCCGGTCGGTCCTGCAACAGCCGCTGGGCGTGCTCCAGTTCGACCATTCCGGGGCCTCGGCCCAACCGGCTCAGTGTCTTCGCCCGCTGGGTCCACAGCGCGGCCGCCCGGACCGGCTCCCGGTCCTCCTCGACCAGACCCAACGCCTGGCGCAGCAAAGCCAGTTCGCGATCACCGGAGTTGTCGTAGCGGGCCGCGACGATGGCGCCGTCCAGCACCTGTGCCAGGGTCGTGCCGGTCAGCCGCTCCGGATCGGGAACCTGGTCCCACATGGTGATCGCGCTCTCGTACAGCGCCCAGGCCTCGCCGAATGCGTAGCGGTCGGCGGCGGCGGCCGCGGCGGTCACGCTCGCGGGCAGCGCCAGGGCCGGGCGGCCGGCGGCGATCCAGTAGCGGGCCCGGCGGTCCACGTGGTCGCGGCGCGCCGGCAGCTCGCCGCGCTCGATCAGCGCGTCCAAGGCCTGGGCGAACGCCGCGTACATCCGGGTGCGTTCACCCGGAAGCAGGTCGCCCAGGGCGGCCTCGCGCACCAGCGCGTGCCGGAACGAGTAGCCCTCGCCCTCCGCCTCGGCCACCAGGACGTGCCCGGAGACCGCCGCACGCAGGGCCGTCTCCAGGGTGTCCGGATCGAGGCCGGCCACCTCGGCGAGCAGCCGATGCTCGACGCCGATGCCGCCCACGGCGGCCAACCGCACCACCCGGCGGGCCTGCTCGGGCAGTTGCTCGATCCGGATCAGCAGGAGGTCGCGCAGCGTGTCGGAGAGACCGGCGAGCCGGCCGTCCCGGACCCCGGCGGCGAGTTCCTCGACGAAGAACGCGTTGCCCTCGGAGCGCTCGTACACCTGCTGGGTGAGGGCGCGCGAGGGGGTGCCGCCGAGCAGGGCGGTCAGGTGTTCCTCGACCTGGGGCATGGTGAGGCGGCCGAGTTCGAGCCGGGTCACCGTGCGGATCCGCTCCAGTTCGGCGACCAATCGGCGCATCGGGTGACTGCGGTCCATCGCGTCCGCGCGCAGCGTGCCGACCAGCAGGATCCGGCCCCGGCGCAGCGAGCGGACCAGGAACGCGAGCAGTTCGCGGGTGGCCGAGTCGGCCCAGTGCAGGTCCTCGAAGGCGACGATCAGCGTACGGTCCTCGCCGATCCGCTCCAGCAGGCGCAGCGCCGACTCGTACAGCCGGGCCCGCTCGGGCGCCGGGCCGTGCCCGGGTTCGGCGGCCAGGGTCGGCGAGATCCAGGCCAGTTCGCGGCGCCGGTCGCCGACCGCGGCCTCGAAGTCGTCGCCGAGCGCGTCCGCGAGGGTGCGCAGGATCGCCGAGAACGGCGCGAAGGGCAGCCCCTCGGCGCCCAGTTCCAGACACGCGCCGACCGCGACCGAGGTCTGCTCGGGGCGCCCGACCGCCTGGGTCAGGAACTCCTCGAGCAACCGGGTCTTGCCGACTCCGGCCTCCCCGGTGGTCAGCACGATCCGGGGCTCGCCTCGATCGGCCTCGCCAAGCGCCTCGACAAGTCGCCCCATCTCGGGCTCGCGTCCGACAAAGAGTGGCACACCGCCGAGAACAGTCACGCGGCGCAGCCTCCCATGCGGCCCGAGGCGGCCGACAGAGCGGGTGGGTGGGCCGGCCCGCGGGCCGGGATGCGCGGGCTCATTCGGCCGCGGGCGCGATCGTGGACGGGGTCCAGTCGCCTCGGGTGAGGGAGTACTCGACCTCGCCCAGCTCGGAGCCCTCGATCGGCTCGGGCCAGTCACCGAAGTAGGTGCGCAGCAGGGTCAGGCCCGCCTTCTCCAGCACCCGCCGCGAGCGGGTGTTCACCGTCATCGTGTTGGCGGTCACCTCCCGCAGGCCGAGTTCGGCGAAGCCCTTGTCCAGCAGCGCCCGCGAGCCCTCGGTGGCGTAACCGAGGCCCCACGCGGCGCGACGCAACCGGTAGCCGAGCTCGACCACGTCCGCGGTGTCCTCGGCGACCGGCCGCAATTCGAACCAGCCGACGAATCGGCCGCCGGCCCGCTCCCGGGCGGCCCAGAAGCCGCGGTTGCCCCAGGCCGGATACCCACGCATGAGCATCGGCAGGACCCGGTCACGCACGAACTCGGGCGAAGCCGGCAGGCCGCCGGTGATGTAGCGCATCACCTCCGGATCGCGATACAGCTCGACCAGGTGCGGCAGATCGTCCGCGGTGAACGGGCGCAGTTCCAGCCGCGAGGTCTCCAGGAATATCGACATCCGGCCATCCTCACGGACCGCGCCCGCTCGGGCCGGCGAATTTCTCCGCACCCCGACCCGGCGCCCGGCGCGGTCCGCTCCGGGCAACCCCGCCGTGCGGCCGGCCGGCCGGTCCTCGTAGCATGGCCGGCGATCAACCGCCGTAGCGCGCCCCGCCGGGTGCTTCGGTCCCGGTACGCGCCGCGGGGATCGCCCCCTCGGTCGGGATGCGCCTCGCCGACCGGGTGCCGCAGTGCGTTCGCCCGTACGGGCACCGGACCGGGGTCGCGCGCACGCCCGTGGCGGGCAGCAGCCCCCGGAAGGACCCAACACCCATGCCCGTCGCCGAGGCCCGGCAACGCACCGATCCCCGACTTCTCGTGCGCGGGCTCTCCATCCGCGGGCTGCGCGAGGGGCGCGCGGTGGACTGGTGGGTGGGCGCCCTGTTCCTGGGCGTGGCGTTGTGGCTGTACAAGGGCCTGTGGGCCGACCTCGACCGTGCCTATCTGGTCAACGGCGGCCAGGACCAGAACATGTGGGAGTGGTTCTTCGACGCCACCGCCGACGCGGTCCGCAACTTCCGCGACCCGCTCGTGTCGGACCTGCAGAACCATCCGCTGGGCGTGAACATGATGGCCAACACGGCCATGCTCGGCCTCGGTATCCCGCTGACCCCGGTCACCCTGCTCTTCGGCCCCACCACCACGTGGGCCCTGGTGCTCACCGGCGGCCTGGCCGGCAGCGCCTTCGCGTGGTACCGGCTGCTGGCCCGTCGGGTGGTGCGCGGCACGCCGGCCGCGGTCCTGGGCGGCGCGCTGTGCGGCTTCGCGCCGCCGATCGTCTCGCACGCCAACGCGCATCCGAACTTCGTGGTGCTGTTCGTGATCCCGCCGATCATCGAGATGCTGATCCGGCTGTGGCAGGGCGAGCGGCCGGTCCGCAACGGGGTCGTGCTCGGGCTGCTGATCACCTTCCAGATCTTCGTCGGCGAGGAGCCGCTGCTGTTCGCCGCGGTCGGCCTGGTGGTGTTCGGGGTCGTGTTCGCGATCGGCTCGCCGGACGCGGCACGGGCGGCGGCGCGGCCGTTGGGTACCGGGCTGCTGATCGGCGCCGCGGTGTCGTTGACGCTGGTCGCGTACCCGCTGTGGGTGCAGTTCTTCGGACCACAGCACTACTCCACGCTCGAACACGAGTCGGGCAACGATCTGGCCGCGTTCACCGCGTACGCGAGCGACTCGCTCGGCGGCGACCGGGCCGGCGCGGCGGCGCTGTCCGAGGGGAGCACCGAGGAGAACGCGTTCTTCGGCTGGCCGCTGGTGATCCTCACCGTCTTCCTGGTGGTCTGGCTGCGCCGACTGGCCGTCGCCCGCGCCGCGGCGATCACCGCGGCGGTGGGGGCGCTGCTGTCGCTGGGTCTGGACATCGTGGTCGACCACGACGACACCGGCCTGCCGGGTCCGTGGCGGTTGCTGAACGACCTGCCCCTGTTCGAGTCGATCCTGGAATCGCGCTTCACGCTGGTCTGCGTCCCGGCCGTCGCGGTGCTGCTGGCGCTGGCCACCGACCGGGTCCTCGACTCGGCCCGGACCGCCCCCGAGGGCCGCGAACTCCCGGTTCGGCTGATCTGGGCCGCGGTGCTGACCATGGCGCTGCTGCCGATCGCGCCCACGCCGCTGGACGTCCGGGACCGGCGGCCGGTGCCGACGTTCTTCGCGGACGGAGGGTGGCGGTCGTACGTGGACGACGGATCCGTCGTGGTGGTGCCGCTGCCCAACGTCGGCGACGCCACCGCGCTGCACTGGCAGAGCGCGACCGATCTGGGCTTCCCGCTCGCGGAGGGCTACTTCGTCGGGCCGTGGGGTCCCGATCGGGTGGGCGTCTACGGAGCGGAGTACAGCCCGACCTCGTCGCTGCTGGGCCGGGTCGCCGCCGACGGCGTGGTCCCGGAGATCACCGAGACCCAGCGCCGCGAGGCCCGTGCGGACCTGGTCCGCTGGCATGCCGACGTGGTGGTCCTGCCCGAACACCGCCACCGGGCCGAACTCGCGGCGACGCTGACGGCCCTGCTGGGGCCGGGTCGGCAGGTGGACGACGTACAGGTGTGGGACGTGCGGCACCCGGACGGTGCGGGGGTGGGGTAGGGCGGCTGCTCGGTGCCGGCCGTGCCGGCGCTCGGTGGCCCGGCTCCGCGTCGGCTCGGCTTCTCGGTTGCTCCGTCGGTCCGCCGCCGGCGAGACCGATTGCACTCAGGGGCGACTCGCGCCGGGGTCGTCAGCCGGCCTCGGTCGTGGCCGCCACCTCGTCCAGTTCGATCCTGAGCACCCGTGCGGCCGAGTCGCCGGCGACCTCGCCACCGGGACGCTCCAGGCGGTAGCTCAACGTCACCTCGCCGCCCGCGTGCGGGAGGATCTCGGCGGCGGGCACCTTGAACAGGACCGGTCGGCCGACCGCGTGTCCCGTGATCGGCACGCAGACGGTGAAGGCCGCGGTGTCCGGGCCGCGCCAGGACAGGGTCAGCAGGTCGCCCACCGCCATGTCGGGGTACGGGTCCACCCGAACGGTCGCCTCCAGCGGGACGTCGTGGGCATCGAGAACGTCCGCGACGGCGTGGTCGACGGCGGGCGGCGGCAGCGGATCGGGCATCCTGGGCTCCTTCGCGGTGCCTGCACGCCGGCGACGGCGCGATCGGCCGTGGCCCGGCGCGCACGGGACTTCGGTTCCGGCCCCGGCCGACCTCGGGTCGACCCGGCGACCGGCCGGACTCGGCGCGTCCTCATGGTTGCCCGGAATCGCGCCGCCCATCCGCGCGTTCACGCCCTCGGCCCCGCCCGGACCCGCCCGCGCCGCCCGTTCGGCGCACGACACGACGCACCCGGGGGCGAGCCGACCCGCCGGGCGCAGCGTTAGGCTGCGTCGGGTGGGTCGCGACCTGGTCTGGTATGCCGCGTACGGGTCCAACATGCACGCCGCCCGCCTGGACTGTTACCTGCGCGGCGGCCGACCGCCCGGCGGCGTGCGCACGTATCCCGGCTGCCGGGACCCCTCCGCGCCGCGCGCCACGCGCCCGGTGGTGCTGCCGGGCCGGATGTACTTCGCCTTCGAATCCAAGAACTGGACCGGCGGCCTCGCCCTGTACGACCCGCTGGATCCGGGCCGCACCCCCGCCCGGGCCTATCTGCTGACCAGGTCGCAGTTCGTCGACCTGGCCGCGCAGGAGATGTACCGCCCGCCCGGCACCGATCCGGACCTGAGTACGTTGGCGACCATCGGACGGGCCACGCTGGGCCCGGGCCGCTACGAGACGGTCGTGCAGGTGGGCACCGTCGACGGGCACGCGATCCTGACCCTGACCGCCCCGTGGCGCAGCGCCGACGCGCCGTGGAACGCGCCGGCCGCCGCCTACCTGCGGCACCTGAGGGCCGGCCTCGCCGAGGCCCACGGCTGGTCGGCGCTCCGCGCGGCCCGCTACCTGGCCGGTTGCCCGGGCGCGGCCGGCACCTGGACCCCCGAGGCGATCGCCGCGCTGCCACCGCCGTAGCACCGGCGGCCCGGCCGAGGGGGTGGCTACCGATAGTCCGGGTTCTCGAAGTCGTACCGACACCCCGCATCCCAGCCCGCGCGCTGGTTGCCATGCGCCGGCATCCCGCCCGCATCCTTGAGCATGCGGGCCAGGTGCATCAGATTCCAGGTCATGAACGTCGTGTTGCGGTTGGTGAAGTCGTTCTCCGGGCCACCCGAACCCGGGTCCAGATAGGACGCCCCGGGCCCGACCTCGCCGATCCAGCCGGCGTCCGCCTGCGGCGGGATGACGTAGCCCAGGTGCTGGAGGCTGTACAGCACGTTCATCGCGCAGTGCTTGACGCCGTCCTCGTTGCCGGTGATCAGGCAACCGCCGACCCGCCCGTAGTAGGCGTACTGCCCCGCGTCGTTGAGCAGACCCGAGCACGCGTACAGCCGCTCCACCACCCGCTTGAGCACCGAACTGTTGTCGCCCAGCCAGATCGGCCCGGCCAACACCAGGATGTCCGCGGCCGACACCCGCTCGTACAGCGCGGGCCACTCGTCGCCGGGCCAACCCCGGTCGCTCATGTCCGGCCACACGCCGGTGGCGATCTCGTGGTCGACCGCGCGGAATTCGTCGACCGTGACCCCGTGTCGGGTCATGATGCCGCGGCTGAGGTCCACGAGTCCCTGGGTATTGCTGACCGCGGGTGAGCGCTTGAGCGTGCAGTTGACGAACAGGGCTCGCAGGTCGTCGTAGTGGGCGGGCGGTGGTCCGTTGTCGGTCATCCGAGGCTCCCGGGGTGTCCGTCGATGGGCGATCACGACAGCGTCTCGCGCGCGTGGCGTGATCGCCGGTACATCCGCCCGAGCCTCGCGCCGACGGGGACGGGTCACCCGCACGGGCCGGCATCCGACCGCAGCACCCGCGCGCCCGGCGTCCGTTCGCGGAGCGCCCGTCGTCGAGATCCCGATCCGGCATCTTCCGTCCGGATGTCCGCGGGTTGGTTGATCAGGTCGGGCCCGGTGGTCTTGGATGGCCGGATACCACAGGTGTATGACGCGTATCGCTGGTGACTCGGGGGTTACACCATGACGACCGACTTCGACTCGATAATCAATCCGGGGATGCCCCGGTCGAGTACATACGCCGCGACGAACACGCCCGATCCGCGCCCGGGTTGTGCGCCGCAGGCACCGGACGTGCACGTCGAGCCCGGCACGCTCGACTCCGCCGCCGGCCGACTGCGGGAGATCGCGGGCGACTTCCGCAGTACCGGCCTCAAGGGCGTCACCGCGCTCGAACCGGTGTCCAAGGCGCTGGCCGGCTTCGACCTGGCCAAGGCGCTGGACGGCGCGCACACCGCCTGGCACGACCGCACCATCGCGGTGGCCGACACGCTCGCCGGCCGGGCGGGCAATCTGAACGGCACGGCGAGCAACTGGCGCAGCACCGAGAAGACCGTCTGCACGACGTTCGGAGGCTGACCCGTGGTCGACTTCATCCACCTGCGCGATGTCGACCTGGGCACGCTGACCACCGCCGCCGAGGTGTGGGCGACGCTGCCCGACCGCATGCACACCCAACACGGCGACGTGGACCGGGACGTGGTCTCCCCGCTCGCGAACGGCGCCTGGAAGGGCGCCGAGGCGAACCACGGGATCGACGAACTGCGCACCATGTCGGGACAGATCGAGGACGCGCACACCGAGGCGGCGGCGCTGCGCACCGTGCTGCTCGACGCCGCGAGCGACCTCCGGACCGCCAAGGAGCACCTGACCGAGGCGATCGCCGACGCGGTCGACCGGAAGCTGACCGTGGACGACAGCGGCGGCGTGCACTGGACGGCGCCGCCGTACGCCCGCAATCTGCCGCCGGACGACTACGAGGCGGTGACCAAACCGCTCAAGGAGGCGGCGCAGGACATCGCGGACCGGATCGCCAAGGCGCTGACCGAGGCCACCGCCGCCGACCGGCGTGCCGCGTTCGCCTTGAACGCGGACACCCGCGGCGCGGATCCGAAGAAGTTCAACGGGAACGCGGTCGGCGCCGGTCCGGTCCAGGACGCTCGCCGGGCGACCGATCTGGCCGACCGACTGATCATGCTCAGTCCGGCCGAGCGCGGCGAATTGCGCAATCTGCTCGCCGCCGATGCCGACGACCCGGCGTTCGCCACGCCGTTCCTGAACCGGCAGGGTCCGCGCGGCACCCTGTGGCTGGCGGGCATGATCGCCAAGCTGGGCGCGGGCAGCGACGTGCCCAAGGATCAGCAGGAGGATCTCCAGGCCATCCAGGCCGATCTGGGCCGGGTGTTGGCCGCCGGGACCGGCAAGGGGCCCGGGCCGCACGTCGATCCGAGTTGGATCGACGAACTCAAGCGGGCGGGCCGGGAGAAGACCGACATCGGGCTGTATTCGTTTCGGCCCTACGGCTACCAACTCCTGGGCACGCTGCTGGACACCGGTCGTCAGGACACCGATTTCCTGCGCCAGGTCGGCCAGGACATGCGTGCCATGGAGCGGGAGGATCCCGCGGTGTGGCTCGGGAACACCCCGTCGGGCGCGATATACAACGGATTCCGGCTCGACATCACCGACGGGCACGGCGCGGGGCTCGACCCGATGACCGGGCTGATGGCCGCGTTCGGCAACAACCCGGAGGCCGCGAAGGAGTTCTTCGATCCGGCCGAGCATCCGGGTGAGGTCGCCTACATGCTCAAGGACCGGCACTGGCTGATGGACTGGGCCGGCGCCGGGCCGATTCCCGAGGGCCACAACCCGCCCGGCTACGACCGGTTAGGGCGCGCGTTGGAGGCAGCGGCCACCGGCGAGGTGCCCACCGGCGGCTACGGCCTGCCCGGCGGGGCCCACCCCGTGCACGACGAGACGATGAAGCAGATCATGCGCGACACCGTCTCCGTGCTCGGCGGCGAGGACGGGAAACAGGGCAGGTTCCCGGCGATCATGCGCGACAGCGTGGGCAACATGGTCGCGTCGTACATGGGCGACGGCGTGTACGACCAACTCGTGGCCAAGGACGGTCGAAACGGTTCGATGTTCCACGACCAGGACCTGATGCGGGTGATCACCGCGGCCGGCACCGACCCCGAGGCCTTCGCGGTCATGCACGGCGCAACCGTCAACCACGCGGCCGACGTGCTGGACCGGCATCCGGTGGTCAAGGCGCCGGGAGCGTTGCCGGCCATGGACGTCGAGGCCCGGCAGGCATTCAACGCGCTCGGGACCATGGACGGCCTGCGCGACGAGTCGATCGTCGCGGCGCGCGAGGCGGGGGTCACCGAGGCGACCTGGAACCGCAAGTTCCAGTACCTCACGAGTGCGCAGATCCTCGGCTACGTCCCGCACGTCGGCGTCCCCGCCGGCCGGATGATGGACTGGTACGTCGCGCACGCGCTGGCCGCGGACACCGCGGCACTCGAACACGGTTCGGGCCTCGGTCGCACCGAGAACTACTGGAGCGGCTGGTCGAGTTCGACGGCGATGGCCGAGGAGTACGCGCGGGCGAACAACGCGAGCCCCGAGGAGATCGCCGATCTCGCCGAGGACCGTCGGTCCAACGCGATGGACGTCGCGCCGCGCCGCCTCGGGCGCAAGTAGGCGGGACTCGGGTGCACCCGCCCGCCCCGCGTCGGGTGTGAGCCCGCGCGGGACGGGCGCGGCGGGTGCGGTCCGGGGGCGGGGTCCGCCGGCCGGGGCGGGGTCCCTGGCCGAGGCCGTGTCCCGGGCCGCGATCGTGTCCGGGGCCGAGGCCGTGCCCCGGGTCGCGCCGGCGGCGGGAGATCGGGCCGGGGCGTCTGAAAGACTCGGGCCTTTCCGAACCGGAAGGTGGATCATGACCGAGCCGACCGCCGTGCCGCTGCACTACGCCCCGCGTTGGAGCGACGACTCCCGAACCTCCCCCTCCGAGCTGGGCGACGAGCGCGAGATCCTGACCGGCTTCCTGGACTGGCACCGGGCGACCTTCGAGCTCAAGTGCGCCGGCCTGTCGGCGGAGCAGCTGTCCGAGCGGGCCGTCTCGCCGTCCGGCCTGTCGTTGCACGGCATGGTGCGGCACTTGGCCGGCGTCGAACGCTGGTGGTTCCACATCCAGTTCGCGGGCGACGACGTCCCGATGCTCTACTACACCGACGACGACCCCGACCAGGACTTCGAGCGGCTGGACGGCGACCCGGCCGAGGCGTTCGCCCGCTGGCATGCGGAGTGCGACCGCTCCCGGGAGATCGTCGCCGCCGCGACGTCCCTGGACGACACGGGGATCCGCAAGTCCACCGGCAAACCGTTCTCGTTGCGCTGGGTCCTGGTCCAACTGATCGCCGAGTACGCCCGCCACAACGGCCACGCCGACCTCCTGCGCGAACGCCTCGACGGCGCCGCCGGCATGTGAGCACTTCCTGACGAGAGGCGGCCCAGGGCCGGAACAGCGGCCCTACGGCCGACCGCCGCTGCCCGCAAGCGCACGCCGCCCCGCGCCGGCGCCACATCGCCCGTCGGTCCCGTCGACGCGCAGGTGCGGGCGGGTCCAGGGGCGGTCTTCGGCCAGGTGCGCGGCCTCGGCGGTGCGCCACAACCGCCAGAACCAGGCCACCTGGGGGCCGTCCCGGTCCAGGGTGCGGGCGGCGGCGAGTTCGGCGGGCGTGTCCACCCGGATCCGCAGCGCGGTCACCGCGCCGAGTTCGCGCCGAGCCGCGCCGACCCCCTCCAGGATCAACACCGGCGCGGCCGGCACCTCGCTCCAGCCGCTGACCCGATAGCCGGCCCAGTCGTAGGTCTCGCAGCGGGTCGCCTGCCCCCGGGCGAGCGGTTCGAGCAGTTGAGCGCGCAGTCGCGGCAACCAGCCGAAGAAGTCCCCGGGTCGGGCGAAGTCGTCCAGACGCACCACGGGCGCACCCCCGAGCCGTACGGCGAGCGCATCGGCGAGCGTGGTCTTGCCCGAGCCACCGATGCCGTCCACCGCCACCAGCCGGGTGCCGCCGACCGACGGCGGCAGCACGACGGCACGCGCGGCGAGTCGAGCGGCCGTCGCGTCCCAGGGCGGATCCGGCCGTTCGATGGACACCGACGCAGCCTACCCACCGAGCCTTCCCGAACGCCCCGCGCGGCGGGCCGCGACACCGGGCGCACGTCGTCGTCCGGCCGCCGACCACACCGCCCTGGACACCTCCGAATCCTGCACCAGTACATTTGTACTTGTACATCTGTACCACTACGTCTTCACCACTCGGAGGGAGAGGCCTGTGGCCTGGCTGTTCCTGGGGCTGGCGATCTCGTGCGAGGTGATCGCGACCAGCCTGCTCAAGAGCACCGACGGGTTCACCCGACTGTGGCCGACCGTGACGTGTCTGGCCGGATATGCGGGGGCCTTCTACCTGTTGACGCTGTCGTTGCGACAGTTGCAGGTGGGCACGGCGTACGCGATCTGGTCCGGGCTCGGGACCGTGGCGATCGCGCTGGTGGGGGCGGTCTTCCTGAACGAGCCGGTGACGCTGCTCAAGGCGTTCGGGATGGCGCTGGTGATCGCCGGCGTGGTGGTGCTGAACCTGGGCGGTGCGCATTGAGCGGGACCCGCGATCCCGAGGGGCGGCGGCTGCGGATCCTGCGTGGTGCGTGCGAGGTGATCGCCGAGGTGGGCGTGGGCAACACGACGCATCGCCTGGTCGCGTCCCGGGCCGGCGTCCCGCTGGGGGCGACCACGTACTACTTCGCGACGCTCGACGACCTGGTCGGCGCGGCGCTCGCGCACGCGTCGGCGGAGACGGTGGCGCTGCTGGAGGAGTGGGTGCGGCGGGCCCACGACGCCGAGGACCTGCCGGGGGTGCTCACGGCGCTCACCGCCGAATACCTCGCGGACCGTTCGCGCGCGCTGGTCGAGTACGAGTTGTACCTGGCGGCGGCCCGCAGCCCGCAACTGCGCGGTTTCGCGGTGGCGTGGGTCGAGGGGGTCGGCGACTTCCTCGCCGGCCGGGTCGGGCGGCGGGCGGCGGCAGCGGCGCTGGCGGTCCTGGACGGCACGATGTTGCAGGTGCTCACGCTGGACACGGCCCTGGACGAGGAGCAGCTGCGCTGGTCGCTGGACAGGGTCCTGGGGGCGGCCGCGCCGTAGCCGGGCGGGGGGCGCGGTGCGGTAGGGTCGGCGACAGCGAAGGGGAGTAGCCCCGCGAACCGGTCGTCGACATGCTGGAGTCCTCGGACTCCCGGTGGCCGGGCCCGTGCTCGATGCGGGCGGGCGAGACCTTCGGCCAGGTATCGACGCATCCGCGTTCTTCGCGGGTGCACCCGTCGTGCCGGGCCGAGTGGTCCTCCGGTCGCCGAGCGGCGCCTTCGTGAAGACCCGGAGGCCCGGCTCTCGCAGAAAGCCACCCGGATGCACCTCGACCCTCTGGCGATCCTGACCGCCTTCGGGCTCATCTTCCTCGCCGAACTCCCGGACAAGACGATGTTCGCATCGCTGGCCATGGGCACCCGCATGCGGCCGCTGTTCGTCTGGTTCGGCACCTCGACCGCGTTCGTCGTGCACGTCGCCATCGCCGTCGGCGCGGGCGGACTGCTGGGCCTGCTCCCCGGCTGGATCGTCGAACTCGTCTCCGCCGCGCTGTTCGGCTTCGGCGCCTTCATGCTGCTGCGCGGCGGGGCCGGCGACGACGACGAGGACACCGCGGGCAAGACCGTGACCGGTTTTTGGCCGGTCTTCTCGACCGCGTTCACGGCCGTGTTCATCAGCGAATGGGGCGATCTGACCCAGATCACCACCGCCAACCTGGCGGCCACCAACGGCACCTGGTCCACCGCGATCGGCTCGGCCGCGGCGCTGATGTCGGTCTCCGCACTGGCCCTGCTGGCGGGGCGATTCATCGCCAAGCGGGTCCCCCTCCGGACGGTGCAGCGGATCGGCGGCGTGTGCATGCTCGGGCTGGCGATCTGGTCGGTGGTCGAGGTGTTCACGGGCTGACCTGACCCGGGCGGCCCGGGCGGCGGATGCCCGCCGGCTGCTCGTCCGGTGCTCGTCCGGTGCTCGTCCGGTGCTCGTCGGATGCTCGGCCGGTGCCCGGCGAGTGCCGGAGCCGCGGGCGTCGCGGGGACGGGCGTCGCGGAGGCGGGAGCCGCAAGGGCGGTTTTCCGCCGTGCCGCTCGGGCACCCGCGTCCCATGGTGAAAATCGGCTACACGATGATGACCGAACAGGCCGGACCCAAGGATCTCGTCGAGCACGTGGTGCACGCGGAGCGGGTCGGCTTCGACTTCTCGGTGACCTCGGACCACTACTTCCCATGGCTGGATGCGCAGGGCCACGCGCCGTACGCCTGGAGCGTGCTGGGCGCGGCGGCCCAGGCCACGTCGCGGATTCCGTTGATGACGTACGTGACGTGTCCGACGATGCGGTACCACCCGGCGGTGGTGGCGCAGAAGGCCGCCACCGTGCAGTTGTTGTCGGACGGGCGCTTCCGGCTGGGACTCGGCTCCGGCGAGAACCTGAACGAGCACGTGATCGGTGGCGGGTGGCCGGCGGCGGACGTACGGCAGGAGATGCTCGGCGAGGCGGTGCAGATCATCCGGGCCCTGTTCGCGGGCGGCTATGTCGATCATCACGGCACACACTTCGACGTCGAGTCCGCCAAGTTGTGGGACCTGCCGGATCGACCGCCGCCGATCGGCATCGCGGTCTCCGGCGCGCAGAGCTGCGCACTGGCCGGGCAACTGGCCGACCTGGTCATCGCGACCGAGCCCAAGGGTGAGTTGTTGGCCGAATTCGATCGGCACGGCGGCGCGGGCAAGCCCCGGGTGGGCCAGCTGCCGGTGAGCTACGACCCCGACCGGGACGCCGCGATCGCGCGGGCGCACGAGCAGTTCCGCTGGTTCGGGGGCGGGTGGAAGGTCAACTCCGAGCTTCCGGGCACCGCCGGCTTCGCGGGCGCCACGCAGTTCGTCCGGCCGGAGGACGTGGCCGAGTCGATTCCGTGCGGCGACGACGTGGGCGCCTTCGTCGACGCGGTGCGCCCGTACGTGGAGGCGGGGTTCACCGAGGTCGCGCTCGTCCAGATCGGCGGCGAGACGCAGCACGCCTTCCTGGACTGGGCTCAGGACAAGCTCTTGGCGGCACTGCGGGAGTTGTGACGGGTTGGGACTGCGGAAGCGGGACGGAGCGGGGGCGCGAGGTCGGCGCCCCCGCTCCGTGGTTTCGGCGATCGGCGGACGTGCGCGTGGGGTGGGGCGGGTGGGGTTGGGTGGATCGTTCGATCGCCGGCATGTCCGGCATGTCCCTTCGATCGAACCGTCCGAAATGTGATGTAGGCCGCATGGATAAAACGGACATAAATTACTAAGCCGACTTCGCGTGGTAATTCATTTCCCGCGCCCCGGCATGAGTTTCGACTATTTTCCGTGACCGGACGATCACGCCACTCTCCGAGATATCCCCTCGTCATCACCGGTGCGCCGCGCCGAGTCCGGGTGAGATGTCGCCTTTATTCCGCCTTTACGCCGGAGGCAAAGTCGGCGTTTCGGTTGTGATCCGGCATCGGCATTGCCTACCTTTCTCGCCGATTCACCTTTCGGGTGAACCCTGTCGCCGGTACGCCGAATCCCGTCGCCGGCAGCGGGAGGTCTACATCGAAGAATCCGACGGGAGCGGGGGAACCAGGTGGATCGCCGTGGCCGGGATCGTTCCGGTGACGGCTAGGGGTGAAGTCGCGTGTTGCGCGACCGGGCTGCTCCAGTCCGAATCCGACAGCTCACCTCGTAGGCGACAGGAGAGGACCCCATTTCATGCTGTCCGCAAACGCTCGCCACCGCGCCGCTCGCCCCGCCAACGTCCGCCGCTTCGTCGCGGCGGTGGGCATCGCCGGCATGGGTGTCGTAATCCCGGTCGCCACTGCCGGTACGGCTCAGGCACAAGCCCCCTCCACCTCCGAGCAGCCCACCTCCGGCGCCTCCGCCGTCCTGTCGGCGACTCCGACCGCCGCGGTCGAGAGCGCTCCGGTCCAGGCCGCGCCCGCCGCGCAGGAAACCGCCGTCCCCGCCGACAAGGCCGGCTACGTGGTCAAGGCCGGCGACACGCTGTTCGGGCTCGCCCGGGCCAACCAGGTCACCGGCGGCTGGCAGAGCCTGTACGAGCTCAACCGCGACGTGCTCGTGTCCGGCCCGGACCTGATCCAGATCGGCCAGACCCTCCGGCTGACCGGCGCCGCGCCCGTGCTGTCCAAGGCCGCTCCGGCCCAGCCGAGCATCAAGGTGCAGCCGAAGACCACCGTCACCCCCGGCAAGACCACCACCAAGCCGACGAGCAAGCCGTCGGCCGGGGTGTCGGTCAAGCCCGCCGCCAAGGCCCCCGCCAAGCCCGCCACCGGCGGCTCGAAGGGCAACCAGGCGCCGACCGGCGGCTCGTCCACCGCGTCGAGCAGCAAGGCCGCCCAGGCCGTGGCCTTCGCCAAGGCGCAGATCGGCAAGCCCTACGTGTACGGCGCCACCGGCCCGAACGCGTACGACTGCTCGGGCCTGGTCCAGGCTGCCTACAAGTCCGCGGGCATCTCGCTGCCGCGCGTGACCAACGACCAGTTCGCCGCCGACCCGCACGTGTCGGTCGCCAACCTGCAGCCCGGCGACCTGGTGTTCTTCTACTCGGGCATCAGCCACGTCGGCATCTACATCGGCGACGGCAAGATGGTGCACGCCGCCAACCCGCGCAAGCCGGTCGAGATCGCCTCGATCAGCACCATGCCGATCGCCGGCGCCACCCGCCCGGTCTGATCACCCCGCCGACAACCGTCGGCCGCAGTAGCACAACCGCACAGTGGGACGCCCTTCCGGCGCCGTGCCCCCCGACGACGGTCGGAGAGCACGGCGCCGCCCCCACATCCCCCGCCAGGTCCGCGCAACCTCAAGCCCCATCACACAAGCACCGCGAGTCCCGAACCCGAAGCAGCCACCAACCAAGTCGCGCACTCGTCGACGACCGGACAAACACAACGACCACCAGGTCCGTTCCCAACCACCAACCCACACGAACCCACCCAGCCCCGCCGGCGCTTGAGGCCACTCAGCCTCGCCGGTGCTTGAGGCGAACCCAGCCCGGCCGGCGTTTGAGGCCACTCAGCCCCGCCGGTGCTTGAGGCGAACCCAGCCCGGCCGGCGCTTGAGGCCAACCAGCCTCGCCGGCGCTTGAGGCGAACCCAGCCCGGCCGGCGTTTGAGGCCACTCAGCCCCGCCGGCGCATGAGGCGAACCCAGCCCGGCCGGCGTTTGAGGCCAACCAGCCCCGCCGGCGCATGAGGCGAACCCAGCCCGGCCCAACGTGCGTATGAGGCCGAGGCGTTCAAGCGCGGCCCGCGTTCGAGGCCCACGCGCCCGGGAGGCGAGGCAACAGTTCCGCAGCCAGCGAGAGAGCCCCCCGAAGCGCCGCATCCTGCAGGAACCGCGCCCGCACCACCGTGGGCGGAAACGGCACCCCCACCCGCACCCGCGCCCGAAGCGCGGCCAGCACCCGCGAAGCGGAGCGCATCAGGCCGCCCGTGACCGCGATCCGCTCCGCGTCCAGCGTGATCGCCAAGTTGGCCACGTGCACGGCCAGTTCGTCCAACGCCTCGTCGACCAGCGCGCGCACCCGCGGGTCCGGGTCGGCGAACAGCGCGGCGGCGTCCACCTCGCGGCCGAGCAGTTCGCTGCCTCGCGTGCCCAGTCCGATGCCGGAGGCGTACTCCTCCAGGGGTGCGCGTCCCGCGCCGAAGCCGGTGTCGGCGCGACCACGCAGCAGGTAGCCGATTTCGCCCGCCGCCCCGTGCGCGCCGGCCAGGACGCGCCCGCCCAGCACGATCGCGGCGGCGATCCCGGTGCCGGCCGTGAGCAGGATCGCCGGGTCCGCGCCCCGCAGTGCGCCCCAGCGGGATTCGGCGAGTGCGGCGGCCTTGCCGTCGTTGCCGACGGCCACCCGTTCGGGGTCCAGGCCCAGCCCCTCGCACAACGTCGCGGCCAAGGCCAGGTCCTGCCAGCCGGGCACGTTGGGCGCGAGCAGGATCCGGTCGGGCAGCACGATGCCCGGGCTGACCGCGCCGACGGCCGCGCAGTGGCCGCCGGCGGTCGCGGCGGTGTGCGCGACCAGTGCGCGGGTCGCCGCAACCGCGCGTCGCACCGCCTGGACCGCTCCCTCGCGGGCGTCGGTGATCAGCCGGTCGCGCGCCAATATCGTGCCGTCGGGACGCGCGGTGGCCAGCGCGATCTTGGTGCCGCCGAAGTCGATGCCGCAGACGAAGGCCTCGCCCGCGCCCGCGCCGGAGCAGGCGAAGACCTGCTCCGGCGCGGGCGCGGAGTCGGGAGTACCGGGGGCCCGGCCTCGGTGGAGCGCCGTCATGCGGGCTCCGCGACATTGCCGACCGCACCCGAACCCGCGCCGCCCGAACCCGCGCCGCCCGAACCGGCTTTGCCCGCACCGGAGTTCGAGCCCGAGTCGGAGCGCGAGTCCGAGTCGGAACCCGAACCGGATCCCGGGCCGGACCGGTTCAGGTACTCCTCGCTGATCTCGCGTGGGCCGAACGGCCAGGTCCGCTCCACCTTGGCCCACACCAGGAACGCGGCGCAGCCCAGTGCCACCCACGCCAGTGCCCACTCGATCGGGTGGCGTCCGGGCGAGTTCTTGTCGGCGTAGCAGAAGATCGCGATCCAACCGACCAGCGAGACCAGCGCCGGCACCGGGTACAGCCACATTCGGTACGGCCGGTCCAGGCCCGGTTGCCGGCGGCGCAGCACGATCAGTGCGGCGACCTGGGAGACCGCCTGCACGATCACCATCACCGCGGTGAGCAGCACGATGATCGTGTTGAAGTCGGTGTGGTTGCCGATCAGGAAGCCGGCCGCGGTGACCGCGCCCATGGTGAGCAGGCCCACGGTCGGGAAGCGGTGTCGCGGGTGCAGTCGGGCGAACTGTTTGAAGAACACCCGGTCGCGTGCCGCGTCGTAGGGCACGCGCGAGCCGCCGAGCAGGCCGGCGAACACGGATGCGAAGGCGGTGATCAGGATCAGTACGGTCACCGTCTGGGCCGCGCCCTTGCCCCACGCCTTCTCCAGGACCAGCGAACCAATGGAGGAGGAGCCGGAGATGGTGTCGGTGTCGGTGACCCCGAGCACGCCGATCTGCATGATCAGGTAGATCGCCATGATGCCGACGATGGAGTAGACGATCGAACGCGGCAACACCCGGCCGGGGCTCTTGATCTCGGCGCCGAGGTAGGCGGTGGTGTTGTAGCCGAGGTAGTCGTAGATGCCGATGTTGAGGCCTCCGACGAAGGCGAGCCAGAAGCCGGTGGCGCCCAGGTCGAACGCGCCGTCGGGGTAGGTGAAGGCCAGGTCCGCGTCGAAGTTGGTGTAGCACGCGATGATCACCGCGCCGACGCTGATCAGCATGACCACCCACATGACGCTGCTCAACAGGCCGATCGACTCGATCTTGCGCCACAGCAGCAGGACCACCAGGAGCACGATGCCGACGCCGACGAGGTCGCCCTCGGTCTGCGACATCGAGGGCCACAGGTATTGCAGGTACTGCACCATGCCCAGCACGCCGGTGGACATGATCAGCGGGATGAACAGGATCGCGGTCCAGACGAACAGGAACGGCATCAGCCGGCCGGTGCGGTACTGGAACGCCTCGCGCAGGTAGATGTACGTGCCGCCGGCACCGGGCATGGCCGCGCCGAGTTCGGCCCAGATCAGCCCGTCGGCGAGGGCGAGCAGCGCACCGGCGAGGAAGCCGAGGATGGCCTGCGGGCCGCCGAAGGTGCCCACCATCAGCGGGATGGTGACGAACGGACCGATGCCGCACATCTGACTCATGTTGATCGCGGTCGCCTGGAACAGGCCGATCCGGCGGACGAATCCGCCGTCCGGCGTGGTCGCTCTTGGGCCGGCGCTCACCGTGAACCTCCAGAACAGGGGACGCCCGGGGGACACCGGGAGTCGGAACGGGGTTGCGGGAAAAGGGATTTCGTGGTGCGGCCCGGCTCATGGCGCGGCCGGTTTGTAAAGTAAAATTCCTTAACTAATCCCCGTCAAGGGTGAGCCCGGATCCGGTCCACATCTTTGCCCTTCCATGGCCGTTACAGTGGCGCGAGCACCTCGACACCACTGACGGAGAACCGATGACCGCAGGTGGGATCCCACCGGAAAACGACCCGCCCCCCGTGGCGCACTGGAACCGGGGCGTGCTGCGCAGCATCAACGAGCGCGTGCTCCTCGACCGGGTACGCGCCGCGGCACCCATCTCGCGGGCCCAACTCGCCCGTGACACCGGCCTGTCCAAGCCCACCGTGTCCACCGCGCTGGAGGCGCTGGAACGCGCCGGGCTGGTCCGTGCGGTGGGCCTGGAGACCGGCGCGCGCGGTCGGGCCGCGCTGCTGTACGAACCGGATCCGACCGCGGGCTATGTCGTGGGTATCGACGTCGGACGGTCCTGGATCCGGGTCGCCGTCGCCGACCTGGACGGCCGACTGCTGGCCCGCCAGGACCGGCACAACCGGGCCCGCACCTCGGCGACGATGCTGGCCACCGCCACCGACCTGGCGCAGACCGTGGTGGCCGACGCGGGCCTGGCGCCGACCGCGGTGGTGCACACGGTGATCGGCTGTCCGGGCGTGTACGACCGCGCGGCCGACCGGATCCGCTACGCGGTCAACCTGCCCGGGTGGGGCCGACCGGGGTTGCGCGGGCGGATGGAGAGCGCGCTGGGCACCACCGTGGACATCGTCAACGACGCCAACCTCGCGGCGCTGGGCGAATACCACAGCGGGGCGGGCGTGGGCTGTCCGCTGTTCGTCTACGTCACCGTCGGGACCGGCCTGGGCATGGGCATCGTCGCCGATGGGCGGCTGTTCCCCGGAGCCTCGGGCGCCGCCGGTGAGATCGGCTTCCTGCCGCTGTCGCCGCGGCCCTCGGACCGCGTCGGGCACGGGGCGAGCGCGCCGGTACCGCGCCGCGGCATGCTGGAGGACGCGGTCTCGGCCGACGCCGTGGTGCGTGGTGCCCGGGCGCTGGGCATGACCGGTCCGCTCACCGCCAAGGGCGTCTTCGACGCGGCGCGGCGCGGGGTGGAGCCGGCCGCCGGCGCGGTGCGGCACGAGGCACAGCGGCTGGCGCACGTGGTGGCCGCGGTCACCGCGGTGCTCGATCCCGAACTCGTGGTGCTGGGCGGCGGCATCGGCGCGAACGCCGACCTGCTGATGGGCCCGATGACCGCCGCGCTGCACGAGTTGACCCCGCTGCGGCCCCGGGTGGCGGCGAGCAGTCTGGGCGAGGAGGCGGTCCTGTCGGGCGCGGTCGCCACGGCGGTGTCCACGGCCCGGGAGCGGGTCTTCGCCCACCACACGATGGCTCAGGGGTGAGTCGGGCTCGGCCCCGGGTCGGCGCGGGCTGATCCCTCCGCTCACGAGAGCGGCTCGGGCGATCCGGGCGCCCGGAGCAGCCCGGGCGACGGTGCCGACACCCGGGCGACCTTGGCGACCCGGGCGGCCCGAGCCGCCCGAGCAACCCGAACGTGCCGGCGACCCGGGCGCGCCGCCCGCCGGCATCGCGGACGATGTGCCTGCCACCGGCGCGGCCGGGCACCCACCGGGACCCTCGCCGGGGTCGAATTCGGGTGCGCAACGCGCGGACGAGGGTGTTTTCCGGCCGGCGCACCCGACCCGGGCAATGAACACCCGGTTGGTCTCCGGGGCCGGTCGGGCGGGTTCCGCTTGATTCAAGGTCTGGACCAATATTCGGTTTGGTATAGACCATTGACACTGTGTCGATGGCACTCCTAGCGTGGCCGACGCACGCCACGGGGGCGGACATTCGATCGGGCGACGGCAGGTTGCCCGACGCGCCGCCGTGCCGGGAATCGACCTGCGGCACCGGGTCGGATCCCGGGAACGGGATGACGGCGGGGCCGTTCGGTCGCTGCGTCGCGTCCCTCGGGCGATGCCGGCGAGGGGGTCGACATGGACGACGAACGAACGCTTTCCCACACCCGGTCCGGGGCACGATTCGACCCGGCCGACGGCGCCGGGCGAACCGGGTCGGCGGCGGCCGGCGGCTCCGGATCCGACCACGACCGCGCCCCCGGGGAACGTTCGGGGGTGTTGTCCTTCGGTCAGGAACGGCTCTGGTTCCTCGACCGGTTCGAGCCCGGCGACGCCGCGTACAACATCCCCTGGCTGCTGCGCCTGCGCGGCCCGCTCCGAGCGGATGCGCTGCGCGCCGCGTTCGATGGCGTCATCGCCCGGCACGACGCGCTGCGTACTCGCTTTCCCGACGACGAGGGCCGGCCGACCGCGGTGGTGCAACCCCCCGGCCCGGTCCCGATCGAGACCCTCGACCTGAGCGGACAGGGCGCGGAGGCACCGGCGCGGGTACTCGGCGAACGGGTCAACGCGGGCTTCGACCTCGCGGTCGCCGCACCGCTGCGAGTGAGCCTGATCCGGCTCGCCGCCGACGAGCACGTGCTGTGCGTGGTGTTGCACCACATCGTGGCCGACGGCTGGTCGCTGAACCTGCTCCGCCGCGAGCTCGAACTGCGCTACTGCGCACACCGGGACGGCGTCGACCCGGTGTTCGCGCCGCTGCCCGCCTACACCGCCCACGCCGCGCGCCAACGCGAACCCGACCCGGACACCGACCGGGCGATCGACTACTGGCGCCGGCAACTCGCGGACCTGCCCGCGCTCGAACTCCCGCTGGACCGCCCGCGCACCGCCGACACCGGCTCCGCCGCCGCCTTCCACACCCGCCGGCTCGCCGGCATCGGCCCGCTGTTGGACACCGTCGCCCGGGCCCGGCGCTGCACGCCGTTCATGATCCTGCTCGCCGGCTATCAGGCCGTGCTGCACCGGCACGGCGGACAGCGCGACTTCGCGGTCGGCGCACCGATCGCCGGACGCGGCGAGGTCGACCACGAGGAGATGATCGGCTACTTCTCCAACACCCTGGTGCTGCGCGCCGACCTGCGCGGCACGCCGACCTTCGCCGAACTCCTGCGGCGCACCCGCAGGACCGCGCTCGGCGCCTACGGACACGACCGCATCCCGTTCGAGCAACTGCTCGCCGAGTTGCGGGTGGACCGTGATCCGGCCGCTCCCGCACCGCTGTTCCAGACCCTGCTGACCGTACACACCCAGGACCGGGACACCGGACCCGAACACCGGTTCGCCGACCTGGTCGCGGTCGAGGAGGACGGCGGGCATCGGGCCGGCAAGTTCGACCTCTCGCTCGACATCCGGCGCGCCGGCGACGACCTGATCGCCGTGTTCGGCTACCGCACCGCGCTGTTCGACGAGACCACCGTGGCCGGCCTCGCCGCGCGCCTGGAGACCCTGTTGCACGGCGCCCTGGCCGACCCGGAGACGCCGGTACACCTGCTGCCGCTGCTGACCGCCGCCGATCGCACCCGGCTGCACACGGGCGCCTTCGCCCCGGGCACACCCGCCGATCCGGCCGAGAGCGTGCCCGCCGCGATCGCCCGGGTACCCGGCGACCGGATCGCGCTGCGAGCCCCCGGCGCCACCCTCACCTACCGCGAACTCGGCCTGCGCACGGACGCGGCGGCCCGCCTGCTGCAGGCCGCCGGCATCGGCCCCGGCGACCTCGTGGGCGTGTTGTGCCCGCGTGGCCCCGACGCGATCGTGGCGATGCTCGCCACCTGGCGGGCGGGCGCGGCGTATCTGCCGCTGGACCCCGAATACCCGGCCGCCCGACTGGCCTTCATGCTCACCGACAGCGGCACCCGGGTCGTGCTCACCGACGGCACACCCCCGCACGAGCTGCCCGAGAACGTGCGCGTCGTACGCGTGCCCGCCGCGGACACCGCCGACCCTCCCCCGCCCCTCGACCCGGTCCACCTCGGACCGCAGCACCCCGCGTACCTGATCTACACCTCCGGCTCCACCGGTACGCCCAAGGGTGTTCTGGTCCCGCACGGCGCGCTCGCCGCCCGGGTGCGCTGGATGCGCTCCGGCTACGGAATCCACGACCGGGACCGGGTGTTGCAAAGCGCCTCGCTGAGCTTCGACACCCATGCCGAGGAGCTGTACCCGTGCCTGGCGGCCGGCGCCACGCTGGTCCTGCCCGCCCCCGACGCCACGTTGCCCGACGTGCTCGCCGAGGGCGGCGCGGCCGACGTGACGGTGCTCGACCTGCCCACGCCCTACTGGCACGAACTGGTCGAGACCGGCGCCGACACCATCGCCTGGCCGCCCGCACTGCGCCTGCTCGTGCTGGGCGCCGACCAGGTCCGCCCCGGCGCCGTGGCCGCCTGGCGCGCCCGCTTCGGCGATCGGGTGCGCGTGGTCAACTCCTACGGCCCCACCGAGACCACGATCATCGCGACCACCTCGGACCTGGGCCCGGCCGACGCCCTCGCCCGCCCACCGATCGGCACCCCGATCGACGACACCCACATCGTCGTCGCCGACGCGCACGGCAACCCGGTGCCACCGGGGGTGGCCGGCGAACTGCTGATCGGCGGCGCGGGCCTGGCCCACGGCTACCTCGGTCGCCCCGGCGCCACCGCCGCCGCCTTCCGTCCCGACCCGGACGGGCCGCCCGGCGCGCGCCGATACCACACCGGCGACCGGGTCCGCCTGCGCCCCGACGGGCAGTTGGAGTTCCTCGGCCGACTGGACGCACAGGTCAAGGTGCGCGGCCATCGGGTCGAGCCGGGCGAGGTGGAGGCCGCGCTGCTGGCCCGCCCGGGCGTGCGCCAGGCCGCGGTGATCGCCCGCGACGAGGCGCTCGTGGGCTACGTGGTCACCGACGCCGACCTCACCGTCCCGGAGTTGCGCACCGAACTCGCCGGCCGGCTGCCCGCCCACCTGGTCCCCGACGCGTTGGTCCGACTGGACCGGCTGCCGCTGACCCCCAACGGCAAGCTCGACCACCGCGCCCTGCCCGCCCCGGACCGGCGCGCCGAACAGACCCACGCCTACCTCGCGCCGCGCACCGCCGCCGAGGAACTGATCGCCGAGATCTGGATCGACGTGCTCGGCCTGGACAAGGCCGGCGCCCTCGACGACTTCTTCGAACTCGGCGGCCACTCGCTGCTCGCCACCCGCGTGGTCGCCCGCATCGCCGCCACCGCCGACCTGAGCGTGCCGCTGCGCACGCTGTTCACCCACCGCACCCTCGCCGGGTTCGCCGCGGCCGTCGAAGACCTCCTGGTCGCCGACCTGGAGGCCCTGGACGAGGACACCGCCGAGCAGGAGCTCTCCCGGGAGAGGAACCGTCCGCAACCATGAGCACGGAATCACCGGCACGCGCAGCAACCCTCTCCGCGACCAAGCGCGAACTCCTGGAACGACGACTGCGCAGACGCGCCGACGCCGGTCCGGTCATCCCCCGCCGCCCCGAAGGCACCGTCCCGCCGCTGTCCTACGCCCAGGAACGCCTGTGGTTCATGGAGCAGTTCGCTCCCGGAACGGCCGCCTACACCATCCCGATCGCGCGCCGCCTGCGCGGTGCGCTCGACGTCGAGGCGCTGACCCGGGCGCTGACCGACCTGGCCGCCCGGCACGAGACGCTGCGTTCGCGCTACCTGGTGGACGAGGACGGTCGGCCGCACCTGGAGATCGCCGACCCGGCGCCGGTCCCGCTCGCCCGCGCCGAGGCCGCGGATCCGGCGCAGGCGCTGCGGTTGGTCTCGGCCGCGATCGCGACACCGTTCGATCTCGCCGAGGGCCCGCTGTTCCGCGCCCTGCTGATCGAGTCGGCCGCGGACGACCACGTGCTGCTGCTGACCGTGCACCACAGCGTCAGCGACGGTTGGTCCAGCGAGATCATGATCCGCGAGGTGCTCACCCGCTACACCGAGCACACCTCGGGCAGTGCCGCACCGGTGAGCGCACCGGCAGTGTCCTACGGCGACTTCGCCATCTGGCAGCGCGCGCGACTGACCGGCGAGGCGCTCGCCCGCGAGACCGCGTACTGGCGCACCGAACTGGCCGGCGTCGAGCCGCTCGAACTGCCCACGCGCGGGCCCCGGCCGGCCCGGCAGACCTTCGAGGGAGCCGGATACGCGTTCGAGGTCGACCGCGAACTCCTGGACCGGCTGGCCGCGCTGGCTCGCGAGCGCGGCGCGACGTTGTACATGGTGCTGCTCGCCGCCTTTCAACTGGTGCTCGCCCGGCACAGCGGCCAACGCGCGTTCGCGGTCGGTTCCCCGGTCGCCGGTCGGCCGCATCCCGAGGTCGAGGACCTGGTCGGGATGTTCGTCAACGTACTCGCGCTGCGCGCGCGCACCGACGGCGACCCGACCTTCGCCGAACTGCTCGACCGCACCCGGGAGACCTGCCTGGAGGCGTACGCGCACCAGGAGTTGCCGTTCGCGCAGTTGGTCACCGAGCTGAACGTGCCGCGCGACGTGACCCGTTCACCGGTGTTCCAGGCGGTGCTGGCGGTGCAGAACTACGCCACCGCGAACACCGACGGCGACCGTGCGCGGCTGTCCGCGGAGGTGTTCGGGATCCAGGCCGGCGGCACCCGCTTCGACCTGGAACTGTTCCTGATGGAGTGGCCGGACGGCTTGCGCGGCGCGTTCAACTACAACACCGACCTGTTCGACGAGCCCACCATCGCGCGCCTGGGCCGCCACCTGGGCCGGTTGCTCGCGGTGCTGGCCGATCGCCCGGACGTCCCGGTCTCCACGCTCGACGGCCTGGACCCGGACGAGCGCGAGAACCTGCTGACCCACTGGAACGACACCGCCGCGCCGGTGCCGACCGGGGCGAGCCTGGCGAGCCTGATCGCCGAGCAGATCGCCCGCACCCCCGACGCGATCGCGGTCACCCTCGACGAACGCACCCTGACCTACCGCGAACTGGACGCCGCCGCCGACCGGGTGGCGCACCGCCTGCGGGCCGAGGGCGTGCGTGCCGGCGACCTGGTCGCGGTCGGCGCCGAGCGCTCGCCCGAACTGGTCGCCGCGCTGCTCGGGGTGCTCCGGGCGGGCGCCGGCTATACCCCGCTGGATCCGCAATACCCGGCCGAGCGGCTCGCGTTCATGCTCGCCGACTCGGGCGCGCGGGTGTTGCTGACCGGGCGCGACCTGCCGGTGCCCGCCGACTGCGCCGCCCGGGTCCTGTACCTGGAGGACCTCGCGAGTTGGCCCGACCCGGCTCCCGGCGCGCTGTCCGACGCCGCGCCCGGGCCCGACGACGTCGCGTACCTGATCTACACCTCCGGCTCCACCGGTCGGCCCAAGGGGGTGCCGAACACCCATCGCGGCATCGTCAACCGGATCACCTGGATGCAGGACGCCTACCGGCTGACCGGCGCCGACACGGTGTTGCAGAAGACCCCGGCGAGCTTCGACGTGTCGGTGTGGGAGTTCTTCTGGCCGCTGACCACCGGCGCCCGGTTGGTCCTGGCCCGCCCCGGCGGCCACAAGGACGCCGGCTACCTGCGCGATGTGATCGCCGAACAGGGTGTCACGCTGGCGCACTTCGTGCCGGCGATGTTGACGATGTTCCTGGCCGAGGAGGACGTCGAGCACTGCACGACACTGCGCCGGGTGGTGTGCAGCGGCGAGGAGCTCACGCCGGACGCCGCCCGGGCGTTCCGCGAGCGGCTGCCGCACTGCGCGTTGGCGAACCTGTACGGGCCCACCGAGGCCGCCGTGGACGTCACCGCGTGGGAGTGCGAGGGCCCGCTCGCGGCGGTGCCGATCGGTGCGCCGATCCACAACACCCGGGTCTACGTGCTCGACGATGCGATGCGGCCCGCACCGCTGGGCACGCCCGGCGAGTTGTACCTGGGTGGTGTGCAGGTCGCGTTGGGCTACCACCGTCGACCCGGACTGACCGGCGAGCGGTTCGTACCGGACCCCTTCGGCCCGCCCGGCGCCCGGCTCTACCGCACCGGCGACCTGGCCCGGTGGCGTCCGGACGGCACCCTCGCCTTCCTCGGCCGGCTCGACGGCCAGGTCAAGCTGCGCGGCCTGCGCATCGAACTCGGCGAGATCGAGGCCGTGTTGCGGGCACAGCACGGAATCGACGAGGCCGCCGTGCTGGTCCGCGAGGACGCCCCCGGCGACAAGCGCATCACAGCGTATGTGGTCCCGGTCGAGAATCCGGCGAGGTCCGGAGCCGCCGAAGCCGGCGGGTCGGAGGTCGGCGAGTCGGAAACCGGCGGCGGCGAGGACGGGTTCGATGCCGACGGTGTGCGGGCCGCGCTCAAGCGCACGCTGCCCGACTACATGGTGCCCGCCGCGTTCGTCGCGCTGCCCGCACTGCCGCTGACCCCCAGCGGCAAACTCGACCGCAAGGCGCTGCCCGCGCCCGCCGCACGTCGTTCCAAGGGCGCCGCCGACGCACCGCCCACCACGCCGGCCGAGCTGCTGTTCGCGGCGATCTGGTGCGATGTGCTCGCGCTGCCCGAGGTCGGCATCGACGACGACTTCTTCGACCTGGGCGGACATTCGCTGCTGGCCACCCAGGTGGTCGCGCGGGCCCGCCGGCAACTCCCGGAGATCGGCGGGCGCGCCGTCAGCGTGATGGACGTGTTCACGCACAAGACGATCCGCGAGATCGCCGCGCTGTCCACCCTGTCCGAGGCCGAACGCGGCCCGGCCCGGCTGTTGTACCGGCTCACCAAGCCGGTTCCGGCCGAACGCCGCACCCTGTCCCTGGTCTGCGTGCCCTACGGCGGCGGCAGCGCGGTGGTCTACCAGCCGCTGGCCGACGCCTTGCCGGGCACGCACGACCTGTGGTCGGTGGCGATCCCCGGCCACGACGTGGGCGTCACCCAGGAGCGGCTGCCCTTCGACGAACTCGCCCGGCGGATCGTGGCCGAGATCCGAGAGCGGGTCGAGGGGCCGATCGCGCTGTACGGGCACTGCGGCGTCGGCAGCGCGCTGATCGTCGCGGTCGCGCGGCAACTGGAGGAGGCCGGACGCGAGTTGGCCGCCGTGTACATCGGCGCCCAGTTCCCCTTCGCTCGTCCGCAGAGCCGGGTGCTGAGCACGCTGAGCAAGGTGGCCGCCCTCGAACCGCTGCTCGGCGACCGGGTCTACGCCAACTGGCTGACCTCGATGGGCGCCGACATGGCGGACCTGGACGGCGAGCAGATGAAGTTCATCATCGGCAACATGCGCCGCGACTCGGTGGCCGCCGAGGAGTACTTCACCGAGGCGCTGTCCGACCGACGGCCCCGGCTGCGCGCGCCGATCGTGTCGGTGATGGGCGACCGCGACCCGGCCGCGGACTTCTACCAGGAACGCTTTCGCGAATGGCGCACCATCGCCGACCGGGTCGGCCTGGTGATGCTCGACGAGGCCGGCCACTTCTTCCTCAAGCATCGCGCCGCCGACCTGGCCGAGGTGATCACCCGAGTCCACCCCGCGCTGGTCGCCGAGAACACCGACGCGCTGCCCACCCGCGAGGCGGACGGTCCGTGGTGGTTCCACGGATCGGCCGGTCCACCGCGGGATCCGGAGACGCCCGAGCGCACCGGAGCACGCGAACCCCAGCCCGGGATGGGCCGGTTCCTGCTGGTCGCGTTCAGCCAGCTCGTGTCGATCACCGGCTCGGCGCTGACCGAGTTCGCCCTGCCGATCTGGATCTACCTGGAGACCGGCTCGATGGGCCGGTTCGCCCTGTACGCGGTGATCGGGATGCTCCCGGGCATCCTGATCGGCCCGTTGGCGGGCGCCATCGTGGACCGGCTGGATCGGCGCAGGGTGATGCTCGCCGGCGACATCGCCGCCGGCGGCACCCAGGGGGTGCTGTTGTTGCTGCTGGCCTCGGGCAACCTGCATCCCTGGCACATCTACGTGTTGCTGGGTTCGTTGTCGATGGCGCTCACCTTCCAGCGCCTGGCCTACGCCTCGGCGGTGCCGCAGCTGGTGCCCAAGCAATACCTCGGACACGCCAACGGCATCGTGCAAATGGCCGGTGGGGTCGCGCAGTTCGTGGTCCCGCTGATCGCGGTGGGGTTGATGGCCGGGATCGGCCTGCGCGGCATCCTGATCCTGGACGTGGTCAGTTACGCGATCGCGATCACCATCATCTCGTGCGTGAGGTTCCCGCGCACCCTGCCCTGGCGCCGGCGCGAGTCGCTGACCTCGGAGATCAAGCACGGCTTCACCTACTCCTGGCGCCACCGGGGCTTTCGGGCGATGTTGTTGTGGTTCGCGGTGTTGAACCTGTTCCTGTCACCGCTGTTCCTGCTCACCACACCGCTGGTGTTGTCCTTCGACTCGCTCGGCGGGGCCGCCCGGGTGTCGATGGCGGCCGGCGCCGGCGTGATCGTCGGCGGCATCGCGATGGGCTTCTGGGGCGGCCCGCGCCGGCAACGGCTGCGCGGCATGTTGTGGTTGGCGGCCGGTCTGGCCGGCGCGTCCGCGTTCACCGGACTGCATGCGAGCCTGTGGGTGGTCGGCATCGGCGCCTTCGGGATGTCCTGCGCACTGTCCCTGGTCAACGGCGTCTACACGACCATCGTCCAGGTCAAGGTGCCGCAGCGGTTCCACGGCCGGGTGTTCGCGCTCAATACCCTCGTCGCGTGGTCCACGCTGCCGATCGGACACGGGATCATCGCGCCGCTGGGCGCGAAGCTCTTCGAACCGTTGATGGCCGACGACGGGCCGCTCGCAGGCTCCGTCGGCACCGTGATCGGCCACGGCGAGGGTCGCGGAATCGGCCTGCTGTACCTGGTGTTCGGCGCAGCGATGGTCGCGCTCGTGGTGATCGGCCTGCGCCTGCCGGTGCTGGCCCGCTTCGACCGGGACGTGCCGGACGCACCACCGGACGACGAGGTCGGCATCCAGGAACGCGAACGCCGGCTCCGGGCCCGGGCGGTCGAGTCGGCGCCCGCCCTCGCGGAGGTGTCGCGATGAGCACCGGTACCCGCCCGCGCCCGGTCCCGGCCGCCCGCCGGGCGCCGGAGAGCCTGTCCGCGCTGCTCACCCACCGCGCCGAGCTGGAGCCGGAGCGGCCCGCGATCCTCAGCGGCCGGGAGAAGTTGACCTTCGGCTCGTGGCACGAACGCGCCGACGCCGTCGCCGCCGGGCTGAGCACGCGCGGCATCGGTCCCGGCGACCGGGTCGCGCTGCTGTACGGCAACGGCGATTGGATCGACTACGCGACCGCCTACCTGGGCGCGCAGCGGGCCGGCGCGGTCGCGGTGCCGATGTCGGATCGACTCGCGCCCGCCGAGGTGCGGCACCTGCTGCGGCACAGCGGAGCCGCCGCCGTGCTGCACCGCGCCGAGCTGACCCCGCCGGACGCCGGCACCGGCGCCTGGACCGCGCCGGTCGAGGACATCGAGACCTACCCCGGCAGCGAACTCCCGCCCCCCGCACCCGGCGACCTCGCCCAGATCCTGTACACCTCCGGCACCACCGGCACGCCCAAGGGCGTGGCCGCAACGCACGCCAACCTCGCGCACGGCTGCACGCTGGACGCCCGCCGCCGCCCGCTGGGCCACTCGGCGCACTTCCTGCACGCCTTCCCGGTCGGCACCAATGCCGGGCAGACCATGCTGGTCAACGCCCTGGACGCGAAGGCGACCGCGATCGCCGCGCCGCGCTTCACTCCCGGCCACTTCGCCCGGCTGATCGAACGGCACGCGGTGGGCAGCGTGTTCGTGGTCCCGGCGATGGCGATCGAACTGCTCGGCGCGGAACAGGTGCGCCGCTGCGACCTCTCCGACGTGCGGCTGCTGGGCTCCACCGCCGCCGCCCTGCCGCAGAGCGTCGCGCTGGGCCTGTCCCGGCTGTTCCCGCAGGCCCAGATCGTCAACTACTACACCTCCACCGAGGCCGCGCCCGCGCAGACCACGATGCTTTTCGATCCCGAACACCCCGACTCGCCCGGGCGGCCGGCGTCGCTGCGCGACCTGCGGGTGACCGACGACGCGGGCCGGGTACTGCCGGTGGGCGAGACCGGCGAGGTGTGGCTGCGCTCGCCGACCACGCCCAGGTCCTACTACGGCGAGGACCGCGATTCCGGGGTGTTCTCCGGGCGTTGGGTGCGGATGGGCGATCTCGGCTACCTGGACGCGGACGGCTTCCTGTATCTGGTCGACCGCGAGCGCGACGTGATCAAGTCCGGGGCCCACAAGGTCTCCACGCTGCAGGTCGAGGACGCCCTGCACGAGCACCCGGCGGTCATCGACGCGGCCGCCTTCGGCGTGCCGCACCCCGTCCTCGGAATGACCGTCGCGGCGGCGGTGGTACCACTGGGCAATCTGACCGCGACCGAGCTGCGGGTGTTCCTGATGGAGCGCCTCGCCGCACACGAACTGCCCGGACACGTGCTGTTCCGGGAATCCCTGCCGCGCAACGAGGGCGGCAAGATCCTCAAGCGTGAGCTGCGCCGGCTCCTGGACGACGAGGTCCGACCATGACTGTCACCAACGATCAGATCCCCCCGACGACCGAGGGCGAGGGCACGCCCACCACCGCTGCGCTCGCCGTCGAGCCGTCCTTCGCGCCGCTGTCCGCCGCCCAGTTGGGCGTGTGGGTGACCGAGCGCACGCTGCCCGCCGAGTCCGCCTACCACCTCTCGGTGCTGCTGCGCTTCGACGGCCCGCTGGACGTGACCGCGCTGACGGCGGCCTGCGCGGCCACCGTCGCACGCCACCCCGTGCTCGCGACGGCCGTCGGCGAGGCCGACGGCGTCCCCGGTCTGGTGCCGGCCGCGCCCGCGCCGATGCGGCGGGTACCGGCCGACGACGCCGCGATCGAGGCGCTGATCCGGGCCGAACTCGCCCGCCCGTTCGACCTGCTCGCCGGGCCACTGGCGCGCTTCACGCTGTTCACCCTGGGCCCGGACCGTCACACGCTGCTGGTGACGGCGCATCACATGGTCTTCGACGGAACCTCCAAGGAGATCGTCGTGGCCGGCCTGGCCCGGGCCTATCGGGCCGCCCGGGACGGCACGAACCCGGCGGGCACGGCGCCGGACGCACGCGGGCCGGCGGAGGCGGTCGAGGCCGGAACGGCCCCGGCCCGGCCGGTCACGGACGGCACCGGCGTGTGGGCCAGGCACCGCGAGGAGCCGGGGCGGGCCGTACTGCCCGGCCTGCTGCCCGGTACCCGCGCCGGCAGCGAACCCGCGCCGGGCACCTCGATACCGTTCACCCTCGGCCCCGAGGCGGTCGCCGCGCTCGAAGAGGCCGCACTGCGCCTGGGCGTCACCCACTTCGAACTGCTGCTGGCGGGCTGGCATGCGCTGCTGTTTCGCTACGGCAACGCGCGGGTGCGCACCGCACTGGAGTTGTCCACCCGCACGCCGGCCGACATCCGCCTGGTGGGCCTGTTCGTCAACGAGCTCCCGGTCTCCTCCAGGCCGCGCGCGGAGCAGGAGTTCGGCGCCTTCGCCCGCGAACTGCGCGCGGAACTGCGGGCCGTCTACGCGTTCCGCGACGTGCCCTACAGCCACACCGTGCGCGGCCTGGGCCCCAGGACCGCGCTGACCGACCTGACCGTGAGCTACCGGCGACGCACCCGAGCGGTCGAACCGGTGTTTCCCGGTGTCGAGGTGCGGGTCGAGTGGATCGTCCTGCCACCGACCGCACGCAACACCGCGCACCTGCAACTGGTCGAGGGCCGGGACCGGATCGACGGCGCGCTGCACGTGCCCACCGACGCATTCGCCCCCGCCGTCGCCGCGCGCATCCCAGGCCACTTCGTCACGCTGCTCACCACCGCACTGGCCGACCCCGACCTGCCCATCGGCGACCTGCCGCTGCTGCCCGAGGCCGAACTGGTCCGGGTGCTGCACGCGGACAACGCCACCGACACGCCGTACCCGGCCCGGGACACCGTCGTCGACCTGTTCGCCGCCCGCGCCTGGGCCGCCCCCGACGCGGTCGCCGTGGTGTGTGCCGGCCGGTTCCTGACCTACCGCCAGGTGGCCTCCGCGGCCTACGTGTTCGCCCGCCGGCTGCGCGCGGCCGGCATCGGCGCGGGCGACCTGGTCGCGATCGAGCTGGGACGCACCGGTGAGCAGGTGGCCGCCGTACTCGGCGTGTTCGCCGCCGGCGCCGCCTACCTGCCGCTGGACCCCGGCTATCCGGCCGAGCGGCTCGCCTTCATCCGCGCCGACGCCCGGATCGCGGCACTGGTCACCGAGCGCGGCGAACGCCCCGCCGACACCGCCGCCGAGGTCCTGGTGCTGACCGGGCCCGATCTGTACGGCCCCGACCTGTTCGGACCCGAACCCGCCCCGGTGGAGCCACCGGCCCGGCCCGAACCGGGCGATCCGGCCTACGTCATCTACACCTCCGGCTCCACCGGCCGGCCCAAGGGCGTCGAGGTCTCGCACCACGCCCTGGCCAACCTGCTGGCGAGCATGCGCGACCGGCTCGGCGCCGGCCCGGCCGACCGCTGGCTCGGACTGACCTCGCTGTCCTTCGACATCTCCACCGTCGAACTCCTGCTGCCGCTGGTCACCGGTGCGCGCGTGGTACTCGTGCCCGACGACCGGCACCGGGACGGCCCCGCGCAACTGGCCATCCTGGAGCGGTATGCGATCACCCATGTACAGGCCACGCCGAGCGGCTGGCGGGTGCTGCTCGCGGCCGGCCTGCACCGCCCCGGACTGACCGCGATCAGCGGCGGCGAGGCGCTGCCCGCCCCGCTGGCCGGCGAACTGCGCCGTGCGGTGGGCCGCTTGGTCAACGTGTACGGCCCCACCGAGACCACGGTGTGGTCCACCTACGCCGAACTGCACACCGACGGGCCGCCCGGGATCGGCCGCCCGCTGGCCAACACCCGCGCGTACGTGCTCGATGACCGGCTGCACCCGGTGCCCGAGGGCCTTCCGGGCGAGCTCTTCCTGGGCGGCGACGGCGTGGCGCACGGCTACCTGGGCCGTCCGGGGCTGACCGCCGAGCGGTTCGTGGCCGACCCCTTCGGGCCGCCCGGTGCCCGGCTCTACCGCACCGGCGACCTGGTCCGGCACGCGCCCGGCGGCGGCCTGGACTACGTCGGCCGCACCGACGCGCAGGTCAAACTGCGCGGGCACCGCATCGAGATGGGCGAGATCGAGAGCCTGCTCGCCGCGCATCCGGGCATCGCCCAGGCGGCGGTCCGGCTGCTCGACCGGGACACCGAACACGCCCGCCTGGTCGGCTACGTGGTCCCCGAACCCGGGCAACCACCGGTGCCGTCGGACCGGTTGCGTACCCACCTGGCCCGTACGCTGCCGCCCGCGATGGTGCCCACCACCTTCCTCGTCCTGGACGCGTTTCCGCTCACCCCCAACGGCAAGCTGGACCGCGCCCGGTTGCCCGAACCGGTCCCGGTCCGCCCCCAACCGGTCGATCCCACCGATCCCGCCGGGTCGCCGGGTGCGCCGGCCGACGAGGTCACCGAGATCGTCCGGGCGATCTGGGCCGAGGTGTTGCAGCTGGACGATCTCGGCGTGGACGAGGACCTGTTCGACCTCGGCGGCCACTCGCTGACCATCACCCGGATCGCCGCCCGCATCCGCAAGCGGCTCGGCGTCGAGGTCCCGCTCGACGTCTTCTTCGACACCCCGACCGTCACCGGCGTCACGGACGCCATTCGCGAACTCCAGGAGCAGCGATGAGCACCGACACCGAAATCACCGAGGAGCAGTACCGCGTGGTCGTCAACGACGAGGAACAGCACTCGTTGTGGCCGCTGCGCACCGACCCGCCCGCCGGGTGGGTACCCACCGGCTTCGTCGGCACCCGCGAGGAGTGCTCGGCGCACATCGACCGGGTCTGGCCGGACATCCGTCCGCTGAGCCTGCGCCGGCGCCTGGCCGGGGACGCGGCATGAGCGCCGAGCAGTTGCGCGAGCGGGTGGCCACGCTGATCGCCGAGGTCAGCGACGGCGAGGTGAGCGCGCGCGAGGTACTGGACAGCGAGGGCTCGTTGACCGCCGCCGGGGTGAGTTCGCTGACCTTCCTGCGGCTGATCGACGCGCTGGAGGGCGAGTTCGACGTGTTCTTCGACCTGGATGCCGATCTCGACTTCGTCGAGGACCTGGACACGCTGGTCGAACGATTGACCCGGCAGGGCGTGGCGGTGGGCGATGGTTGAGCGCGACGCGGCGAGAACCCCGGTCGCGGCCGGTGATCCGACCGCGGCCCCGCACGAGGTCCGGGCGCCGTTCGCGGTCGCCGCCGGCGGCCCGGTGGAGGCACCGCTGACCTGGGGTCAGCGGGCCATCTGGCAGGCCATCCGACGTACCGCGCCCAGCGACCACTACTTCAACATGGCCCGAGTCCTGCCGATCGCCGATCGCGGCGGGCCGGTGGACGTCGCACAGGCGAGTGCCGCACTGGGCCGGCTGATGGAGCGGCACGACGCGTTGCGCACCCGCCTGGTGACCGGCGACGGCGAGCCCCGGCAGATCCGGCACGCGGCGGGCAGTCTGCCGGTGCAGGTGTTCGAGGCGGCACTGATCGAGGACGCGGACACGGTCGCCGCGGCGGTGGCGGAGCGGCTCGGCGCGACCCGCTTCGACTACTTCGGCGCGTGGCCGATCCGGGCCGGGCTGATCGTGCAGGGCGGCCGGGTCCGCTACGTGGCGCTGGCCCTGTGCCATGTGGCCACCGACGGGCACGGCGTCGAGGTGCTGGTGCGCGATTTGCGGCTGCTGATCCGGCGCGGCTCGGCCGGCGGCCCGACCTCGGCCGGACCGCTGGATCTGGCCCACGAGCAGTCCTCGGCGACCGGACTGCGCCGGGGCGAATCGGCGCTGGCGCATTGGGAGACGCACTACCGGCGGATCGCGCCGACGGTGTTCGCCGATGTGGTCGCCGAACCCGCCGCGCCGCGCTTTCGCACCGTGCGCCTGGTGTCCGCGGCGCTGGCCCGGGCCACCGACGCGGTCGCGCTGCGGCACCGGATCAGTCCGTCCGCGGTACTGCTGGCCGGCGCGGCCGTGTTGGCCGCGCGGGCGGGTGGTCGGGACACGGCGGTGATGTTGCCGATCGTGGCCAATCGTTTCCGAGCGGACAGTCGCGACCTGGTGACCACGCTGTCCCAGGAGGGCCTGTTCGTGCTGGACCTGGACCCGGCCGCGTACTTCTCCGACCTGCTGCCCGCCGCGTGGCAGGCGTCGTTGCGCGCCTACCGCAGCGCCGGCTACGACCCGGATCGGTGGAACGAGTTGATGCGGCGGATCGCGGCCGAGCGCGGCACGCCGATCCGGCCGTTCTGCTGCTTCAACGACATGCGTCTGGTGGACCGGCCGCCGACGGCCGGCCCGGCGCCGACCACCGCCGAACTGGACGCGGCGCGCAGCCACAGCCGGGTCGAACCGGCGGGCGGGCACGAGTTCATCGCGTGCCGGTACTGCATGCACGTGGTGTCCGAGGGCGATGCGCTGGTGGTCAGCGTCACCGGCGACACGGCGTATCTCCCGGTGCATGCGCTGGAGGCGCATCTGGTCGCGTTGGAGGACCTGTTGATCCGTGCGGCGAGCGGACGGGAGGTGCCGATCGGCGCGTTGACCGGCTTCGCGGAGCGTGTGGCGGAGCCGGTCGCATGAGTGTTCTGGCGTATGCCGGCGCAACGTCCGTGGTCGCGGGCGGCCGGCTGCGCTTCCACCTCGCCTCGACCGACGGTGGCCCGGTGAGCGGCGAGGTCACGGTGATCGACGCGACCACCGAACGGGTGCTCACCCGCGCCCGAGTCGGCGGCGGGCTATGGGAGTTGGCCGTACCCGAGAACTGGCCCAGCTCGCTCTACCGGGCCGTGTTCGACGACGGCACCCCCCTCGCCGGCGTCGAACCACTGGACCACGAGGCGTGGTTCGTGGTGCGTGCGGCCCGCCCTGGCACGGCGGCCCGCATCCTGGTGTCCGTACCGTTCGCCACCTGGCAGGCGTACAACCGCTCCGGCGTGCCCGGACAGGGCCTGTACTACGCGGAACAACCGGACCGCGCCGCCCGGGTCTCCTTCGACCGGCCCGGCGGCGGCCCGCCGCCGGAGCGCTGGGAGGAGGGCCTGCTGCGCTGGTTGCGGGCCACCGGTCGGCGAGTCGAGTTCTGTTCCGGTCTGGATCTGCACGGCGGCGACGACCTGCTGGGGCACTACCGGCTGTTGGTGATCAACGGCCACGACGAGTACTGGTCGAAGGAACAGCGGGACACGGTGGAGGACTTCGTCCGCCGTGGCGGCAACCTGGCGATCTTCGCGGCCAATACGGCGTGGTGGCAGATGCGTCTGGAGGACGACGGGCGCACCATGGTGTGCCATCGGGACGCGGTGACCGACCCGATGGCGGCGATCGATCCCGAACGGGTCACCGTGGAGTGGTCCAGCGCACCGGTGTACCGCCCGGAGAACAGCATGACCGGGCTCAGTTTCCGGCGCGGCGCGGGCGCGTGGGGCGAGGGCATGAAGGTGATCCGGGAGGAGACCTACACCGCCCGGTTCACCGACCACTGGGTGTTCGCGGGCACCGGCCTCGCGGACGGCGACAAGTTCGCGCAGGGCGCGCTGGGCTACGAGACCGACGCGACCGAGTTGGACTGGAGCGGCGGGGTGCCCCGCGCCACCGGGCGGGACGGTACGCCGGCGTCCTTCGTCGTGCTGGCCACCGCCGACCTGCGGCACTGGGCCCGCTACGGGCAGGGCGGGGACGCGGTGATGGGTACGTTCCGGCTGGGCGCGGGCACGGTGTTCAACGCGGGCACGATCAACTGGGGCAGTGCGCTGGCCGATCCGGTGGTGGACCGGGTCACCCGCAACGTGCTCGATCGGCTCGGCGCGGACCGGCAGCCGCAATGGGAGGTGATCGGTCCCTCCGGCGACATCCGCGCGCTGGCGGCCTGTGCGGACGTGCTGTTCGCGGTGGACACCGAGGGCGCGCTGGTCTGCCGCGAGGTGAGCGGGCAGAACCTGCCGTGGCGCACGATCGGCACCGCACGACCCGTGCTGGCGCTGGCGGCGGCGCGCGAGGCGTCCGGGCCGCTGCCGTTGGAGCTGTACGCGGCCACGGCCGACGGCCGGCTGTTGCGCCGGCCGCCGGTGACCGGGCCGGCGCCGTGGACCTGGGTGGCCCGGCTGCCGGCCGGCACGATCGCGCTCGCCCTGTGCGACGGCGGCCTGTTCGCGGTGTGCGCCGACGACACGCTCCACCACGTGTACGCCGCCGACCTGCCCACCGACCCGGACGCGTCGCCACCCTGGCGCGAACTGGGCCGCGCGGGCGGCGCGATCGTCCTCACCGCGATGAACGGCAGGTTGTACGCGGCCGATCGGCGCGGCCGATTGTCCACCCGACCACCGATCACCACCACCGCGCCCTTCACCCCGCTGCCCGGAGAGCCGGCCGCCCCGGACACATGCCGGGCACTCACCGGCCACGCGGGCAGCCTGATCGCCACGGCACCGGGCTCGCGGGTACGCCGCCGGGCGGCGGTGCCCACCGCGAGAGGGTAGGTGTCGGGCCCTCCACGCCCGGCCGCCGCCGGCCCACGCCCCGCCCCGGCACGACCCCGTCGGTCCCCGTCCCGGCCCGGCATTCACTGCACGGCGCGCCGACGCCCCCGACCCGGCCGTCCCCGGCGCGTCACCGCCCCGACCCTCGCCCTACCCGCCGAGGTCCACCCAGTGGTTGTCGTGCCGCAGGAAGAACTGTGCGCGCTCCTTGTCCGTGAGATGTGCGAGCTCGGGCACACCCTCGAAGTACGCCTCGCGCGGCGCACCCGGGGCGAACTGGAGCAACATCGAGGCCGGCTCGCCGGATTCGTTGCGGAACGCGTGCAGGCCGCCGACGGGCACGTACAGGAAGTCGCCGGCCTTGGCGTCGCGCCATGCGTTGCCGTCGAACAGCCGGATCGTGCCGGACAGCACGAAGAACGACTCGGAGATGGTCCGGTGGAAGTGCGTGCCCGGGCCGCTGGGCACGGCGTGCATGTCCACCCGGTACAGCCCGTACTCGCCGTCCGTGGAGTCGGTCGTGGCCAGGTAGTGGAAGCTCGCCCCGGCCGTGGTCAGTTCCGGCGGATGCCCGGCCGGGCGGAAGCGGGCACTGACTTCGCCGCCCTCGCCGTGGTAGCGGGCCTCGGGGTAGGTCGGATACGACATGTCGTGACTCCTCGTGAACGGGGTCGGGCGGAGAGTGTGTGGCTCGCCCTCGGGGTGGGAACCTCCGAAGAATCTCTCCCACCGATGAGTTTCCGGCCGACCGGCGATCGAAGCATGTGAACCGGCCGCGCCCGTCACTCGGTCGGCTGCGCTGCCGCCTGCGCCGTCAGCAGCCGGTCCTCGCACCAGGCGACGGCCTCGTCGCGGCTGCGGAAGGGGGTCCACGGCGCCGGGTCGGCGATCGGGTCCAGCAGCGGTTCCCGGGCCGCGATGGCAAGCTCGTGGCCGGCGGTGGCGAGGTCGGCCGGCGCGGCGCCGAGCATGGCGGCGGAGCCGACGGCGATCCGGGTCACCCGATCCAGATCCAGCACGATCCAGCCGGGTGCCTCCGGCACGGACTCGCGGAGCGCGTGCAGCAGGTGCTCCGTCTCGGTGAATTCCAACATCCCCTGGACCCGGATGACCACGATGCGGTGCCCCTCGTGGTCGAGCACGGCGCGCTGGGCCGGGGTACGGGCCCGACGGGAGGGCAGGTCGAGCGCGGTGGTGATGTCGGTGACGGTCGCGATGTGCCGGCCCGGTTGGTGCATCAGGTGCAGGGCGAAGCGTTCGGAGAGTTCGGTGAGCGCGACCACACCGCGCACCGGGTTGCCCGCACGATCCAGTGGCGGGCTGTGCACGGCGATGCCGAAGCGCGCGGGGCTGCACGCGATCAGGCCGCCGGACACCCCGCTCTTGGCGGGTAGTCCCACTCGCAGCAACCATTCGCCTGCGGTGTCGTACATCCCGCACGTGGCCATCACCGAGAGCGCCCGCACCGCGACCGGCTCGGCGATCACCCGGTCCCCGGTGACCGGGTTGACGCCGCCGTTGGCCAGGGTCGCGGCCATCACCGCCAGGTCGGCGACGCGGACCCGGATCGAGCACTGGCGGAAGTAGGTGCGTACGGTCTCGTCCACGTCGCCGGACAACGATCCCGCGCCGCGCATCAGGTAGGCCAGGGCTCGGTTGCGGTCGCCGGTGTCGACCTCGGAGCGGTATACGTCCTCGTCCACGTCCAGGGGTCGGCCCGCGAACGCGGACAGGCACGCGCGGATGCGCTCGAAGCGGTCCACCGGGTCCGCCGCCGGAACCAGCGAGGTGGTCACGATGGCGCCCGCGTTGACCATGGGGTTCGCCGGCCGGCCGGTGCCGGGTTCGAGGCTGATCGCGTTGAACGCCTCGCCGCTGGGCTCCGCGCCGACCCGGCGGCTCACCTCGGCGGGGCCCAGTTCGGACAGCGCGAGCGCGTAGACGAACGGCTTGGACACGGACTGGATGCTGAACGGCTCGTCGGTGTCGCCGGCGCTGTAGCAGTGGCCGGACATGCTCACCAGGGCCAATCCGAACGTCCGCGGATCGGCCGAGGCCAACTGCGGGATGTAGTCCGCCACTTCGCCGTCGGAGAGGACGCCCAGCCGATCGTGGATCTCGACCAGGGAGGTGGTCACCGGGTCCATGACGCCACCCCGCCCGGGAACCGGGGCACATCCCGTCGTCGCCGCACCATCGCACTCCCATCCACCGACCGACGCCCACCGACCCGCAACGGAGGGTGACCGCCGGCCGCGGAACGTAAACGCCAACGGACACGGCCTGACCACCCCGCCGCCCGCGAGACCCGGGCCGGATGGACCGGTCCGATGGACGGGCCGCCACCCCGGCCGACGCGGCTCGGCCGGCGGGCGGGCGGGCGGGAAGCCCGGGTCAGGGCGCCGTGTGCGGGGCGACCGTGCTCGTGAGAACGGGGGTGCTGCCGGGCGTGGGGGCGGCTGCCGCGTAGAGCACTTCGCGCAGGCCGGGGACGGACTCCCGGTCGGGGCGCCAGACCAGTCGCAGGGACAGGTCGGGGGCGTCCAGGGCGAGTCGGATCAGCTTGCCGGAGGCAAGTTGGTCGGCGACCGCGAAGGCGGGCAACAGGGCGACGCCCAAACCCTGTTCGGCCCACGCCCGGATGACCGCCACGCCACCGACCCGGACCTGTTCCACCTCCGCACCCAGGAGTCGATCGCCGGCCAGCCGGAACGAGCAGGCCGCCGCGTTGACCAGGAGCCGGTGGCCGCGCAGGTCGTCGCCGACGATCGGTGAACGGCCCCCGAGCGGGTGGCCCGGCGCCGCGACCAGGACCAGCCCGACCGGTTCCAGGTCGACGAACGCCAGTGCGGCGGGCGGCGGTTCGAAGCCCAGTTCGCCCAGCCAGGTACCGGTGTCCAGGATCAGGGCGGCATCGAGGCGGCCGGCGGCCACGGCCTCCAACAGGTCGTCGCGCGTACCGTCCGAACGGACCTGGACCCGCAGGTCGGGCCGGCGCGCGCCGAGCCGGGCCAGCACCGGGGGCACGTGCGTCGCGGCGATGCTCTCCAGCGCGCCCAGCCGTAGCGGCGGCGCGGCCTCGGCGACCTCGCGGCGGGCCTGTTCGGCCTGGTCGAGCAGGCGGTGCGCCCAGTCCCGCATACGCTCACCGGCCGAGGTGAGCGTCATCCCCCTGGGGCCTCGGTCGAACAACGCGACGCCGACCGACTTCTCCAGCACCCGGATCTGTTCGGAGACCGACGAGGGCGCGATGCCGAGCACGTTGGCGGCGGCGGTGACGGTCCCGGTACGGGTGACCGTCTCGAACGTGCGGAGCTGGCGAAGTTCCATGGCCCGACAACCTCGGCAGCGCGTTCGGATATTCCGAACGCGGCATGCGGCAGAGCCGGTCGAGCCGAATCCGCCGCGGCCGCACAGTGGTTGCCCTCGAACCGTTTCCTGCCGCCGACGCCCGACCTCGGCGGTGCGCCCGTGTCGAGCCCTGCCCGCCGGACCTGCTCGGGCTCGGACCGTCGCACGAGCGCCGTGCCGTGCGGTGGCCCTGCCCTCGCCGGGTTCGCGCCCCTCCCGTGCTTGGAGAACTCTCGATGACTGTCCTCGATTCACCCGTTTCCACCCGGCCCGCGCCGACGGCGCGCTCGCGTACGATCGCCCTCCTCGGCATTGCGCTCGGCTACTTCATGGTGCTGCTCGACCTGACCGTGCTCTCGGTCGCCGAGCCGGATCTGGCCCGCTCGCTGGGCAGTTCGGTGGCGGGTCTGCAATGGGTGGTGTCCGGGTACACCGTCGTGTTCGGCGCGCTGCTGCTGACCGCGGGCGCGGTGTCCGACCGGTTCGGTGCCCATCGGGCCTTCCGGGTCGGCATCGTCGCGTTCGGCCTCGGCTCGCTGCTCAGCGCATGGGCACCGGACCTGTGGACCCTGGTGGCCCTGCGCGCACTGCTCGGCGTGGCCGCCGCCGCGTGCGTGCCCGCGTCGATGGCGATGGTCACCACGCTGTATCCGGTGCCGGCGGAGCGGGCCAGGGCGGTCGCGGTCTGGGCCGCGCTCAGCGGCGCCGCACTCGCCGTGGGACCCATTGCCGGCGGAGTGCTGGTCGACGCATTCGGCTGGCGGGCCATCTTCCTGATCAACGTGCCGCTCGCCGCCCTCACCCTGGCCCTGACCGCCGGACGCAAGGTGCACTGCCCCAAGGGCGTACGGCCGATCGACTGGACCTCCCAACTCGCCGCGTGTGTCGCGCTGGGACTGGCCACCGACGCCCTGATCGCGGCCGGCTCCGGTGGCACGACGCACGCGGCTGCCTCGGGTGCGGGTGCGGTGTCGGCCGGGCTGCTGTTCGCCGGGTCCGAGCGGCGCAGCGCCAACCCGGTACTGGCCCGGGCGATCCTGCGCTCGCGGGGCACGGTGTCCGCGTTGCTCGCGGGGGCCGCGGTCAACTTCGCGCTGACCGGGCTGCTGTTCGTCCTGCCGCTGCTGTTTCGGCAGAACCTGCACATGTCGCCGCTGGAGACCGGTGTCGCGTTCCTGCCGATGACCCTGCCGTTCGCGGTCAACCCGCTGCTCACCGGCCGGATCGTGGCCCGATCGGGGGCACGCGGGCCGATTCCGGCCGGGTTGGTTCTGCTGACCACGGGCAGCGTCGTGTTCGCGGTGGCGGTGTTGACCGGCTCGGCGTACCCGGTCTTGGCCATCGGCCTGGTGTGCACCGGCTTCGGCGTCTCCTTCGCGCTCCCCGCACTGGTCACCACGGTCATCGCCACTGCCCCCGAGGGCACTGCCGGTGCCGCCGGGGGCCTGCTCAACGCGGTCCGCCAGATCGGCGCGACGGTCGGCGTCGCCGCGATGGGCGCCTTCGTCAGCGTCGACGGCGCGGCCGACCCGCACGACCTGGCCTGGGCCCTGCTGCTGCCGGCCGTGCTGTGCGCGGCCGTGACCCTCGCGGTGTGCCGCCGCCGCTGACCCGCAGGTCGGGCACCGGCGGTGGCGGTGGCGGCGGCACCGTCACCCGGTTCCGCTTCCCCTTCCGCTCCCGCTCCCGCTCCCGCACCGGGACGTCGCCGGCCCGGCCGGGAGCGGGTGTTCGGCCGACCGGCCTCAGGAGCTCGTGAGGACGACGAGTTGTCGGGTCGCCCGGGTCATCGCGACGTAGCGGTCGACCGCTCCTTCGATGCCCGTGCCGAACCCTTCCGGGTCGACGAGGACGACCAGGTCGAACTCCAGCCCCTTCGACAGCTCCGGGGTCAGCGACCGCACCCGGGACGTCGCCCGGAACGCGGGATCGCCGATGACGCAGGCGATCCCCTCGGCATGTGCGGCGAGCCAGGTGTCCAGGATCGAGTGCAGTTCCGCGGTGGATCCGTGCCCGACGGGGATGCCGCTGCTGCGGATGGAGGTGGGCACGTTGGCGTCCGGGAGCACCGCCCGAATGACCGGCTCGGCCTGGGTCATGACCTCCTCGGGTGTCCGGTAGTTGATGCTCAGGGAGGCCAGGTTGATCCGGTCCAGCCCGATCCGTTCGAGCCGTTCCTGCCACGACTCGGTGAATCCGTGCCGGGCCTGGGCCCGATCCCCGACGATGGTGAAACTGCGGGACGGGCACCGGAGCAGCAACATCTGCCACTCCGCGTCGGTCAGTTCCTGGGCCTCGTCCACGACGACGTGCGCGAACGGACCGGCGAGCAGGTCCGGTTCGATGCCGGGCCGGGCCGACTCGTCGACCAGGGAGGTCCGCAAGTCCTCCCCGCGCAGCATGGTCACCACGCCCTCGCCGTCGTCGTCGGCCTCCAGCAGGGCGTCCACGACGTGCGACATCCGCTCGCGTTCGGCGGCTGCGGCGGCCTGGTACCGGCGCCTGTGGCGCGCCGCGTCCGGGTCGCCGAGCCGCTGCCGCGCCGCGTCCAGGAGCGGCAGGTCGGACACCGTCCAGGCATGGGCGTCCGCGCGCTGCAACGTGCGCACTTCGTCGGGTGCCAGCCAGGGAGCGCACATCCGCAGGTAGGCGGGTACCGTCCACAGGTCCCCGACCACGTCGGCCGCTTCGAGCAGCGGCCACGCGCGGTTGAAGGCCGTGAACAGTTCCCTGTCCCGCGCCAGGGACCTGCGGAGCAGGTCGGCCGGGACCTCGTCGTCGTCGTGCTTGTCCACCAGGATCGTGAGCAGTTCCTCCCACACCTGCTCACGCGCCTCGTTGTGCGCCGTACCGGGCTCCGCCGCCTCGAACGCCTCGGCCCAGTCGGCCGCGGTCAGCCGGATGTCCGACCAGTGGGTCGTGATCGTCATCCCCTTCGTGGGCGGCTCCTCGTAGAAGGTGACGGCCTTCTCGATCGCGTTCACCAGGTCTGCGGACGATTTCAGGAGGGCCACCTCCGGGTCGGCCTCGATCCCCGCGTCGGCTCCCTCGGCGACCAGGTCCCGCAGGGTGCAGGTCTGCACACCCTCCTCGCCGAGGCTGGGCAGGACGTCGGCGACGTAGCCCAGGTAGGGCTGGTGCGGTCCGACGAACAGCACACCGCCCCGGCGATGACCCAGGTGCGGGTCGGAGTACAGGAGGTAGGCGGAGCGGTGCAGGGCGACGACGGTCTTGCCCGTGCCCGGCCCGCCGTCGACCACGAGAGCACCGCGGGAGCCGGCGCGGATGATGGCGTCCTGGTCGGCCTGGATGGTGCCGAGCACGTCGCGCATCCGACTCGACCGGTTGCCGCCCAGACTGGCGATGAAGGCGGACTGGTCGTCGAGCGCGGCGTGTCCGACGAACCCGTTCGCGGTGAACACCTCGTCCCAGTAGTCGCTGATCCGGCCGCGGGTCCAGCGGTACCTGCGGCGGCTCGCCAGACCCATCGGGTTGGCGTGGGTGGCTCCGAAGAACGGCTCGGCCGCGGGGGTTCGCCAGTCGATCAGCAGTTGACGACCCGTGTCGTCGGTGAGGCCGAGTCGTCCGACGTACACGGGCTCGGAGTCGTCCGTGCCGACCATGTGTCCCAGGCACAGGTCCAGCCCGAAGCGGCGCAGGGCCCGCAGCCGGGTGGTCAGCCGATGGATCTCGATGTCCCGGTCCATCGCCTGCCGGCCCTTGCCGCCGGGCGACTTGCGCTCGGCGTCGAGGCGGTCGGTCAGGTCGGCGATCGACTGGTCGAGGCATTCCGCAATGGCCGCGAAGTGCCGCTCGTCACCGGCGATCAGCGTCGGGTCGGCCTTGGCGGAGAGGCGGTCGGGAAGGTCGAACGCGCTGATGGCGGTCAGGGGGTTCACGGCATCGGCTCCGATCTGCGGTCGCGGTACGACCGTGGCGCGTGGCAAGGGGTTCGGACCGTCGGGACGAATCCGGTGGCCGGGACGGGCGACACTTCGGCCGACGCGGCCCCATGGCCGCGGTCGGTCCCGGTCTCCGGGGAGTGCGGGTTCTCGTCTTCCTGGTCCCGGTTGGACAATCCCGCGCGGGTCACGCGGACATCGGCGGCCTGTCCCGGCCGGGCGCATCGAACGCGTCGGACGTGTCGAACGCGTCGGACGTGTCGAACGCGCCGGGGGCGTCGAAAGCGTCGAACGCGACGCACGCGTCAAGGGCGTCGAACGCGATTCCCGGCACCGGTTCGACGTCCGCGCGCGACCCGAACGACAACAACTGCACACGCACGTGATGAGTCTCCTGTTTCCGCAGATTCCGCCCCATGCTCGGGCTCAGGTCGACGATTCTGCGGCACGAAGGGGGCCTTGCCACAAGGCCCCCGGTGCGTTATAAGTTGTATACGGCGAGGAGGATATTTCCCTCGCCTTTTTCATGTCCGGCGTTCATGTCCGGCGTTCACGTCCGCTTTCATGTCGGGCTTTCCCGTCCGGCGGACGGACGGCCTCCCACGCGAAGCACCGGCGTGCGCGCGGCAGTCGGCGGGGGCGGGTGCCGAGTCCATCGCCAGCGACCCGGTCGACGGGCAATCCGGTCGACACCGGCGCGGTGGGGACATGCTCTCGGCGAGCGACCTCTACGGCAACCTCGCCGCAGACGTGGCCGTGGCGCGCTGCACCGGCAGGTCGGGATTCGGCACGTCGGCGATTCGGTGGCCGCGAGGGTTCCTACGTCCCGCATCACCCGCTCGACCGAGCCGAAGCGCCCGGATCGGCGTGGCGGCGGGGCACGCTTGACCGGCTGTCCGACGGCGATCTAACCTCGCGTACGGAAAGCGCTTTCCGGTCAACGATCCGGCCCGGCCGGTCGGTGGCGCGGGGTCGGGCCAGGGAGTCGAGGACACACGTGAGCACACCCGAGCGTGCGAAACAATGGGCGTTCAGCACGCTCGGCGCGCCCGGCCGGCCCCTGTCCGAGCACCTCGCCCGGGCCCTGCGGCACGGCTGCACGGGCCTCGAACTACGCGTGCATCAGGACGAGTTCGTCCATCTGGAGCTACCCGTCGGGGAACGCCGGGACATCCGCGCCCGAATCACCGACGCCGACCTCGCCGTGCCGTGCCTGGCCGGCTACGCCGGCATCTGCGCGCCCACCCCCGACCCGGTCGTGCTGTCCACGATCAGCCGGCTCCTGGACCTCGCGCACGACCTGGGCGCACCGGCCGTCCGGATCTTCCCGGGCGGCACCGGCGAGGGCGACGCCGAACGCGCCGGACACAGACTGGCAATGCTGCTTCCGGAAGCCACCGCGCGCGGGGTGACCATGCTGGTCGAGACGCACGACTCGCACCCCACGGGCGCGGCGGTCGCCTCCCTGGTGCGACCGTTCGCGGGCGCGGTCGGGGTGATCTGGGACGCGTTGCACCCGTGGCGGCACGGCGAGCAGCCCGCCGACACGGCCGAGGCCCTCGCCGGGCTGCTGCGCTACGTGCAGATCAAGGACGCCGCATCCGCCATCGACACCACGCCGGTTCCCCTGGGCACCGGGTCCGTGCCGCTGACCGCCATCGGAACCATCCTGCGCGAACACGACTGGCGGGGCTGGGTGTCGTTGGAGTGGGAGAAGGCCTGGTACCCGGACGTGGCCTCGCTCGACGAGGTGTTGCCCGCCGCGGCCGACTGGGTGGACCGCTTCGGCTCGACGACCGAGTAGCGGAGCCGCCCGAGCACGGCGCGTGCGGTGGGCGAACGGGGCGAAGGCGTACAGCCGACGGCCGATCGTCCGCGGGATGTCTGACCGTCCGCGCGCAGTGCCTCGCACCCACGGGGCGCCCCACCGTTCGTACGTCCCGCAGGACGCGTGGGTGCGGCACCGTTCGTGCGCGGTGTCTCGCACCCACGGGATGCCCCACGTTCGCGAGGTGCCGCACCGTTCGCACGGTGCGTGCCTCACCGGCCACGAGGCGCCTTACCAGCCGCCTTCGAAGAAGGCGGCGAGTCCCGGCCTCGGGTCTGTCGCGTTGCCCGTGTTCACCACCGCGACGACGATCAGGACCAGCGACGACAACACCGTGAGAACGCCGAACGCCCCCGACAGACGCCTCGTTCGCCGGTCGGACGACGCCGTCCTCGCGTACCTGTGCCACGACACCGCACTCATCCCGATCAGGACGACCGCCAGGACCGCCCCGAGCACGGCCATCGCCAGGTGGTACCGGGCGAAGTCGTCGATCATCATGTCGAGGGGCGGCGGGGTCTGCTCGCCCGCACCCGAGGGTGCGGCCAGTCGCTGTCGGACCTGGTCGAGCGTGGCGGCGAGTTCCCCGTCGCGGGCACCGGTCGGCAACATCGACAACAGCGACGCGAAGGGCGCCACCGCACCCTGGATGTTGGCCACCGTCGTCACCGCCGCGAACAGCGCGAGGAGCGTGACGAGAATGCCGGCCGACGCGAGGCCGGCGCGCTGTCCCGCGCCGAGACCGCCGGCGCGCAGGAACGCCTTGCGGACGAGAACGCCGAGCGTGACGAGCACGATCAGCAGGATCGCCGCGATCACGGCCTTGGCCACGTGGTAGCGGAACCAGTAGTCGACGACCCGTTCCATGCCCGGGGAGAAATCCCGATTGCCGGCATTCCAGTATTCGACGAACGCCTTGCGGAAGGATTCGGCGAGGTTGCCCTCGTCGAGTGCGGCGCCCGACCCGGTCGCCGCCAACGCGCCGGGGCCGACGAAGAGGGCGACGAGGAGCGCCACGGTGAGGACGACGAGCGCGGCGAGTGTGCGGCCGGGCATGCCTGCGAATCGGGGCGGGGCTGCGCGACCTTGCCGCGGGCCCGTGGTGTGTGGTGTCGCTGTCATGCCGACCACGGTTTCGCACCGACGGCGCCCGGTCACCGGGGCAGGCCGGACACTCGGGGGTATGGCAGGCCACACCCCCGCGCCGAGCCGGCGGCCACCGGGGGAGGGTGGAGGAGGGTCGAATCCGGAGGAAGCCGACCGCCTTCGGCTCCCCGGAGGGTTGGGACTCGGGGGTTCGGCCCGGGGGGGGCTCGGCCCTCCCGGAGGCTCGGCATCCCGGGGTCCGGCATCCGGGACGGGTTCGGTCGCTGAGACGGGTTCAGCCTCTGAGATACGTGAGGACTGCGAGTACCCGGCGGTGCCGGGCGTCGTCGGGCAGCAGGCCGAGCTTGGCGAAGATGTTGCCGATGTGCTTCTCCACCGCGCTGGCGGAGACCACCAGTTGCCGGGTGATGGCGGTGTTGGAACAACCCTCGGCCATCAGCGCCAGGATCTGCCGTTCTCGCGGGGTCAAGGTGCCCACGGGACTGTCCCGGCGCTGGTCCGTCAGCAACTGGGCGACGACCTGGGGGTCGAGTACCGTCGCGCCGTGGGCCACGCGGTCCAGTGCGTCCAGGAACTCGGCGACCCTGGCGACCCGGTCCTTGAGGAGGTAACCCACCGCGCCGGAACCGTCCGCGAGCAGGTCGCCGGCGTAGGAGGCCTCGACGTACTGGCTGAGCATCAGCACGGGGGTTCCGGGAAGGTGCGAGCGGGCGGCGATCGCCGCGCGCAGTCCCTCGTCCGTGTGGGTCGGCGGCATGCGCACGTCGACGATGGACACGTCCGGACGGTGTGCGAGAACCGCCTCCACCAGGGAGGGGCCGTCGCCGACCGCGTCCACCACCTGGTGACCGTCCTCGACGAGCAGCCGGACCAGGCCCTCGCGCAGCAGCACCGAGTCGTCGGCCACGACGATCCGCAACGAACCGCGCACCGCCCGGTCCGGGGCCGATCCGGGCGCTCCTTCGTCCGGGGTCAGCAACACGGCAACACGGCGGTGATCGTCGTCGGGCCCCCGGAGGGGCTGTCGACCTCCAGCCGACCGCCGACCGCACGCAGCCGCTCGTCCAGCCCTCGCAGTCCGTGCCCCTTGGCCGGCGCGGCGCCGCCCACCCCGTCGTCCGTCACCCACACCCGCAAGGTTCCCCCACTGTGCCGTAGTGCGATCGTGCACCGCTGCGCATGGCTGTGCTTGGCCACGTTGGTCAGCGTCTCCGCGACCACGAAGTACGCGGCCGTCTCGATGTCGGCGGCCGGCCGACGGTCCAGGGGAACCGTATCGAGTTCGGCGGGGACGGTGGAACGCGCGGCCAGGGCGGTGAGCGCGTCGTTCAAGCCGCGGTCCACCAGGATCGGCGGGGCGATGCCGCGCGAGAGCGCCCGCAACTCCTCCAGCGCCTCCTGCGTCTGCACGATCGCGTCGGCGAGGGCCGCCCGGACGGTCTCCGGCCTGCTGTCGAGGTAGTGCTGGGCCCGCCCCAACTCCATTGCCAGGCGCACCAGTCGTTGCTGGGGACCGTCGTGGATGTCGCGCTCCAGTCGGCGCAGCGCGGTCGCCTCGGCCGTCACCGCGGCCACGGTCTGCGCGCGGGCGGTGTCGCGCTCCCGCTCCAGGCCGCTGATCCTGTGATGCAACGCGGACGCGTGGGAGAGCAGCGCCTGCCCCAACCCGACCTGGGCGGTGGTGCATGCCCGGGTCACCAGCGGCAGGGTGACCAGCAACAGCAGGCCGACGGTGGTGCCGAAGGCGACCCGATCGCTCGGCGACGACAACCCCAGACTGACGGTGATGTGCGATTCGGCGCTGCCCGCGTTCAGGGACAGCGGTCGCAACGACCCGGGCGGTGCGTACCGGTAGCGCAAACCGCACGTGACGCAGGCGAGTCCGACGAACCACCACAGTGCGGTCATCACCGACGTGACCAGGGCGACCGGGAACACCACCACCGCGTGGACCACGCCGAGCCACCGGCCACCGGCGGACGCGGCGGCGCCTCCGGGCGACCTCGACGGCACATCGCCGCGTTCCTCCGCCGCGGCCGGGGGACGAACCCTGGCAATGCGCCACCGTTCCAGATCGGCGCACCACCGCGCCGGTGCCAAGGCGCGGGCCGCGACCGGCGATCCCCCGGGCAGCAGCAGAGCGACCGTCGCGACGACCACTCCGCCGAGCACCGCCAGGAGGCCGGCCGCGGCGGTCACCGGCGCGGTGAGCAGGTAGAGCGATTGCACGAGCGTGTGCCGCCCCGTACGGGAGACGACCCCCGCGCCCGACCACCACCACCGACCCCGGACCACGGAGGAGAGCGAGTTGGTCATGGCCCTACGCTAATACGGCTGCGGAACGGCCTCCGCCGGCCGTTCCGGCACCGGCGTCGGCGTCGGCGAACTGCCCGGTATCCGCGCGCCGTTCTCGGTGCGCGGCCCGGCGGCGAATGCCGGGTGCGAAGACCGCGTACGTGCCGGCGCCGTACCGGTCGTCGCCCTCGATCACCTCGCCGAACGTGATCGCGGACCGGGACGTGCTGTACGTGGACCGTGGCGACCCGGCCACCGGCGCCGAGTCGGGCGCGGGCATCGACCCGTACCTGCACCCGGTCCGAAATCGTCCACAGCACCGGCCGTGCCGCACGGGTGTGCTCGCGCGCAGCATGGTGCTGCCGACCGCACCGCGAGGGTGGCCGACTCGGCTACGCAGTCCGCCCGTTGCCCGTACGCACCGGCGGGTCGCCGGCCCCGCTGATCGATGGGGCGACGGAGCATCTGGGCACTCTGCGGCGGCTGCGCGGCACTAGACCCGAGTTCGTCGGTGGGCCGCCACTCGCTCGCGGGTGGCGCAGCGGCGGGAGCAGTAGCGGCGGGGCGGGCCGCTGCCCTCGTTGGTGAAGACGTGGTGACAGGTGCCGGACGCGCACACGCCGCCGGGCGGCCGTTGTCGATCCCACACCAGGATGGTCAGCGCCAGGCAGGACGAGGCCAGGAACCACTCGCCCCACGGGGCGTCGTCGTCGCTGTCCAGATGCGGATGCCAGGGGCTGCGCCCGTCGTGCGAGGTGAGCCGGAGGGCACCTCGACCACGACGCAGCAGGCGGTTGAGCGCGGCTGCGGCAGTGGCGACGTCCTCGGCGGCGAAGACCGTGCGCAGCAGTACGGCGGCGGCACGCAGGTCGGTGACGTCGGCCGGGGACAGGTCGATCGGGTCGGGCTCGCCATGGGCCCGCAACAAATCCGCGAGGGCCGCCGGCGATGGCGTCGCCGGAACCTGATCCGGCGCCGTGGCCCGGCCCGCCGCCGGATCGTTCCCGGTCAGGGCGTTGACCAGGGCCACCGTCCGGCGGGCCACGGCCTGGACCGAGTGGCGGGTGGATCGATCGTCGTTCGTGGGAGGCACACTTCGAATGTAACGCATCTGGCGAAGGTTTGAGTTACTTGCGTAACGTTCCGGTCATGGCAAAGCGTTACGGAATGTGGTCGTACACGGTAGGGGCCGCGGCCGCGCGTACGGGCGACGAGATGTCGGGGCCGGCGCTGCTCCTGGCCGGATTCGCGGTCACCGGGTCGGCGGCCACCGGGTCGGCGCTGCTCGCGGCCGTCACAGCGTCCGCGGCGCTCGGTGGCCCGCTCCTCGGAGTGCTGCTGGACCGGTCGGCGCGGCCCGGCCGGTTGCTCACCGGGGCATTGGCCGGCTATGCGGCGGCGCTCGCGGTGATCGTGCTGTGCCTGGGACCGCTCCCGCTCCCGGTCACCCTCCTGATCGCGGCGTGCGCGGGCCTGGCGGCTCCGGCCCTGGCCGGCGGCTGGACCGCGCAACTGCCGCGCGTCGTACCGGCCGCGAGGTTGCCCCGCGCCACCGCGCTCGACGCGATGACCTTCAACCTGGCCGGCCTGACCGGACCGGCCCTGGCCGGCGTCGTGGCCGGCCTGGCGGGTGCCCGCGTCGCCGTGGTCGCCTCGATCGCACTGATCTGCCTCGCGCTGCCCGCGGCCCGGACGCTGCCCCCATCCCGAGACCACCCGCGGCGAGCGCGGTCGACCACGTCGATCGGTACCGACCTGGCCGCCGGCTTCCGGGCCGTCTTCCGCACTCCGCCACTGGCCCGGGCCACGGTCGCGTCGATGTCGTCCTGCGTGGGTCAGGGCATCCTGGTCGCGTACAGCCCGCTGTTGGGCGAACAGGTCTTCGGCTCCGCCGCGCACGGCACGATCCTGCTCTCGGTCGTGGCCGGCTCGGCCCTGACCACCAACGCACTCCTCGCCCGCCGGCCGCACGCCGTCCGCCCGGACACGGTGATGTGGTGCAGCGCACTGATCCTGGCGGGGGCGTTCCTCCTGGCGTCGACCGGCCGGCCGATGTTGCTGATCGCCGCGATGTTGCTCGCCGGTATCGGCGAAGGCCCGCAGCTGACCGCGCTGTTCGCGATCCGCCACCGCGAGGCCCCGGACCGGCTCCGCGGTCGGGTCTTCACCACCGGCGCAAGCCTGAAGATCACCGCCTTCGCCCTCGGCGCGGCCCTCACCGGCCCACTGACCACCCACGCACACCCGATCCCCCTGTACGCGGCAACCACCTTCGAAGTCCTCGCGGCACTGACCTTCGCGCACCTGCGCCCGCGCCGACCCGCCGTACACGTGTGCTCCCGACCGACGCCGTCGCTCCCTGCGCCCGCGCCCACGCCGACCCGACCCGACCAACCCGACCCACGAACGCATGCCACCCCCGTCCGAGGAGAGCCCCCGGAGCCCGCCACCGCCACCGAGGCTCAGCCGCCCACCTAGGCCGTGTCCGGCGGATCTTGGTGGGGCCGCGCCCGGCAACGTTTGCGCCGTCGTGGTGTTCGGTGCGGTGCATCGCCGTGCCGCCGGAACGTTCTCGTACTTGGAGTACTCGGACGTTTCGGCGTGGCGGCGAGGTGCCGTGCCGGGCGCCGCGACGGGGTGAACGTTGCCGGGCACGGCACGAGCTGGTAATAGCCCTTTGCGCCGTCGAGGAGTTCGCGGTCCGAGGTCGTTGTGGAACCACTCCGCGTCGCTCCGGAACCACGCCGCTTCGCGGACCAGGCGTTCGACCTCGTCTCGCCTCGGTACTCCCCCGGGAGACCCACACGGCGACGCCGGGCCTGCCGTTCGCGCTCAGGTGCGCTGGTGGCGCGGAAGAAGCATGCCGACCAAGGCGATTGCCACGGCCAGGCCTGCGGCTATGAGGAACACGAGGCCATAGCCGTCGGCCAGGGCGTTCGCCGAATCGGCATCGGACGCATGGGCCGCCCGGGCGGCCGCAGCCGTGGCGAGCGCGGCAAGCCCGAGCGATCCGCCCACCTGGACGGCGGTGTTCGCCAGACCGCCGGCCGTACCCGCGTCCCCGCCCGCGACCCCGGCGGTGGCGGCAGCCATCAAGGTCGGGAAGGTCACACCGATGCCGGCCGCGATCAGCAACGTCGGGCCGAGCACGTCCGCGAGGTAGCCACTGTCCGCACCGGCCCGGGACAGCAGGCCGAAGCCGACCACAAAGCACGCCGAGCCGCCGAGGACCAACGGGCGCGCACCGACGCGCGGAAGCAGGATCGCCGACTGTCGGGCAACCAGCATGAACGCGACGGCGGCCGGGGTCTGGCCGAGCCCGGCGCGTAGGGCGCTGTAGTCGAGTACGTTTTGGAGGAACAGCGACGTGAAGTACCACATGGCGATGGTGATCCCGCCGAACAGCAAGAGCGTCAGGTTCCCGACGGCCACACCGCGGAGACCGAAGAGTCGCAACGGAAGCATCGGTTGCGCGGCGAACCGGGCCTCAACGACGGTGAAGACCGCCAGTAGGACCAGTCCGGCGGCGGTCGGCGCGACGACGTGCGGCGACGTCCAGCCGAACTCGGTGCCCTGCATGACACCGTAGATCAGCGCGGCGAGGCCGGCCGTACCGGTGACCGCGCCGGTCAGGTCGAGCGACGTGCCGCGTTCGGCACGTACGCCGGGCAGGACGGTCATCGCCACGGCGACGAGGACCGCGCCGATCGGCATGTTGATGAGGAAGACCCATCGCCACGACAGGCCCGTGGTGAGCGCGCCGCCCGTCAACGCACCGGCCATCCCGCCGACGCCGCCCGCGGCCGACCAGGCGCCGAACGCCCGGGCGCGGGCGTGTTCTTCGGTGAAAGTGGTGTTGAGGACGGCCAGAGTCGTCGGGGCCAGCACCGCGGCCCCGACACCTTGGGTGATGCGGGCACCCACCAGGATTTCCGGAGTACCGGCGAGGCCGCCGACCAGGCTCGCCGCGGAGAACACCGACAGCCCGGCGACGAGCATCCGGCGATGGCCGAATACGTCGGCGGCACGGCCGCCGAGCAGCATGAAGCCGGCGAAGGTGAGCAGGTAGCCGTTCACCACCCAGGCCAGTCCGGTCGAGGTGAAGCCGAGGTCGCGGCGGACGGACGGCAGCGCCACGTTCACGATCGACGCGTCCAGGATGACCATGAACTGGCACGCGCAGGCCAGGGCCAGGATCAGCGAAGCGGGGCCGGAGCGGGGTGCGGTGGCTGCGGGTTCGGTGGCTGGGGTGGTGGTCATGGCTTCCCCTCGTGGCAGACGGAGGCTCATGCGGCCCGGGTGGCGGGCGTGCCGCCGTCACGCGGTGCGTCGGCGGTGCTGTCACGGCCTGCGAGGAGCCGGTCGGTGATGGCGACCAGGCGGCGACCCTGGTAGGCGGCCGCGTCCAGCGCCGCATCGTCGGGGCCCTCCCCGGTCGGGCCTGTGACGGCGGAAGTGCCGTAGGGGTTGCCGCCCGCCGCATGGACGGTGGGGTCGGTGAATCCGGGCGGCACGATCAGCGCGCCCCAGTGGTAGAAGACGTTGCTCAGCGACAAGATCGTCGCCTCGCTGCCGCCGTGCCGGTGGTACGCCGACGTGAAGGCGGTCACGGGCTTGTCCGCCAGACCCCCCTCGCGCCACAGGCCGCCGGCTTGGTCGAGGAACTGCTTGAGCTGTGCGGCGGGTGCCCCGAATCGGGTCGGTGTGCCGAACGCGAAGGCATCGGCCCAGGCCAGGTCGTCGATCGCGGCTTCGGGGATGGACGCGGTGGCATCGGTGTGGCGGCGCCACAGCGGGTTCTCGTCGATCGAGTCGTCGGGCGCGAGCTCGGCGGCTCGGCGCAGGCGCACGTTCGCTCCGGCCGCGGCGGCGGCGTCCGCGAGGGCCCTGGCGAGAGCGTGCACCGAACCGGTGGCGCTGTAGTAGACGACGGCGATCCTGGCGGTCATGTACGGCTCCTGGGGAAGGCGAGGGCGCGTGGGTGCGCGTGAAGGCATGCGGCTGCCGGAACCGCCCTCGGGGTGGTGCGGGTAGAATGCTTACGCGCATAAGATTATCTGCATAATGTTATGCGCATAAGTATTTCGTCAAGGAGGAGGACCGTGGACTTCGCACAAGCCGATGCCCTCAACCAGGCCATCCGACTGTTGAGCCTGCGGCACCGGGCCCGGGCTGCGGCGCTGATCGCGCCGCTCGGACTGCACCCCGGCCAGGAGGCACTTCTGCTCGAACTCGCCCGCACCGGCCCGCGCATCCAGGCCCAGTTGGGTGAGGCGCTCGGGGTGGAGCCGCCGAGTGTCACGCTGATGGCCCGCAAGCTGGAAGCGTCGGGGCACATCCGTCGCACGCAGGCCCCTTCCGACAAGCGCGCGAGCATCGTCGAGTTGACCGACAGCGGCCGGGAACTCGCCGAGCAGATCAAGGAGCTGTGGCGGAAGCTCGGCGAGGAGACGGTGGCAGGGATCGCCGAGGCGACGGTGGCCGGGCTGCCCCGCGTACTCGCGGCGATGACGGCCAACGTCGACCCGCGTCGCGTCGGCAGGGGCGTGTCATGAACCTCGGACGGCAACGAAGCGCCGGCTCGGCAGGGCAGCCCGACCAGCCTGGACGCCCCACCGATCGCCCCGCGCGAATAGCCGGGCGTGTTCTCCCGACGGCCCAGGAGGCCTCCGCCGACATGGCACCGGAACTGCAGCGCCCTCCGCTCCAGGCGGACGAACGTACGGCGATCATCGGCTGGCTTGACCTGCAGCGGCAGATCCTGCGCTGGAAATGCGAGGGTTTGAGCGATGCGGACGCGCACCGCTCGGTCATCCCGACGTCACCGGCCATGACGATCGCCGGCCTTGTCTCCCACATGCGCTGGACCGAGCACATGTGGTTGGAGGTGCTGTTCCTCGGCGGCGACGCGAGGCGGAACCCGTCCTTCGACGAGTCCACCGAGGACGCCGACTGGCACACCGACGGCCGCCCGCTCGCCGAACTCCTCGCGGAGTATGAAGGCCAGTGCGCCCGCAGCAACGAGATCGCCGCCGGGGCGTCCCTCGACGACACCGGCCGCCACACCGGATTCCGCTCGGGCAGCGCCAACCTCCGCTGGATGCTGATCCACCTCGTCGAGGAGACCGGCCGCCACGCCGGACACGCCGACATCGTCCGCGAACTGCTCGACGGAACGAAGGGCTACTCCTGAATCACGCCGGTCGGCCCCGGCGCGGCCGCGAGAGGGCGCCGGACTCGTCCGGAAGACGCTGCGTCGGCGCCCTCCCGGCCGCTTCGCCCCGGTGGCCCCCTTCGTCGCCGTCCACAGCGAAGGCCGCCCGGCCTCGACCGGCAGGAAATCAACGCACGCGCAGACTGTCCGGTCCCGGACCCGACGCCCGCCCCGACACGTACCGCCGTCGGCGAACGCCCGGAGCATCACCCCGATGCCGTCGAGGTCCGCTCCCATCCCCGCCGACGCACGCGACCCACGTGTCGCTCCGCGTGAAGCCGACCGACAGGGCGGGGAACACCCTCGACCGGACGATCGTGCGGGCATACGCGCTGTTGAACACGTAGCCCTCGAAGGAACCACGGCGGCGCCCGCTCCGGCGACGCGCGGCATCGGACGCCGCCGAGCCCGACGCGGGATTGCAACCCCGCCCCGGGCCGCGTCCGGCGGACACGGCCCACCCCGCCGGACGCGGCCTAGCGCGGCGCGGTCGTGGTGCTGCTGCGGACGACGAGTTCCGTGTCCAGGTCGAGGGTGCGGGGTTCGATGGTCGGGCCGGTGAGGATCATGTCCATCGCGCGGGCGCCGATGTCGGCCAGCGGCAGTCGGATGGTGGTCAACGGGGGATTCAGGTCGGCGGCGAACGGCAGGTCGTCGAAGCCGACCACCGAGATCCGTTCGGGTACGCGCAGCCCCAGGTCGTCGCGGAGCGCGGCCAGGACGCCGGCGGCCATCACGTCGTTGAGGACCACGATCGCGGTCAGTTCGGGCGCGCGGGTCACGAGCGCGCGGGCGGCGACCCGGGCCTGCTCCCGGGTGAAGCCGCCGTCGATCACCTGTGCCGCGGGCAACGCCACGCCCAGGGAGCGAAGTTGCCGGCGGGCGCCGTCCAGCCGGTCGCGCACGGTGGTCAGCGCGCGCGGTCCGGAGACGATGCCGAAGTTGCGGTGGCCGAGGTCGTACAGGTGCCGCACGGCGAGCGCGGCGCCCGCCCGATTGGCGGGGCGGACCGTGTCCGAGGCGATCCCGTGCGCACCGACGGCGACCACGTGACCGCCGTCGGCGCGGTAGGCGTCCACCTCGGCGGCCAGACGTCGGGTGAACTCGTGATCGGCGAAACCACTGCCGGCCAGCACCACCGCGCGGGCACGTTGGGCGCGCAGCCGGGCCAGGTAGTCCAGTTCGAGTTCCGGGTCGCGGAAGGTCGCGGCGAGCATGACGAGCAGGCCGTGTTCGCGGGCGACGCCCATCGCGCCGGCGGCGATGGCGGCGAAGTACGGGTCGGCCACGTCGTGCACGACGACGCCGACCACCGTGGTCGTCGACCGGGCCAGGGCCTGGGCGGGCGCGTTGGACACGTAGCGCAGTTCGCGGGCGGCGTCCAGGACGCGGCGGCGCAACTCCTCCCCCACGATCCGGGTGCCGCTGCTGCCGTGCAGGGCGCGCGAGGCGGTGGCCGAGGACACACCGGCACGCTCGGCCACCTGCTGCAGGGTGACGGGGCCTCCCGGGCGGGTCGCAGGCGGATCGGAGGTCGGATTCGGCATGGGCACACAGTAGCGATTGGAAAGCGCATACCCAACTTGTCGGGGCGGGCATCGGCTCCCGAGCCGCATGAGTGCGGTGATCCCTTGACCTGATCGTCGCGCCGCCCTAACTTACGGGAAAGCGCTTTCCCGGCGGGAAACAAGGCCACGACCACCACACGGCGCACCCGACCGGCCCACCGCTTCCGTTCCGTCCGCTTTTGAGAGGCCCCCATGACCACCCACACCCTCGGCGTCGTGATGAACGGCGTCACCGGCCGGATGGGCTACCGTCAGCATCTGGTCCGTTCGATCCTGGCCATCCGCGACCAGGGCGGCGTCGCGCTCGCCGATGGGTCCAGGGTCCGGCTGGAACCGGTCCTGGTCGGCCGGGACGCGGAGAAGTTGCGCGCGATCGCCGAGCGGCACGGCATCGACGCGTGGACGACGGACCTGGACGGCGCGCTGGCCGACCCGGCCAATTCGATCTACTTCGACGCGCAGGTGACCACGGCCCGCGAGCAGGCGATCCACGCGGCGATCGCGGCGGGTAAGCACGTGTACACCGAGAAGCCGACCGCCGAGACGCTCACCGGCGCACTCGACCTGGCCCGGGCCGCCGACGCCGCCGGTGTCAAGCACGGCGTGGTGCAGGACAAGCTCTTCCTGCCCGGCCTGCTCAAGCTGCGTCGGCTGATCGAGGGCGGCTTCTTCGGCCGGATCCTCTCGGTACGCGGCGAATTCGGCTACTGGGTGTTCGAGGGCGACTGGCAGCCCGCCCAGCGCCCGAGCTGGAACTACCGCTCCCAGGACGGCGGCGGCATCGTCGTGGACATGTTCTGCCACTGGTCCTACGTACTGGAGAACCTGTTCGGTCGGGTCGAGGCGGTGACCGCGAAGGCGGTCACGCACATACCCACCCGGTGGGACGAGCAGGGGCGCGAGTACCCGGCGACCGCCGACGACGCCGCATACGGCATCTTCGAACTCGCAGGCGGAATCGTCGCGCAGATCAACTCCTCCTGGGCGGTGCGGGTCAACCGGGACGAACTGGTGGAGTTCCAGGTGGACGGCACCGAGGGCAGCGCGGTCGCGGGCTTGCGCCGCTGCCGGGTGCAGCACCGGTCGGCGACCCCGACTCCGGTGTGGAACCCCGACCTTCCGGTCACCGAGCCGTTCCGGGACCAGTGGCAGGAAGTGCCGGACAACGCGGGGGACGCCGGCTTCGACAACGGATTCAAGGTGCAGTGGGAGGACTTCGTCCGGCACGTGGTGGCCGACGAACCGTTCGCCTTCGACTTCCTCGCCGGGGCACGCGGCGTGCAACTGGCCGAGTGCGGACTGCGCTCCTCGGCCGAGGGCCGTCGGGTGGAGCTGCCCGTGCTGGATGGGAAGTCCGCGTGACCGCCGACCTGTTGCTGCCCACCACGAGCGGCGCACTGGAGGCGTACCGGCCCACCGGGGTCTACCTCGGTGCAGCCCCCGGGGGGCCGGCGTTTCGTAGCCGCACCGCATACGCCGCCGCGCACGTGGTGGCCGACCCGCTCGCGGACAACACCCCGGGCCGGCCGGCCGTGCCGGACTGGGACGCCACCCTCGCCTTCCGGCACCACCTGTGGTCGCACGGGTTCGCGGTCGCGGACGCGATGGACACCGCGCAGCGGAACATGGGCCTGAACTGGGCGGCCACCGCCGAACTGATCCGGCGCAGCGCCGCCGAGGCGGCCACGGTCGGCGATCCGTACACGCTGATCGCGTGCGGCGCGGGCACCGACCACGCCGGCCCGGACCTGACCGTCGATCAGGTGATCGCCGCCTACACGGAACAGGTCGCGGTGGTCGAGGAATCGGGCGCCAAGGTGGTGCTGATGGCCAGCCGTCAGCTGGCCGCGGCCGCGCGCGGCGCCGAGGACTACCGCCGCGTGTACGGCGCGCTGCTCCGGCAGGTGCGGCGTCCGGTCGTACTGCACTGGCTGGGCGAGGTGTTCGACCCGGCGCTGGCCGGCTACTGGGGATCGGCCGACGTGGACGCGGCGACCGAGGTCTTCCTGGAGCTGGTGCGCGAGCACGCGGACCGTGTCGACGGGGTCAAGGTCTCGCTGCTCGACCGCGACCACGAGATCCGGTTGCGCGCGGAACTCCCTTCGGGTGTACGGCTCTACACCGGGGACGACTTCCACTACCCGGAGCTGATCCGGGGCGACGACCGGCACTTCAGCCACGCGCTGCTCGGCATCTTCGACGCGATCGCCCCGGTTGCGGCGGGTGCACTGCGCGCCCTGGATGCGGGCGACTCGGCGGGCTACGACGCCCTGTTCGCGCCGACGGTTCCGCTGTCGCGGCATCTGTTCGCCGCCCCCACCTATCACTACAAGACCGGCATCGTCTTCCTGGCCTGGCTCACCGGCCACCAGCCCGCGTTCACCATGATCGCCGGCGCCCAATCGGCGCGCTCGCTCCCGCACTTGGCGCAGGCATATCGCCTCGCGGACGCGGCGGGCCTGCTCCCGGACGCCGACCTGGCGGCCGACCGCATGCGGGCGCTGCTCGCGGTCGCGGGGGTGCGCGCGTGAGGCGGGCGGGCGCACTCGGCGCCGGGCGTCCGGTGTACGTCCTCCGAGGCGGAGGCACACGCGGACGCGGGCCGGGCACGACTACGGAGACGGGCACGGAAGTGGGCACGGGGACGGGCCGCGAACGGCATTTGGAAGTGGACACGGGCACGGGAGCGCCGGCATGAGCACGTTGGATGTACCGAGCGGACGGCCCGCCGCCACGGCCACTCCCGAGGCCGGTGACCCGCGGCTGGCGCGGCTCTCGCTGAACCAGTGGACGACGCGCGAATGGTCGTTGCGCGAGGCGGTGGACGGGTGTGTGCGGGCGGGCCTGCCCGCGATCGGGTTGTGGCGGGACAAGGTCGCCGACGCGGGCCCGACCGAGGCCGCCAAGCTGGTGCGCGACGCCGGGTTGCGGGTGTCGTCGCTGTGCCGCGGCGGGTTTCTGACGGCGCGTGAGCCGGGCGCGTGGGCCGAGGCGATCGCGGACAACCGCCGTGCGATCGAGGAGGCCGCGGCGGTGGAGGCGGCGTGCCTGGTGCTGGTCGTGGGCGGACTGCCCGACGGGGACCGGGATCTGTTGGGCGCACGGGAGCGGGTGGCCGAGGCGCTGGCCGAACTCGCGCCGTACGCCGGTGCGCACGGCGTGCGACTCGCCTTGGAGCCGCTGCACCCGATGTACTGCGCCGACCGGGCGGTGTTGTCCACCCTCGACCAGGCGCTCGACCTGGCCGAGCCGCATCCGGTCGGGCAGGTGGGCGTCGTGGTGGACGCGTTCCATGTGTGGTGGGATCCGTACCTGTTCGCGGCGATCGCCCGGGCGGGCGAGCGGATCGCCTCGTACCAGGTCTGCGACTGGGTGTTGCCGCTGCCGGCCGACAACCTGCTCGCCCGGGGCATGATGGGCGACGGCGTGATCGACTTCCGGACGCTGACGGCGGCGGTCGAGAGGGCCGGTTACACCGGCGACATCGAGGTGGAAATCTTCAACGCGGACGTCTGGGCCGCGAACGGCGACGCGGTGGTCGACACCATGAAGCGCCGCTACGTGACGGAGGTCCTCGCCTGACCCCACCGACCGCGAACCGTCCCCCGGACCCCGGTCGGCCACGGCCGTGGCCCGGGGCGACCCGTCGCCCGGTCGCCCCGGTCACCGACTCTGCACATCCGTCGGAACCACCACCCGATCGGCATCGACGTCGAACCCGAGAAACGGGTGGCCGGCGCCGCGTGTACGCCCGCACGCCGGTGCGCCGCGCACGCCCTACCGTTGGTGGGTCATGTCGCCGTCGTGATCGTTTCGGCCCGTTGGTTCGGGACGGCGCCTCCCGACGAACCTGTCGCCCCATTCCCGGTCGCCATGGCGGCCGGCGAGCAAGAAGGTGGAATGCGTGATGCGCATCGTGATCGCTCCCGACGCGTTCAAGGGCACCGTCGCCGCCGATGCGGCCGCGGGCGCGTTGGCCGAGGGGTGGCTGGGGGTGCGGCCCGGGGACGAGGTGGTGGGGCTGCCGCTGGCCGACGGTGGCGAGGGCACGCTCGACGCCGTGGCGCGGGCGGTGCCCGGAGCCGTGCGGGTGCCGGTGCTCGGTGCGCCCGGTCCCGACGGGCGGCCCGTCGACACGGCCTGGTTGCGGCTGCCGGACGGCACGGGCGTCGTCGAGTTGGCCGCCGTATCCGGGTTGCCGCTGATGGCCGCGCCGGACCCGATGGGCGCCCACACCGCCGGCCTCGGCGTGGTCGTCGGCGCGGCGCTGCGGGCGGGGGTGTCCGCCCTGGTGGTCGCGGTGGGCGGCTCGGCCTCGACGGACGGCGGAGTGGGCGCACTGGCCGCGCTCGGCGCCCGCTTCCGCGATCTCGACGACAATGAACTGCCGTACGGCGGACGGGCTTTGGCCCGCCTCTCGGCGATCGACACGACCGGCTTGGCGACACCTCCACCCGGCGGCGTGCAGATCCTCACCGACGTCACCAACCCGCTGCTGGGCCCGACCGGCGCGGCAGCCGTGTTCGGCCCGCAGAAGGGCGCGTCCGCCGCCGATGTCACCGCCCTGGACGCGGGCCTCGCGCGCCTGGCCGCCCTCCTCGGCGGCGACCCGGCCGCCGCCGGAGCAGGTGCCGCAGGTGGTACGGCGTACGGGTTCGCCGCCGCGTGGAAGGCCTCGATCGTCCCCGGCTCCATCCGCGTGGCCGAACTCGCCGGCCTGCCCGACGCACTGGCCGGCGCGGACCTCGTGATCACCGGCGAGGGCCGCTTCGACGCCACGTCCACGCACGGGAAGGTGGTCGGCACGGTGCTCGACCTCGCCCACCACGGCTCCGGCGTGCCGGTGGCGCTGGTCGCCGGATCGGTGGCCGCGCCGCTGCCGGCCGGTGTCGTGGCCGCCACCGACCTGACCCGCCTCGCCGGGTCGACGGCCGCGGCCCAGGTCGACGCCGCACACTGGCTGCGCCGGGCCGGCGCCGTACTGGCGGAACGCTTCGACCTCGGCCACGCCGACTGACGCTGCGACAAAGCGCCCGGGCGGATCGCCGCCACCGGGCCACACTGCGCACCCCCCTGCTCGCCGGCGGCCCGGGCTCGGAGGCCGCCCGAGCGCTCGGGCCCGGTCCCGGCGCGCGCAGGCGGCCCCACGGGGACGGCCTCGATCGTGGGGCAGCCGAGTTCGGTCCCGTCGATCGGCGCCCGATCGGCGGCCCCGTCCGACCCGTCGTGCGGCGGAGCGACCGCCGAGCGACCGCACCCCGGGCCGACGCGCGGCCGGGGGTCGGCCCGAGCCCGGCTAGGCTGGGTGGACAATGAACCGTTTCTCTGCGCCTTCCGGCGAGTTCGAGCTCACCCGTTACCCCGAGGACCCCCGCGATCTGCTGCGCGCGTGGGACGCGGCCGACGAGTACGTGCTGCGGCACCTCGCCGGGATCGACGACGACAAGCCGACGGATCTGTCCGGCAGCGTCGTGGTGGTGGGCGACCGGTGGGGCGCGCTGGTCACCGCGCTGGCCGAGTCCCGGCCGGTACAGATCAGCGACTCCTTCCTCGGCCAGGAGGCCACCCGAGCCAACCTGGCACGGAACGAGGCGGATCCCGACTGGGTGCGGTTGTTGTCCACCCGGGACGCACCGCCGGAGCGCATCGACGTACTGATCGTCCGGGTCCCGAAGAACCTGGCCCTGTTGGAGGACCAGTTGCACCGGCTCGCGCCGAGCGTGCACGCGGACACCGTGGTGGTCGGTACCGGGATGACCACCGAGATCCACACCTCGACGCTCAAGCTGTTCGAGCGCATCATCGGCCCGACCCGGACCTCGCTCGCGGTCAAGAAGGCCCGGCTGATCTTCACCACGCCCGACCCCACGCTCCCGCGTACGGCAAGCCCCTGGCCGCGCAGCTACACGCTGCCCGCCGACGTCGGCGCGGGATCCGGGATCGTGGTCACCAACCACGCGGGCATCTTCTGCGCCGACCGACTCGACATCGGTACCCGCTTCCTGCTGCGCAACCTCCCGCGCCGCACCGGTCGCGACCGGGTGGTGGACCTGGGCTGCGGCAACGGCGTGGTGGGTACCGCGGTGATGCTGGCCAACCCGCGCTCGGACGTGTTGTTCGTGGACGAGTCGCATCAGGCCGTCGCCTCGGCGCGGGCCACGTTCCAGGAGAACCTGGGATCGGATGCCGGTGCCGAGTTCGTGGTCGGCGACGGTCTGACGGACGTGGCGGCCGAGAGCGTCGACCTGGTCCTGAACAACCCGCCGTTCCACACCCATCGGGCCACCACCGAAGCCATCTCGTGGCGGATGTTCGCCGGTTCGCGTGCGGCGCTGCGCTCCGGTGGCGAACTGTGGGTGATCGGCAATCGGCACCTGGGTTACCACGTCAAGCTGCGCCGGCTGTTCGGCAACTGCGACATCGTGGCCAGCGACCCGAAGTTCGTGGTGCTGCGGGCCGTCAAGAACTGACCGGAGCCGAACCGGGGGCATGCGGTGCCGGGGACGCGCGGCGCCGGAGGACAGGGGTTACCGGGGCACGAGGCGCCGGGGTGCGGGACGCGGGAGGGCGCGGGCGCGGGCACGGGCACGGGCACGGGCACGGGAGAACATCCGGGAGCGCCCGAAAGCAACGTGCGCATCGGTCGCGCCTGCGTGTCCCCGCTCCGGGCCCGGGTGCCGACCCGGGCTCGGATGCCGACCCGGGGGCCGGATGCCGACCCGGGGGCCGGATGCCGATCGCGTACGTTTCTGCCCCCGCGCCACCTCAGCCGGCGTTCTCCACCCGCAGCAACATCCGCTTCAGCAGCGCGATCAGTACGTCCTGATCCGGCTCGTCCAAGGGGTCGACCATCGCGCGTTCGGCCCGGTCGAGCAGTTTCATCGCGGCCGTCCAGTGCGCGCGGCCCGACTCGGTGAGTTCGACATCGACCCGGCGACGGTCGTCGGTGCCGCGGATGCGCCGGATCGAACCGGCCTCCTCCAGGGTGTCCAGCCGGCCGGTGATCCCCGCCGGCGACACCATGAGCTCCGCGGCCAGTTCGGACGGCGTGGCCCGGTAGGGCGTACCGCGCGAGGCCAGTCGGTGCAGCGTGTCGAACTCGAAGGCCTGGAGCCCGACCTCGGCGAGCGCACGTCCCTTGACCTGTGCCAGGTGCTTGGTCAGCATCTGGATCCGGGTGACGATCCCCTCCACGCGCTCGTCGAACGGCGCCTTGTGCCGCCACCGCGCGATGTGCCGGTCGACCGAATCCTCGACGGCGACCCCCGCCTCGGCCTCGGCGGACACGTCGACGGCGCCCGCGCCGCCGGCCTCGCCCTCGGGTCGGGCCGGACCGTCGGCGCCGCCGTCCCGTGCCCGTCTCTGTCCCCGGCCCTCACCGTGCATGCGGCCATTATGCTCGGCCGATGATAATTCGTTGACGAATGATTCGCTGGCGAAATACATTTCGATGCCATGACCCCACCCATGCGCCGGCTCCTGCTCGGCCGCACCTTCGCCGCCCTTGCGACGGCCCTGATCCCCACCACGCTGACCCTGGCTCTCGTACACACCGGCTCGGGCACCGATCTGGGTCTGGTACTGGCCTGCGAACTACTGCCGATGTTGCTGCTGCTCCCGGTCGCGGGCGTGATCGCCGACAGCTTCCCCCCGCACCGGGTGATCCTGGCCGCCGACCTGGTCCGTGCCGGCGCCCAGCTGGCAATCGGCGCCGAACTGCTCGCGGGCCCGGTGCGAATCCCGGACCTGGCGATCCTGTCCGCGCTCACCGGCGCCGCCGTGGCCTTCGGCACCTCGCCGATCCACACGCTGGTGGTCGCGGTGGTGCCCGAGTCGGAGCGGCTGCGGGTCAACGCCCGGCTCGGCGTCGCGCAGGGCCTCGCCCAGGTGGCGGCCCCCGCTGCCGCCGGCACCCTGATGCTCGCCGTCGGGGCCGGCTGGTCCTCGCTGCTCACCGGCCTGCTGTTCGTCGGGTCCGCCGCCACGTTCGGCGGCCTGCGCCCCGAACGCGTCGTGCGCAAGACCGAACGCGGGCCATTTCTCGGCGAGTTGCGCGCGGGCTGGGTGGAGACCCGGCGCCATCCCTGGTTCCTGGCCAATGTCGTCGCGCACGGCGTCTGGCACCTGGCGGCCGGCTTCCTGCTCACCCTCGGCCCGATCATCGCGGTGGACCGACTCGGCGGCGACCGCTCGTGGGTGATCATCGCCCAGGTCGGCACCGTCGGTGTACTGCTCGGCGCCCTGATCGCGTCCCGGCTGCCCGTGCGCCGCCCACTGGTGGCCACCTCGATCGGCGCCGCCCTGTACGGCCTCCCGCTCGCCGCCCTCGCGCTGCGGGCACCGCTGACGGTCGTCGCCACCGCCTACTTCCTGGCCATGCTCGGTCTGGGCGTGCTGAGCCCGTTGTGGCAGACCACGCTGCAACACCGCATCCCGTCGGAAGCACTGGGCCGGGTCGGCTCGTTCGACGCGCTGATCTCCTTCGCCACGCGCCCGCTGGGCCTGGCGATCGCCGCCCCCGTCGCCGCGGCGATCGGCACGAGCACCCCGCTGCTGGTCGGCGCGGTGTTGGTGGTGGCCACGAACGCGGGTCTGCTGCTGCTGCCGGACGTACGCGCGATCGCGTCCACGCCGAAGGCCACCGCCGCCGCCGGCGCCCAATTGCGGCGGCCCTCGTCCCCCGGGCGCGGCACTGGCGTGTGAGCGACGACAGCGGCGTGTAGCTCAGCGGTAGAGCACCGGACTTCGGATCCGGAGGGCGCGGGGGCAGCACCCGCCATGCCGGCTGGGAACGACAACGATGAGCGGCGTCAGGGGCCTTCGCCCGCGAGCGGCGGCCACGGATACCTCGATCGGCAATTGGCCCGAGCACTCGGCACCGCCGCGAGCCACGAAAACACGGACACCCGCGAACGCGCCGAGCGCCGGGTCGAGCACTGGCGCCGGGTATTGCGCGGCGTCACGACCGGGCCCCTCCGGGTGGGCTCGCGTACACCGGTGGCCGAGTTTCCCGTCCGGGTGACGCCCGAGGTGGTCCGCGGCGGTGGGGGCGGGTCAGCGAATCCGGGTCCCGTTGCGCCACACGCCTCGGATGCGCCGGTCCAGTGCGGTCGGGTCCGGGGTGGTGCCGGCGAGCAGGACCAGGTCGGCGCGTTTGCCGACGGCGATCTCGCCCCGGTCGTCGGCGAGGCCGAGCAGCCGCGCCGCGTCGTGGGTGGCCGCGCGGAAGGCACCGGCGGGGCCGAGGCCGACCCGGGACAGGTGCTCGATCTCGCGGAGCACCTCGGTATGCGGTCGAACCGGGTTGTCGCTGCCCATGGCGATCGGGACACCCGCCCGGATCGCGAGGCACGGGCGGATCACGCACCGGCGACGGCCTCAGAGCGGGGGAGGCACGTCGCCCGCCAGATCCGAACGGGCCTCCTCGACCATGCGCACGATGCCCTCGGCGCCGGCGGACTTCGCGATCGTGCCCGCCTCCTCGATCAGCGCCCACGCGTCGTCGCGGCGACCCTGCCCGGCCGCGATGTACGCCAACCCGACCAGGTTGGCCGCCACGCCGGGCAGGAAACCCAGTTCGCGGCGCAGCCGCAGCGATTCCTCCAACCGTTCGCGCGCCACGGGCAACCGGCCGTCGATGTGCGCCGCAATGCCAAGGTGGCGAAGCGCGTACGACATGGTCGCTTTGTCGTCGACGCTCGTGGCCAGTTCCAGGGACCGCTCCAGTGCGGGCAGCGCGGAGGCATGGTCGCCCCGGACCACCTGATGGAACGTGCCGACCCAGAACAGCGCTTCGCCTTCGCCCCGCGCGTCGCCGAGCGAGCGGTAGAGCTCCGCGGCCCGTTCGAACAGGGCCCCCTCGCGGGGATCCTCGGCGCTGCGATCGGCCAGGAAGCGCGCGTGCGCCACCCGTCCGCGGGCCAGCGCCAAGTCCGCCTCCACCGCGTCCAGTTCCCGGTCGGCCACCGGAAGCCCGGTCGGGTCGCCTCCGAAGACCGCCCGTTCGTAGCACAGTCCGGCCCGTTCGATCCGTTCGTCCGTGCCCATCGTCGCTCCAGCCACCCGAATCCCACGCCCATCGGGCACGGCGCACCGCGGCAAAACGGCGTCCCCCGCCCGAATCGAGCCGTCCGAGCGGCGAGTCTAGGCCGTGTCCGGCGGATCTTGGCGGATCGGGCGGTGCGGTCGGCGCGGTCGGTGCGGTCGGCTTCCGAGACGGTCGATCGATGTAAAGAAAACTAGACCTGGTGTCAGTGTTGCTTTACATTGACTGGTGTCCGTATGGATTCACATCGGCTCGTCTTCGCAGGGCTTCTCCGCGTCCGCTTGCGTGCGCGTGGCCTTGCCATCCAGGTCCACCATGCTCGAGCCGGGAGTCGTCGCGTGGCTTTTGAAGAGAAACGTGCATGGATCATGGCGGTGGTCACGGTCTGCGCATACGCGACCTACCTCGCCGTCGTGGTGGGGCGAGCGGGCAATGCCCCACTCGCCGAGGTGTCGTACGCGTCGACCCTGCTGTGGACCATCGGCGCGGCGATCCTGGCGGCGATCGTGCTGCACATCGTGGTGTCGATCGTCTCCCCCGAAGGCGCCAACCAAAAGGACCAACGCGACCGGGAGATCGGCCGGTTCGCCGAGTTCGTCGGCCAATCCCTCGTCGTCGTCGGCGCCGTGGCGGCGCTGGCCATGGCGCTGGCCGAGTTCGACCACTTCTGGATCGCCAACACGATCTACCTGGCGTTCGTACTCTCCGCGATCCTGGGCTCCGGAACCCGGATCGTCGCCTACCGCCGGGGCTTCCAACCATGGTGAAGAAGCCGCCGACCCGGGTCACCAACACGATCCGCGCCCTGCGCTTCACGCACGGCGAGATGACCCAGGCCGAACTGGCCGAGCGGGTGGGCGTCACCCGGCAGACCGTCATCGCCATCGAACAGGGCCGCTACTCGCCGTCCCTGGAGATGGCTTTCCTGATCGCCCGGGTTTTCGGCGTGCCTCTCGACGAGGTCTTCCAATACCCGGACCCGGCAAGGGAGACGCCGTGAAGGCATTCGTTCAGGACACCTACGGACCGCTCGACGTGCTGCGACTGGCCGACATCGAGCAACCGGCGGTGGGCGAGGACGACGTGCTGGTCCGGGTACACGCGGCCGGTGTCGACCCGGGTGTGTGGCATCTGGTGACGGGCCGGCCGTACCTGCTTCGGCTCACCGGTTACGGCCTGCGCGCACCCAAGGACCGCGTGCGGGGCATGGATGTCGCGGGCAGCGTGCATGCGGTGGGCCGCAATGTGACTCGATTCCGGCCCGGTGACGAGGTGTTCGGCACGTGCCGGGGTTCCTTCGCCGAGTACGCGTGCACACCGCAGAGCAGGCTCGCCACGAAACCGGCGAACCTCGACCCGGCCCAGGCGGCGGCCGTACCGACCTCCGCGTTCACCGCCCTTCAGGCGCTCCGGGACAGCGGCCGGGTGCGGCCCGGGCAGCGCGTCCTGATCATCGGTGCGGGGGGCGGCGTGGGCACGTTCGCGGTGCAACTGGCCGCCCACGTGTTCGACGCGCACGTGAGCGGGGTGTGCAGCACGGGCAAGGTCGAGTTGGTCCGCTCGCTGGGCGCGGACGAGGTGATCGACTACACGCGCGAGGACTTCGCCGACGGCACACGACGATGGGACCTCATCCTCGACACCGCGGGCAATCGGCCGGTCGGGCTGCTCCGGCGAGCGCTCACTCCGCGGGGGACCCTCGTCATCGTCGGCAGCGAAACGAAGGGGCGTTGGTTCGGCGGTGTCGACCGCATGCTCCGGGCGCTGGCGCTGGGCCCGTTCGTACGGCACCGGCTGTGCGGCGTGATGTCCACCGAACGCGCCGAGGATCTGAACCTGTTGCGGGAGTACCTCGAAGCCGGCCGACTCACGCCGGTCATCGATCGCACGTATACGTTCGCCGAGATTCCCGAGGCGATTCGCTACATCCACGAGGGTCACGCACGTGGGAAGGTCGTGGCAACGGTGGCGTGAGGAAGACGGGGAGGCACCGATGCAACGGCTGGCGCTCTTCGACCCGAACGGCTCCCGGAGTGGCCGATCGGGCCGACGGGACCACCCGAGCATCGGGTCACCGATGTGACGGATGCCTTCGAACTCCTGCTCTTCGACGGGTCATAGCGCAAACTGCCGTCAGCCGACGGCGGGTCGCCGGTCCGAAGTCGTCGCGGTCACCACGGACGTCCTGATCACCACGCGGCCGCCGCCGCGATTGACGGGCCGCCCGTCGTGGCCCGGCACTCGGAAACGCGGCGGCGGCCCTGCGTGGTTGGATGCGGGAGCGTCTCCGGGCGCCGGTAGGGTCCGGGCCGGGAAGGGGAATTGCATGGAGCGGGGTCGGATTCTGCTGTTGGACGCGGCTCCCGGTGATTTGCTCGGCCGGGAGTTGGAACGTCTGCTCGGGCACGGGATGGCCGTCACGCTGAATCTTCGGCGGGTGGCCGATCGGGCCGGTGCGCGGGCTGCGTGGGCAGGCCGGGTGAACTTCACCGATTTCGATGCCTTCGACGAGGCCGCGCTGGTGGCCGAGTTCGTCCGGGACGGGCTCGGCCACCACGCGGTCAAGTCGCGTGCCGGTGTGCCGTTGCGCGCCTCGTTCCTCGCGGCGGCGACCGACACCGCCCTGGCCCATCGGCTCCGCGTGGTCGGCCGGGCCGGCGCCGGCACCGACCACGTCGACTCGGCAGCCGCAGCCCGGCACGGCGTCGCCGTCACCCATACCCCGGGTTCCAATGCGAACGCGGTCGCCGAGTTCGCCTTGGCCCAACTGCTCGCCCTGACCCGGGATCTCCCGGCACACAACTCGGCCGCACACCGGGGCACCTGGCGCGCACCGGCCGCACCGGCGGTGGAGCTGTCGGAATCGACCCTGGGCATCATCGGGCCGGGACGGATCGGACTGGCCCTGGCCCGGCGGGCAACCGCCCTGGGCATGCGGGTCCAGGCCCTCTCCCGGCGCCCCGTCGAGATACCGCTCCCCTCGGCCCGCTCGCTCACCGCACTGCTGACCACCAGCGACGTGGTCTCCCTGCACCTGCCGCTCACCGCGCAGACCCGGGGGCTGATCGGCAGGGCGGAGCTGGCGCTGATGCGTCCGGGGTCGATCCTGCTGAACACCGCCCGCGGCGGGATCGTCGACGAACAGGCTCTCGCCGACGCCCTGCGCGACCCGGCACACCCACTCGCAGCCGCCGCCGTCGACACCTTCGAGCACGAACACGCCGCCTTCGCCTCGCCCCTGTTCGGCCTGCCGAACGCCCTGCTCACCCCGCATATCGCCGGAATGACCAGGAACGCCATGGCCGCGGCGGCACTTCGCTGCGCAGACCACATCGCCGCCCTGCTCGCCGACCGCCCGGAGGGCATACCCGTGGTGACCGCGTGACCACGAGGGGCTCGGGGGCGGGCCGGACGCCCAGCACCCACAACGGCCCGCCACCACGTGGTCGGGCATGCCCAACGCCAGGTCGGCTCGTGTGCGCGTAGCGGCCGATCGCTACCCCGCAACGGCCATCCATGCGGGCGATCCGAGCCCCGAGCGAAGCGGCGGGAAAGGGCCGACACGGGACGGACCGAGGTCGAACCGTCGGCAATGGCGCGAACGGGCGGGAACCGGGGGCCGCAGGGCCACCGATCCCCGCCGACACGGCATGCGTGCCCCCCGGCGCACCCTGCGCGCGTGTTGCGCGATACATGCCGGAGGGCTGCCGGGTCACATGTTGATCATGTGGCCGGCCAAGCCGTGGATGGCCTCCTTGACGGCTTCGCCGAGGGTGGGGTGGGCGTGGACGTTGCGGGCCACCTCGTGCACGGTGAGGTCCCACTGTTGGGCCAGGGTGAGTTCGGGGAGGAGTTCGGTGACCTCGGGGCCGATCAGGTGGGCGCCGAGGAGTTCGCCGTGGGTACGGTCGCTGATCACCTTGACGAAGCCGACCGGGTCGCCCAGGCCGTGGGCCTTGCCGTTGGCGGTGAACGGGAACTTGGCGACCTGGACGTCGAAGCCCTGCTCCCGGGCCTGGGCCTCGGTCCAGCCGAAGCTGGCGATCTGCGGCTGGCAGTAGGTGGCGCGCGGGATCATCACGAAGTCGAGTTCCATGGTCTCGGCGCCCGCGATCGTCTCGGCGGCGATCATCGCCATCGACTCGGCCGCGTGTGCGAGCATCAGCTTCGCGGTGACGTCGCCGATCGCGTAGATGTGCGGGATGTTGGTCCGGCCCCGGCCGTCCACGTCGATCGCGCCACGCTCGGTGAGTCGTACGCCGATGGTCTCCAGGCCGTAGCCGGTCACGCGCGGGGCGAAGCCGATCGCCTGGAGGACCTTGTCGGCCTCCAGGACCTGCTGCTGTCCGTCGCGGGTGACGGTGACCCGGACCTTGGCGTTCGGGTCGCTGTCGTCGATCGACTCGACCCGGGTCGAGGTCAGCACCTCGATGCCCAACCGGCGGTAGCGCTTGGCGAGTTCGGTGGAGACCTCGACGTCCTCCAGCGGAACGACCCGGTCGAGGAACTCGACGATGGTCACCTTCACGCCGTAGTTGTGCAGCACGTAGGCGAACTCGACGCCGATCGCGCCGGCACCCGCGATGATGATGCTCTCCGGCAGTTGTTCGGTGAGGATCTGCTCCTCGTAGGTGACCACCCGCTCACTGAGCGAGGTGCCCGGCAGCAGGCGCGTGGTCGCGCCCGCCGCGATGATGCAATGGTCGAACGTGACGGTCTCGACACCGCCGCCCGCGAGCGAGACGTCCAGCGTGTGCGCGTCGGCGAACGAGCCGTGGCCGTCGTACTCGGTGATGTTGTTCTTCTTCATCAGGTAGTGCACGCCGTTGACCCGGCCGTCGGCGACCTTGCGGCTGCGCTTGAACGCGGCTTCGTAGTCGAACGTCACCGAACCCTCGACGCGGATCCCGAAGGTCTTGGCCTCCTGCGTGAAGATGTGCGCGAGTTCCGCGTTGCGCAGCAGTGCCTTCGACGGGATGCAGCCGACGTTCAGGCAGACGCCGCCCCAGTACTTCTGCTCGACGACTGCGACCCGCAGCCCGAGCTGTGCGCTGCGAACCGCTGCGGTGTATCCGCCCGGACCGGCGCCCAGGACAACGACGTCAAAGTGTGTACTCATGATCCACACGATATGCGGCCGGCGCCGATGCCGGCGCGGCGGCCGGGCCGCCCGCTACCCCGCTCCCTCGCCCACCCTCGGCCGCACCCGCCGACCCGTCACGTGCTCCGCCCGGATCCGGATGCAGACGTCCCGGCGGTCGGCCGGCCACGGGGCCTCGGCGGCCGACGGGACGTCCGCCGGGTCCGAGTCCCGCTCCGCCGTGCCGCGGATCAGGACGCTCCAGCCGATCCGGGCCGCGTCGACGATGTCGTCCACCTCGAACAGGACCGGGCCCTCGACCCGGGCCAGGACCGAGTCCGCGGCCGTACAGAAGATCACGTCGCGGCCGAGCATCACGTAGTTGACCGGCAACACGAACGGGTCGGGCCCGTCCAGCGCGGCGATCCGGCCGACCAGTTGCAGCAGCAGGTGGGCCTGACACTCCTCGTCGGTCATCTCCACCAACTCCCGCCCCGGGCCCGGGTCCTGACCCGGCGGACGAGGCGGGACCCGGTGGGTGAAGCCGGCCGACGGCGCGGAGAGCAGGTCGTCGACGGTGGTTTCGAGCGCGTCGGCGAGGCGGGACAGCGCGGGCGCGGACGGTGCGGTGGATCCGCTCTCGACGGAGCTCACCCATGTTCCGGGCAATCCCGTACGGCGGGCGATGTCCGCCACGGAGAGCCCGAGTTCGCGGCGGCGGGCGGCCAGCCGGCCGGGCAGCGCATCGACGGATGGACGGACGGTACCCGCAGTCTCCTCGGTCATCCCCCCAGCCCACCCCCCGCGAACCGATTTCGCCGGGCATTGCGCCGATCGGCGGCGCGCCCCGGACGACGTCCGTACGGCGCCGCGACGAGCGCACCGCCGGCGTCCCGACCCCGCCCCGATCACCTCGCGACGCACGTGCCGCCGGCCGCGCCCGCCGGCACCCGGGACCCGCGCCCTCGCAACCCCGCGCTATTCGGCCGCGGCCAGGCGAGCCGGGAAGCCGCCCGTGGCGATCGGACCCCAACGGTCGATGTGGATGCGGATCAGCGACTTGTCCTGCCTGCGCATCGCCTCCCGATACTCGTCCCAGTCGGGGTGCTCACCCGAGATGCACCGGAAGTAGTCGACCAGCGGCTCCAGCGCCTCCGGCATGTCCAACACCTCGGCGCGGCCGTCCACCTGCACGTACGGGCCGTTCCATTCGTCGGACACGACGCACATGGACACCCGCTCGTCCCGCCGGGCGTTGCGGGCCTTGGCCCGGTCGGGGTACGTGGACACGACGATCCGGCCCGCCCCGTCCACCCCGCAGGACACCGGCGACATCTGCGGACGCCCGTCGGCGCGGGTCGTGGCCAACAGCCCGCGATGGCGCGGGCGCAGGAATGCCAGGAGTTCGTCGAGGTCGGGGTGACGCGCGGTCGCGACGGCCATGAATCTGCCCTTCGAGTGGCTCGGAACGTGTTCCTCGGGTCTCCCGACCCTAGTGCCGCGTCCGGCAACGTTTGCCCCGCCACCGCGCCCGGCACGGCACCTCGCCGCCCCGCCGAAACGTCCAGGTACTCCAGTACGAGAACGTTCCGGCGCGACACCGATGCACCGCACCGAACACCGCGACGGGGCAAACGTTGCCGGACGCGGCACCAGGCATCGCGGCCCGATTCATCCGGGCCGCAACACACCCACCCACGCGGTGCCGCTCGCGCGCGCCCCGCTACAGACATCGCCCGCCGGCCGCGCTACGGTGCCCCGAACCGGTGACCGGACCGCACCGGAGCCCGGCCGGGGACGCATCCGGACCCGGTGCGGGAGATCCGGAACTCGGAACCGCAGGCGCAAACAGCAGTGGGCGGTGGCCGCCGCGTTCGCCGCAGCAGCCGCCGCATCGGCAGACGCAGCCGCGGCAGCAGCCGCGTTCACAGGCGGGGAGGCACGCGTGGGCATGTTCGCGGACGGACGGCCGGTGGCCGAGGTGCTGGCGGAGTTGACGGCCATGCACGCCGGAGACGAACCCGGACGCGGGCGGCCCGGAGTGGCCAATACGTTCGATTCCGGCGCGGCCTCCGTCGAAGCGGTCGCCGTTCGCGCGTTCGAGCTGTACCTGCACGTGAACGGCCTGTACCCGACGTCCTTTCCGAGCGTCGCAACGCTGGAGCACCAAGTGGTCGCGGCCGTCGGCGAGATGCTGCACGCACCCGCGGGTGCGGCCGGCAGCTGGACCAGCGGCGGTACCGAGAGTTGCCTGCTGGCGGCCAAGGCGGCTCGGGACGCGCGGCCCGACCTGGCGCGCCCGCAAATCGTCTTCGCCCGTTCGGCGCATGCGGCCTGGGCCAAGGCGGCGAAGTACTTCGGGCTCGACCCGGTGATCGTGGACATCGACCCGATCCACCTGACCGCCGACGTCGCCGCGATCGAGCGCGCGATCACCGACGACACCGTCCTGGTGGTCGCCTCCGCACCCTCCTACGGGCACGGCGTCGTGGACACCATCCCCGAAATCGCCGCGATCTGCGCGCGGCGCGGCGTGCGCTGCCACGTGGACGCGTGCATCGGCGGCTGGGTGCTGCCGTTCGCCGAACAGCTCGGACACGCCGTGCCACCCTGGGACTTCCGGGTGCCGGGCGTGGATTCGATCTCGGTGGATCTGCACAAGTACGGTTACGCGCCCAAGGGTTGCTCGATCGTGCTCTACCGCACCGCGGCGCTGCGCCGGACCCAGTACTTCGTCGCATCCGACTGGACCGGCTATCCGGTGGTCAATTCGACGATGCAGAGCTCGAAGTCCGGCGGCCTGATCGCCGCCGCGTGGGCGGTGCTGCGCCACCTCGGCGCGGACGGCTACCGCGACCTGGTCACCCGTACGCTGGCCGCCACCACCGATCTGGTCGAGGGCGTCGCGGAGATCGCGGGCCTGCGCGTGCTCGGCGCGCCTGCGGCGAGTCTGGTCGCGGTGACCACGGACGGCGTGGACTTCTTCGCGTTCCTGGACGAGTTGGAGCGCCTGGGATGGGCCGTGCAACCCCAGCTGTCCCAGCCCGGCATCCCGCCGACGATCCACCTCACGATGACCGCCACGCACGGTCCGCACATACCCGAACTGCTCACCGCGCTGCGCTCGGCGGTACACGCGGCCGGCGAACGCGATCCGCTGCCCACCCCCGAGCAACTGGGCGCGGTCGCCGAGCTCACCGCCCTCGCCGACTCGGAGGCTGGGGTGACCGCCGACGCGCTGACCGAACTCATGTTCAAGACGGGCCTGTTGACCGACGGCCGGTTGGCGCCGGTGCACGCGCTCCTGGACCACCTCCCGGCGCATCTGCGGGAAGCGGCGCTCCTCGCCTTCTTCGAGGGCCTCAATCCGCCGCTGTGACACCGCCGGGCGCGGCACCCACGCCACGCGGTGGGTACGGCCTGGGCTCGCTCTCCACCGCTCCAACCGCCGGGCACACCGATTCGCCACGCTTCGCCACCCGCGACGGGTCGGCCACGTTCTACCGCCGGGACCTGGGCTCCTACTAGCGTTTCCCGTACGACAGGAGCCGGTGTCGGGTCGGTGGGCCCAGGCACAGGCGGCCGGACCGGTACCCGCGAACTCCCCACATCGGCCCCGGGAATGCTCGTATCGACGTGCCGATCCAGCCCGGACATCCCGCGCCTGGGACGCATTCATGACCCGTCAAGGAGCCTCACCGTGCCCGTGGACGCCGCCCTTCTCGACGAGATCGTCGATCAGACCGCCCGACTCGTCTCCCTCGACATCTCCCGGGTCGACCCGGACGACACGTGGGCGGAACTCGGCGTGGACGCGGCCCTCGCGGTCGAGTTCGCGGACGTGCTCGGCAAGCGGTACGGCATCGCCGTCGAGCCGAAGGTGATCCTGGAACGCGCCACTCCCAGCGGTTTGGCCGAGTTCGTCGCCCAGGCCCGGGCGGGCCGCAGCGGGTGAGCGGCGCGGCGGGGGTCGCGGCGGGGGCGGCGCCCCGGCCCGGCAGACCCTCGCGGCCTGCGCGTGCCAGCGGTCGACCGTTCCGCCCTCCGCGTGGCTCGCCCGGCTCGGCGCGCCGTCGACCTCGACCGGCCGATCCTGGCGATCCGGTCGATCCGGTCGATCCGGGCGACGCGTCGGGCGATCCGGCGCCGCTCCCGCCATCCGATCGCACGGCGCGCGTCGACCGCCCGGATCCGCCGGAGTGCGGCACAGCGCGCGGCCCCCGCCGTCGTCGTTGGATCCGCGCCCGAACCCGACGTGGTACAGCGTCGGTTCGGCCCGCCGGTCGGGCGCGTGCTCGAGCGTGCCGCGAGACGGATGCGCCCGGCCCGTACACCCGTACGCCCTGTCCGATCCGCCGGGCCGGCGGGCAGCATGTGCGGTCGTCGGCAACACCTCGGGATCGAAGGGGAACGTGGTCACCTTGGCAACGGCACCATCGCGAGTCACGCCTTTCCGTACGTCCGCTTTCCGTACGTCTGACTTCCGCACGTCTGCTTTCCGTACGCACGCGCCCGTACCGGCCCGCCGGCGACCGCATAATCCTCCTCGGGAGGTCCGGTGAAGTTTCGTCGACGGGCGCCCGCGCGGCGGACGATTCCGGTGTCCGAGTCCGAACAGCTGCTGTTCGGCGGCGCGTTGCGCTACGACATGTCCTTCACCGACCATGAACAACCACTGCTTCGGGTGTCGTTCTGGGCGATGGCACGGCAACTGCCGAGCATGGTCGCGGTGGTCACGCGCGCCGCCTGGACGGTGGATCGGCCCGCGGTGCTCGCGCTGCTCGTGGCCGAGATCGGTCAGGGGCTCGCGGCCGGGCTGGGGCTGCTCGCCACCAATCGCGCGCTGGTGGCGCTGTTCGCCGACGTGCCGACCACCGATCGCTTGCGTGACGCCGCGCCGGCCCTGCTGTTCATCATGGTGGTCACCGCCCTGTCCGCACTGCTCGCGGCGGTCTCGGTGGGTGCGACCAGCCGGCTCGAACCGCAGGTCGAGCGGGTCTGTACGGCCCGCTACTACCGGCTCGCCGCCCGAGTGGAACTCCAGGCCTTCGAGGAGGCGCGCTTCCATCGCACGCTGGACGCGGGCCGGTTCGGCACCGACTCGGTGCGGCGCATGATCGGCGCCTCGGTCGCGGTGATCAACGCGCTGGTCGGCCTGGTCGCCACCGGCAGTGTGTTGACCCTGTTGAATCCGGTCCTGCTGCCGTTGTTGTTCCTGGTCGCGGCCCCCAAGGGCTGGGGAGCGGTCCGATCCGCGCGCCGTCAACACGAATCCGTGCACGCCTGGCTGGAGCACCGGCGTGCGATCGAGATCCTCGGGCACAGCCTGATCGATCCGGCGCCGGCGGCGGAGGTGCGGGCGCACCGGGCGGGTCGGCTGGTGCTGGACGCGTTCGAGGACATGTCCGCGACGATGGAGGCCGAGCACCGCCGACTCGCGCACGCCAAGGGCCTGACCCAGGCGACCGCGTCCGCGATGTCCGGAGTCGGCGCGCTGTTGGTGTATGCGGCGTTGTGGCTGCTGCTCACCGAGGGCGGCATGCCGCTGGCCGCGGGCGGCACCGCGGTGATCGCGATCCGTACCTGCACCAGCGGCCTCACCGCGCTGGTCATGCAGGTCAACCGGCTGTACGAGGAGTCGCTGTACCTGCGCGACCTGGAGGACGCCTGCGCCGAGTCGGAGCGGCGGGCGATCCCGACCGGCGGACTTCCACTGCCGCATGTCGTGGACGAGGTGCGGCTGGATCACGTCTCGTACTGCTACCCCGGCAACGACACGCCGGCGCTGGACCGGGTAAGTCTGCGTATCCCGGCGGGCAAGGTGGTCGCGCTGGTCGGCGAGAACGGCTCCGGCAAGACCACGCTGTCCAAGCTGGTCGCCGGGCTGCTGCTGCCCAGTGAGGGCACGCTGAGCTGGGGCGGCGTGGACGTCCGCGACGCCGATCGGGACCGGATCTTCGACCGGGTGGCGGTCCTCGGGCAGGACTTCCCGCGCTGGGCGATGACCGCGCGGGCGAACGTGTTCATCGGCCGCCCGGATCGTCCGCTCGACCAGGCCCGGGTGGAGGGGGCGGTCGACCGGGCCGACGCGAGCGACCTGGTCGACGGGTTGCCGCACGGTTGGGACACGCTGATCGTCAAGGGCTACCAACGCGGTTCGCAGATCTCCGGCGGACAGTGGCAGAAGATCGGCAACGCCCGGACCCGGTATCGCGGCGCGCCGTTCGTGATCGTCGACGAGCCGACCTCCGCGCTGGATCCGGAGGCGGAGATCGCCGCGTTCGCCGCGCTGCGGTCGATGACCGAGGACGGGACGACGGTACTGCTGATCACCCATCGGCTGGCCGCGACCGCCACCGCCGACCTCATCTACGTGCTGGAGGGCGGGCGGTTGATCGAACAGGGCGACCACGACGGCCTGATGGCGCTCGACGCGGGTCGGTATCGGGCCATGTACACGGCCCAGGCGGCGCAGTACGGCATCCGCTCGGAGCCGACCGTGTCGCCGATTCCGCATGCGCGAACGGCAGGGGTGGAGAGTTGACGCCGACCGGGTCGCACGACCTCGCTCGACGCCTACGGAAGCGGGCGATCGGCCCGCATCGGCGTGTTCGGCACCCGACCGGTGGGTGTTCTGGCTAGAGTCGCCGGCGGGATTTGTTCCGATTCGGGGTTTTCGTCGATGGGCCGGGCCCGGGCCTGTTCGCCGGTCCGGGTCGCCGGTTGCCGCCGCCGAGCCGGGACCGCGTCGGGACCGACCACGACGGAGGGTGACGCGATGCACAGGCAGGACATCGGACCGCGGATGTTCGGCGACCGACTCGGCTACAACCGGGCCGTGTCGGTGACGAATCCGGAACGGTGGCTGGTGTTGGCCGGGCACGAGTCCCGGGGTCCCGACGGCGCGATCGTGCACGTGCGCGACCTGCGCGGACAGATCGAGACCACCTTCGACCGGCTCGCCGAAACGCTGGCCGAGGCCGGCTTCACCTTCGCGCACGTGGTGCAACTGCGCTACTTCGCGGTCGACGTCGCGGAGGTCACCCGGCACTTCGACGTGATCACCGCCCGCCTGGAACGGGAGGGATGTCGCCCGGCGACCGTCCTGGTCGGCGTCACCGCACTGTCCGATCCGAACATGCTGATCGAGATCGAGGGCCTGGCGGTCCGCTGACAAGGGTGCTCCGAGCGCATTCCCGGGGCCCGTCCTCGATCCCACGCCGAGCACCGCGACGCGGGATCGAAGACGGCCCGGGGGCAACCCCCGCCCCGAACGCGACCGATCACGAACGGGGCGCTGCTACGCGCGGATCCCTCCACCCGGGACCGCCAAAGCCGGCCGACTGGAACCGATCAATGGCCGCCGACCCACCGGACGCCGGGCCGGCGCGCGCGCGCGCGCCGGCCCGGCCCGGACCGGTTCGCCGGCCGTCAGCTGTGCAGGGCGGCGGCCTCCTCGAAGGCGGGGATGCCGTCGCGGGCACGGCCTACGGCGGCCAGGAGGAGGGCGTGGTCGGTGAGGGCACGGGCCAACAGGGGTTTGGCCACGGCCGGTTCGGCGATCGCCGGCGAGCGGGCGTGCTCGACGGCTTTGGCGTACCTGGGCAGGAGCAGGCGGGCTGCGGCCGTGCGGGACATCGGCGCGAAGGTCGCCCGGACGTTGAGTCGGCGTTCGAGCACGAGGCGCTGTGCGGGCGTGGTGGTCGGTGCGTCGAGCGCGGCGCGGAGCGCGGGTTCGGCCTCGGTGTGCCGGATCAGGCGGGTCGGCGACCAGTGGTCGGACGTGGTGGCGTGCGCGATGTCGTCCGGTTCGTCGGCCGCGCCGATAACGGCGAGATGGTGGGCCAGCAGGTCGTGCCGCAGGCCCCGGGTGGGGCTGTGCGCGGCGCGCGTGCGATATGCCTCGACCGCGCGCGCCAGCACCGTCCCGCTCTCGGCGGGGCGATTCGCGGCGGCGAGCAGGTGCGCGCCGTACAGCAGGATCGGGACTTGGCGGTCGTCGTGGGTCGTCTCCAGAAGCGGCCGGTACGCGTCGGCCGCGTCGGCGAATCGGCCGCGGGTGGCGAGCCGGCCCGCCTGCGCGGTGATGTACCAGTGTCGGTCGGCGTTCGGAAGGTACCCTCGGCCGAGGCCGTCGGTGACCGCGACGGCCTCGGCGAACAGCGGTTCGGCCTCGTCGTCGCGGCCGTCCTCGACCAATGCGACGGCGACTTCGAGAAGCGCCTCGGCGAGGGACCACCGACCACCGGCGCCGGCAGCGGTACGGGCGCCGGCGCGGGCCAGGGTGAGGATCTCGTGTCGTACGGCGAGCGCCTCGGCTCGCCGGTCGTAGCGGTACAGCGCCCACTGGTAGGTGACCAGGATGCCTCGCAACACTGCGTCCCGATCCCGGTGTTCGGCCGGGTCCAGGCCTCGGCACAGCCGGATCGCCTCGGTCAACCGGCCGAGCGTGAGGCCCATGTCGGCCCCGTGGTGCCCGAAGACGTGCCCGGTCGTGTGCAGCGCCACGGCCAACCGCCGGGCGTAGTGCTCGGGTCCGTCGACCTCCCCCAAGACGCGATAGATCCCGACCAGTCGTTCCGCCGACACCCGGTCGACGTCGAACAGCATGACTCGCGCGCGAGCCACGACATCGGCATTCGCCACATGCACCCCTGTCTCTGTTTCCACCCCGCCGCACCGAATGGCACGACGCCGGAACGAGCCCCGGATTCGGGCCCACGCATGCTCGAGAACCACCGGACTCCCCCGGTGGCTCGAATCGGCTTGGCATGGACGACATCCGACGCCGCGTCCCGTCCCGGCGGCTCGTTGTCGCGGAACCGTACAGCGCACGATGCGCCTTCAGAGTGTGTGCGAATTGGCTTAGGGTGAGGGCGTATCAACCCCGGGCCGGATGGGCCGGATGGGCCGGACGGGACGGGCAGGCCGGACAGGCCCCCGGTGTCGCCGGGTTCGGGTGGGTCAGGGGACCCGGCGAGGACAGAGTGCGCCGGGCCCGGTCGCTCGCGTCCCGGAGCGTGTGCCACAGCCGGATCGCGCCGATGTGCCTTTCCGCCACTTTACGCGATGTCCCGATGAGCACGACCAAGGCTGGCGCATCTTTCGCCCGTGACCACAAAAAGGGCCTGTGACCTGGTACTTGCATGGCGAGATGCATCGTGAGGTGCATGGCGACACGCATCGGGATATGGCACGGGAGCCGCAACGCGGGCTGTGACGTACGGGGTTGGACCGGTCATCGCCGTTCCCACGGACGAACGCCTTTGTGACGAAACGAGGTTCCTGGGTCGCGGACCGGCGCGGGCCGGGGCCGGCGCCCGATATACCACCAACGGGTCGGGCTGGGACGGAAATCGTGGTATCTGGCGCGATCCGTTGCCGATCCTGGTGAGGTACGGGCCATCAGGTCGCGTGCGCCGACGCGACGGGAGGACATCCGGCCCTCCCGGGGCCATCTGGCGACCTGCGGAGGCTGTTCTGATGAGAAAGACGTCCTGGTATCTCGGCGCCGCCGCCACGTTGCTCGTCGCGACGAGCGCGGTGACCCGGTTCGTCGTGCTGCCCGGCGTGCACCAGGTGCCCGACGACGCCGACTTCACGATGCACTTCGCCGGCGGCATGACCCTGTTGGACGCGCAGGCGTTGCAGGCGGGCAACCTGCCCGGGGCCATCGTGCGCGACCTGCCGGTCACCGTGGACCGACATGTGCGTGCGGTGCACACGTCCGGGGCGACCGTCGTACTGAACGACCGCACCGTGGTGTCCGGCCCGCAGAAGCAGGCGCTCACCACGGTCGAGAAACGGTGGTCGGTGGACCGCAAGACCCTGCTCGACCGGCCGATTCCCAAGGGGGTGGCGGCCGAACCGCATCGGGGCCTGACCGCGGGCTTCCCGTTGGAGCCCGAGAAGAAGAACTATCCGTACTGGGATTCGCCGACGCAGACCACCGTCCCGGCCACGTACGTGCGCACCGAGCGGCGCGCGGGCCGTGAGACGTACGTCTTCTCGATCCGTACCAGCGGCCCGCTGGCCGACCCGGGCTCGCTGCGTACGCTGCCGCCGGCCATGCCGCGAGCGGCAGTGCAGGGTCTGGCCGGCGTCGCCTTCCCGGGTCGACCCCTGGAACTGGCCGGGCAGGCCGATCCGGTCCCACTGGCCTACACCGCGACGACGGACCTCACCGGCTGGGTCGACACCGAGACCGGCGTGACCGTGGACCTGGAGTCCACCCAGGGCGTCACCGCAACCGCCGTGTCGGCCTCCGGCGCGCAGGCCGAGGTCTTCCCGGTGTTGTCGCTGAAGATGACCACGACACCGGCCTCGCGCGCGGAGCTGGCCGACACCGCCGCCGACGGCGCCCAGGCGCTCTGGCTGCTCGGCGTCGTGGCACCGCTGGTCGCGCTCCTGCTCGGCCTGGCCCTGCTCGGCCTGGCCGGCTATCTGGAACACCGGTCCCGTCGAGGCCGCTCCGACGCGACACTGCCCGGCCCGCGGTCCGAGGCCACGTCGGATGCGGCCTCCGCCGCGGGGCCGCCCCCGGCCGCCGCACCCGCGTCGGGCCCCGCATCCGGGTCCGAATCCGGGTCGGGGTCGGGGTCCGATTCGGGATCCGGCTCCGCGTCCCGCGCCGGTTCTGCCGATTCCGACTCGGAGACGAACGCGCCGACCACCGGCTAGCGCCACCCGGTCTGCCGGTGGCATCGAGACCCACGACGTCATCGGCGTCCGACGCCCGGCTCGGAGTTTCCCGAAACTCCGGTGCCGGGCTTTTCCATGCCGCGCACACGGTCGACCCCGCCAGGCCGGGTCCGGCGGATCTTGGTGGGCCTAGCACATTTCCTGGTGGTTTCATCGGCGCGACCGCTCTGCCATGATCGCCGGCACCCGATCGAGGGGATGTGGAGGCGTGCCGACGGAATACCCGAAACCGGCGAACCAGGCGGAAGACGCCGTATCGGCGGAACCGACCGGGCTCATCCGGGCGGCGATGCCGTTCGGGACCGGGTCGGTCTCGCTGCGGATCCATCCGCACGACGGGCTCGACGCCTCGGGCGTGGCCGCGGAGGCGATCGGGCAGGCAGTACTGGCCGCGACCCACGGGTTCGACGGCGTGATGACCAGTGAGCACCACGGCGGCTTCGCCGGCTACCTGCCCAATCCGCTCCAGGTGGCGCTGGATGCTGGACCGGATGCCGTCCGGGTGGGCCGCCGCGGCGCCCGTGCTGTTGCCGTTGCGGCCGGTCGCGCTGCTCGCCGAGGAGGTGGCCTGGCCGGCCGCCCTGCATCCCGGCCGGGTGGGCATCGGGGTCGCGATCGGCGGCCTGGAGCTGAATTTCCGGGTCATGGGGCTCGACTTCGCGGCTCGGACCGCCGGATTCCGGGTGGCGCTACCCCGGTTGGCCGCGCTGCTGCGCGGCGCGGGGTTGGGCGAACCGGCGGGGGATCGGGCCCTGTTCGAGTGTGCCGCACGACCGGTGCCGGTGGTGAGCGCGGCGATGAGTCCGGGCGCGGTGCGGCGGGCGGCACAGGCCGGTGCCGGGATCCTCTTCGACGGCGGCTACGAGGCCGCTCGGCTCCGCGAACTGACGGATCGATATCTCGACGCCGAAGGCGTCGGGCCGCGCGTGCTGATCCGCCGGGTGTGGCTCGGCGGCCGGTGACGACACGAACACACAGGGAGTACAGCGGTGATAGCCGAACGCATGAGGTTGACCGGCCGAACGGTGATCGTCTCCGGCGCCGGTGGCGGCGGGATCGGCACGACCTGCGCACGCGGGCTGCTCGAAGCCGGGGCCACCGTGCTGGGCGTGGATCGCGACGCCGAGCGACTGGCCGCGATCGAGACCGAGTTGGCCGAGCCGACGGGCCTGGGCGGGCCGGCCGGCACGCTGCTGACGGTGTGTGCGGACGTGTCCACCGCCGACGGCGTCGCGACCGTGGTGGAGCGGGCCGTCGCCGCGCCGGGCGAGTTGTACGGACTGGTCAACGTCGTCGGCGGCAGCCTGTTGCCGCACTGGGCGCCCGCGCTCGACTTCGACCGCGAACAGTGGGACCACTCCCTGGATCTGAACCTGCATCACGTGATGTGGCTGTCCCAGGCCGTGGCCCGGCACCTGGTCGCCCACGAGGCGCCCGGCTCGATCGTGACCATCAATTCCACCGGCGGCGTGGTCGCGGCGCCCTACCACGTGGGCTACGGCACGGCGAAGGCCGCGGTGCTCGGGCTGACCCGGACACTGGCCCTGGAGTGGGGCCGGTACGGGATCCGGGTCAACGGCGTCGCGGCCGGCTCGATCACCACGCCGCGGGCGACCGCCGCCGCGCAGGATCCGGCGCTCGCGGGCCGCGGCGTACCGCTGCGCAGGCGGGGGACGCCGGCCGACGTGGCGGCGGCCGTACTGTTCGTGATCTCCGACCTGTCCGCGTACACGACCGGCGCGGTGATCCCGGTCGAGGGCGGCGCGCTGCACCGGCTCGGCCTGTTCGACGAGGACAACGTCCCGGTACATGTGAGCAATCCGCAGATCCTGGCCCGGATCCACGGGGACTGAGGGCCCGCCCGCCGGCACGTCGGCCGTGTGCGCGGGCATCCGCGGCTCCGGACGCCACGGACCCACCCGCGGAGGTCACGGACCCGCCCGGCCCACGGCCCTCCCGAGTCCACCTCCGGGCCGACGCGGCCGCGGCCGTACCCCGAGCGCAGGGGCGTCCCGGGTGGACCCCCGTTGGACCGATGGCATGCCCACACCCCACGATGGCGTCATGGAAGCCGACCTCGTCACCACCGCCACCGACCCCACCTTCGCCGACGTCGTGGCCGCCCGCGCGTTCCTCGACGGGCACCTTCCGCCGACCCCGATGTGGTCGTATCCCGCCCTCGACGCGGCCACCGGTGCGCACATATTCGTCAAGCACGAGAACGTGCAGCCGGTCGGCGCCTTCAAGGTCCGGGGCGGGCTGACCCTGCTGGCCGGCCTGAGCCCGGCGGAGCGGGCCCGGGGTCTGGTCACCTACTCGACGGGCAACCACGCGCAGTCGATCGCGTACGCGTGTGCCGCGTTCGACGCGTCGTGCACGGTGGTGATGCCGGCCGAGGCGAACCCGGCGAAGGTGCGGGCGGTGCGCGCGCTCGGCGCCGAGGTACTGCTGCACGGCGCGGACATGGCCGGCGCCCAGGCGCGGGCCGAGGCGTACGCGGTCGCCGAGGGCCGGCTCCTGGTCAGCCCCGGCGACACCGCCGCGCTGGTGGCCGGGGTGGGCACGACGTACCTGGAGATCCTCACCGCCGAACCCGACCTGGACGCGGTGCTGGTCCCGGTGGGCAGCGGTACCGGAGCCGCCGGTGCGGTGCTGGTCGCCGCCGAACTCGCGCCGAGCTGCCGGGTGATCGCCGTGCAGTCGACCGCCGCGCCGGCCGCACACGACTCGTGGCGGGCCGGCACGTGCGTCACGCGCGCCAACACCACGGTGGTGGACGGCCTGGCCACCGGCCGGGGGTTCGAGTTGCCGCAGCGCGTGCTGCGGTCCGGGCTCGCCGACTTCCTGCTGGTCTCGGACGCCGACATCGCGCACGCACAGCGCCTGCTCGCGACGCACGCACACACGCTCGCCGAGGGCGCGGGCGCCGCCGCGCTGGCCGCCGTACTGGCCCACCCGAGCGAGTTCACGGGCCGGCGGATCGCCGTCGTGTGCTCGGGCGGCAACGCCTCCCCGGCCGAGATCGCGGCACTGGGGCGGGACGGGGGCTGACTCCGTCCCGGCGTCCCGGCGTCCCGGAGTTCCGGCGTCCCGGCCTCCGGTGTGCGGTCGTGGAGCGGAGCCCGAGCCGGGCCCAAATCCGGACCCGGACTCGGACCCGGACCCGGACCCGGATCCCGAGTCCGCCCCCCCGGATCCGGATTCGGAGACCCCCGCGCGGCCCGCTCGCATCGTGCCGTTCGCCGACAGCCGCCACCGTGCGCCGATGCCCGCCATACTGGGGAGTCATCGGATCTCCGGAGGGGTCAGCGGCGTGGCGGTCACAGACGAGGCCATCGACAAGATCAAGGGCATGATCGTGTCCGGGGAGCTGCAACCGGGCGAGAAGCTGCCCAAGGAGGCCGACCTGGCCGCCAGGCTCGGGCTGTCCCGGAATTCGCTGCGCGAGGCGGTCAAGGCGCTGTCGCTGATCCGGATCCTGGATGTGCGCCAGGGCGACGGTACCTACGTGACCAGCCTGGAGCCGACACTGCTGCTCGGCGCGATCTCGTTCGTGGTCGACTTCCACCACGACAAGAGCGTGCTCGACTTCCTCCAGGTCCGGCGGATCCTGGAGCCGGCGGCCACCGCGCTGGCCGCCGAGCTGGTCGACGCCGAGGGCATCGCGACGCTGCGCGCGCTGGCCGATCCGCCGAGTCCGGATGCCGGGCACGACGCGCTGATCGAGCAGGACCTGCGCTTCCATCACCAGATCGCCGTGTTCGGCGGCAATCAGGTGTTGTGCTCGCTGCTGGAGACACTCTCCGGCCCGACCATGCGCGCGCGGACCTGGCGCGGTCTGACCGAGGACGACTCGTGGCAGCGCACGATCCGCGAGCACCACGCGATCGTGGACGCGCTGGAGAGCCGGGACGCGAGCGCGGCACACGCGTGGTCGACGGTGCACATCAGCGGCGTCGAGCAGTGGCTGCGGCGAATGACCTGAGCCCTCCCGGGCGTTCGGAAATACGGCTGCGCGGATGCCGAGGACGGGTCCTGGCGGCAACGCACACGGTGACGAGCGACATACCGAGCGGAATCGGCAGGGCGTCGAAGACGCGTCGGTTGCCCATCCCGGCCGAACCGGCAAGGATCGAACGCGATATCGATCCACAGCGGAGGTTGATGTGAAGGTCCTCGTGGTCGGCGCCACCGGCGTCCTGGGTACGGCGGTCACCGAGCTGTTGTCCACACGGCACGACGTGATCACCGCCTCCCGGAGCGGGAAGACCGATGTCGCGGTGGACATCACCGACCCCGACTCGGTGGCGGCGATGTACGCGCAGGTCGGCCGGGTGGATGCGGTCGCGTGTGCGGCCGGTGGGGTGCCGTTCAAGACGATCGGCGAGCTGACGCACGCCGACGTCAAGAGCGCGGCGCTGGACAAGCTGCTCGGACAGGTCGAACTGGTCCGGGGCGGGCTGGACTTCGTCGCGGACAACGGTTCGTTCACGTTGATCACCGGCATCCTGTCCGGCGAGGCGATCCCGACCGGCGCGATGGCCTCGATGGCCAACGGCGGCATCGACGCGTTCGTGCGCGGCGTCGCGATCGAACTGCCGCGCGGGTTGCGGATCAACTCGGTCAGCCCGACGGTGTTCACCGAGTCGCTGGAGGCGTACGACTCGTTCTTCCCGGGCTTCCCGCCGGTCGACGTCGCGACGGCCGCGATGGCGTACCGCCGCTCGATCGAGGGCGGTCAGACCGGTCAGAACTTCCGCGTGGGCTGGTAGCCGGGGTCAACGGCCCCCCGGTGCCGCCGTGTTGCGGCGGGCTCCGGCTCGCCGCGCCGACCCGTCCGCCCGGGCACGGACCGTTCACCGTCGACCGAGCGCCGGTGCGGATCCGGACCGCCCCGCGATCCGGTCCGCCTCCGGTCGTTCGGTGCGGGTCCCCGTCCGGGACGCGGATGTCCTCGGGTGACCGGCGGATGGCGCCCGGGCGTGGGTCGGCCGCCGACCGACCGGGCCGTTCAGACCTCGGTCGAACCCTGCTTGGGGCCCCACAGGTCCAGCGCCGCGTAGGCCGGCTGCCACTCGTCCCGGTACGCCTGGCGCAGCGATTCGGGCAGCCGGCCGAGCACCGTCGCAGCGACGTCCTCGCTCGCGCCGTCCAGGTACCACGGCACGTACATGGGGCTGTCGTTGCCGACTCGAATGGCGTGTTCGGCGCCGAAACGCTGGAGCAGTTCGGGCGTGGCGTGCCGGTCGATGATCGCGAGGGCCTCGTCCTCCTCGTGCCGGAGGTGTCCGCCCAGGCCGCCGACCAGGCGCTCGACGATCGCAGCCAGCCGCTCCGGGCCGGATTCACGGTCGGCCAGTGCCGCGTCCACGGCGTTCAATCCGGGGTCGACGATGGCGTGTTCGGCCTCCATCGCCTCGATCACGGCCAGCTCGTCCGGCAAGTCCCGGACCGCCGACCGGATCGCGGGCCACAGCACGTCGTCCTCGGCGCCGTGGTGGACGTGCAGGTAGCGCTTGAACAGTTCCCAGCCGAGCGCCGCCTGGAGGACCCGACGCGGGTCGTCGGTCGCCTCGGCGGTGATCCTGGCGATCTGCGCCAGTTCCCGACGAAGCGCGTCGTGGAACGCGTACATCATCGACATGTCGTTCTTGAAGGTCTTGCCGGTCATGGTGTGCTCCGATTTCGCGTTCTGCCGACCTCGGCTGGGACGCGGTGTCCCCGGCCCGCGGCGGCGCTGCCACCGGGTGCCGGTACCGGTCCGTTCGGCTCGATGTCGTCGGCTCGTCCTCGGCGGCTCGCTGCCGCCCGACACACCAATGACGGATCCCGGCCCGCGAATGTGACCGATCCGCGCCCACCACTTTCCCGCCGCCCGACCTCGCCGGCCACGCGGGCGTTGCACCACACGGAGGCGGCGACGGCCCTGGGGCGGTCGAACCGGCCGTTGTCCGCCCGATCGGACATCATGGGGGCATGAACACGCATCGGCCACGAGGCACCTGCGGCGTGTGCGGTCGCCGCGTCGCGGTGACCGAGACGCACGCGCTCTGGCGCCACGACGACCCCGGTCACGCGCGCGCCGACGACGCGCCGATCTCCTGCCGAGGCTCGTGGACACCGGCCGCCGAAGCGACCGGCCGCGCCGACGGCCCCGTGCAACTGGACCTGCTCGGCTTCGGCGGACTGCCGGACGGGGAGAGCGCCGTGCCGGACGGCGGCAGGCCGGACGAGGGCCACGGCGCAGTCCGACCCGAGGACCCGGACGACGACCCGGAAGCGGCCCTCGCCGACGCGCCCGATCCGCTGTTCGCCGGTTCGGCCCCCGCGCCGGCCGACGGCTCATTCGCCCGCTGAGCCGAGCCGATCGGCCACCACCGCCCGGGCGGTGGTCAGCAGTTCCACGATGGTGCCGGTGAAGTCCGGGAACAGGCGCAGCGCCACGATCCACGCGTCGGCGTCGGTGCCCAGGAATTCGTCGACCAGCGCGCCCGCCTCGGCCCTGGGCGCGCCCGAGGCCCACCACTCGGGCGAGGTGCGGTCGTCGGTGCCGGCCAGGATCGACAACACCGCCGGGGCGGGGCGGGCGTAGCGCATCAGGTCGGCGCCGGAGAGTCGGCCGTGCACCAACGCCTCGTGCAGCCACACCCGTTCCTCCCGACCGTAGCTCGGCAGGCCCTGGGCGAGCAGGGCGACCAGCAGGTCGTACGGGCAGTCCGGGGCTTCGGCGAGCCGGATGTGCAGCCGGTCCGGCAGCGCGGCGACCCGGTGCGAGCGGAGCAACTCCGCCCACGGGATGGCGCCGCCGTCGGCGAGGACGGCGTCGACCCGCTCGCGCTGTTCGCGGTCGTTGCCGTCCCGCAGGAACGCCACGACGTGTTCGGGGTCCTCCTCGGCGGCCAGCCGCGCGCCGAGCACGGCCGAGCCGTCCGGTCGCCGGAGGGCGTCCTCGATCCGTTCGCGTGTGTCGGCGGGAAATTGCGCCTCGGTCAGCAACCGGCGGACCTCGGCCGACCCGTGGCGTGTCCACACCCCGACGACCACCCGCAACCGGCCGGCCTCGGTGCGCAGCGGCAGCCGATTGACCACGACCCGGGCCACCTCGGGATCGCCCGACGTCATCCCCGCGGTGAGCCACCCGGCGCAGCGGCTCGACTCGGTGTCCCACAGCAGGTCGACGAGCGGGCCGGGAACCGGGCCTCGGGTGCCGTCGCGGCGAACTCCGGCCAGCAGCCGGGCACGTTCGGTGTCGGGCAGCAGCGAGCCGGCGAACAGCCGGGCGTCCACGTGCGGATCGTCCAGATCGAGGAGCGCGTCCACCTCGGCGGCGGTCAGATCGCCTCGGGCGGCCCGCCGAACCGGGTCCTCGGCGCCCGCCCGGTCGGGCAGGGTCGGGGCCACGGGTCCGGCGAAGGCGGGCAGCGGGAGCGCCGGCGCGGCGGTCGGCCTCGGCCGTTTGTCGCGCGTCCCGCTGCGCTCGCCCTCCTCGTACGCGGCGATCAACGGGAGGTTGCCCGAGGCCGGTATCGCGGCGGCCAACGCTGTCGGCACGGTGGCCATCCGGCGCAGCGCCGGCGCCAGTTCGAGGCCGAGCCGCTGCACCAGGACGGGTACGAGGGCCGGGTCGGCCAGGGTGAAGACGGCCCTGACCACGGACGGGTCGATGGTGTTCACGGGGTCCTTCCGGTGCGGTGGGTGGACGGCGCGTCGAGCGGCCCGCGAGGACCGAGGTGCGGGCCGGCGGGGGTGTCGGGGCGCACGGGGGTCCGAGGGGCCGACGCGGAGGTCGGTGGGGCGGGCGCGGGCGTCCGGCGGACCTGTGCGGGCGTCGGTAGGGCGGGCGCGGGCGGCTGGCGCACGTGTGCGGACGTCGGTGGGGCCGGCGGGCGTCCGGCGGACCTGTACGGGCGTCCGTCGCGCCCGCCCGGGGTTTCCGCCGGAGCTACCCGGGCTCGCATCGGGCCCGTCCGGGCTTCCGGCGCGCCCGCCGGGGCGACCGTCGGAACCACCGGGGCGTCCGGCGGACCCAGCCGGGCATCCGGCGTACCTACCCCGGTGTTCGTCGGGCCCGTCCCGGCTTCCGGCGCGCCCACCCGGGCGACCGTCGGAACCACCGGGGCGTCCGGCGGACCCAGCCGGGCATCCGGCGTACCTACCCGGGTGTCCGTCCGGCCCGGTGACGGTGAGGGTACCGGGGCGGTCAGACCCGGTCCCGCAGCGTCGCGAGCGTGGCGGCGAGCACGTCGGGGTTGCGCGTGTAGTAGCCGAGTTCGCCGGACGAGTACGGGAGTTGGGCGATGTAGGCGTCTGCCGCCTGCTCGGGTGTGCAGTGCTGCGGACCGACCACCTCGCGGATGATCACGATGTTCTCGGCCAGACTCAACTGGCGGCCGCCGAGCCACGCGACCAGTGCGGGCATGCCCGCGCGAGCCGCCTCCCGGCGCGCCTCGGGGAGCAGTCGGTCCAACCAGCGCAGGCGCCAGGCGTAGCCGTCGCCGGCGGCGGCCGCTGCGGCGCTCTCCTCGGCGAAGACCGGTTCCAACGCGGTGAGCAGGCGGCCCATGAGCACCTCGGCGGTGCCGTCGACGTCCGGATATTCCTTGACGAACTCGTCCCAGTCGGTGTCCTGTCCGGCGAACGAGGCGGCGGAGACGCATCGTCCGGCCCAGTGCGGTTCACCGGCGACCAGGGTCCGGTGCAGCAGGTCGGCCCGCAGCGACGTCGACTCGGCCAACAGCACCGCGTCGTAGAGGTCCTTGCCCTGTGGATAGGAGTCGGAGAGCAGCCAGAGCAGTTTCCAGGCCAGCGACTGCTCGGCGGTCGCGGCCAGGATGCGGTGCGCGCCGGAGCCGTCGTGGCGTGGCACGTCGGTGTACTCGGCCGCCGAGGGCAGCGACTCGTTGAAGACGAAGTCGAGTTGCACGATCCCGGACGGCAGCCCGTGCGCACGCCAGGGCAGCACCAGGCGCCGTCCGGGCACCCGGTCGTAGGTCCAGATCTCGTCGTCGACCGCGCCGGCCGCATCGATCCGCACATCGCCGGCCGCGTCCGAGTGGGCCTGCGCGCCGCGGGCGATGTCGGCGAACATCCGGTCGGTGCGCGGTTCGACCAGATCCCAGGTGACGGGCACCACGACGAAGTCGAGGTCGCCGGGCTCGCGGGCGGCGGGGCCGTACCAGGCGCGGAGCAGCATGCTGCCGCGCAGCACCAGATGTTCGGCCCACGGCGATTCGGCCAGCGCCGCCAGCACGTGGTCGACGGCCTGTCGGCGCGCGGTGTGCCAGCGCTCGGCGACACCGGGCGAGGCGAACTGCGGTTCGCCGGCCCGCATCGCGCTGCCGTACTGCTTCAACGCCGGGTCGAAGACCGGTCGTTGGCGCACGCCGGGATCGGCCACGGACACCAGAGTTCGGGGCAACTGGCGCTGCTCCCGGGTCGGTTCGTCCAATGGCTCGGATGGCAGGGCCTCGTCGTCCCACGGACCCCATCCCATGGTCCGCCAGGTCTTGCGCTGGCCGCTGTCGGTCATGGTCGCTCCCCCGTTCGTCGTAGCCGTGCTCGGACCGGCGCCATCGTGTCGCCGGTTGCCGCGAAGTCCCGCCTTCTTCAGGCCGGATCGGGCCGATCGGCGGCGGTCAGGTCCTTCGCGTACCAGATCTCGGCGTACGGGCCACCGTTGTACGCCGGCACCTCGACGTAGCCCGTCCTGGTGTACAGCGTGCGGGCCTCGATCAGGTCCAGGCGGGTGTCCAGCATGATCCGGCCCACCCCGAGTGCGCGGGCGGCGTCGTCGACGGCGGCCATCAGGAGCCGGCCGCCGCCGGTGCCGCGCAGCTCGGGTCGTACGAACACGCGGGTCAGTTCCGCCGTGTGCTCGTCCCGCAGCAGCAGGCCCGCGCACGCGGCCGGCTCGGTACCGTACCTGCCGATCAGGAAGAGGCCCTGCGGCGGCACGAGATGGTCGCTCGGCGCGGCGGCGAGGCCCTCCTCGATCTCGGTCGGGGTCGAGTCCCGGCCCTCGTGCAGCCGGTAATAGCGGTCGCTGACCTCGACGAAGTACGCGCGCAGCAGTGCGAGTGCCTCGGGCGAATCGACCGCGCCCGGGGTAATCGTCCAGGTCTGCGTGCCGGGGGTGGCGTTGAGCATGGGAAAAGTGTTCCGCACCCGTCAAACCGTTTGCCGGGCGGGGAGGCGGCCGGGTCGGGCGGGAGGCGGCCTTGCCTGCCGGCAGCGGGTGTGGGGTGCCGTGGGACCTGGTGAGGCGCAGCGGGGCGGGGCGCGGCGGAATGGTGCGGGGTGGGGAGGGGCGGCGCGACCCGTCGTTGCCGCGCCGCCGCATCCTCACCAGCTCTCGGGCAGCGGCTTGCCCTCCGCGTAGCCGGCCGAGCTCTGGATGCCCAGCACGGCGCGTTCGTGGAACTCGGCCAGCGTGCGTGCGCCGGTGTAGGTGCACGCGCTGCGCACACCGGCGCCGATCGAGTCCAGCAGGTCCTCGACGCCGGGCCGGTTCGGGTCCAGGTACATCCGCGAGGACGAGATGCCCTCCTCGAACAGCGATTTGCGGGCCCGGTCGAAGGCGGATTCGGTGGCGGTGCGCAGCCGGACCGCGCGAGCCGACGCCATGCCGAAGCTCTCCTTGTACAGCCGGCCCTCGCCGTCGCGATACGCGTCGCCGGGTGATTCGTAGGTGGCCGCGAACCACGATCCGACCATCACGTTCGAGGCACCGGCCGCCAGGGCGAGCGCGACGTCGCGCGGGTGCCGAACCCCGCCGTCGGCCCAGACGTGCCGGCCCAACCGGCTCGCCTCGGCCGCGCACTCGGCGACCGCGGAGAACTGCGGACGCCCGACGCCGGTCATCATCCGGGTGGTGCACATCGCACCGGGGCCGACGCCGACCTTGACGATGTCCGCGCCCGCCTCGATCAGATCGCGCACGCCCTGCACGGTGACCACGTTGCCCGCCACGACCGGTACGGGCGGGTCGAGCGCCCGGACCGCGCGCAGCGCCTTGATCATCTGCTCCTGGTGGCCGTGCGCGGTGTCCAGGACCAGCGTGTCCACGCCCGCCTCGATCAGGCCCTTCGCCTTGTGCGCGACGTCGTTGGTGATGCCGATCGCGGCGGCCACGCGCAGCCGACCGGCCGCGTCCACGGCGGGCGTGTACAGGGTCGAGCGCAGTGCGCCGGTGCGGGTCAGGACGGCGACCAGACGGCCGTCGGGGTCCACGATCGGCGCGAGCTTGTGCCGGCCCTCGTAGAGCCGGTCGAACGCCTCGCGCGGATCGACGCCGTCCGGCAGGGTGAGCAGCTCGGTGGTCATCACCCGCGCGAGTTGGGCGAACCGGTCCACGCCCAGGCAGTCGGCCTCGGCCACGATGCCGACCGGACGCCCGGCCTCGGTCACCACCACCGCGCCGTGGGCGCGCTTGGGCAGCAGGTTCAGCGCCTCGCCGACGGTGTCGGTGGGGGCCATCGTGATCGGGGTGTCGTAGACGAGGTGGCGGCGTTTGACCCAGGAGGTCACCTCGGCGACCACGTCGACCGGGATGTCCTGCGGGATGACCGCGAGGCCCCCGCGGCGGGCGATGGTCTCCGCCATCCGACGCCCGGCCACGGCGGTCATGTTGGCCACCACCACCGGGATGGTGGTGCCCGTGCCGTCGGAGGTGGTCAGGTCCACGTCGAGGCGCGAACCCACGCCGGAGCGCGACGGTACGAGGAAGACGTCACTGTAGGTGAGGTCGTGCGGCGGTACCTGGTCGTGGAGGAATCTCATGTGCCGGTACGTACCCAGCCGGCCGGGCTATCGATCTTCCGGGCCGGTGGGGGGAGTTGGGTCGGGGCGGGGGTTGGGGCGGGGAGTTGGGTCGGCGGGGCGAGTCTGGTCGACCTGGTCCGGGGCAGCTGGGTGAGTTGGTCGGGGCGGGCCGGGCTGGGGTGGCCGAGTCGGGGACGGTGGGGCGAGTCGGGTCGGTTCGGCCGGGTCCGGGGGCGGCGGGCCCGGCCGGATACCGGCGTTCAGCTCGCGAGCACCGTCAGGTCGAGCCGGCTCAGGCGTTGCGGGTCGGCCAGGATGTCGATGGTGACGATCCGGCGCTGCACGATCGTGAAGGCCAGCACCGACATCGGCTGTCCGGCGGCGACCGAGACGATCCCGGCCGTGCCGTTGACGAGCGCGGGTCGGGCCACCGCGGCGAGCCGCGCGAAGGTGAGCGCCTGTCCGGCCACCTGCGCCGCACCTCGGACCACGCCACTCGGGCGCAGCGCCCCGCCGTCGGCTCGGGCCACCACGTCCGGGTCGAGCACCGCGACGAGCGCGTCGAAGTCGCCGCCACGGGCCGCGGTCAGGAACGCGTCGACCACCTCGCGCTGCACGGCGAGGTCACCGTCGGGGGACGGCGCGGCGCCCTGGACCCGGCGGCGCGCGCGACTGGCGAGTTGCCGGGCCGCGGCCGGCGTACGGTCCACGATCGGCGCGATCTCGTCGAACGGCACCGCGAACAGGTCGTGCAGGACGAACGCCAGCCGCTCGGCGGGCGCGAGCGTCTCCAGCACCACCAGGAGCGCCAGGCCGACCGAGTCGGCCAGGAGTACCGCGTGCTCGGGATCGGCGTCGGGCATGCCGGAGATGATCGGGTCGGGGATGTGCACCCGGGCGTCCAGCGGCTCCTCGCCGCGGGAGCGACGCGAGCGCAGCATGTCCAGGCAGACCCGGCCGACCACCGTGGTCAACCAGCCGGCCAGGTTGTCCACCTCGTCCGGGTCGGAGCGACTGAGTTTGAGCCAGGTCTCCTGGAGTGCGTCGTCCGCCTCGGTCAGCGAGCCGAGCATCCGGTAGGCCACGGCAAGCAGGTGGCTGCGGTGCGCCTCGAAGCGTTCCGCCAGAAAGTCGTGCTCGGTCATCGGCGTCGTGCGGTACTCGCCGGCGGGCGTCGTGCGGTGCTCGTCCGTGGGCGTCGTCTGGTGCTCGGTCATCGGCGTCGTCCCGTCCTCTGGTCGCGTCTCGGTTGTTCTCGGCGCGGTTCTTGGTTCCTTGACGCGGGGGGCGGCGGCGATGTGACAGGAGGCGGGGGTAGGCCGGGGCGGCGGGTGAGCCGGGGCGGCGGGTGGGCGGCCGGGGCGGGGAAATCGGTTCGGCCCAGCTGTCACATTCGTCCGCCGGGATCCGTCAATGCGGTGGCGAACGAGCCCCGGCCGCCGTGACCGGGGGCGGAACCGGTGCGGAGGGTACGACCCGCCGGTTCGGCAGCCACCCGGGCACCACGCTCGGCCCGGTGGCGTTCGGCGGCCGTCCGCCGATGCCGGGGACCGCTCTCGAAGAGCCAACGAAGCCGTACGCAGCCGTACAAAGCCGCACACCGAACGAGCCCCGACACCGAACGAACGCCGAACACGAGCGAACACGAGCGAACTCCGTGCACCGCGACCGCAACCACGACCGCGACTACGACTACGACTACGACCGCGACCGCGACCGGTTCGGGTGCCCCGCTGCCGCTCGCCCGATTCCGCATGGCTTAGGAGATTTGTGATGTCTGCCACCGACTCGGCCCCGAGCCGATCAGGACCCGGTATCGGCACCGGGGCGATCCTGGCCTTCCTGTGCCTGGGCCAGTTCATGGTGTTCCTCGACGTGTCGATCGTGAACCTGGCACTGCCGTCGATCAAGGACGGCCTGGACATGTCCGAGGTCAGCCAGAACTACATCGTCACCGCGTATGGCACCGTGCTCGGCGGCTTCCTCCTACTCGGCGGGCGACTCGCGGACACCTTCGGGCGTCGCCGCCTGCTCCAGGCCGGTTTCGTGGTGTTCGCACTGGCCTCGCTGGCCTCCGGTCTCGCGCAGAACGGCACGATGCTGATCACCGCGCGCGGCTTCCAGGGCCTCGGCTCGTCGATGATCGCGCCGGCCGCGCTGTCCATCCTGACCAACACCTTCGCCGAGGGCGCCGAACGCAACAAGGCGCTGGGCATCTGGGGTTCGCTGGCCGGAATCGCGTCGATCCTGGGTGTGATCCTGGGCGGTGTACTGGCCGACGGGCCCGGGTGGGAGTGGATCTTCTGGATCAACGTGCCGATCGGCCTGGGCGTGGCCGTACTCGCACCGCGCGTGTTGCCGGAAAGCGTGGCCGAGGAGCGCGGCCGGCCGTTCGACCTCGCCGGTGCGATCACCTTGACCAGTGGGCTGCTGCTGCTCATCTTCACCCTGGGCGAGGCCACCACGGTCGGCTGGGCCACCACCCGCACCATCGTGAGCCTGTGCTGCGTATTCGTCCTGCTGACCGCCTTCGTGGTGATCGAGGCGCGGGCGGCGTCGCCGATCCTGCCGCTGCGGGTCTTCCGCTTGGCCACGATGCGCACCGCGAACCTCTCCGCGATCCTGGTGTTCGGCATGTTCGGCGCAATGTTCTTCTTCGCGAGCCTGTTCATGCAGCAGGTGTACGGCTATTCACCGCTGCGGGCGGGCTTCGCGTACGTACCGCTCGCGGTGTGTGTGGCCATCGGCGCCGGCGTCGCGTCGGGGCTGATCACCAAGATGGCCGCCCGACCGGTGCTCATCGCGGGCCTGGCGATCACCACCGTGGGGCTGTTGCTGCTGTGGCGCGCGCCGGTCGACGGCAGCTACCCGGTGGACGTACTGCCCGCGTTCATCGCCCTCGGCCTCGGCTGCGGCATGTGCTTCGTGACCCTTCAGATCGCCGCGTTCGTCGGGATCGGCGAGGAGGAGGCGGGCATGGGCGCGGGCCTGATCAACACCAGCCAGGAGGCGGGCGGCGCGCTCGGCCTGGCAGTGGTCGCGACCATCGCGTACAGCGGCTTCGCCGGCGACATGGCCGCGGCCGGAGGCAACGGGCACCGGATCCGCGAGGCGCAACTGGCGGTCAACCACGATGCGTTCCTGTCCGCCGCGTGCCTGGGCGCGGTCGCGCTGCTGTTCGCGGTGTGGCTGATGCCCAAGGGCCAGGGCTCGATGAGCTCCGCCGAGGCGGTGGCGAACGCCGGTACGGGGGAGGTGGGTTCGGACCAGGTTGGTACGCCGGAGACGCGGCTCGACCTCGGGTCGGCGGGGGCGGACGACGCGGATGGGTCGCGGGCGGCGCGGGCGGCGCAGGTCCCGCCGGCTTCGCAGGCTCCGCATGCCTCGCAGGTCGAGAGCCGGAAGTAGGTAGGAAGGAAGTAGGAGAAAGTCGGAAGTCGGAAGCAGGACGTAGGGAGTAGGGAGTAGGAAGCAGGACGTAAGCCGCGCGGCCTATGTCGGCGGGCGGAGCGCCGCCCCGGATCCGTTCCGGGGCGGCGTCGCGCATCCACGTCCGCGTTCGGTGCTCGGCGGGGGCTCGCGGGTGTGCGCCTGGCCGTCGAGTCCGCGTCACGGTACTAGCATCGACCCATGACTATTCGTAGCGCGACAGCTCAGTGGCAGGGCACCATCCTTGAGGGTGCCGGCACCATCCGCACCGGTAAGGGCGGTCTGGAGGGGGCCTATTCGTTCAAGTCCCGGTTCGAGGAGGGCGAGGGCACCAACCCCGAGGAACTGATCGGGGCGGCGCTCGCAGGCTGCTTCTCGATGGCCCTGGCCAAGGGCCTGGGCGACGCCGGTTTCCCGGCGACGTCGGTGGACACCACGGCCAAGGTGCACCTGGACAAGGTCGAGGGCGCCCCCACGGTGACCCGCATCGACCTGGAGACCGCCGTCGTGGCCGCCGGCATCGACGAGTCGGAGTTCCTCAAGATCGCCGACGTCACGAAGCAGAACTGCCCGATCTCCCGGCTGCTTTCCCCGGGCGCCGAGATCACCCTGACGGCGTCGCTGGGCTGACCCGCCCCGCCCCGACCCGGTACGGACAGCCGGGGCCGGCGCGGTAGGTCCGGTACCAGACGGCCGGGGCGGCCCGTTACGTCCGGCACAAGACGGCCGGGGCGGCCCGGTACTTCCGCTACTTCCGGTACTTCCGCTACGGACGGCCGGGCGGCCCGGTACGTCCCGGTACAAGTCTCGGCCGAGGCGGCCCGGCACGGACAGCCGAGGGCGTCGGTGATCGCGCGGTTCGCGCCGCGACCGCATCCGTATACCGACGCCGACGCCCTCGACGTCGCCCGCCCGAGTGGCGCTTCGCCGTCGCTTTCGGAGGGACCGACGGGTTCGGGCGGGCGATTACGCTGACCCGATGGACTACCTGGCTCGGATCACCGCCTCGCTGCGCACGCAGCCGCCGCGCTGGGAGCGGATCGAGGCGCCGGCCTCCTGACCGAGGGCCGTCCGCCCCGGCACGGAGACGGCGTTCCACGTGGTGCTGCGCGGCAACGTAACGCTGACCTCGGCCACCGGCGCACGTCTGGAGCCGGGTGCGGGAGACGTGGTGCTGGTGACCGGCGACCATCACCTCGTGTCCGGGCCGGCCACGGAAACGGCCGGGCAGTTGCCGGCGGTCCCGGCAATGGAGTTCCGCAACGTCCCGCACCCCCGGACCCCGGTAGCGCGGTCGGACGAGCCTCCGGGCAGCCTGACGCAGAGCAACCGGGACCCGGTACCGGGGCTGCTGCTCAGTGGCACGTTCCGGCTGGACGCGCCGGGCGGACTCTCACCGACGATGGACCTTCCCGAGACGATTCACCTGGCAGACGGCCCGAACCAGGACGCCTCCGTACGGGCCCTGGTGGACCTGCTGCGCCAAGAGGAGACGGAGCCCGCGCCCGGCAATGGCTCCCCCGGAGCGATGGCAACACACACCGTCACCGATGCGCTGCTGGACGCCCTGCTGGTCTGCCTCCTGCGCTGGTGGCATCGGCAACACGGTGCCCACCCGACCTGGGACATGAGCGTGCCCGACCCCGCCATCGGCCGGGTGTTGTGCGCGATGCACCACAACCCCGAACAGCCGTGGACGGTCGAGCGGCTCGGCGCAGTGGCCGACCTGCCCCGTTCCACCTTCGCCCGGCGCTTCACCGAGTCGGTCGGCCGCCCCCCACTCAGCCACCTGACACTGGTTCGAATGAACGCCGCCGCAACGCTGCTTCGTGACACCGATGCACCCCTGAGCGCGGTCGCCCAACACGTCGGATACGCCTCGGAATTCGCCTTCTCAACAGCCTTCAAACGAGAATTCGGAATCGCCCCGACCACCTACCGCCAAAAGCAGCCGACCACCAGGGTCGCCTGACCCCCGCCCGGCCGGGCGGTCAGCCTGGACCCAACCTGTGGCGGTCGGCGGGGAACGTCCAGCCGGCGGCGGTCGGCCGGGGCGCCCAATCGGGGACGGCCAGCCCGTAGCGTCCGGTCGGAAACGAACAATCGGGCGGCCGGGGGACGGTCGGTCGGGCGGCCGGGGGCCCAGCCGGTGACGGTCGGCCAGGGACGCCGGCCCGCAGCGGTCGGCCGGAAACGGCCAGCCGGTAGCGGTCAGCCAGGACCATCAGTTCAGAGACGGCCACTCGGGGACGGCCACGTGGGGACGGCCACGCGGGGACGCTCAGCCAGGGTCGGCTGGGGTAGCCGGTCGGGAACGCCGAGCCAGTAGCGGTCGGCCAGGGACCGCCAGTCCGGGACGACCACTCGGGAACAGCCGGTCGGGGACGACCAGTCAGGGGCGGCCGGTCGGGGACGGCCGGCCGGGGGACAGCCGGCCAGTAGCGGCCGGCCAGGGGACCGCCGGCCGGTAGTTGCCGGTCAGGAACTGTCGGACGGGAACAGTCAGCCGGTAGCGGTCGGCGGGGACAGTCGGCCGGGACAGCCCGTAGGAAACGGCCGCCAGGGACGTCGACTGGGGCGGCCGGCCGGGAACGGTCAAACCAGTAGCGGTCGGCCGGGACCGCCAGGAGCAGGCGGCCGGACGCAGTCGGCCACTCCGCCAGACGTGCCCGTCGGCCGGCGACGGCCCCCGTCGAAGGCGTCGGCGATAGTGGCTCGCCCGGCGCGGGGGCCGCCGGCACCATGAGCGGATGCGTGTGGGTGTGATCGGGCTGAGGATGGGGCTGCATCTGGCGACCTGGTCGCGCCGGGTGGGGCTGGACGTGGTGGCCGCATGCGATCGTGATCCGGAGCAACGTGCCGAGGCCCGCAGGCGGTTGCCGGGCGTCGAGCTCACCGATCGGTGGCAGGATCTGCTCGACCGGCGCCTGGACGCGGTGATCCTGGCCAACGACTTCGACGCACACGCACCGCTCGCGGTGGCGTTCCTCGACCAGGGTGTGCACGTATTGTCCGAGTCGGCGGCGTGCGTGAACGAGGAGGAGGGTCACCGACTCGTCGACGCGGCCGAACGCTCCACCGCCACCTATTCGTTCGCGGAGAACTACGTCCTGCATCCGCATGTCCGACTGCTGCACCGGGTGGTCGAGGCGGGCGAGGTGGGCCGGATCAGCCTGATCGAGGCCGACTACCTACACGGGATGTCCCCCACCGCGGTGGCCGAACTGATCGGCGATCCCGGGCATTGGCGCGGCCGGATCGCGCCGACCGCGTATTGCACCCACACCCTCTCCCCCGTACTCGCGCTCACCGGCGAATGGCCGGTCGAGGTCACGGCGTTCGCCGCGGACGAGGGCGACCCCCGGGCCGCGGTGGTGCTTGTGGTGCGGCTGTCCGGCGGTGCGTTGGCGGTCACCCGGCACGGCTTTCTCCAAGGCGAACCGGACAGCCACTGGAGTTGGATCTCGGTACGCGGCACCCGAGCCCTCGCGGAGTCCGTGCGCGGACCGGGCCCGCGGGCCTGGTCGGTACGGGTCCGTACCGAGGGGTGGGCAGCCCCGGACGGCCGGCTTCGAGACGAGGAACGTGTCCCGCCCGCCCTCTCGCTCGACGGCGCCACCGTGGAACGCGCCGCCGAGGGCACTGTCCTGCTGCTCCAAGGCTTCCGGGCCACGGTCGAGCAGGGAGCGCCGCCGCTGATCCCGGTGCGCCCGGCCGTGGCCGCCTCGCTGGTCGGCGTCGCGGGGGCACAGTCGCTGCGGACCGGCTCGCAACCGGTACCGGTACCGAACTTCGCCGCCCCACCGAGCGGGCACTGACCCATCGGCAAACACCGACCTGACTGGTGGCCGGGATCCCATCGAGAGCACCGCTCTCGCCCGCGAACATCGATCGCACCTGCGGACACCGATCCCGTGAGCACCGTTCGCACCAGCGAGCACCAAACGCGTTGGTGAACACCGATCTCGCCAGCGGACACCGATTCCATCCGCGAGCGCCGATCTCGCAGAGAGCAGCGATCTCGTGGAGCGCCGATCGCACCCGCGAGCACTGATCCGCCAAGTGAGCACCGATCTCTTCAACGAGCACTGATCTCATCAGCAAGCGCCGATCATACGGAGAGCACCGATCTCATCAGCGAACACCGATCTCATCCGCGAGCACCTGCTGCGTACAGGGCAGGGCACCGATCTCGTCAGCAGGCACCGATCTCATCCGCAAGAGCCATTCGTGCAGAGCATGAATCGCGGTTCGGCACCGATGCACCCAGCGGGCACCGATCAGCCCGGTGAGCGCTGCTCTCATCCGCGAGCACCGATCTCGCTGGAGAGCCCCGATGCCCCCAACAAGCACCAGGGGCCCCGAGCACGAGCACCGCACACGTCGGTGAACGTCGATCTCGCCAGCGAGCACCGACCTGAAGAGGACACCGATCGCGTCCCATCCCCGAGCGGCGATCTCGCGTGAGAACACCCGATCTCGCCCGAGAGCACCGATCTCATGGAGATCAAGAGCACTGATCTCATTTGGAGATCACCGATGCTCCCAGCAAGCACCGGACGCGTCCTACGAGCGCCGCACACGTCGGTGAATGTCGATCTCGCCTGCGGACACCGATCTCTTCAGCGAGCACCGATCTTGCAGAAAGCACCGATCGTGACCGCGAACTCGATCGCTTCAGCGGGCATTGATCTCGTCCGCGAGCACTGATCTCGACAGCAATCGTCGATCACGTCAGCGGACACCGATCGCGTTCGAGAGCACTGATGCCCCGAGAGCACTGATCACGCCGGCAGGCGTCGATTGCGCCGGTGAACATCGATCCCGGCGGGGACGTCCCGCCCGCTGCATGGGTCTGTCCACGCAGTGGCCGGACCGGCCCGCACCGTAACCGAGCCGGGCCGATCCGGGTGGTCTGGCCGGGCCCGCCCCACCCGGAGCCGGATCCGGATCCGGTCAGTCGTCTTCTGCCGGCAGCGGCTTCCGGGCCAGCAGGAAGGCCTGCTGCGCGGGTCTTACGCTCTCGCCCGGATCGGGTTCGCGGATCATCTGCGCGTGCATGGTCAGGCCGGCGCCCGTCACCAGTTGGGCGATTCGCTCCGGTTGGCGGCGGTGGAAGTCGAGGGATACCGACCGGCCGAACGCCTCCGTCAGCCGCAGCGGTTCGTCGCCGACCTGGAAGGCCAGCAGAAGCCGGCCGCCGGGCGCCAGTACACGGTGGAACTCGGCGAACACGCCGGGCAGTTGCTCCACCGGACATGGATGATCGAGTACCACGCCACCAAACCGCCGAGGGAGTCGTCCGCAAGGTCCAGGTCCGTCATCGAGCCGACCTCGAAGCGCAGGTCCGGGTGCTCACTGCGGGCCGCCGCGATCATCCCCGGCGACAGGTCGATTCCGAACACGTCCAGCCCGAGGTCGCGCAGGTGCGCGGTGATCCGACCGGTCCCGCACCCGATGTCGGCCACGGATTGGGTCCCGGCGTCGGCCGTGCACACGAGTTCGGCGAAGGCGGCGAGTTGGGCTCGGTCCAGGGGCTTGTTCGCCAGGTCGGTCCGAGCAAATTCGATGTACTCGGTGGCAATGGCGTCGTAGGACACCCGGGTGGCATGCAGGAAGTCGGATTCGATCACGACCGGGCACCCTACCTCCGGCCATCCACGACGCACAGGCGAGCACCCGCCGGAGCGGCGGCGGGCAGAGGCGACGACGCCGGCACCTGTCGGCCCACGGGACGACGAATGCGGCGTCTCAGTCACATCCCGGGGCCGGGTTCCGTCTTAGGAATGGAGGTTCCGTCCAGACGACAACGCTCGACAAGCGAGGATTCCCGTGCGCGGCAAGGCCTTCCGACACGACATGACGATGATGTTCGCAATCCACGACGCGCTGCGCCGCGACCTGGAGCGACTTGCCCGGGTCGCCGCGCGTACGGACGACGACCCGTGGCACATCCTGCGGGTCGGCACCGGGTGGGACCTGTTCCGGCGCTACCTGCGGGTGCACCTGGGCGCCGAGGACGACCTGCTGTGGCCGGTAATGCGCCGAGCCTTGGCCGATCGGCCGGACGAATTGGGCCTGATCGCGGTGATGGAGGCCGAACACGCCACGTTCGAGCCGCTGTTGCATGCCATCGACGCGGCGTTGGCCGACCACGACACGGGACGCGGGCGGCTCGGCGATCTGCTGGATGGACTGGTCAGCGGGCTGCGTGGACATCTCGAGCACGAGGAGGACGAGGCGCTGCCCCTGATCGACGCGGTCGTCACCGCCGAGCAGATGCACCGCTTCGGCGCCGAACACGGCCGACGGGTCGGCTCCGGTACGTGCCGCTATCTGCCGTGGCTACTCGATCACGCGAGCGCCGAGAACGCCGCCATCATCCTCGGCCAACTGCCGGAATCCATCCGCCCGACCTACCTGAACCTGTGGCAACCTGCGTACGCCGCACAGGATCCGTGGGGCGCCCGAGGCAGCCGGCGCACCGCCCGCCGCCCGCATGGGGCCTGACCGCATGGTGCCTGAGGGGGCGAGATCACTAACGCGGCTTCCACGGCCTCCTCGAGCGGACGCCGGAGACGGCGAGGGCACGACGCGTGCCCCTGCACCTGTACACGAACGTCCGCCCGAATGCAGGCACCTCGTCCATGGCCGGCACGCCCGCCCCGCGCGACCGCACAGATCCGTGGGGCGCCCGAGACAGCCGGCCCGCCGCACGCATGAGCCATGACGGGGTCGAGATCACCGACGCAGGGCAAGCCTTCTCGGCTGGACGCCGCCGGCGGCGAAGGCGCGACGCGCACCGGCACGTGTACACGCGCCCCGGCCCGGGCGAAGGCGCCTCGCCCGTGCCCGGTGCCGCCCGGCCGCGCCACCGCACAGGATCCGCGGGACGCCCGAAACAGCCGGCCCGCCGCCACTCGTGGGGGGGCAGAACAGGGTCGAAATCACGAACGCGGGGCCTGCCTCGTCAGGTAGACACCGACGCGGCAAGGGCGCGACGCGGCCGCCCGCACGTGTACGCGAACCTCGGCCCGAGCGAGGGCACCCGACCATGCCCGCCCCGACGCCGCCCGGCCGGCACCACCACACCGGACCCGCGGGGCGCCCGAGGCAGCCGGTCCGCCGCCCCGGCACGCCTGGGGCATGATGGGGTGGAGATCACCGACGCGGGCCCAGCCTCGCCGGGTGGACGCCGACGACGACGGCGCGATACGCCTGCCGTGTACATGAACCTCGGCCCGCACGAAGGCGCCGCCCATGCCGGGCGTCCCTCGGCCCGCGCCGCCGCACAGGATCCATGAGGCGCCCGAGACAGCCGGCCCACCGCACGCCACACCCATGGGACACCTGACAGGGGCGGGATCAGCGGTGCGGCCCCACAGCCTCCTCGGGCGGACGCCGACGATGGCGATGGCGCTCCGCTCGCGCGCACGTGTACGTGAACCTCGGCCTGAGCGAAGGAGCTTCGCCCGTGCCCGGCGCGCCCCGCTCGCTCCGGATGTCGGGCGGCGGGGATAGCCTGACGCGATGGGCAAGACCGTGGTGTACCTGGAGATGACCTCGCTCGACGATCTGCGGCCGTCCCGTTCCGTTCCGGCGCTCGCATTGCGCCGCGTCGACGCGGCCACACCCATGGTGCAGGCCCTTCAGGCTCGGGTCGGTGCGTCGTACGGCTGGCGGAGCGCGTCCCGAACCGAGCACGAGTGGGCGGAACTTCACGCCGCGCACCCGCTGCGGCAGCCCTGGCTGATCACGCACGCCGGCGAGACCGCGGGCATCGGCAACCTGGAGCCGCAACCGGGCGGGAACGTGGAGGTGGTCACGTTCGGCCTGCTTCCCGAATTCGTCGGCAAGGGCCTGGGCGGCTACGCGCTGACCCTCCTGCTTCGTCAGGCCTGGCACATCGCCCCGTTGTCGAGTACCGAGCCGGTCCGCCGGGTGTGGCTGCACACGTCCTCCGAGGATCACCCCAACGCCCTCGTCAACTACCGCGCCCGGGGCCTGCGCCCGTATGGCGTGGAAGCCCGGGCGTAGCCGTCGCATAGGGCGCGGCCGGCCCGCCTGCTCGCACCGCGCCGGTCAACAGGCAAAAGGGGCAGTCGGATCCATGGCATCGCCGAGGCAGGCAGCGCCAACCGGGTCGGATGCGGCAGACATCCAAGCGCACGCCGCCTGCGTCCGTACGGTATGGAAGCCCGGGCGTAGACGTCGCGTCGGGCGCGGCGGTCGGCCGGCCCGATCACATCGGAACGTATCAACAGGCGAATGGGTCCGTCGGGTCCGTGGCGTCGCTGGGGTGGGTGGCGTTGCCGGGGCCGGAGGCGGGAGGCCGTGAAGTGGGCGTTGCGGGTGACGCGGGGTGGGCGCCCGGGGGCGGGACAACGGGCGGGTCGACGGGCGGGGCGATCTCTGCGGACTGCTCGCGTTGGGTGCGCAGCCTGGCCGACACCGCGTCGGTCCGGGCGCGCAGGACGCGGATACGCTCGGCCGCCGCTGCGTCGCCGCCGGCTTCGGGTGCGGCCGTGGTCACTTCGATGCCGTGGGCGCGTGCGGTGGCCACGAGGCTCTCGGCGACGGCGGTCTGTCGGGCCAGCAGGGCGGTGGCGAACAGGCTCGCGCGCAGTGTCTTCTCTCGGCCGAGCAGGCCGCGGTAGGTGATTTCGCAGGCCACCTGCGCGCTGTCCAGGCGACGGTCGTCGGCCTGCTCCAGCGACGCGAGGACCACCGTGAGCAGGCCCTCCACCACCTTGGTGACCGCCCATTTGCGGCCGGGCAGCGGCGGCAGCACGTCGCGGATGCGGTCCACCTCGGTGTCGAGTGCGGCCGTGGTCATCGAGGCGAACGCGTCGTGCAGGGTGAGCCGGACGACCTTCTCCCACGGGATGTCCTCCCCGTCGAAGCCGACCGTCTGCGGGCCGAACCGCACCGCGCCGAGGCCGTCGAGCAGCCGTAGCGGTCGCGCGGTGATCGCCGGCACCTTCGGATGCCGACACACCAGCGCACCGAGCGAGAATTCCCAGGCCTCGGTAGCGGGTGCAGCGGGTGCGGGCAGCGCATCCAGCGTCCCGTGCACCCAGTCCCCCGACGCGACCCGGGCCCGGCCGGCGCCGATCCGGCCTCCCACCGCCGCGCGCCCCGAAGCCGCCGCGGCCCCGACCGCGCCACCTATGCCCCGCAGTTGATCCCGTATCGCCACGTCCCCGAGCCCCTCGCCGCACACCGTGTCGTCCCGCCCCGTCGTGATCACTCTAGCCAGAGCCGGCGCCGACGACCGATGTGCCGCAACTGCGCGGGATCGACCGAGAACGCCGAACCGAGCGGAGGCACACGGGCCACACACAGGAACCGGCACCGGCACCGGCACCGGCACCCAGCCGCCGGCCCGGGCGTCGACTCCCCGTCGGCTCAGGCATCCACCTGCCACCGGCCGGGCATCGACCCACCGGCCGTCGCACCGAGCGGGGCGGACACGGAATACGGGCGAGGACCGAACACGGGCGGGGTCGACCGACGGATCACTCTGGCCCAATCAGGCGCCGCCATGGCGCATCCTGCGCACGACCTCCAAGGTAGGCATCTTTACCTGCCCCTTTACTGACCCCAGGCCGCTTGACCGCCCCTACTTCGACGCTCAGCCACCTCTTCCGCAACGCTCGCACGCCAGGATCGACACGTGAATGGCACATCTATGACGTCACTTCATCTCGCTATGGGGCCATCAATGTGCCATGATGGCGTCATGGATCTCACCCCCTACGTCGACAGCCTTCGGAACGAACTTGCAGTCGCCGCGGATGCGGGCGGTGGCGAGGCCCGAAAGTTGGCCGAACACCTCACCGCTCCACTGGAGTCGGCCACCCGGGTCGTCCTGCTCAGTGCCCTGTCCGCCGCCATGGCAGAGGTCACCGGCGACCTCGCACCGGGGTCGGTCGAGATTCGACTACGCGGGCTCGACCCCGAGTTCGTGGTGACGGCGCCGCCCGGCCCGGAGGCGTACACGGAACCCGCCCCGCCCGGGCGCGCGCCGAGTGCGTCGGTAGCGGCGGACGGCGACGAGGGCGGCATGGCTCGAATCAACTTCCGGCTGCCGGCCCACCTCAAGTCCCGGGTCGAGGACGCCGCCGCGCACGAGGGCCTCTCGGTGAACGCCTGGCTGGTCCGCGCCACCGCCGGCGCCCTGGAGCCCGACGCCCCCCGTACCGACACGACCGACCCCGCCGGCCGACACCCGGACCGCCGCCGCTATTCCGGCTGGGTCCGCTGACCCGCGCCGCACCCGACGCCGCACCACCATGCACGGCACCGCGCCGGCCTCCGGATGCCGGCACCGGACCCTGCCCGCTTCGCCCTCCGCCCGCCCGCCCGCCCGCCGATCGGCAGGGCAAGTCCGAAGGCCGGCAAGCAGCCCACAGCCAAGAGGAAGGCACCCATGCCGACGTTCGACACCCCGAAGCCGATCTCCGCCACGCTGGAATTCGACGTCGGCTCGGTCCGGGTCGGCGCGAGCGACCGTACCGACACGGTCGTCGAGGTGCTGCCCTCCAACGGCGCGGACGAACTGGATGTACGGGCCGCGCAGCAGACCACGGTCACCTGCTCGGGCGGCACGTTGTCGATCAAGGGGCCCAGGAAGCGTTCGCTGTTCGGCAAGAGCGGTTCGGTGGAGATCACCGTCGAACTGCCGGCCGGCTCCGATGTCCGGGCCACCACGCCGCTGGCGGACTTCGCGTGTTCGGGCCCGCTGGGCGACTGCCGGCTCCGGACCTCGGTCGGCACCATCCGGATCGACGAGGCCCGGACCCTGTACGCCAGGACCGGCCACGGAGACATCCGAGTGGGCCGCACGACCGGGGATGCCGAGGTCATCGCGGCGGGCCGGATCGAGGTCGGCACCGCCGCCGGCGCGGCGACGATCAAGAACGCCAACGGCGAGACCACCGTCGGCGAGGTCGTCGGCGACCTGCGGGTCAGCTCCTCCAACGGCCGGATCGCCATCGGCGTCGCGCATGCCGACGTCGACGCCAGATGCGCCAACGGCGCGATCCGGATCGACGAGGTGACCCGCGGCCGGGTCCACCTGCAGACCGGCGCCGGTGACCTGGAGGTCGGCATCCGCGCCGCCACCGCAGCCTGGCTGGATGTGCAGACCCGCATGGGCAGCGTGCGCAACTCGCTCGGCCCGACCGAGAGTCCCGAGGCTTCCGAGCAGACCGTGGAGGTCCGCGCCCGGACCGCCATCGGCCACATCGTGATCCGGCGCGCCTGAGTTCGGCCCACGCCCGGGACGGGACCGCAGCGCCAGGATTCATGGGAGACCGCTGTCATACCCCCCTGTCGGTTGCCCCTGAGCCGATCCGATCACGGTTTACGGTTCCGAAAGGCCTCTGACCTGGTACTTGCATGGTGAGCTGCACGGCAGCATGCACGGCAAACTACAACGTAATCTGCAACGAAACATGTCCGCCAGGCCACCACCCTCACCGGCACCTTCGCCCGCATCCTCGCCACCACCGGTACCGGCACGGTCACCGCCCGCAGCACATGCGGCTCCCCTGGGCCCACGTCCAAGGGCCGGCCGGCCGGGGCCCCCGCCCCGGAAAAGAAGGTCGTGACGCCGTGTTCGCCGGCCGGTCGGATCCGACCGGCCCGCGGGCCGCCGAGGCGCCGATACTCATGCCGGCGGCCGCCGCGCCGGGTGCGATCAACGCGCGCGAACGCGAGGTGTTGGTACTTGTCGCCGCAAGTCGGGTCGCACCGGCGCCGAGATCGCCCGACCCCGGCACATCACCAAGCGCGCCATCAAGACCCACGTGGGCCACCTGCTCACCGGGCTCGGCGCCCGCGACCGGGTGCACCTGGCCATCATCGCGTCTCGCGCGGGATCGGGGCCCGCCTGAGCCGTGTTCCGGCGGCGGTGCGGAGGACGTGACGTGGCGCGGCGCGGCGCGGCGCGGTGGCGGTAGATAGGGTGCCGACGCGTGAGTGATCTGTACGAGTTGACGCTGGATGTGGTGGTGCGGGGCCCGCTCTCGGACCCGGAAGTGGCCGAGTTGCGGTGGCATGTGGGGCTCGCGGACAGGGCGATTCCGGAGCCCGGCGATCGGCGCATCGTGACGGCGTTTCCGGTGGTCGTGGTGGACGACCTCGGGGTGCCGACGGTGGTGGACGATCCGCATCCCGTGTTGGGAGGCCCGGATGGGGTCGCGCTGCGGAGCGGTGGTGTGTCGGCCACCGGTCTGGCGCCGACCGCCGGCGGGTGGGCGCTGACCGTGCGACGGGAGCTGCATCCCGACGAATTCGACGAGGTCGGTGGGCTGTTGGCCTGGTTGGCCGCGCGGGTCGCGGACGCGCACACGGATCCGGACGGCTCGATCGTGCTCGGGTGGTTGCGCTTCATCGAGGACACCGAGGCCCGGCCGTTGGTCTTTCGGGACGGGTGTGTGCGGTGGCCCGATCGGGAGGCGGGGTAGGCCGCTCGCGGGGTGTGTGAGACGGCCGCCGTCCGCCGGTTTCGGGGCCGGTCAGGCCCATCGGGTCGGGGCGGACCTGCGGTGCCAGGCGGTGACCGCGCCGGCGTCCGTCGGTTCCACGTCGGCCGGGAGGTCGGCCGGATCCAGCCAGGCCAGCCGGGCGCACTGGTCCGGTTCGGCGTTGACCGGGTCGCCCGACCAGGCCGTGGTGTGGAAGTACCAGCCGATCACCGGCGCACCGGTCTCGCCGAGCACTTGGGCCACGTACGCGGTGCGCAGATCCGCCGTGGCGACGTCGGTGGCGATCTCCTCCTTGGCCTCGCGGGCGCATGCCTCGATGAGGAGTTCGCCCGGATCCGCCAGTCCGCCCGGCAGGGCGAGCAGGCCGTCGGCGAAGCCGGTGTCCTTGCGTTCCATGAACAGCACCGCGCCGTCCGCGCGTTCGAGGATGATGGCGGCATAGGCGATGGCGTTGTGGCGGTGGTCGCTCAAGTGTCGCTTCTCCCCATGGTCGATCCGGGTGCGTCGGACGTCGCTCCCGGCTACACGGCGGTGTCCTCGGCCGGCACGCGTCGGACCTCGGCAACCGGCCCGCGTGCCGGGACGCACACCTCCGCCCGGACCAACGACCGGTCCCGGACGGACGTCACGCCCGAACCGTCGGAAGCACGTTCGGCACGGCGCTGCCGTCGGGCAACCGCCCCATTCGGCGGGCCGGTTCCGCGCGCTTCGCAGATCGCGCCGGTCTCGCGGGTCCGCCGCACGGCGTTCTTCGGCGCGAAGCCCGCTCATGCCACCGCCGGGTCCGTGCTCGCCGGGTCCTTGTTACGCGGTTACACGGTTGCGCGGTTGCGCGGTTGCGCGGTTGCGCGGTTGCGCGGTTGCGCCGCCACGGGGGCACCCGATCACTCGGTCACGAGGGTCACCCGATCACAGGATCACGATGCGTTCGACGGCGGCGGCTACGAGTTGTTCGCGCTCGGCTTCGGAGAACACATCGGGCAGGGTGAGTTGTTCGACGATGAGCCAGTTGAGGGCCAGATACAACAGGCGGACCGCGGTCGCGTCGCCGGGCAGGCCGGTCTGCTCGTGGTAGGCGACGTTGGCGTCCACGTCGGCGCGGACGCGCTCGGTCAACACCACGCGCAACTCCGGTCGCCGGGTGGCCTCCAGGCGCAGTTCGAGCAGCGCGAGATAGCCGGTCCGGAAGGCACTGACCCGGCCGACCACCTCGCGCATCAGCGTCGTGTACGTCTCCTTGTCAGGGGTGGCCGCCCGCTGTCGCGCGATCAGCGCCTCGTCGGGTTGAAACCGTTCGTAGACTCGGGCGCCCGCCTGGGTGAGCAGCGCGTCGCGGCTCGCGAAGTAGTTGGAGGCGGTACCGGTGGGCACCCCGGCCTCGACGTCCACCGCTCGGAAGGTCAGCCCGCGGGCGCCCTCCTTCGCGAGCACCTCGATGGCGGCGTCGACGAGCGCCGCCCTGCGCTCGGAGTTCCTGCGAACCATTGATACCACTCCGGCTGTAGTACTACATTCTGGCCACTATAAGGTAGCCACACAGGCCGCCGACTACGCCGCCTGGGTCAACGCCCGCCACCCCGAGACCGTACCGACCGCCATTCGCGCCCGGGCCGGCCCCGCGGACGCGCCGAACTTGCGCGCTTCGGCACGGTCGTGATGGGCCACGGCTCCGTCACCGCCGGGCCGGAATCCCTTTATTCGAGGGGGAGTTCGGCGGGGAGTTCGGCGCGGAGTCCGGCGGGGAGTTCGATCCTTCTCGGTTCCGGTTCACCGTCGCGCATCGCAGGACGTTTCCGAACGACGTCCCGGTCACGTGGTCGACGGCGCGACGCTGAACGCCGACTCGTCCGGATGGGCGCGGCGCCGATGGCGCCGATGGGTGCGCTTCGGCCCTCTGCGCGGCCTCTGCGGCACCCGAACGGCACCTCGCCGGGGCTTCGACGGCACCTCGACGGGGCTTCGGCAGGTACGGGCGCGTGTGACGATACGGTCCTGCCATGCTCGAATCACCTGAAGGTGCTGCCATGCCCGAATCACCCGCAGACGACGCCTGGGCAACGTCGACGGGCGGATCGTCCGCGCTGCCGGAGCACGGGACCGGGCCGGTGACCGCCGACGATCTGGATCGGGTGGTGCAGCTCGCGGTCGCCGCGCTGCGGGGCGTGCCGGCCTCGGCGTGGGAGGCGAAGGCCGGTGCGTTGGAGTGGGACCGATGGGAGACCGTCGAGCACCTGAGTGACGACCTCTTCGCCTACGCCGCCCAACTGGGCCCCCGGGTCCCACCGATGTCCGGCGAGGTGCCGTTCGTCTGGGCGAGTCGGCGACCCGGCGGCCCGGCCAACGCGATCCACGCGAACCATGCGGCGGGTCCGGAGGGGCTGTTGCAGGTGCTGGAGGCGAGCGGTGCGCTGCTGGTCGCCATGGTGCGGACGACGCCGTCGAGCGTACGCGCCCACCACGGTTTCGGCGCGGCCGACCCCGAGGGCTTCGCCGCGATGGGCATCGTGGAGACGCTCGTGCACACTCACGACCTGGTCGAGGACCTCGGGCTCGTCTGGACCCCGCCCGCCGACCTGTGCGCACGCGTACTCGCCCGGCTCTTCCCGGACGTGCCGCAGGACACCGAGCCCTGGCCCACGATGTTGTGGGCCACCGGCCGCGCGGACCTTCCGGGCCACGAGCGACGCACGTCATGGCGCTGGTACGGGGAACCTCGCGCATAGGGGCGGGCCGCCTCGCGCGTGGGTGGCGGAGCCCTCGTGGCGTGCCGGGTCGGGTTGATCGGGCCTTGGCACGTCGCTGGGCCTTGGCACGTCGCCGGGTAGGGGAGGGTCGCCGCGGCGCGTCGGGTCGATCCGGGTCGCGTGGGCGAATTCGACGTCGCGCGTCGCCGTCCCCCAATCGGGTAATGGGGGCACACCCCCGGGCCGATGTCGGTGGTCGGCGCTGTGACGAAAGCTGGAATTCCTGCTGCTGAAAGGCAATTCCGGTACGACGGTGGGATCGGGTGGGTCGGGTCGCGGCGGGACGACGAGGTGGCCGTCCGTCTGCCGGCCCCCTTGGAACTCACCGCAGGATCGACCGCTCGGTGGGTGCCAGCCGTAGCCGTTGTGGGGTCCTCGCCCACCGTTGCGAAAGGGTCGGCAGCACCTCCTCGCGCCAGCGTTCCGAATGCCGCAAACGATTCAGGTGGTCGTCGATGTGGCCTTCGTCGGTGAAACGTGCGAACCATACGAAGACCTCCTCGTTCATCCGAACCGGCAGCGCCGGGAAGGTGTTCGGGGAATGTTCCGACTGTAGGTACGCCAGTGGCTCGACGCCGGTCTCGGCCAGTACGGGTTGCACGCACTGCTGGAAGAACTCGACGAACGCCGTGTCGAACGGGCCGCGGCCGTACCAGATCGTGGCGAGGACGAGCGATGGTGGCGATGGCGCCGGCTCGCCGGGAGCCGGCCGGGCGCCGACCGGTACGGGGAACCCGCCGCGCGCCGAGGCCGGCCGCAGCAGCAACACGTCATCGGAGTCGATCATCGTCGCGTTCGCCTCGTCGCGGTGCGCCTGCCAGACCGGCCCGCCGTAGAAACTCTCCAGCGCCTCGGCACGGCTCGGCATGTCCGCGAAGCCGCGGAGCCAGACGAACCGGTCGGGGTCGTCCAGGTCGCGGAACTGCCCCAGGACGGTCATGCCCACCGCTTCTTGGGACTCGACGAACTCCCGGTCGAACAGATCGCTCAGTACGTCTCGCCGGCCCGGGTGCAGCGTGTACTGCCGCAGTTCGACCACTGGACACCGTGGGGCTTTCACCAGTCATACTCCTCGTTCAGTGGCTGGAACAGACTTTGTTACAACAAACGCCATGGCGGCTGTATGACCACCGGCCCGCCGGCGGGGATTCCGCCGGGCGCGGCACTAGTTCACCAGCGTCTCGCGAAGCACATCGGCGATCGACATCTCCGCCAACTCCCGCCGCATGGCCCGCTCGACCCGGCCGTAGACCTCGCTCAGGGCGGGCCGGATGCCTCGGCCGACCGGACACTCCAGATTGGGCTCGGTGTGGTGCAGACCGAACGGTGGCTGCGCATCGACGGCGTCGTACACCTCGAGCAGGGTGATCGTCTCCGGCTCACGGGCGAGACTCCAACCCGCACCGGCACCGTGCCGGACCTCCACCAGGCCGGCTCGCCGCAGGTCACCGAGGCTGCGCCGGATGATCACGGCGTTGGTGTTGACGCTGGCCGCGACCTGCTCCGAAGTGAGAACCTCCCGGCCACGGCGCTGCGCCAAGGCCAGCCAGGCCAGCACATGCGTCGCGATGGTCAATCGACTGTTCGCCGCCATCACCCCTCCTTGCTGCAACAGCTTCTGTTACAGCCACCCTCGCAGTCAAGCCACGTCGGTCGTCGAAGGCTTGCCGCAGTGCAACCCGCCTGTGTGGGCCGGTCCAGGCCGAAACCCTTGCGTCGGCGCGCTCGACGGGTGGACCGTTGATGAAGCCGCCTCCGGCGCGAACGACGGCGACGAGGTGGGGTGCGTTCACGGCCACCCGCCAACGGGCGGGCGTCGTGGTGCCCGGCGGGAGGATCGAAGCCGGACCCTACGCGTCGGCCGCCTCTTCGCGGGCCAGTGCCCGGGTCAGCGCGTCGAAGCCGGCGGCAACACCCTCCGTGTCGCCGCTGGTTCGGGCGTCCACCAGGAAGCCTCGCAGCGCCGCGAGGATCATCTCGGCGACCTCGAGCTTGCGTCGGTCCGACCAGTGTTCGGGACAGATGGCCAGCAGCGTGGGCAGATACTGCCGGGACGCGCCGCGACCGAGTTCCGCGTAGCGGTCCGGGTCGTACATCGCCAGGCCGATCGCCTGATCCAGGACTCGGGCCTCCTCGCCGACCAGGATGGGCCACACCGCGCGCACCCACTCGGCCAGCGACAACCGGGTCGACCCGCCGCGGGCGGCGGCCGACGACTTGTCGATCCGATGGTCGCGCAGTTGCAGAATCGCCTGCCTGAGCAGGTCGTCGGCACCGTCGAAGTGGTAGAGCAGCACCTTGTGCGTGGTCCCCGCCGCCCGCGCGGCCCGTCGCAACGAGAAGTCGACGAGGCCGTTGACCGCGAGGTCGTCGGTGACCCGGTCGAGCAGCTCGCGCCGCCGCGCCTCACCGCGCGGCGACCCCGCCGAACGCCGATACCCGGCCTGCCCGGAGGCCCCGTCACCGGAGGCGTCCGCGTCGACATCACTCATGGGCGAACGTCCTTACCTGATCCGATGCCGAGAAGTCCAGGAAGTCGGGAAAGTCGGGAAGCCGGGGAAGCCGGGGAAGCCGGGCGGATATGGTTCGGCCGAATCGGGCACCCGAGCGCGTCGGCGCTGTCGAATCCGTCGACCCGGCCGACCCGGCCGACCCTGTCGACCACGTCGAGCGCATCGGCTCCGGCCTCGACTCCGGCACATGCATTGCGTACACGGTCCGACCCTAGCTTCCGATCGCCCGTCGACGGCGTCGGGCGCCGCCCCTCACACCGGCCCACCGTCACCCGAGCCGGCCGGCCCGCCTCCCCCCGCACCGTCGTCGCACCGGCCGTCTCCGCCGCCCGCCGCCCGAGTTCCCCCCATCTGGACCAGGAGCGCGCGCAACCCCGCTGCGTCGGACCGGATTCGGGCCTCGTCCTGTTGGTCGTGCTCCAAGTGGGCGAACACCGGAGTGCGTTCCGGGTTCGGTTCGTCGGGGTGACGCGGAATCAGATGCGCGTGCAGGTGTGGGATGTCGTTCTCCAGCAGGGACACGTTGAGTTTGGGCGCCGGTCGATAGTGCGCCTCGATCGCGCGCCCGACCCGGGTCACCTCGGCCATGAAGCCCGCGAGTTGGCGGGCGGAGAGCGCGGTCAAGCGCGCGACGTGTCCGCCGGTCCAGACCACCACGACATAGCCGCGCACCCGACCGGCACGCCACAGATACGCGTTGCCGTACACGCCGCGCTTGATCAGCAACCCCCAGCCGATGTCGGGCGCGGTGAAGTCCTTGTCACACATCGAACAGGCTGCGCCGGTATCGGGTTCCGCGTACCGCTCCGGCCAGGTCGACGCGGCGAGTGAGCGGGGTCCGGGCACCTGGGAACCACACACGACGGCCTCCAACTCGAACGGGGACATGAGCCTGCTTGCGGCGGCAAACGTTCGGTTGAAGAAACGATCGTCGCGGGACGGATGTCACGCCTTGATCCGGCCTGTGACCTGCCCGCAGCACGTCTGGGACACACTCGCGACGGATCCGCCCGCCGGAGTCCCTCCGATCCGGCCCCTGCCCAACCCGCCGGCCCTGCGACGAACCGGCGGAGTGCGCTCGGCAGGCTACCCACAAGCCCGGAGCCACCGACCGAGCAGGCACCGAGCAGGCACCGACCACGCGCCGACCACGCACGGAACACGACCCGACCACGCCCGCCGGCCCGATCAGGCCCGCCACGCCCCTCGCTCGCACTACGCTGAACTGCTCGGCAGGCCAAGGGGGATGGATGCGTGTGCGGATCGGCGACCGAAGCGGCGGCCGGGCCGGGCCGACGTGAATGCGGGGCCGCACAATCCGCGGGGCTCTCGGGTGGTCCTGGTCGGCGCGCACGACTTCACGCACCTGGCTCCGCTGCCGGCGGTGGCCCGAAACCTGGCCCGCCTAAGGGAGTTGCTCACCGATCCGCGGGTGTGGGGGCTACCGGCGCAGCACTGCGTGGTGATCGAACAGCCCGAACACCGGGACGAGGTCCTGGACGCACTGGCCGATGCGGCCGCCGCCGCGACCGACCTGGTGCTCCTGTACTACGCCGGCCACGGCCTGATCTCACCGGACACCGAGGACCTGCTCCTGTCCCTCCCGCGCTGCCGACCCGACCGGGCGTACACCACGCTGCCCTTCCAGGAGGTCCGCAACGTGCTGCGTTCGGCCCGTCGTGTCCCCGCCAAGGCGGTGCTCCTGGACTGCTGCTTCGCCGGCCGCGCGCTGACCGGCGGCATGGGCGCCGAGGACACCCGATTGGCCGAACTCTCCCGCGTGGAGGGCACCTACGTCCTGGCCGCCGCCTCGGCGACCCGGCAGGCGATCGCCCCTGCGGGTGAGCGATACACCGCCTTCACGGGACGGCTGATCGACGTCCTGGAGCACGGCGTGCCGGGCGGGCCACGGGCCTTGGACCTGGCCACCGTGCACGACCATCTGCACCGCGTGTTGCCGGAGTCCGGCTTTCCGGCGCCGCAGCAGCGCAACGACGACCACGGTGCCCGAATCGTACTGGGTTGGAATCGGCATCCGTCCGCCGCCGATCATGTGCCCCGACTGCCGCCGCACCTCCGGGAGTTGCTGCACGCCCAGGCCATCGCCGCACGCAACTTCACCTACCGGCTGTACGACGCGCCGCTCGACGGCCTGGCCACCGTCTACGTACGCCAACAGGCCCGCAGCGCGCCGACCACCGGGCCCACGGTCGAGACCCGCGAGGAGTTCCGGGACCGCGGGCGCAACCGCCACGACGGCGAACGCCCCAGGCACCACTTCGTCCCCCTGGAGTCGGCCGTGCACCCGGTGGCCCCGGCGCGGGCCGCCGAGGACACCCTCGCCCTGCACCGCCACGTCCTGATCACCGGCGGTGCGGGCCAGGGCAAATCCACGCTGAGCCTGCAACTGGCGGCTTCCCTGGCCGCCGCCTACGCGGCCCACGCGGCACAGGCGCCGGGTGCCGCGGCCGGCCGCGAAGGGCCGGCGGGTCCCGAGCGAAAGGACCGCCCCGAAAGGCTGTTGCCGCTGCGCGTCACGGCGGGCCGACTCGCCGCCGACCGCAGCGCGCTGGTCCCGCGCCTGGTCCGGCTCCTGTCCGAGGAACTGGCCCCGCACCTGGACTACGCCCTCCCGGACGATCTGCTGGAGAACCTGCCCGAGGACACCACGTGCCTGTTGATCGTCGACGGCCTCGACGAGATCACCGACCCGGAGCGCCGACGCGCCCTGGTCGCCGAGTTGGCCGGTCGAGTCCGAAACCCCGACGGCCGCTTCCGGTTGCTGATCACCACCCGTCCGCTGCCCAACGACGAACTGGCCCCGCTGCAACACGCGGCGACCGGGACGTACACCCTGGAGCCGTTCGACCGCGAACAGTTGCGCGATTTCGGGCACCGCTGGTTCCGCGACCACGCGGACGGGCAGGCACTGGCCGAGGGCTTCCTGCGCCAGACGGAGGCAGCCGGGATCCGGGATCTGGTCCGCATCCCGCTCCTGGCCACCGTGGCCGCGCTCGTCTACCGCAAGCACCCCGGGACACCGCTTCCGAGCAGCCGATTCACCCTCTACTGCGACTACTTCACCCTCCTGGCCGAAGCCCATTTGCAGGAAGTCCACGAGCAGCAACAAACCGTGCTGCACCGCTGGACCCTGCGCCCGGCCGCACACCGGGCAAGCGCCGCCTTCCTGTTCGAGCACCGAGCCGAACTCGTCGAGCACCTGGCCGTCACCGTGGTCACCGACCCGACCGCCGCCACCCGGGCGGTTCTCGACCTCGCCCTCGACTGGCTCGACTCCCACGGCTGCCGCCCCACCCGTCGCGGCGTCCCCGAATGGCCCGGCCTGGTCACCTCGGTACTCGGCACATCCGGCGTCTTCACCCACCACACCGACCATCTCCGCTTCACGCACTACAGCTTCGCCGAACACATCGCGGCCGACGTACTGGCCGGCCGGCTGCCGACCCGCTTCGACGCCGCCGATCCCGATTGGGCCCACACCGTGCGTCGGGCCGTCACCGGCGACCTGTTCGCGCACGCCGTGCTCACCCACCACGCCCACCGGTACGACTCGGGCGACGCCGTCCTGGCCTGGTTGACCAGAGGAACCGGCGACTACGCGGCCCTTGCCGGCGAGCTCCTGGCCGGCGGGGTCCCCGCCTCGGCCGCGCACGTCGAGTCGTTCGCCGCCCACCTGGTGCTGACCCTGACCATGCCACCGGGACGGGAACGACTCCAACGGGTCGTCTCCGACGCGGCGGCGCTGATCCGGCAACCGGCCGTACGCCGCGTCCTCGACGACTATCTCGCGAGCTGCTACGCGAATCGCGAACTGCGGGTCGGAATAGCCCAATCGTTGATCGCCCACGACCCCGTGATCGCCGCCGACATCCTGCACGACGTGTTGGCCGCGACCGACACCACGGCCTCGGTACGGGTCGCGGCCGTGCGCGCGCTGGTCCGATGCGGCCCGGAGCACCTCGCCGAGGCAACCGAGGCCCTACGTGCCGCCACCACCTGCTCGAACCCGACGGAGGTGCTCGCCCGGATCGACGCCGCGACGGGAATCGCGGCCCTGGGCCCGGAACATGCCGATATCGCGGCCGAGACCCTGCGCGACATCCTCACCGACGTGCGCACCACTGCCAACGAACGCGGGCGCGCCGCACGTGCGTTGCGCGAGGTCGGTCCGGAGCACGAGGTGACGGCCGCGAACGCACTGCGCGCGATCCGAACGGCCGCCGACGCGTCCGTCGACGATCGCACGCGCGCCGCGGAATGGTTGGCCGAACTGGGCCCGGCCTATGTCGCAGAGGCGGCGGAGGCATTGCACGCCGTCATCGGCGCGCCCGAGGCCAGTACGTCCGAACGCCACACGGCCGTCGCCGCCTTGGGCGCACTCGGTCCCGACCAGGCGGCAGAGGCCATCCGCCTGCTGCGTGCGGACTGGGCCGCAAGCAACACCGATGCCTCCATCGTCGCAGCGAGCGCGGAGATGCTGGCGCAGTTGGCACCCGACAGCCTGACCGAGATTCTCGATCCGCTCCACGGGCTCCTTTCGGCACCCACCAGCACCGCCCACACACGATGCGATGCCGCGCGCATCATGGCACGGCTGGACCCGGATCGGGTTGTCGAGGCCGCAGCCGTCATCCGCGCGTCCTTCACAGCTCCGACCTCGCGCGTCTCTGAGCGAAGCGAAGCCGCCCTACAGCTCGGCGAGTTGGGCCCGGAGTACATCTCGGAGGCGGCATCCATGCTGGGCGAGGTTCTCGAAGCGCCGACCACGAGCGCGAACGAACGCCGCCGCTCCGCGCTCAATCTGGCCGGGCTCGGGCCCGTCTTCGTCCCGGCGGCGGTACGAGCATTGCGCGCGATCCTGACGGCTCCCGATGCGGACGACTCGGATCGCGCAAGGGCCGCCCAGGGCATGTCCCGACTCGGCGCCGCATTCGTGCCGGAGGTCGTCGACGTCCTGGGCCGACTGTTCAGCGCCCCGGAATCCTCCGCTGCGGTGCGCGAGACCATCGCGCGGACTCTGATGAATCTCGCACCCGATCAGGCTCTGCGGCCGGCAGCGGTGCTTCGAACACTCCTCGCCGCGTCGGATGCCTCGGCCCACGACCGGATCGAGCACGCTCGCATCCTGGGCTACGTCGAGCCGGGGTGTTCCGGCGACGTGGTGGACGTCCTCCGTGGCGTCCTGAACGCGCCGGACACCCGGATCGTGGACCGACGCCGAGCTGCGGACGCTCTGGCCACACACACGCTCTCACTCGCGGAGGGCACGAGTGCGCTGCGGGATCTCCTGACCGATCCCGATGCGGACACGGACACACGCATATGGATCGCCTACGACCTCTCACGTCTGGGGCGCGAGGGCCGAGCAGCGGCGACGAGCGTGTTTCGCGACATCTTCTCCTCCGCCACTGCCAAGCCCGCCGAACGCGCCTTGGCGGCTCGAATCATGCGGTACGTCGGGCAGGGGTACGCAGAGGAGGGCAGCCACATGTTGCGGGCCATCCTGGAGGACCCCGAGTCGGATGCACGCATTCGCGTCGATCTCGCCGGCAGTTGGTCCGACCTCGGACCGGGCTCCGCGGAGGACGCTGCCGCGGTCCTGCGAAGAGTCATCGAAAACGCGGAATCCGACTCGGGCCTGCGCCGGGTGGCGGCTTGGGAACTCGGCTGGCTCGGTCCGGATTATGCCGTCGAAGCCCAGGAGACGTTACGACAGTTGCTCGTTTCGTCGCATCTCGACGCGAAAGAGCGCTGCAAGGCGGCAGAGGCTCTCCTCAACATCGGGAACGGCTACACGGGTGATATCGCCGAGGCGATGCGTGGGCTTGCGACGGACCCGGCAACAAGCACCTTCACTCGTATCGCCGCCGCCAAGACGCTCGGCGGCCTCGGCATCGGCTACGTCGAGGAAGGCGCCGAGCGACTGCGCACATTCCTCGCGTCGCCGGACTTCACCCCGGCCGCGCGCGGCGTGGCGGCGAACGAACTCGCCCGGCTCGGGCAGGGGTACCACGCCGAGGGCATCCTCGCCCTCCGCCGCTTGCTCGGCTCCCCCGAGGCCGAGGCCGAGGCCGAGGCCAATGCCGACAGCGACACGGGCACGGACACCGAGGCCGATGCCGAGACCCACACCGACACCGCCGCCGGTGCCGGTGCCGGTGCCGCCGCCAGTGCCCACGACCGCGTCTCGATCGCTCGGCTCCTGTTCGGCTTCGGCCCGCCGTACGTCCCCGAAGCCGCCGACGCCGTGCGGGCCGTCCTGGCCGATCCCGCGTCCGGCGCCTATGTGCGCACTCGTGCGGCCCGGCTGCTCGGCGACCTCAGCCCTCGGTTCGTGGACGAGGCGGCCGGGGAACTGCGTCGTCTTCTGGCCGACGCCGCCCCCGCGGCGGCACCCGTCTCGACGCGGCGGGCCGCCGCGGCACTCGGGCTGCTGAGCCCACGCTTCCGGGCGGAGGCGGCGGAGGTGCTGCGGGGGCTTCCGGCGGGTGGGATCGCCCCCGGCTCCGGGTCGGGGGCCGGCTCCGGACTCGGCACCGGGGACGGGTCGTCCCGTTCCGACGCCGAACCCGACACCGGGGCCGGGGCCGGGACCGGTGGCGCTCCGAGCACCTACGCCCGCCGCGCCGTCACCCGCATCCTGCGCGACTTCGGCCAGGGGTACGCCCCGTAGCGACCCGCCCTTGTTGCAGGCCGAGCCACCGGCTCGCACGTCACGCACGGTGGGGAATCGCTCCCGAGTGCATACCGGCACGCGCACCGGCCAGCCACCCGAGTCCGCCCACCCACCCGCTTCCGTCGACCCACCAACGCACGAGCCCCGAGCCCCGAGCCACGAGCGGCGCCCACCCGCGCGCTCCGCACCCGAACGCCCCTCGCCCCACCACATCGCGCAGAATCGAAGCTGCCGGCAGGCACGACCCGCGCCGCGGTCCTCGCGCACCCGCCGTACGCCCGCGACCACGCCGCGCGTACCGTACCCACCCGCGCCCGACCCGCACTCCCGAACCTCTCCTACTCACACGTCACCGCTCCACCAACCACCCGCCCACTCCGATCGAAAGCGAGCCACCATGACCACCGAACGCCCCGAGCCGCCCGTGATCGCCGACGAGCGCGAAATGATCCGCAGCTTCCTCGACTACCACCGGGCAACGCTCGCCATGAAGTGCGACGGCCTCTCCGACGAAGACCTGCGCCGCCAGTCGATGCCGCCCTCGACGCTCTCCCTGCTCGGGCTGGTCCGGCACATGGCCGAGGTCGAGCGCAACTGGTTCCGGCGGGTGATCAACGGCGAGGACATCCCGCTCGTATGGTCGGACCAGGGCGACTTCCAGGTGGCGTACGACGCGAGCCGGTCCACCCGCGCGGAGGCGTTCGCCGCCTGGGAAGCCGAGGTCGAGCACTCGCGCCGGATCGAGGCCGCCGCCGAATCCCTCGACGTGATCGGCCGCAACGCCAAGTGGGACCAGGACGTGTCGCTGCGCCTGGTCATGTTCCACCTGATCCACGAGTACGCCCGGCACAACGGCCACGCCGACTTCCTCCGTGAGGGCATCGACGGGACGGTCGGTCCCTGACCCCCCGCCGACCGCGGCATCCGCCGTCGCGGCCGGCCCGCTCGCCACGCCCGTTCCACCCACGGCGGCGGTGGGCATCCGGGCCCGAGGGCTCGGATGCCGACCGCCACCGAGTCGTTCCCGGCCGCCGAAACCGGGGGCACTTCCGGCCTGCCCAACGAGACACTTCACGCCGGACCAACCGGACCCATCACACCGGGCCAAGGGGACACTTCACGCCGAACCAAGGGGACACTTCACGCCGAGTAGGGGACCATCCACGACACCTCCCGTATCTGTATTGCGCTTGACCGTCCGGATATGCTCCGCCCGTGATCGACTACACGGTTTCCTCGCACATGGCACACGTTGTGCGAGATGCCGCGCTCCGGGCCGGGGTGGCCCACAGTGAACTCGCGTACCTGCCGGGCCTGGAACCCGAAACCCTGGCGGATCCGCTGTTGCGCGTGCCCACCGCGACCCTGATCCGGATGTGGGAACTGATCGCGCACAGCAACCCGACGGGTGCGGGCATCCGGGCCGCGGAGACGGCCGCGCGCGGGCGGCTGCACGTCTGGGACTACCTGTTCACCACCGCCGGGACGTTCGCCGAAGGCTGCCGCGACGCCGCCCGCTACCTGCCGACCATGACCGACCCGGGCGTCGAGATGACGGTGATCGAGGAGGATCGGCGGCTGACCATCACCTACGGCATCGCGCTCTACTCGCCGGCCGCGGTGACCGCCATCGACGAGTTCGCCATGGCGCTCATGCTCAGGCGGGCCCGGGACGCACGTGGACCGGGGGTGGTCCCGGTCCACGTCGCCCTCGCACACGAGGCCCCGAAGGACCATCGGCACCTGATCGAGGCCTTCGGCACCCGGTCCATCGACTTCGGCACCCGGGCGAACTCGATGACCTTCCTCGATCTGGACGCCGGGCCGCCGCGCCCGGCCGGCCCGGACGACGAACTCGGCCTGATCCTGCGCCGCTACGCGGACAACGTGCTGGAGAACGCCCGCCCCGCATCGGGCTGGCACGGCAGGTTCCGGTCCGAGGTCGCCCACGCCCTGGGCGAGGAACTCAGCCTCGAACTGGTCGCCCAACGCATGGCGATGAGCCCGCGCACCCTACAGCGGCGACTGAGCGACCTGGAGACCACCTGGCGCGACGAGATCGAATCCGTCCGCCACGAACGCGCCGGCACCCTCCTGCGCGAGACCGACCTGCCGATCCAATCCATAGCCGGTCGACTCGGCTACACCGACGCCCGCGCCCTACGCCGTGCCTTCCAGCGCTGGACCGGCCAAACCCCCGACGCCTACCGCCGCGCCACAGCCCCCCGCCCGTAGCCCGGGAAGGTGATCCGGCCCCACCGGCGTTCGATTCACCAACAGGTCGCCGCCGTCGGCACGCCGCGGCCACGTTCTGCCACGTACGACGGCCGAACAGCGGCGCCTCGGCCGAGCCGCTCGCGTGGCATCGACGCATCGCGCCCCCGGGAACCCACCCCACAACGGACGCGACCCCGCCCGAGGCCACCACCGCGACCGTCGCCACCACGGCGCGCGGCCGACGACCGCGATGTCGTCCGCGGCCCGTAGGGTCGACCGCCATGGCAGCACTCGGTATCGACGACCCCGTGGCCGCCCGCCCGGCCCGGCTCCCCCGCACCTACCTGGTCTGGCTCGCCGGCACCCAGGCCTCGCTGCTGGGCGACGCCGCCCTGTACTTCGCCCTCGGCTGGGCCGCAGCCGCACACGGCGGCAGCACCGCGGCACTGGTCCTCACCGCCGTGACGCTGCCACGCACCCTGCTCCTGCTGCTCGGCGGTGCGGTGGGCGACCGGTTCGGCGCGCGCCGCGTACAGATCGTCGGCGACGCCGCGATGCTCGTGGTCACGCTCGGACTCGCGATCGCGGCCTACCGGTTGGGCACGCCCGTCTGGCTGCTCGTCACGATCGCCGCGCTGATCGGCGTGGTCGACGCGTTCCACCTGCCGGCCTCCGGCTCGATGCCGCGCCGGTTGGTCGGCCCGGCGCAACTCCCCCGGGCCTTGGCCATGCGCCAGGCCGGTGGTCAGATCGCCGCGCTGCTCGGCGCGCCGCTGGGGGCCGTACTCATCGCCTCCGGCGGACCGGCCGGCGCGGCCCTCCTCGACGCGGGAACCTTCGCGGTCGTCCTGGTCGTACTGGTCTGCGTCCGGCCCGCCTTCGACGTCGAACGCGCCCCCCGGGACGAGCGCCTGACGACCGGAGCCGTCGCCGGGGTCAAGCTCGCCTTCGCCGACCCCGTCCTGCGCCCCGCACTGCTGATGACCGCCGTCGCGGCCGGATTCCTGCTGCCCGTGGTGTCCCTGTTGAACCCCTTACTGGCGCGCCGCCACGGGTGGGACGCGGGCGCCGCCGGGCTGGTGGCCGGCGGCCAGAGTCTGGGGATGATCGCGGTGGCGCTGCTGGTCACCCGGCGGGGCCAGATGCAGCGCATCGGCGTGGGCGCGGCCGCGGGGTTGTGTGTCGCCGCGGTCGGGATCGCCGGAGTCGCCTTCGCCCCGACCGTCGTGGTCGCAACGGTCGCGGGCATCGTCGTCGGCGTCGGCTCCGGGATGTTCGCCTGCCACATCGGCCCCTTGGTCCTGACCGGCGTGCCCGACACCCATCTGTCCCGGATGCAGGCACTGCTCACCCTCGTCCAGAGCGCGGCACTGCTCCTGGCCAACAACGCCCTGGGCGCACTCGCCGACGGCACCGGCCCGACGACCGCAACCGCTCTGTGCGCCGCCGCGATCGGGGCCGCGGGCGTCGCGGGCCTGTTCAACGGACCGATGCGCGGTCTACTGCGGTCGGCGTAGGGGACACGTTGTTTCCGGTTCTGTGTCCGCTTCCGGCCGGCTGATCGCGTAGTGCTTGAGGTCGGCGTCCTCCTTGGTCAGCCGCATGCCGACTGCCGTCATCACGTGTTGGGAGGCGATGTTGTCGTGCGCGGTGTCGCCCTTTACCCGGGAGACGCCCGCCTCCCAGGCGAAGCGCAGGAGTTCGCGCAGGGCCTCGGTCGCGTAGCCATGGCCCCGGGCCGCCGGGATCAGGCCGTAGCCGATGGTGACCGTACCGCTCGCATCGGGCGCTCCGTGAAAGCCGAGCCCACCGATCGCCCGTCCGTCGGCACGGCGGCGGATCTCGTAGTTGCCGAACGGCCCCGGATCACCGCTGCGCGCACACGTGTCGAGGAACCGCCGACCTCCGGCGACGTCGCCCTGCGTCGGATAGTCGGACGCCCAGTGCGCGTCGTCGGCCGGCGTACCGGCCACCACCCGCTCCGTCTCCGCGACCGTCAGCGGATGCAGCACGAGCCGTGTGGTTTCGAGGTCTCCCATGGGGGTCCGGGCTATCACGGCGAAGTACCGGGCCGCATGCGAATTTCGGGCCCGGCTCCCGCCGCCGCGCGCTCGGGCGGCGGCACCCGGGACCCGGTACTCCGGTACCACTCGGTCACAGAGCACCGGCTCACTCGACAGCTCGGCCACTCGGCTGCCCGGCCCCGGGCGCCCGGCTGCCCGAGCGGCCCCCGCGCGCCCGAGCACGGCGCACCGAGGTGTCGGGCCCCTCGAAGGCGAACAAGCGTCGTCCGTCACTCCTTGCGCGCCACCAGCACCTGCATGCCGCGCCGTCCGGGTTCGTTGCGTTCGAGGGTCAGGCCGACCGCGCGACAGCGGTCGGCGAGCCAGGTCGGGTCGATCCGGAGCTTGGAGTAGCTGCCGACGTGCTGGGTCCAAGCGGTGCCGTCGTGGATGTGCAGGAGGTCGTATACGAGGACGGTGTCGTCGTCCGGATACTCCAGGAAGCACGTGAGCACCCGGTTGTCGGTGCTTCGGACCGGGATGAATCGGTCTATTCCGTGCAGTGTTTCGGTCAGGTCCCGATACGTGACGACGAGCCGACCGCCGGGCGCGAGGGCCTTCGCGATGTCGCCGAGCAGCGCCGTCACGTCGTCCTTCGAGGGCAGGTGGGTGAGGGTGTCGCCCATGCATACGACGGCTGCGACCTCGCCCGGCGCGGTGAGCCCGGGCAGTACGGTGCGGATGTCCTCGTGGACCGGCTCGATCGCCGGCAATCCGGCCGCGTGTTCGGCGAGTTCGGCGAGCAGGATGCGACTGGTGTCGACCCCGAAGACCCGGGTGAAGCCCAGGCCCGCCAGCGCCAGGCTCTGATTGCCCGGCCCACACCCCAGGTCCACCGAGACCGCGGATGTCTCCGTCGGCGCGATACCCAGTTCGGCGAGCAACTCGGTCTGCTCGGCGACGATCGGCGCCAGTTCGCCGCCCAACATCCAGGTGTAGTTCTCGGCGAGTAGCCGCTCGTAGTGGTCGGCGGCGGCGCTGGTCATACCGGGACTCCCGTTCGAACGTTCCAGGAAACTTCGAGACCTACGCGGTGGCGACGAGCGAGGCGCGGGTGAGCACGGCCTGCTCCCCGCTCGTCGGGAGCGCAACGGTGGTGGCGGACACCCAGGTCGGCGCGGCCGCGGGCACGAGCACGGGGGTCGGGATCGGCATCGGGATCGGCATCGGAGCCGGAATCCGAGTCGACGTCGGCGCGTCGGTCGAGACAGCGGCGGCGGCAGCCGTACCGGCCACGACCGTCGGCTCCACGGTCGGCGTGTCGACGCCCGCGCTCACGACCGCCGGAACGACCGTCGCCGCGACCGCCTTGGGCGTCACCACGAACCGCAGGAACAGGAACCGGGCGATCCCCGCGGCACCGGAGGCCGTCAGGTAGACCGCCTGCTCCTTGAGCACCCCCGGAGCGGACTGCAGCGCGTGCAGCGCCAGCATCGCGCCGGTGGTGAACAGGTAGGAGACCCCCGCCGAGAACGCCGACTGCAGGTGGACCCGACCGCGGGCCCGACCCGCGCCGAAGGTGAACCGGCTGTGCAACTCGGTGGCCAGCAGCGTGAAGACCACGGTCACCACGGCATTGGCGACGACGATGGACATGTGACCGGACAGGGCCACGAGCACCGCGCTCGACGCCAGCCCGGTGCCACCACCGAAGAAGACGAAACGCATGAACGCGGCTACTGTCCCCGACTTGGTTGCGGCGTTCATGGGTCCCCCGGTCGTCTTCTTCGACTGATCCTCGTCTTCGGCTCCTTAAATCTAGGGGCGATCAAGGGGCAGGGAATCAGTCGTGTGTAGGTACTGCCGTTACTGCTTGGGGAGGACTCGCCCCTAGGGGTACTACTCCCGACGACGCACTGAGGGGGTGACCAAAGTACGCCCTCGCTCCTACCCCGAGCGTCACCTACGTCCCCGGGATCAGCACCCCCCGACCGGTCGTCCCTCTCTCGCCCCGGAACGGCCGCGGCGCGACCGACTGTTCGCTCCGGCACGTAAACAGCCCGGTCCCCGGGTGCGGCCCGTACGTTGCAAGGGTCTACCGAACCGATCGGGGCAACGCCGGCGGCCGGTGAGTACGGGCAGCGCCACGCGGAGTTCCACGTCGTCCTCGGGGCGGGGATCGCCGATCGTGCCGGGAGTTGCACCTCAGGGTTCGAGTAAGGGATGTCGCGGTGAGGGGTGTCCTCGGCGCTGGTCGATCCGAGGGACGGGCGGCAAGGGGGCGGTGCTCGGCCGAGCCGGCATCGAAGCCGACGCCCCTGGCCGCATGTCCGCCCGCGCGATCCGGCCCGCCCCTGCCCAGCGTCGCCCGCTCAGCCTGGCCTGCGCGGCCCACCGCCACGGCCGCACCGCCCACGGCCACGCCCGCGGCGCACGGCCCGTGCAGCCCCCATGATCATCCCGATCCCGCCGCCCGGAGAATTGGCGGGCGACGTACCGGCCGCCGCACTCGACGAGGAACAAGGAATGAGGACCCCGGCATGCCCTTGAGCGACCTGCCCTTGACCGACCTGGAAGATTTTCGCCCGGTGATACCGCGACCGGACGACTTCGACGCCTTCTGGGCCCGCACGCTCGCCGAGGCCGACATGCACCCCCTCGACCCGACCTTCACACCCGAGACCGGCCCGCTGACCGAGGTGGACGTGTACGACGTGTCCTTCGCGGGATACGCCGGTCAGCGCGTACACGCCTGGCTGCTCCTGCCCACCCGTCGAACCGGTCCACTCCCGTGCGTTGTCGAATTCCCGGGATACGGCGGCGGGCGCGGTCTGCCTCACGAGCAACTCCTGTACGTCGCGGCCGGGTTCGCCTACCTCGTGGTGGATGTACGCGGTCAGGGCGGCGTTTGGCGCAGCGGCGACACCGGCGACGACGCCCCGGCGGGCAGCGGCTCCACCCATCCGGGTTTCATGACCCGTGGCATCATCGACCCGGACCTGTACTACTACCGCCGGGTGTTCGTCGACGCGGTACGCGCCGTCGCCACGGCCCGCAGCCATCCGGCCATCGATCCGACCAGGATCGCGATGGTCGGCGAGAGTCAGGGCGGCGGCATCGCACTCGCCGCTTCCGGCCTGGTCCCCGACCTGACCGCGGTGGTGGCCGAAGTCCCGTTCCTGTGCCACTTTCGGCGGGGCGCCGACATCGCCGCGACCGGCCCGTACGGCGAACTCGCCCGCTACCTCGCGGCCCACCGTGACCACACCGATCAAGTGTTCCGCACACTGGGCTACTTCGACGCGGTCAACCACGTCACCCGCGCAACCGCACCGGCGTTGTTCAGCGTGGCGCTGATGGACACCACCTGCCCGCCGTCCACGGTGTTCACCGCCTACCACCACTACCCGGCGGCCAAGCGGATCGAGGTCTACCCCTTCAACGACCACGAAGGCGGCGGCGCCTTCCAGGACGGGGTACGCCTTACCTACCTCCACACCGCCTTCAACGCCTGACCACCGGTCGGGCACGCCATCGAATCAGCGGTGGGGGCCGTGTCGACCGAGGGTCTGCACGGGGGTCGCGTCGGGGCGGGTCCACTGCGGCACCGGGCGGCTGGTCGGGCCCCAGGTGGCGTTCCCCTCGTGGTCCGAACGCCAGTACCAACACGGGCTGTGCCCCTCGGGCCGGTCCTCGGGGTTGTCCTCCCACGCCTCGCCGCGGCCGTAGGGCGTCATGTCGAGCAGGCCGAAGGACCCGGTGACCGGCTCGTTGCCACGGCCCGTCGTGGAGTAGGTGAGGAAGGCACGGTCGCCGTCGCGCAGGAAACCGGTGATGAAACCCATCGGGCCGCCGACCGGCCCCTCCACGTCGCGAACCGAGTACCAGGGCTGGGTGTAGCCCATGAACTCGACGTACGAGGCCACCTCGTCCCAGCGACCCGTGGTCAGGATCGCGAACGAAACGCCGCGGGCGTTGAGGTAGACGGCGTCCTTCAGGTGCCAGGCCACCATGGTGCAGCCCTCGCACTGCCCCTGGTGCGGTGCGCCGTCGTACCACATGTGCTTGTAGACCACGAGTTCGTCGCGGCCCTGGAACAGGTCCAGGAACGGGACCGGGCCGTCGGGTCCGACCACCTCGACCGTCCCGTCGAACTCCACCATCGGAAGCCGGCGCCGGGCCGCGGCCAGGGCGTCGCCTTCGCGGGTGTGGGCCTTCTCCCGGACCAGCAGCTCGTCACGGGCGGCCTGCCAGGTGGCCGGATCGACGATGAGCGGGCGGCCGGGCAGCGCGGCGGCCGGATCACTCGGCGTGTTCGTCATGGTGTCCTCCGTGGTGTCTCGTGCCGGTGGCGTCGTCCGACGTCCTACAGCCGTCCCCGGTCGACGTCTTCTTGCAACGGTCAACGGTCACCGGAAGAGACTCCCGACCCGACCGAAACTCATCGGCGTCGGGCCGACGGGTGCACGGACACGCTCTCGATGCCGAGGATGGCGGCGCACTCGACGCGGTGTCGGCGGTAGCCGGCGTCGACCCGGATCTTGCGGATGCACGGGTCGGCGCGCTTCCGGTCCCGCGCGTTCCGGGTGACGCCGACGCACCGACGGGCCGACGGCAAGCGGGCACGGCCAAGGGCCCCGGTCGGGTCAGGGATCCCGAACGAGGCCCTTCAGTGCGGCGGCTCAGCCGCAGCAGCCGCCCGCCGATTCGCCGGCGCCCGCGGCGACGGGCACGCCGGAATCGGTGCCGGCGGGGAGGCAGCAGGCGCTGTCGGTGTCCTTGGTCAGGGTGTCGGCGTCGCCCTTGACGACGTAGACCTCCCACGGCTCGTTCCCGGGGCCGTGCACCCACACCTTGTCCTGCACGGCGTAGCAGCAGGAGGTGTCGTTCTCCTCCAGGGTGATCAGGCCGGACTCGGTCAGCCGGGTGGTGGCGGCGTCGACCTCGTCGGTGGTCTCGACCTCGACGCCGAGGTGGTCCATGACGGTGTCCTGACCGGCTTCGCCCTGGATCAGGACGAGCTTGAGGGGCGGGGTGGCGATGGCGAAGTTGGCGTAGCCCTCGCGGAGCTTGGCGGGCTCGGTACCGAAGAGCTTGGTGTAGAAGGCGATCGAGGCGTCGAGGTCGCCGACGCGCAGGGCGAGTTGGGCGCGGGACATGGTGATACCTCCGGGCATGGGGCCGGTCACGGGGATGCACGGCGAGAGGCCGCATCCCTGCTTCGACGGTTGTCGATACAGAAGAGCTTGGCTCCTGGATCGACATCTGTCAATATCGACGTATGTCGAATCAGATGGCGGTCGAGACGGTCGGACCAAGCGCGGCGCCGTGCTGCCCTCCGGTGGCGCGCGAGCCGCTGGCCGCACCGGCGGCCGAGCGGTATGCCGCGATGTTCAAGGCACTGGGCGACCCGGTCCGACTGCGGTTGTTCTCGATGATCGCCTCACGCGGCGGGGACGAGGTGTGCGTGTGCGACATCCTCGACGTCGGGGTCTCCCAGCCCACGGTCAGCCACCATCTGAAGAAGCTGCGCGAGGCCGGGCTGATCACCGGCGAGCGGCGCGGGACATGGGTGTACTACCGGCCCGTCGCCGGGACCACGTCCGCCCTGTCCGCGTTGCTGGCCACGGACGCCTGACCGGCGGGCGCGCGCGACCGGCCTTCGCGGGCGACTGCGGTTGCGGCCGGGCCGGCCGTTGCAACCGACGCAGTCGCGTACGACCGGCCACCGCGTCCGACCGGTCACCTGGCCGCCGGTGCCTGGTCCCGCCGTGCGCGGCGCCCCAGCGCCAGGGAGACGTAGACCAGCGCGACCAGGACGGGCACCTCGATCAGCGGCCCCACCACGCCGGCCAGGGCCTGTCCGGAGGTGACGCCGAAGGTGCCGATGGCCACCGCGATGGCCAGCTCGAAGTTGTTGCCCGCCGCGGTGAACGCCAGCGTCGCGGTGCGGTCGTACGGGAGGCCGATGCCGCGCCCGATGGCGTACGAGCCGAACCACATCACGGCGAAGTACACGAGCAGGGGCAGCGCGATCCGCGCCACGTCCCCGGGCTCGTCGGTGATGGTGTCGCCCTGCAGGGCGAACAGGACCACGATCGTGAACAGCAGCCCGTACAGGGCGACCGGTCCGATCCTCGGGAGGAACCTGTTCTCGTACCAGTCGCGGCCCTTCGCCCGCTCGCCCTGACGACGGGTCAGGTACCCGGCCAGGAGCGGGACGCCGAGGAAGACGATCACGTTGAGGGCGATTTTTCGGAACGACACGTCCAGGTGTTCGCCGTCGCCGAGTCCGAGCCGGCCGGGGAGCACGTCGAGGTAGAACCAGCCCAGGACACCGAACATGACGACCTGGAAGACCGAGTTGAGCGCGACCAGGACTGCGGCGGCCTCGCGGTCACCGCACGCGAGGTCGTTCCAGATGATCACCATGGCGATGCATCGCGCGAGGCCGACGATGATCAACCCGGTGCGATACTCGGGCAGGTCGGCCAGGAAGATCCAGGCCAGGGCGAACATGACCGCCGGGCCGACGACCCAGTTCACCACGAGCGACGACGCCATGAGCCTGCGGTCGCCGGTGACGGTGTCGAGCCGGTCGTAACGCACCTTCGCCAGGACCGGGTACATCATCAGCAGCAGCCCCAGGGCGATCGGCAGCGAGATCCCGCCGACCTCGACCTCGGCCAGCACGTCGTCCATGCCGGGGACGGCCTTGCCCAGGCCGATGCCGATCGCCATCGCCAGGCCGATCCACACGGGCAGGTACCGGTCGAGGGTGGAGAGCTTGCCGGCGACCGCGACGGACCCGTCGGGCGTGCCCGATCGGTTGTCGGCGGCGGTCATCGGACGGGCCGGTACGGCGCACGCGACCGGTTGTCGGTGGCGGTCATCAGCAGGGCCTCTTCCGGGCGTTGGCGACGGTGTCGCGTGCGGTGTCGGCGAGTTCGCCCAGGGCGGCGGCGACGACGCCGATGCCCTCGGGCCTGAGCCGGTAGTAGACGAATCGTCCGCACGGCTCGGTGTCGACAAGGCCGGCCTCGCGCAGCACCTTGAGGTGGTTGGACAGATTCGTCTGCTTGGCGCCGGTCTCCTCGATCAGGTGGCACACGCACAGCGACTCGCCCGCCAGCAGCGTCACGATCCGCAGCCGCAGCGGGTCCGCCAACACTTTCAACACATCAGCATCGACTGACATCATCATGGGCTGATACGTTACCGGCACCGGGTGCCGGAGCGAACCCCGCCCCCGCCGCTCCCCGCCGTTCCCTGCCGGCCGCGCCACGCGTCGGCGGCTCGTTTTTGGAAGGACCTCCCCGTGGCCGAGAAGCCGTCCGTGCTGTTCGTCTGTGTCCACAACGCCGGCCGCTCCCAGATGGCCGCCGGCTTTCTCGAACATCTCGGCGCCGGCCGCGTCGAGGTCCGCTCCGCCGGCTCGATCCCCGGCGAGCGGGTCAATCCGGCCGCCGTCGAGGCCATGCACGAGGTCGGCATCGACATCTCCGCCGCGACGCCGAAGATGCTGACCCCCGATGCGGTGCAGGCGTCCGACGTGGTGATCACCATGGGCTGCGGCGATGCCTGCCCGGTCTTCCCCGGCAAGCGATACCTCGACTGGGCCCTCGACGACCCCGCCGGCCGGGGCATCGAGGCCGTACGCCCGATCCGCGACGAGATCGAACGCCGCGTCCGCGCACTCGTCGACGAACTCCTGCCCACCCGCTGACCGCCCGGGGCGGCGCGGCCCTTCCGCATCTCCCATCCATCGACTATCGTCGATTGTCGATGAATGAAAATGTGCCGCGCCCTCGGACCCTGGATGCCGACACCGCGACGACCTACGCGACCTGGTTCAAGGCACTCGCCGACCCCACCCGAGTGCGCCTGCTCAACCTCCTCGCCGTCGAGCGCCGACCGATGACCGTCGGCGAGATCGTCGAACGCTCCGAGGTCGGCCAGTCCACCGTCTCGCACCACCTCAAGCAACTCGCGGAGGTGCGGTTCGTCCTCACCGACAAACGCGGCACATCCGTGTACTACCGGGTCAACGCCGCGTGCCTGTCCTGCTTCCCCTCCGCCGCCGACGCCGTCATGGGCAACCCCGTGCCGGACCCGGCCGCCACACCGTGCGAGGAGACACCATGAGCGACAGCCTCCCGGTCGACCTCTCCCCGGACGCCATCCACGATCGCTACACCGCCGCCGCCCGCCGAGCCGCCGCCGGGGAACACCTCACCGACCCGTGCGACATCGACCGTTTCGGCCCCGCCCTCTACGACGACACCACGCACGTACCCGCGGGCGCCGCCGCCGCGAGCCTGGGCTGCGGCAATCCGCTCGCCGTCGCCGACCTGCACGAGGGCGAGACCGTCCTGGACCTGGGCTCCGGCGCGGGCCTGGACGTCCTGCTCTCCGCCCGCCGGGTCGGTCCCACCGGCCGCGCCATCGGCCTGGACATCACCGACGAAATGCTCCACCTTGCCCGTCGCCACGCGGCCGAAGCAGGCGCCGACAACGTCGAGTTCCTGCGCGGTCGCATCGAGGACATCCCCCTGCCCGACGCGTCCGTGGACGTCGTCGTCTCCAACTGCGTCATCACCCTGTCCCCCGACAAACCGAGGGTGTTCGCCGAGATCACCCGCGTCCTGCGGCCCGGCGGTCGACTCGGCGTCAGCGACCTGATCGCCGACACCGAACCCGACGCCCGCCCCAACCCGGCCGACCCGACCGGCTGCCTCGCCGGCGCCATCACCGCGACCACCTACACCGCGATGCTCCGCGCGGCCGGCCTGAAGGAGGTCACCGTCACCCCCACCCACCAGGTCGCCCCGGGCATCCACGCCGCAATCGTCCGGGCCCACCGCCCACACCCCCACCCGGCCTGAGCCCACCCCCGTACCCGCGCCGGCCGCGCCGGCTCCCCGATGCGGCACGGCAACCTGCCGGGTTGCGCCCGCCGAAGGGGATGCCACGGCAGTGCGAGAACCTCGCCGGTCAGGCGTGGAGGTCCACCCGGGTATCGCCGGCCCGAAGCCACAGCACGCCATCCCGCCCCTGATTCGCACCCCAGGGCAACCGACCGGACGTTCGAATCCCGCGGCTGGGCTGATGGCATGATCTCGGGGTGGTCGGCGAACTTACGCAGCGGGGTTCCGCGAGGTATGTCCTCTTTGATGTCGACGGGACGTTGATCGACGCGGTGGCCAACCAGCGCCAAGTCTGGGAGGCATGGGCGGTGCGTCACGGACTCGACCCGGCCGCGGTCTACCAAGTGGCGCTGCGAACACGGCCATTGGAGACTTTCGCGGCGGTGGCCCCGGAGCAGGATCCGCAGGACAGCCTGGCCGCGTTGCACGAGCTTGAGGATGAGGATGTCCGGTCCGGTGTCTATACCGCTTTCGACGGCGCATCCGAGTTGCTCGCCGGCCTGCCCTCGGGGTGCTGGGCGCTGGTGACCTCGAACTACGAGCATCGGGTGCGCGGACGGTTTGCCCGGACCGGGCTACCGGTTCCGGACGTGCTCGTGGATGCCGCCGCAGTCGCGGAAGGCAAGCCGTCACCGGTTCCCTATCTGCTTGCCGCCGAACGACTCGGTGCCAGACCGGAGGACTGCCTGGTCATCGAGGACGCCCGATCCGGAGTCGAGTCCGGGCTGCGGGCCGGCATGACGGTGTGGGGAGTCAACGCCTCCGTCCCGCTGGACGGCGTGCACCGCCACTTCGCGAGCCTGTACGAGGCGGTGCCCGACATCCTCGCCTTCACCGCGGGCTCACACCGGGGTTGCCCGGCGCCTCCTTGCGCAAGCTCGGCCTCGCCGGATAGCCGACGAGTTCGCGCAGTGGCGACCGCATCCGCATCTGCATCCGCGTCACCTCGAAGATCACTTGCGGGACAGCCTTTGCACGATGCCTCGCCCGCACCCCAGCGACCCGCGCACCGCCAGGCCGGCCCGGCACGAATATGGGGCGCGATCGGGCGGATCACTGTGTGCGGGGCCTGGTTTCGCCGGCCAGGGGCGGCAGGTCGACGGTGTCCGCCGCGGGCGGCGCGGTGACGTCGACCGGTTTGCCGAGATCGGACCAGTCGATGGTGCCGTACTCCGGATCCGTCAGCCGAACGGGCACCGGATTGCCCGTGGCGGGCACGTACAGGCGCGATTCGTTGCCGTCGTCGCCGTTGGGGACGGCCACGACGATCGTTCGCGTACCACCGAGGGACTCCTCCGAGCGTCGTTGCGTGTCGGACTTCCAATCCGAGACGACCGTCGCGACGTTGCCGTACTCCGCGGTCTCGGTGACGTCCTCGAAACGCGAGTTGTTCACCTTGATCCGGACGTACTTGTCGTGGAGCAGGGCCGCGGCATTCGGGTCGGCGAGCCTGCCGGAGGCCGTCCAGTAGTTCCCGGTGGCCTTGAGGTACAGGTCCGGGCCGACCCGGCGCAGGTCCAGCCGATGTTCGCCGTAGGTCATGGAACCGACGTAGTTCTTCCTGCGGTGGTCGTAGCGAAGGTCGAAGCCGATACGCGTGTTCGGGTGCGAGGATCGGATGTCCCCGACGGCACGCACGGTCGAGATCCCGGTACCCGCCGCCTGGATCTTCGCCTTCAACGCCGTGTCGTCGAGCTTCGTGTTGTCCTCGCCGGGATCACCGACCGGGGAAACAGTGGGGGCACCGGTGGAGCCGACGGCCGACGGAGTGCCGACGATCGCGTTCGAGGTCGAGATCGAGTCGTTCCCGCACCCGGCCGCGAGCAGAATCCCGATTACCACCGTGACGCCAAGGCTGTACTGCCGTGTACGCAATTCATCGCTCCCGGGTGGATCCGTGTCGGCGTCGACCCGACGGTGTTCGGGCCCGCTCGGCGCTCCGACGCACCCCGAGGATTCCCGGTTCCCACCGCCGCGGTAATGGCCGCCCCCGAGCCGATGCCGGGCACCGAGTCCGGTGAAGGCTTCCGGTCACAGCACCGGTGCTCCCCGCCGGGTCGCGTCTCGGATGCCATTCCGGTCAACGGCCGCACCACACCCCGACACGCCGTATCGCGGTTCCGGTTCCGCTGTCGCCGCCGAAGGCAACGGCAACGTCGAGTCGAGGGCCCCTATCGGGATCAGAGCGCGAGATGCATGATGTGCAGCCCGACATAGCCGTGCTTCGGATGCTTGAAGCCCTCCGGCAACGTACCGACCACCTCGAACCCGAGGTCGCGATACAGCCGCACCGCATACACATTCGTCTCGACCACTGCGTTGAACTGCATCGCCCGATACCCCTGCGCACGAGCCCACTCGATCGAGTACTCGCACAGCGCCCGCCCGACCCCCTGACCCGAGCGAGCGGGATCGACCATGTAACTCGCACTCGCGATATGCGAGCCGTTGCCCATGTGATTGCGATTCATCTTCGCCGTACCGAGAACCGCCCCGCCCTCGTCCACCGCAACCACGGTCCGAGAAGGCGCCGGCAGGCACCACCACCCACGAGCTTCCTCCGCCTCCAGATCGAGCGGATACGTAAACGTCTCGCCTGCGGCAACAATCTCGTGAAAGAACGGCCAGATTGCCGCCCAATCACCCTCGGTGGCTTCCCTGATCAACATCGCCCCAGCATGCCGAGCCACCGACCGCCCTGCCAACCCGTTTCGAGCATCATCCGCAGCCTCCAAAAGCCGCCCGCCATCCGCTTCCCCCGCCGCATACAAAACGCCCGCCCTCGACCAGCGCTCCGCCTCACACATACGGGGATGCCTTCTTGGTGCCGTTGCGTTTGCCGGGCGTAGGTTTTTGGCGCCGTTTTCGGAGATGGGGCGATCGCCGGCACGCCTGCCCTGGTGTTCGCCGTGGTGGCCATCCGCTCATGACACCGGGACGCTGTCAGCAGTGGTCCTCGACGAAGAGCATGCGGCGACCCGGCTCGGCTCGGAACTCACGCGCCACGTAGCGCCCCATCGCCCCCGCTCCGCCCGGGCCCGAGTACTCGCCCTTGATCCGACCCCGGAGCGCGAGGCGTTCGCCGGAGCCGGCGACGGACGTGGTCGGTAATGTGCCGGGTATGAACAACGAACCCGCAGAGGCAGTCCCGGCGAGTGTCGAACAAATCGCGGCCGCGCTGATCGCGTTGGGCGCGTACAACGGCGCGAACACCCCGACCGGACACGCCCAGGAGGCCGCGCGCGTGGGCGGCGAGGACGTCTACCGCATACGGCTGCTCAACGCACTGCTCGGGGTGGTGCAGGGGCAGGCGATGTCGGCCGACAGCCGGCCGCTGGACGACGACGCCAAGATCGGCGCGTGGGACGAGCAGTACCACGTGATCGGCGCGGGCGAGAATGACCTGGCCCGGATGATCGCGTTCATGCAGTGGCAGGTACTGCGCGCCGCGATGCCGGTCCGAAGGTCCGCCCAACACCCGGAGACCGGGCCGATTCCCATCGCGGCCGCGCACGCCCTCGACGCCGTGCAGATGCTGCTCGGCGTCGTCGCGGTGAGCCGGGACGCGGCGGCAACCGGCGACGTGGACACCCTCACCGCGCAGGCCGATCGACTCCGCGACGCGCGCGTCTCACTGGAGAACACGATCGGCAACATCGACGCCCTGCTGAACATGCTCGACTCGGTCGACCTGTAGCGGGTGCCGGCCACGACGCCGGGGCCGCCGCATGCTCGTGATGGACTCCGTCGCGTGCGCGATCGGCGGCGTGTCTCGGCGTCGGCCGGCACCGTGCTGCCGCCGACCGAAACCCCGGGGCACGGCCCGGGCGGGAGCCGGCTCGCCCGGCGAGCGGCGCAGCCGAGACGCGGGACGAGCCACTGGCCGGGCGGAGGTGCGCGGCATACGCTGCGGGCATGATGCGAAAGGGGCGTACGTCTCCGCGTGGGCCGTCGACTCCGGACAATCCGGGGCGTCCGCCCGGGCCGAGGTCGCCGGACAAGAACCCGCCGGCGCCGCCCGAGCATCCGCCTCCCGAGCGTCCGCCGCCCACGGCACCGTGACGATCGCCCGGGTGGCATGGGATCGGCTTCCCGTCGAGGCACTCGACGCGGTGAGCGGACGGCTCGGAGCGGAGCCGGCGGCGGTGGATACGGTCGGCGGCGCGAACTGCGGTGCCTCGGCGCTGCTTTCCCTCCCCGACGGGCGAACCGTGTTCGTCAAGGCCCAGCGCGAGCGCGACGCCGTGCCCCTCGGTGGCGTTTCCGTCGGTGGCGTTTCCGGCGAGGAACTCGGCTGGTGGGGCTCGGCCTGGGGGCCGGTCGACGAACTCGGCCAGGAGGAACGGGTGAACGCCTTCCTGCCCGCGAGCGCTCCGCGCGTGCTGTGGCGGCTGGAGGTCGCGGGTTGGCATCTACTGGCGTTCGAGGGGATCGAGGGTCGACACGCCGACTACACGCCCGGATCGCCGGACCTGCCCCTGGTGGTTGCCGCGCTGGCGGAGTTGGTCGAATGTCCGGCACCAGGGCTGCGGTTGCCCAGTGCCTGGGATCGCTGGGGCTACTGGTGCGACCCGGCGCAGGAACCGCTCCTCACCGGAACGTCCCTGCTGCATACCGACCCCGCCGCGTGCAACGTCCTGGTCGACGGCGTGCGGGCCCGCCTGGTCGACTGGGCTTGGCCCGCCCTCGGCCCGGCCTGGATCGACCCGGCCCTGTGGGGCCTACGGCTCATCTCCGCCGGCGGCCACACTCCCGAACGAGCACGGTCCTGGGTGTCCCGAACCCCCGGCTGGCGTACGGCAACCCCGGACGCCGTACGTATGTTCACCCGGGCCGAGGCAAGGCGCTGGGCGGAGTACGCGACGGACGGCGTCCGGGGCGCACCCGAAATCGCCCACGCCGCCCACGCATGGGCGGAGCTGTGGGCATGACACCGCCACGCCGCGAACCCGCAACCTTCGAACACCGCCGACCCCGCACCACGAACTCCGGTCGTCGAACGAGCGGTCCCCTCGCATGCCCCAACGATCAGGGCAGGCGCGGTGGTGCGTACACGCCTCCCGCCCAGCGCCCTTCGCGATCCACGCCCGGCAACACCTCGCCGCCACCCTCGGGAAGCCCGGGGTGATTCCCGAACCCGGCCCGCCCACATCGACCCGCCCCCGCTCCGGATCGCTCCACCAGTGCGCGCATCAGGCCGATCGGACCCGCGGTTGCGGGGACATGCCCTACCGCCTCCGACCACTCTCGACTCCGGATCGCGCCGGGGGTGGTGTTCGACGTGGGGGTGGGACGGATGTCGGAGTCGGGTCAGCGGGTGGCGAAGTGGGCGAGGGTGGAGTGGATTCGGGATCGCATGGTGGAACTGCCGAGGTGGCCGGCGTCGGGGATTACCGTCAGGGTGGCCTTGGGCCAGGCTTTGGACAGGTGCCAGGCCGTGTCGAGTGGGCTGCCGAGGTCCAGGCGGCCGTGGATGAGGGCGCCCGGGATGTCGGCGAGGCGGTCGGCGTTGGCAAGGAGGATGCCTTCGGGGAGCCAGGCGCCGTGGGCGAAGTAGTGGGTGACGATGCGGACCAGGGCGACACGGGCGGCCGGGGGGCGCCCGGAGTAGGCGTCGGGGCGGCCGTTCGGTTCGGTGCCGACCACCGCGTCCTCCCAGGTGCACCAGGCGTTGGTGGCGTGTTCGCGGATCGCCGGATCCGGGTCTTCCACCAGGCGGGCATAGGCCGCGACGAGGTCGTCGCGATCGGAGGGTGGGACACCGTCGCGGAAGCGTTCCCATTCGGCGGGCAGAAAGCGGCCGACGCCGCGGTACAGCCAGTCGATTTCGGAGCGACGGGTGGTGGTGACGGCCGGGATGACGATCTCCGACACGCGTTCGGGATGGCGCTGTGCGTACGCCAGGATCAGTGTCGAGCCCCAGGAGCCGCCGTACAGCAACCACCTGTCCAGTCCCAGGTGTTCGCGTAGTCGCTCCATGTCGGCGAGCAGGTGGTCGGTGGTGTTGAAGCGCATGTCCGTGCTGGGGTCGCCTGCGTGTGGGGTGCTGCGACCGCAGCCCCGCTGGTCGAAGAGCACGATGTGATAGCGCTGCGGATCGAACAGTCGCCGCACTCCCGTCGAGCAGCCGGATCCCGGTCCCCCGTGCACGACCAGGGCGGGTTTGCCGACCGGATTGCCGCAGGTCTCCCAGTACACGTGATTGCCGTCGCCGACGTCGAGCATCCCGTGGGCGTAGGGCTCGATGGGGGGATGCGGAGGAAGCGGAGGATGTGGAGGAACCGGCAGACGCTGGGGCGATGCGGATGGGGACGAGGAGGTCATTGGTGGGTCCTTTGGGGGAAGGGCATTGCCCGGTCGGGTGGATTGCGCGAGTTGAGTGGGTGGGGCGGCCACCGGTCGCCCAACGATAACTACAACAGCGCTGTTATATTGTTCGGCATGACCTCCTCCGTCCCCGGCCCGGAGTTGCTGGGTACGCGTCTGCGGCAGTTGCTCGACCTGCTCGACGGGGATGTCGCCTCGGTCTACGCCGACCTGGGTCTGGCCGGGTTCCGCCCGCGCTACACACCGGTCGTCCGAGTGTTGGTCGCCCGGGGTCCGGCCTCGATTCGCGACCTCGCCGCTGCGATCGGTGTCACCCACTCGGCGGCGAGCCAGACCGTGGCGCACATGGTCAAGGCCGGCCTGGTCACGCTCACCCCCGGCGCCGATGCCAGGCAGCGGATCGTCGCGGTGACGTCGGAAGCCGAGCGCCTGCTGCCGATTCTGGACGCCGAATGGGCGGCCACCACCGCGGCTGCCCGCGCGTTCGAAGCCGAACTGCCTTATCCACTCAGCCACTTGATCGAGGACGCGCTCACCGCCCTGGTCCACCGCCCGATGCGCGACCGCATCGCCGACGAACTGCAGACCGCCCGGCAGCTTCCCGACCTCGGCCGCCCTACGCCGCCGCCGAAACCCGAGGCGGAAGCCCCTCCGGAGGGCTGAGCGTGTGGCCCCACCGCTCGTCGCGGGCCTGCGCCACCGCATCCGGGACGCCTTGCGGTTGGTGCTTGCGCGATGTCCGTGCCCGGGCGTTGCGTTCCGCGATGGCCACCTCGCCATCGCCGTCTCGGCACGGCTAGGCACCGCCCCGGCAGGACTGCTGCGCCGATCGTTCGACCCGTGGCGCGGGTGAAACGGGCGGCCCACTCCCGGACGAAGTCGACGAATTCGGGTGGCCGAGCACCTGGAAGCGGACGGGACCACGCTCGTGGGGCCCGGCCACGGAGCCTGCGCGAAAACCGTTGGCGGACCGCGGGGACCACTGCTACTTTTCCGGAGGCCGTGCGAGACAACGAGGAGGTGGTACCCGTGAACGCAGTATCGACATGGGTGCTCCCCTCCGGGGTCACGGTCGGGCGATAGGTCGTCCGGGAGCGCCGTTCAGGAGCACTCCCGAAAGGCACGATCATGCAATTCACTTCCGAGCAGCGCCTCGACGACGGCGTCCTGGAACGCGAATTCACCCTGGGCGAGATCCCCGGCATCCTGTGGACGCCCGCATCCGCATCCGCACCGGCGCCACTGATCCTGGTCGGCCACCCCGGCGGGCTGCGCCGGATGTACCCCCGACTGGTGGGCCGGGCCCGGCAGTCCGCGGCGGACGGCTTCGCCGCGGCCACCATCGAACTCCCCGGAAGCGGTGACCGGCCCCGTTCCGCCGCCGCCGAGCAGGCCCGCGCGGACCTGCGCCGGGCGCTGGAGGCCGGCGAGCCGGTCGGCGAGGAGATCGTGGACCGGCTCGTCCTCCCCCTGGTCGAAAAGGCGGTCCCGGAATGGCGGGCCGCCCTGGACGCCCTGCTTCTGCTGCCCGAGATCGGCGGCCCGGTCGGGTACTCGGGGGGAGTGATCTCCATCGGGATCCGGCTGGCGGTGGTCGAGCCGCGCATCTCGGCAGCCGTTCTGTTCGCCGGAAGTTTCGTGCCTCGCGCCCTGTTCGAGGAGGCCCGGCAGGTCACCATCCCGCTGCACGTCCTGTTGCAGTGGGACGACGAAGGGAACGACCGGCAGTCGGCCCTGGACCTGTTCGACGCCTTCGGCTCCAAGGAGAAGACCCTGCACGCCAACATGGGCGGGCACACCGGCGTCCCGCAGTTCGCGGGGGACGCCGCGGCCCGGTTCTTCACCCGGCATCTGAGCTAGCCACCGACCACCCCGGCCGTCGGGCCGGCAGCAGACGGTAGGCGGTGTCGGCCGGGGTGCCGCTCATCGAGGAGGGCCGCGACCCTCCTCGATGGCGGTGGCCGACAGATGCACGACCGCCCCGATCGCGGCGGCACCGGCCATCGGCCGTACCGCCGCGATCGGGGCGGCGCTCGACCCCAACAGCCTTACCGCCGAGGCATATCGGCGCAACCTCGGGCTGATCACCGACGGCGCCGCCGAAGTCGGGCGGGATGTCGCGGGGACACGAGTCTGGCCTACACGGTCGAGCCGATCGTGCGCTTCGTCCGCGCGTTCGGAGCACATCGTGTGGTCTTCGGCAGCGACCTGTACTCGCATCCACTCGGCTACACCCGCAGCCGCGTGCTCGCCGACCTGCGCGAGGCCGATCTGTCCGCCGCCGACAAGGCCGCGATCCTCGCCGGCACCGCCGAGACCCTCCTCGGCCTGTCGCCGCCGGCCCGGGCCCCGATCCCGACACCGCTCCCGCCGAATCGCCCTCGAGGCCGACCTCGGCCCCCTACTGCCCCTCCACGTACGACTCGACCCTGAACCCGGCGGGCAACACCCCACCGTCGAGGGTCCCGGCGAGTTGCCGTGCGTCGGCCTCGTCGTACGTGCCGGAGATCACCGCTTCGCCCGGAATCACGGACTGCACGCTCGGTGCGACCAGCACCCTGCCGTCGCAGACGATCGCGATGCGGTTGGTGGGCAGCCGACCTCCGGCGGCCTCGGAGGTGAGCTGGGTGAAGGCGTTCTGACCTTTGTTCGTCCACTTGACGGTCACGGTCCAGCCCGAATTGCCCGCTTCCGGCGCCCTGGCCTCGGCCCCGGCGACGTCGGTCCGGGTGATCACGGCGGGAGCGAGTACATACCTCTCCGTCAACTTGCCGTCACACGCCACGACTTCCGCGTCGGGTGGAACCGTCTGTCGTGCCTCCGCGTTTTCGCATTCGGGCCCGCTCGTGGAGGTGGTGGCGCCCCCGGGGCCTGCGTTCGCGGGCGGGAGTGCCGTCACCGCGGCCACCGGACGCACGGTCAGCTGCCCGATTCCGGCGATGGCCGCGAGGCGTTGCTTCGTATCCGCGCCGAACTTCGTCGACGAAATGCGCACCACGAGCGCGCCGTTCCGGACCGTGATGTCCTTCACCGGCAGGCCGGCCGAGGTCGCGCGCTTGCGAATGGTCTCTCCGGCGGTGGTCAACTGTGGTGCGCCCAGTGGGGCTTCCGGTGTCAACGTGGCCTCGGCGATGCTCCGGCCGGGGGTGCCTTCGACGGAATCGGAACGGTCGCCGTCCTTGAACCCGACCGGATCGTCCGATGAGCAGCCCGCCGCACCCAGCAACACGGCGGTGACGGCGGCCGTGGCGACGAGGGACCGGGCGAGTCGATGGCGCGAGGGCAGAGTCACCCGCCCCACAATGCCGGCTCGTCGGTCGACTCCGCAGCCGCTCGACACCTCCACGTTCCACCGCCGGGACCGGCCTCGATTCCCGCCGAACGGGCACATGTCCCCCATGACCCTTCGTGTCGGACCCACAGTGCTCACCACCACCGACCTTCCGCGCGCCGTCGCGTTCTGGACCACCGCGCTCGGCCTGCGCACCCGCGACGCGGTCGGCCCGGACACCGATTTCGTGGTCCTGATCGACCCGGGCGCGCGCCCCGACCAAGCCCCGGACGGCGACGCCGATCCCGGCCCGACCCCCGGCGCGGAACGACTCAGCCTCCAACTGGGCGAGGTCCGAGAGCGCACCGAACCGGTCCGGGTGCACCTGGACCTGTACGCCGACGACCAGGCCGGCGAGGTCCGGCGCCTGGTCGGCCTGGGCGCCCGCAAACTGCCGTGGGACTACCCGGAAGACCCCGACTTCGTGGTCCTGGCCGACCCGGACGGGCACCCCTTCTGCGTGGTGGCCAAGGGATGATCCGGCCCGAAAGGGGCAGTGGCACGGGGTGTGGTCGCCGCCGGTCCGCGCCGACGGCCGCATGAGCCGAGTCGACGCGCAAGGAGACAACCGTGCTGGACAACCGCAACCTTCGTGAGCTGATCCGCCGGTGGCGGGCCACCCCGCAGAGCACCGTCGCCCTCTTCGACGAGGCCGACGACGCGATCCGGGCGACCATCGCGACCAAGGAGCGCGTGCTGTATCCGGCGATCCGGGACGCCGACGGGCACCGCAGCGGGTACGTCGACGACGCCATCGCGCAGGGCCGCCGGATCGAGGGCTTCCTGGATGCGGCCGAGCGGCTCGGTCCGGAAGGCCCCGGATTCCACGACGAGGCACAGGACGCCGCGTCCGCGATGGACGGCCTCCTGGTCCACGAGCAACGCGACCTGCTGCCCGCGCTCGAGCACCTCTCCCAGGACGATCGGGACCGGCTCGAGCGCGAGTACGGCAACACCTGGGTCGACGTCTCCGCCGAAATCACCGCCGCCCGCACCACCCGCCGACGCCCGTACGGCGGCGCACCGGACGCGACCCACTGAGCGTCGACCATCCACGAACGGGACGCGACCCACGGACCGGCCACGGCCCACGAACGGGACGCGACCCACCGACGACCGGACGCGGCGCACGGATCGACCACGACCCGCCCGGCCGGACACGCTCCCGGCGGCCCGGTACCCCGAGAGCCTCGCCGACCCGCACCCCACGGCTCCGAGCCACCCCCCGACGGCACCCCCGTACGCCGCCGCCCCCGGCCGACATCCGCCCCCGGCCGGGCGGCTGCTCCGTCGGCCCACCACGCAGCCACCCGGCCGCACCCGCACCTTCGCCCCACCCCTCGCCTTCTCCCCGCCTCTCGCCCCACACGTCGTCCTCGGCCCCGCCCTCTCCCCGCGCGCCGCCCCCGCTCACCCCTGACCGCCGGCCACCGGCCGCCAACCGCGCCGATATTCGCAGGCAAGCTCGCTGCCGGCCCACTACCCTCGGCCGCGTGAACCATCGCGAGCGCAAGCGGCTGTCGAAACTGCTGGTGGGAGCGGCCGGTCTGGGCCGGCTGACGGAGGCGAGCGCCGCGCTCCGGGCCGGCGCCGATCCGGGAGGCGCCGACCGATACGGAACCACACCGCTGTACGCGGCCTCCGTCCACGGGGCCACCGACGTGGTCCTGCTCCTCCTGAACGCGGGCGCGGCACCCGACACCGAAAGCGGTACCGGGTCCGAGGGCACCCCCCTGTGCGCGGCGGCCTGCTGGGGCCACACCGACACCGTCCGCGCGCTGCTCGCCCACGGAGCCGATCCCAATCTCCGCGAGGATCACGGCACGGGCCATTCCCCGGTCGACTGGGCCGCCAGAGGCCCCTACCCGGAGACCGTGGCCGCCCTCCTGGCCGCAGGCGCAGACCCACCCCGCTCCGACTGAGCAATTCCCTTCCGGGACCGGCCTGCCGACGAACGGCCCGACCGGCGGCAGCCGTCGGAGCGCTTTCCCGCATTCACGTCGGAGAACCCTCCTCGCTTCACAACGCAATCGCGCGATGGGCCAACGCCATGTCGACGATCTCCTCGGCCGCCCCGAGCGGATCGTCGGTGGAATCGGTCGAACCGTCGGTGGACCCGGGCGGATCCTCCACCTCCGCAGGCCGACCGAAGATCAGGTCGCTCACCGCCGGGTGCGGTACGTTCGCCATCAACACCTGGAAATACCAGTCGAGTTCGGCATCGCCGGCCAGGATCCGCCGGACGATCTCCACCAGTTCGGCCCGGGTGATGTCGGCAACCCTGGGCCGGGCCGGTCGGGCCGCCTCCAGAGCGAACTCCGCAAGCGTGCGGGACCCGTGGTACTCGACGAAGTCCCCGATCGAGTAGTCGTGCCCCGTCGCCGCTCGGAAGGCGGCCATCGCCGCCTCCGCCGCGCCCGCTCCGCCGTCGCCCCGAATCAGCTCACCGATCCGCTCGATCTCGGCGGCCACCTCGGCCAGTCGCTCCGAACCGACAACCGGCGGCGACAACTCCGTCCGCAGGTCCATGCCCCTCCTCGCCCGACACATGTCACCGGCAGGCGACGGAGCCGCAGGCCCCGACCCGATCGAGCCCGCCTCCCCGCCCCTTCGCTCAGCCGAGTTGCTGCTTCTCCACCTCGTCGACCACCAGTTCGCACAACTCGTGCGTACGCAACGCGTCGTCCAGGTCGGGAAATACTCCCGTGCGGACCCCGTCCAGGAAGGTCAGCACGACCTGCTCGATCCCGCGTTGGCGTGCGATCGGGGTCCAGTCGCCGCGCCGGTGGGTGGTCGGGCGACCGTCCCGGTAGTCGACCACGTCGGCCAGGTTGTACACCTCGCGGGTGGCGTCCCGGCCGGAAACCTCCAGGATCTCCTCGTTCGATCCGCTGCGCAGGTTGAGCGTGCCGATCGCGCTGAAGCCCGCGCCGGACAGGTGCAGCACGAAGTGCTGGGCGAGACCGTCCACGACCCGGGCCCGCACATCGACATGCTCGATCTCGCCAGGGGCCAGGAAGCGCAGCGTGTCGACCACGTGGATCAGGTCGTCGAAAGCGACCGTACGCAACTCGCGTGCGGTGTCGACGCGGTTGCGGCGGATCATGATCAGGTCGCGCGGCAATGTGCGGCTCTCCACGTAGGCCGGCACGTGTCGCCGGTTGAAGCCGACCATCAGGCCGACGCCGCGCGCCCGGGACAGATCGATCAGCCGCGCGCTCTCGTCCAGGCTGTACGCCAGCGGCTTGTCCACGTACGTGGGCACGCCCGCCTCGATCAGCCGGGTCACGATCTCGGGGTGCACCGAGGTCGCCGCGTGCACGAAGGCGGCGTCCAGTCCCTCGGCGAGCAGCCCGTCCAGGTCGGCGTGCCGGTGCTCGACGGGCACCCGGTGGGTCTCCGCGACCCGGCGCAGCGTCGCGGGCGTGCGGGTGTGCAGGTGCAGATCCAGATCCGGCAGGGTCGAGACGACCGGCAGGTACGCCTTTTCCGCGATGTCGCCCAGACCGATGACGCCGACCTTCATCAGGCCACTCCTCCCGACGGTGCCGCCGGGCCACGCGTCCGGTTCACGGCCCCGTCAGCATATGCACACGCGTTCGGGTGGATCCTTCAGCGCCGACCCGGATCGTCGCGCTCGTGCGGGTCGACCGGGCCGCCCGGGGTGTGCGATGTCGGCCCCGTTTCCCGCCCGTACCGCCGCCGGGCGGCGATCTCGACCACGGCGGACCGCTCGGTGGAGCGGTGCCGGACCACGACGTCGTCCGCGGCCACGTAGTGATCGTCGCCGGTCACCACGACCGTGATGCCGGTACCCGGTTCGGCGGCGAACGCAGCGGGCGCGGCCGGTGCGGCCGGTCCGTCGAGCGCACCGGGTACCGCGGGTCCGCCGAGCGCACCGGGTACCGCGGGTCCGCCGAGCGCACCGGGTACCGCGGGTCCGCCGAGCGCGGCGGGTACGGCGGGTCCGCCGAGCGCGGCGGGTACGGCGAACGCAGCGAATGCGGCGGGCACGGCGAACGCCGCGGGTACGAACGCGACCCACGCGGCTGCCACGGCGAGTCCGGCGGCCATTACGCGGCTGGGGTTCATCACGTTCGGACCAACGACCGGGGAGGCCGGAGGCGACGGGCGGATGCCGGCGGCCACCCGAATCGGCGACGGTGGGTGCGCGCCTGCGGATCGCCCGGACGGAATACCCCCGAATGGCGGTTCGGGTGCCGCCGAATGCCCGTCGGCGGGGCGGACTGACTTGGAGTCAGCTTCCGTCGACACCACGTGAGTTGCCTGCCGGCCCGGGCGGCGGATCGGTCCCGGCCGCAGGCGTGCGGCGCCGGGCGCGGTTGCGCTCCCCCGCCGGCTCGACTCTCCTGGAATCAGGCCCTGCCTCCGACCTCGTCGAACACCCGACGGACACCCCCGAACCGACCCGCCACGCACGCCCCCGCCCCACCCGCTCCGCACAGCCCCCATCCCGATCCGCCCCGGACGCGCGCCCCCTTCACGCGAGCCCGGGTTTCCGCCATGACCGGGGCCGATCCGCGAGATCGCGCGGCGCATCCGTACCGCCGCTCTCCGAAGTCGTCCCTCGATCCGTGGCCGGGTTCGGTGAACCTCCCGGCCATGCCAGCAGAGACCACCGAGAGCCAAGGGAGAGTCTCCGTGAGCGTGCCACGCACCGCGATCATCATGCCCGGCGTTGGCTCCTATGTGCCGGGCGCACTGCGCCGGCTCCAGGATCGGCCCGCCGTTCGGGACACCCTGGCCGAGGTCGACGACGCGGTCGGCGATCGGGCCACGCTGTCGCCCTCGCGTCTGCTCGTCGATCCCAAGGCACCGGATGCGCACGAGTTGATGGACCGGCACGAGTTGTCGTTGCATCTGGCCATCTATGCCGGTGCGCTGGCCGCGTTCCGGCTGCTCGAGGACGATTTCGGGATCCGTCCCGACGTGCTGCTCGGGCACAGTCTGGGCGAGATGGCGGCGTTGGCCGCGGCCGGCGTGTACACGGCGGGCGACGGTGCCCGGCTGTACCTGGCCCGGGCGGCGGCGTGCACGATCCATACCAGTGATCCGGGTGGCCTGCTCACCCTGCGCCTGGCGCCGGGACACACGCTCGAACTGTTGTGCTCGGCGCAATTGCCGGGCCTGGACCTGGCATGCGACAACTCCGCCGAGCACACCGTGGTCTCCGGGCCGGACGAGTCGCTGGCCACCTTCGCGGCGCTGGCGGAGCGCAAGGCGGTGGCCTCCAAGGCGTTGACGGTGCGCACGTTGTTCCACAACCGGTTGCGCGAGTCGGCCGCCGGCGAGTGGCGCCGGCTGGGGGCGGAGATCGACTTCCGGGCTCCGCGCTATCCGGTGTTGTCGCCGCTGTTGGGCCGGGACTACGCCGACGAGCGCGAACTCCGCGACGGTGTGGTGGGGCAGTTGCGGCACCCGGTGCGCTATCGCAGTGCGGTGACCACCTTGCGCGAGCGCGGCATCGAGGTGTTCGTCGAGGCCGGCGCCCGGGACGTGCTCGGCCCGTTCGCGCGCTCCGCCGACGCCCGGGTGCGCACGGTGGTGCCGGTCGCGGCCGGCTCCGACCTGGCCCGGGTCGCCGGTGCGCTGCGGGCGGCCGGCCTGCTGCACGAGGACCTGGCCGCCCTGGCCGAGCCGTCGGACGTACCCACCGGCTGACCGGCACCCGCCCGCATCCGCCCGGCGGCGCTCCGGCGAGACCCCACGGCGGTCGCGCCGGAGAGCGACAACGGCGACCACAGGCCCCACCGGCTCGACGACGAGGGCGGTCCCCGCAGGAGATCCGGGGGCGGATCGGATGGGCGGGGAGGCGGGGCTGGATCGGGTGGCCACGTGCCTGCCGGTGCCGGTGGATCCGGGCGCCGATCCCTCGGTGCCAAGCTTCGTGGCGCCGGTCCGCACGGCGCAAAGCCTCGTAACACCGGACCTCACCGCGCCGAACTCCGCGGCGGCGACCCGTGCCGGTAAACCCCCGGGCGGACCCGGTCCACTCCGACGGCCGACGTGATCCACCGTTCGGCGCCCAGCGGTGGCGGCGGGTCGAGCGGCTTTTTACGTTCCTTGTAGCGGAACTTCCCCTGTAACCCGGTCTGTCGGGTTCGGTTCCGCATGTCCATTGGAGGACGAAATGCGCTGTGCCCGTCTCGCAGTCGTCGGCACCATCGTGGGTCTCACCGTATGCGGTTCCGCAGGCGCGGCGTTCGCCGCCACGCCGATGCAGGCCGACTCCGGCCGTCCCGGCGACACGGTGTTGCTGTCGGACGACAAGCACTGCACCGCGAACACGGCGACCGCTTCCTCGGACGCGTTCACGGCCGCGGCCACCCTGACCCGTGACGGCGACGAGGTCAAGGGTCAGGCGACCATCAAGGACGTGGCCACCGGCGACTACGAGGTCAAGGTGGTCTGCGGCGAGGGCCAGGAGCTGATCGGCAGCCTGCACGTGATGGGCGCCGCGCCGACCACGGCGTCCACGGCCGGGTTCGGCGGGGTCGATTACGGCGACCCGGCGCTGCGCGTGGTGGGTGGTCTGGTACTCGCGGGCGCGGCCGGCACCGGCTTCGTCGCGCTGCGCCGCCGGGCCTCGAACCTCGCCTGACCGATGACCCGTTCCGCACCCGAGGCACCCGTGAGTGCCGCGGATCGGCAGCACCGACCCGCCGGCCGTCGCCTGCTCTGGGCGGCGGCCAGTGGCGTGCTCGCGATCGGCGGCACAGGTCTGCTGTACGCCGGGTACGACACCTCCGCACCGCCACCGCGCCCGCCCGCCGCCGCGGCCGTGCCGATCGCCCCGCCCACGATGCCGGCCCCGGATGCCCCGGCGCCCGCGGATCCCGGCGATCCCGCGGCGCCCGCCCCGCCTGTCCCGCCTGCCCCGCCGGCCGAGGCACCGCCGATGCGCGCGTCGATCCCGACCCGGATCCGGATCCCGGAGTTGGGCATCTCGGCCCCGCTGGCCCGGGTCGGCCTGGACGAGGCGGGCGGCATCGACGTGCCGGCGCAGGGGGATCGCAACCTGGCCGGCTGGTACCAGGGCGGCGTGACGCCCGGACAGAAGGGCACCGCCTCGATCGCCGGCCACGTGGACACCGCCGCCGGACCCGCCGTCTTCTATCCGCTGGGCGCGCTGCCGCGCGGCTCCCGGATCGAGATCGACCGCGAGGACGGCAGCGTCGCGGCCTTCGTGGTGGACGGGGTCGAAATGTTCGCCCGGAACGAGTTCCCCGCCGCGCGGGTATTCGGCGACGCGGCCCGGCCGGAGTTGCGGCTGCTCACCTGCGGCGGCACCTACAGCAAGAAGAGCCACTACTCCGGCAACGTCGTGGTTTTCGCCCACCTCGTCCCGTAAGCCCGCCGAATCCGCGCGGGCATGCCATTTCCCGGGCATCGACGCATGTCGGCGCCCGGGCGGGGCCGGAAGCGACATATCGAGCCTATCCGTCGATTCGGCGAATCGCACCGATTCACGGGCGTAGGTCGTCGGGAATTGGGCGGGTCGCCCATTTCTTGATCATCTCCGATGGTTGGTGATTTGGGTCTTGCGAATAAAAAGGGGGACTGGCAATAATCCAATTACCAATCCAAACGGCCCACCCGGCCGGGAGAGGAGACGTCATGATGCGTCTCGCCGATCGCCTGCTGAACCGACTGACCCAAAAGGCCACGGTCGAGGCAGGCTGTAGCAACACCTACTTCTGTGGTGGGGGCGTGCTCTTCCTGTACCAGTGCTGCAAGGACGAGGGCTGCACCACCACGCGCGTCGGCAACTGCTGACCTCGGCCCGGGAGCCGTCGACGGGCGGGGTTCGTCCGCCTTGTCCCGTCGCGGTCGTTGGTGATATTCCGCGATGCAATATCGCACTGCGGGATTGACCACAGCGGGATTCATTATCCCGCCGTCGTTATCGGCGCGGATCACTCACAAGGTGGCCGCGCCGAGGATCGCATCGACAACCTGCGTCCGACGTCGGTACGACACGTATCCTCGCCACGATGAATCCGGCGAATTTGCGTGGAGTAAACCCTCGGAATGCGTCGGGCGATCCTGCCGGACTCGACGGCGGGCGGCGAGCTTTCGCCGCCCGCCGTTTCCGCGCGCCCAAAAAGGGGGATAGCCGTGGGCTACATATATGTGGGCTGTGCCGGTCTGATCGGCCTCGTATTCGCCGCCTCCGCGGTCACCAAGCTCCGCGATTTCACCGGCTTCGTCGACTCGATCCCGGGCCTGGTGCCCATGCGGGCCCGGTCGACCCGGCCGATCGGTTGCGCGGTGGTCGCCGCGGAGACCTCGGTCCCCGTACTCGTCCTGCTCCCGCCGACCCGCGGCCCGGGCTTCGTGGTCGCCGGCGTGCTGCTCGCCGCGTTCACCGCGGCCGTCGGAGCGGCGCTGCGCCGCGGTCGGCGCTCCCCCTGCCGCTGCTTCGGCGCCTCCGACACCCCGCTGGGCGCGCGCCATCTGGTGCGCAACGGCGTCCTGCTCGCCGCCTCGATCGCCGGGTTGTCGGCGACCGGCCTCGACCCCTCCGCCGATCTGCTGCCCCCGCTCGCCGGCAGCGCGGTCGCGGCCGTGGCCGGACTGGTCGGCGCGCTCCTGATCATCTCCCTGGACGACATCGTCGATCTGTTCGCGAGGAATGCCTGATGCCCATACTTGTCGTCGCCGTCGTGCTCGTCGGCCTGGTGACCGCGTTGAACCTGGTGCTTGTGCTCGGCGTGCTGCGCAGGCTGCGTGGCCAACAACCGCAGACGCCGCACTCCGCGGGGCCGCCGATGGAACTGCGACCCGGCATGCGCCCCGGCGTGTTCACCGCCACCACGACCACCGGCGAGCAGGTGGGCGACCACGACATGGGCGGGCTGGTCGGGTTCTTCTCCGCCGGCTGCGAGCCCTGCCACGTGCAGGCACCGCGCTTCGCCGAGCGGGCCCGCGCACTGGGCCGCGAGCGCACGCTGGCAGTGATCGCCGGCGACGATGCCGAACTGCTCGCGCTGTTGACGCCGGTGGCCCGGGTGGTCGTGGAGGAGTACGACGGGGTGGTCCAGGCGGCGTTTCGCAATGCCTGGACGCCGGCGATGTACCTGCTCGGCGAGGACCGACGGGTGGTGGCGGCCGGCCTGAAGACGACGGACCTGCCCACCACCGATCTGCCCACCGGTCACCGGGCCGGCAAAGCGCACGCGTGAGTGCGCGGATCGCGGCCCGCGACCTGTTCGCCGCCGCCCGCGAGGCGGTGTCGCTCACCTTCCACGCGGCCCCCGCCCAGGCGGTCGGATCGCTGGCGGTGACGCTGGGTTCGGCAGGCGTGCCGATCACCATCGCGTGGCTGACCAAGCTGGTCATCGACCGACTCACGAGCGGACACGGCGCCATCGGCGGCCTGGCCGTGGCACTTGCGATCACCGGACTGGTCGCCACCATGCTGCCGGGAATCGGCCGCTACCTGCGCGCCCAGATCGGCCGGGCCACCGGCGTCGTGGGCACCGACCGCCTGTTCGCCGCGGCCGAACGCCAGGTGGGGCTGCGCCGGTTCGAGGACCCGGCGTTCCTGGACCGACTGCGCCTGGGACAAAGCAGCACGTCGAGCTTCGGCGTCCTGGTGGACGGCGCGGGCGGCACCCTCCAGGGCGCGCTGACCCTGGTCGGCTTCGTCGGCTCGCTGCTGATCCTCAGCCCGATGATGACCGGCCTGGTGCTGCTCGCCGCGGTCCCGGTACTGGTCGCCGAGCTGCGGTTGTCCCGGCTGCGCGCCACGATGCAGTGGGACTTCGAGCAGGTGCACCGCCGGGAGTTCTTCTACGGCCGGCTGCTGACCGACGTCGAGGCGGCCACCGAGATCCGCCTCTTCGGCATCGGCCCGTTCCTGCGCACCCGGATGATGCACGAGAGGCGCCGCGCCAACGAGGCCGAACGCCGGATGGACCTGCGGGAGTTCGCCACCCAGGCGGTGCTTGGCGCAGTGGGCGCCGCGGTCGCCGGCGGGGGTCTGTGGTGGGCCGTCGCCGCCGCCCGGCGCGGCACGCTCAGCGTCGGCGACGTGACCATGTTCGTGGCCGCGGTGGGCGGCATCCAGGCGGCCCTGGACCGCCTGGTCTCCTCGATCGCCTCCGCGCACGGCCAACTGCTGGGCCTGACCCATTACGTGGCGGTCGCGCATGCCGAACCCGATCTGGTCTCGGCGACAACGACCGTCCCCGCGCCGGAGCCCGGTGCGGGCATCGAGTTCCACGACGTGTGGTTCCGCTACAGCGACGACCACCCCTGGGTGCTGGGCGGTGTCGACCTGCGCATCCCGCGCGGCCGGGCGGTGGCACTGGTGGGACTCAACGGCGCGGGCAAGAGCACGCTGGTCAAGCTGCTGTGCCGGATGTACGACCCGACCCGGGGTCGGATCACCTGGGACGGCGTGGACCTGCGCGACATCCCGCCGACCGAACTGCGCGGGCGGATCAGCGCGGTGTTCCAGGACCACATGAACTACGACATGACCGCCGCGGAGAACATCGCCCTCGGCGACCCGGACAGCCTGACGGACCGGGCCCGGATCGAGGCCGCCGCCGAACGCGCGGGCATCCACGACAGGCTCGCCGCCCTGCCGCGCGGCTACGACACGCTGCTGACCCGGATGTTCTTCAGCGAGGCCGACAAGGAGGACCCGGACACCGGCGTGGTGCTCTCCGGCGGCCAGTGGCAACGCCTGGCCCTGGCCCGGGCGTTCGTGCGCACCGGGCGCGAGCTGATGATCCTGGACGAGCCCAGTTCGGGCCTGGACCCGCAGGCCGAACACGAGGTGCACGCCCGGATGCGCGAACACCGCGAGGGACGCACCAGCCTGCTCATCTCGCACCGGCTCGGCGCGGTGCGCGACGCGGACCTGATCGTGGTCCTGGACGGCGGACGCATCGTCGAACAGGGCCCGCACGAGATGCTGCTCGACCGCGAGGGCCACTACGCGAGCCTGTTCCGGCTCCAGGCGGCCGGCTACCAGGAGGCGAAGTGAAAACCCGACGGCTCGCGCCCGCCCTGTTCGCGACCACCGGACTCGGCGCCGCGGCGCTGTTGTGGGTGCAACGACGCTATCTGGTGGCCACGGTCGAGGGCCCGAGCATGGAGCCCACGCTGTTCCCGGGCGATCGTTTGCTGGTGCGCCGCACCGGGCGGGTGCGCGCCGGTCAGGTGGTGGTCGTCCGCGTCCCCCATCCCCCGGTGGTGGCCGGACTGCCGCCGGGGCTACGGGGGTTGCCGCCGAACGCGCTTGCCGCCGTCCCGGAGCGCACCGATCTGGCCCCGGCGCCGCACGGCCGGTTGATGGTCAAGCGGGCGGTGGCTGTGGCGGGCGATCCGGTGCCGGTGGACCGGTTCCCGGTGCTGCGCGACGCCGCCGGGCAACCGGTGCCCGCGCACGCCATCGTCGTGCTGGGCGACAACGCGGCGTCGAGTTGGGATTCGCGCGCCTACGGCTTCGTGCACCGCGACCAGGTGGTCGGGGTGGCGGTGCGACGGATCGCGCCGCCGGGTGGCCCACGAACTTCCCGTGCGGGGCTGGTGTGGGAGGCGCCGACGGACGAGAATCGCAGCGGATCGGAAACGGGTGCACCGGACGGTGAACGAAGAGGGACCTGATTCTCTCGGCTTCGCAAAAAAATCAAGCACCGTTTCCCTCGACGTTTCGGTGAGGGATCGCGCAAGGATCTTGGGCGTCCCGAAGCGAAAGGTTGTGTCCCACATGCCCACCTCCCACCGCCTGCGCATGATTGCGCCGGCCGTGGCCGGAGTCGTCGCCGCCACCGCCCTGCTCTCCGGCTGTCTCGGCGACGACAAGGACGACAAGGGCAGCAAGTCTCCCGTCGTCCCTTCGACCGCATCACCCACGGGGAAGGCCACCACGAGCCCGACCGGCAAGCCGGGCGGCACCACGAAGCCCACCGGCACCGCGAGCGGCACGTCCACGGCCGACATCATCGACGCCTTCACGTACAAGACCGGCCAGTGCATCAACCAGGACGGCGCCAAGACCACCGACGTCTCCTGCGCCAAGCCGCACAGTGGCCAGGTCGGCAAGGCCTTCGACCTGCCGGCGACGGTCACTCCGACCACGCCGGGCTACGAGGACAAGGTCGGTGATCTGTGTGAGCAGTACATCGGCCCCCTCCTGGAGCGGCAGCCCGCGTCGCCCAAGCTCACCTTCTCGTACTCGTACCCGCTCGACATGAAGTCCTGGAGCAGCGGCAACCACCAGGCCGCGTGCATCATCCAGCGCGAGGACAAGCAGCCGCTGACCACGATCGTCAAGTAGCGGACGGCGGCCACACGGCAGCCGACCGCCGCTCGCGACCGGCCCCGGAGGGGCCGGGGCCGGTCGCGGGTCGGGGACGGGCGCCGTCGAGCGCCGGGCGTGCGGTGCTCGGGTCAACAGGCGCCCTTGTAGAGGTACTTGCTCACGTCGGGCTGGTCCACGTTCTCCTTGGTGACGGCCACCAGGTCGGTGGAAATGGACTTGGGGACCGGCTTCTTGTCGAGAGCTGCGACCGCCTGTTCGACGCCCTGGGAGCCGATGTCGAACGGCTTCTGCGCGATCAGGCCCTGGATGGAGCCCCTGCGCAGGGCCTCGACCTGTTTCGGGGTGGCGTCGAAGGCGACCAGTTTGACCTGGCCGGCCTTGCCGGCCTGTTCGATGCCGGTGGCCGCGCCCTCGCCGCTGAACACGTTGGCCGCGAAGACGCCGACCAGGTCGCGGTGCGAGGCGATCGTCGAGGTGACGATGGAGGCGGCCTTGGCCGGGTCGTCGTCGTTGTACTGCACACCGAGGTAGGTGATGCCCGGGTGCTTCTTGATCTCGGTCTCGAAGCCCTTCAGGCGGGCGTCCGTGGTGGAGATGCCCGGTTTGACGCTGATCGCGGCGACCGTGCCGCGGTCCTGGACCAGGTTGGCCAGAGTCTGTGCGGCGAGCATGCCGCCGCGTTCGTTGTCGGAGGAGATCGCGGTCTCGCGAATCGAGCCGTCGTCGAGCTTGGTGTCCACCTCGATCACCTTCGCACCGCGGGACTTGAGCTGCTGTTCCGGCCGGCGCAACGCCTGGGTGTCGGTGGGCGCGATCAGTACGGCGTCCGGGCTCTTGGCGGCGACGGCGTTGACCACCGGAGTCTGGAGCGAGGCGTCCCACTTGTCCGCACCGGTCACGTCGAGCTTGACGCCGAGTTCCCTGGCCTTCTGCTGTGCGCCGCAGGCCATCGAGATGTAGAACTCGTCGCCCTTGACGCCCTGGACGAAGGTGATCTTGCGTCCGCCCCCGGAGCCGCTGTCGCTGTCGCCGCCGCACCCGGCGAGGGTGGCGGCCGCGCTCAGGGCGATGGTCACGGCGACGTACGTCGGTGTCTTCATCGGGCAGTGCCTCCTGGCGGTGGTGGGGCGAAGCGATCGGCCGCGGCCGGCCGGCGGCCGGGACGGATGACGGGTCGGGCCGGATGGCGGGTCGGGCCGGGCGGGCCTCCGGGTGCGGCCCCGGGTGGTCAACGGCGTTGCAGGCTGCGGCGGCGCAACTGGTCGGCGTACACGGCCGCGATCAGCACGGCGCCGACCGCGACGCTCTGCCAGAACGGCTGCACGCCCAGGATGACGAAGCCGTTCTGCAGGATGGCGGGGATGAAGACGCCGATCAGCGTGCCGACGACGGTGCCGACACCGCCGAACAGGCTGGTGCCGCCGAGGACGACGGCCGCGATGGCGCCGAGCGAGTCGTTGGCGTGGCCGCCGATCGTGGTGGTGGTGAAGCGGGCGAGGGACAACACGCCGGCGAGTCCGGCCAGGGTGCCCGACAGGGCGTACACCTTGATCATGTGTCGGTCGACCGCGATGCCTGCCCGGCGGGCCGCCTCGGCGTTGGAGCCGACCGCGTAGGTGCGCCGGCCGAATCGGGTGGTGGACAGCGCGAGTGCGCCCAGCGCGGTGACCACCAGGGCGATCACCACCAGCCAGGGGATGCCCAGGAATCGGCCGTTGCCGATCGTGTCGGTGAACCGGGTGGGCACGCCCCGGACGTCCTGACCCTCCGTCAACACCTGGGCCAGGCCCAGTGCCATGCCCAGGCTGCCGAGCGTGACGATCAGCGCGGGCACCTTCGCCTTGGCGATCAGGAATCCGTTGAACGCGCCCCACGCGGCGCCCGCGGCGAGACCGGCGAGCACGCCGAGCAGGATCGCGCCCCAGCCTGCGTCCGGCCCGGCGACGGCGGTCATCGTCTTGGCCGCCGCGACGCCGGCGAACACCAGGACCGAGCCGACCGAGAGATCGATGCCGGCCATGATGATCACGAAGGTCATGCCGACGCCGACGATCAGCAACACCGCCGCGTCGGTGGCCACGTTGCGCAGATTGAACGTGGTCGGGAACTGCTCGGGTCGCATGATGGAGAAGGCGGTCACCAGCACCATCAGGACCAGGAAGGTCCACCACGAGTTGCTCCGGGCGAGCCGGCGCCACAGCACGCGGCGGATGAACGATCCGGCGTCCGGGGAGTCGGAGCCGGGGTGTCGCGGGTGCTCCCGGGATTGTGCGCCGCCCCGGTCCACGGGTTGTTCGTCGGCTCGGTGCGCATCCGGGTCGGGGTGCCCCGGCGGGGTGTCCGTCTTGTCGAGGTTCATGCCGGTGCTCCTTGCACGTCGAGTCCGTCCAGGGCGCCGGTCATCGCGCCGACGAGTTCCTCCACGGTGGTGTCCGCGGCGGTCAGGCTCGCCACCCGCCGACCCAGGCGCAGCACTTCGACGCGGTCCGCGACCGACAACACCTCGGGCATGTTGTGGCTGATCAGGACGACCGCGATGCCGTTGTCCCGGACCCGGCGGATCACGTCCATCACCCGGCCGCGCTGGAGCACGCCGAGCGCGGCGGTCGGCTCGTCCATGAAGATCACCTTGTCCGCCCAGGCGACCGCACGGGCGATGGCCACGCTCTGGCGCTGACCGCCGGAGAGCGTCCCGATCGGGGCGTCGATGTCCTGCAACTCCACGCCGAGCCGGGCGAACGCCTCGATCGCGCGCTCGCGCATCGTCGCCTTGTCCAGTACGCCCAGCCGCCCGGCCAGGCCGCGGCGCAACAGTTCGCGGCCCAGGAAGAGGTTGGCCGCGCCGTCCAGGTCGGGCGCCAGGGCGAGGTCCTGGTAGACCGTCTCGATGCCCAACTCCTGCGCGTCCGTGGGTCGTTCCATGCTCACCTGGCGGCCCTCGAAAAGGATTTCGCCGGCGTCCGGCCGTTCGGTGCCGGCGAGGGTCTTGGTGAGCGTGCTCTTGCCCGCGCCGTTGTCACCGATCAGCGCGACGACCTCGGCCGGGAAGACGGTGAAGTCGGCGCCGCGCAGGGCCTGGACCTGGCCGTACCGCTTGACCAGGCCCCGACCTTCGATCAGGGGTTGCACGTGCCCAACTCCTTCGGGTTGTCGGGTCGTTCCCCGCGAGCCGTCTCGGCCGGCGGCCGGGGCGCCACGAGTTCGCACGTGTGTCAGGACGGGGACGAGAGGGGTCGATGCCGCCGACCGTCTGACAACGGTGTCAGTACAGTGCTGGCCAGCTGGACGAGTGTCAAGAGTTTCGCGGATCTCGACCTTCACTCGGAACTCGCGCTGATCTGTCGGGGATTGAGGTGATTGCCCCGACGGGCTCAGCCTGCGCGGGCCGTCGACGAGGATGTTCACGGTCCGGATGTCGACAGCTCATCGGCGGCCCAGTACGGTCTGAATGACAACGATGTCAGAGGGAGTGTGCGGCACATGGTGGCTGAACCCCTGGGGGGCTCCCCCGAACACGCGGCGTGGCTCGACGCGGAATGCGACCGGCTGCTCCGGTTCGCCCGGGGCGCACGGTTGGCCGAGGGCGGGTTCGGGTGGCTGGACGACACCGGTCGGCCGGTCGCGGACGGGGTGCTGCACACGTGGGTGACGGCCCGGATGACGCATGTGTTCGCGTTGGCGCAGTTGCGGGGGGCCGGCGGCGGGGCGGCCCGGGGAGCTGCGGACGGCGGGGGCGTGGGTGGTGGCCGTACGGAGGGCGGCGGTTGGCAGGGTGGCGGTGTGGACGGCGACGGTACGGAGCCTGCCGGTGCGCACGGCGGCACCGACCGGGCCGGTGCGGACCCCGGCCGGGCCGGTGACGTCGGCCCGGACGAGGCGGCGGCGCTCGTGGCGCACGGGCTCACCGCGTTGACGGAGCTGCTGCGGGACCGCGAACACGGCGGCTGGCATCCGGTGGTGGACCGGTCCGGGCGACCCGTACTCGACGCCGAACGCCTCGACGGGAAGCGCATGTACGACCACGCGTTCGTCGTGCTGGCCGCCGCGAGCGCGTGCGCCGCAGGCCATCGCGGCGCCCCTGCCCTGCTCGCCGAGGCCCTGGACGTGGTCGAACGCCGGTTCTGGGAGGCCGACCGGGGCGCCTGCGCCGAATCCTGGGACCGGGCCTGGACCACCGGCGAGGCCTATCGGGGCGCCAACAGCAACATGCACGCCGTCGAGGCGTTCCTGGCCGCCGCCGACGCCACCGGCGAGCATCGATGGCGCACCCGCGCACTGCGCATCGCCGGCCGAGTCGTGCACGAGCACGCCCGGGCCAACCACTGGCGGCTGATCGAGCACTTCGATCCGGGCTGGGCGCCGCGCCGCGAGTACAACCGCGACCGTCCCGCCGACCCGTTCCGCCCGTACGGCGCCACCGTCGGCCACGCCTTCGAGTGGTCCCGGCTGCTGCTCGCCCTGGCCGCGTCGTTGCCGGATCCACCCGAGTGGCTGCGCACCGACGCGGTGGCGCTGTTCGCCGCGGCGGTCCGCGAGGGCGGCCACGCGGACGGCCGGCCGGGCTTCGTGTACACGCTCGACTGGACCGGGCGACCGGTGGTCCGTACCCGGATGCACTGGGTCCTGGCCGAGGCGATCGCGGCGGCGGCGGCACTGCATCGGGCCACCGGGGTCGCCGACTACGATGACTGGTACCGAGCGTGGTGGGAGCATGCCGACGCCGTGTTCCTGGACCGGAAGCACGGCAGCTGGCACCACGAACTCGACCCCGACGCGCGGCCCTCGGCCACCGTCTGGCAGGGGAAACCCGACGCGTACCACGCGGTACAGGCCACCCTGCTGCCCCGGCTGCGGTCCGCCCCGACCCTCGCCGAGGCATTGCGTCGGGCCGCCTGCTGAACCGAACGACCCCCGCCCGACCCGACTTCCCGCTTCCTGCCCCGCCGTCCGCCTCACGCTTGCCACCGCGGCTTCCCGCTCCGATCCGACCCCGGCCCACGTGCCGGTCCCACGTCCCGGTACCGGTACCACTCCCCTTCCCGCTCCCGGTTCCGGTTCCGGGAACAACGCACCATGGGTGCCGGGTGCGAGCCCGGCCGCTCGAAAGGTAGGACCCCGATGGCCGGCCCGACGACCCCGGAACGACCGCGTGGGCGCGGTCGCACCACGATGAAGGACGTGGCCGCCCTCGCCGGCGTCGGCATCAAGACCGTCTCGCGGGTGATCAATGGTGAGCCGAACGTCAGCGCCGTGAAACAGCAGGCGGTGTGGGCGGCCGTCGCGCAGACCGGGTTCCGCCGCAACGACAGCGCGGCGCAGCTGCGCTCGGGTCACACCTCCAGCATCGGCCTGGTCCTGGAGGACGCCGCGGATCCGTTCTCCTCCGCGCTGACCCGGTCCATCCAGGACATCGCCCATCAGCACGGCACGGTGTTGTTCAGCGCGTCGTCCGCGGAGGATCCGGACAAGGAGCGCGATCTGGTCCTGGCGTTGTGCGCCCGCCGGGTGGACGGGCTGATCGTGGTCCCGGCCAGCGGCAGTCACCGCTATCTGCTGCCGGAGATCGAGGCCGGGATGGCGTGCGTGTTCGTCGACCGCCCACCGGGCGACATCGAGGCGGACACCGTCCTCGTGGACAACGTCGGTGGCGCCCGCAACGGCGTCGATCACCTGATCCGGCACGGACATCGGCGGATCGCGTTCATCGGCGACCGGCTGGAGATCTTCACCGCCCGCGAACGCCTGCGCGGCCATCGCGAGGCATTGACGGACGCGGGCATCGATCCGGACCCGCGGCTGGTGTACAACGGGCCGCCGTACGGGGAGGAACTGCGGGCGTGGTTGCGGGCGATGCTCGGCGGGTCCGATCCGGCGACGGCGGTCTTCTGCGGCAACAGCCGGTTCACGGTGGAGACCCTGCGCGAGATACGCCGCTCGCCGGTGCAGCCCGCCCTGGTCGGTTTCGACGACTTCGAACTCGCGGACATGCTCACCCCGGCCGTGACCGTGGTCGCCCAGGACCCGTTCGGCATCGGGCAGGCCGCCGCGCACCTGCTGTTCCGTCGCCTCGGGGGCGATTCGACCCCGGTGCAGCACATCCACATGCGCACCCGTCTGATCCCGCGCGGTTCCGGCGAGGTCGGTCCGTGACCGGCCCCGCACGCACCGCCGCCCGGCCGGTCGAGGCCGGCTCGTGCGTCACCCGTCCGAACTTCGGTCCAGCCAGGAAGGCCACCGCATGATCACCGTGATCGGCGAGGCGTTGATCGACCTCGTATCCGTCCGGGGCGGTGATCCGGTCGCCCATCCCGGGGGCAGTCCGGCCAATGTCGCGGTGGGGCTGGGGCGGCTGGGCGCGCCGGTGCACCTGATCACCCGTTACGGGGCGGACCCGCACGGCGAGTTGCTGGCGGCGCACTTGGCGGCGAGTGCGGTCGAGGTGGCACCGCAGAGCCGGTCGACGGGGCGCACCAGCGTGGCGCGGGCCGATCTGGACGCGGCGGGTGCGGCGACCTACACCTTCGACATCGTCTGGGAGTTGCCCGATGCGGTCGGCGTCCCGCCCGGGTCCCGGTGTGTGCACACCGGTTCGATCGCGGCGACGCTCGCTCCGGGCGCGGACCCGGTGCGGCGCGTACTGGCGGCCGAACACGCGCGGGCGCAGGCGGTGGTCTCCTACGATCCGAACTGCCGGCCGTCCCTGATGGGCGATCCGGAGCCGGCCCGAGAGCGGATCGAGTCCCTGGTGGCCCTGTCGGACGTGGTCAAGGTCAGCGACCAGGACCTCGAATGGCTGCATCCGGGAAGCGACTTCGCCGACGTGGCGGATGCCTGGCTGGCACTGGGCCCGGGGCTGGTGGTGGTCACCCGGGGCGCCGAAGGCTCGTACGGCGTGTGTCCCGCGGGTCGGGCCTCGGCGCCGGCCCGAGCGGTGCGGGTGGTGGACACGGTCGGTGCGGGCGACGCGTACACGGCCGGTCTCCTGGACGCGCTTCGCCGTCGGGGTCTGCTGGACCCCGCCGGCATCCGGCGCCTCGACCCGGCGACGCTCGGCGCGCTGCTCGCGGACGCGTCGCTGGTCGCGGCCCTCACGTGCTCGCGAGCGGGCGCGAACCCACCCACCGAAGCGGAGCTCGGCGCGTATCGCCGCGAGCACGGGCTCGCGTCCGCGCCGGAGTAGGGGCGCGGGCTCCGATCGACGCGCGCGGTCCGGCCGGGACCCGATGCCGCCGCGGTCCCTTCCCCGAAGGTCGGGCGGAGGGTCGTTTTCGGTCACGGGTGGATGACGGCGTGGCGAAGACCGCCCCGGGGCCGGTTGCGCGAGCCCTACGGTAATCCCATGACTGTGTCGTCGGATGCCGACCGGCAGCTCGCACTGATCGTCGAAGTCCAGGACCTGGCCCGGGAGTTGGGTATACAGGTCTGGTTGCGTGGCGGATGGGCAATGGATTTCTTCCTGGGCCGGACAACCCGGGAACACAATGATGTCGACTGGTTCGCGTGGGCTCGGGACGCCCCGGCGCTGACCGCAGCGTTCGCCGCGCGAGGATTCGTTCGCTTGGCGCGGGCTCCCGCCGAGCAACAACTCGATTACACGGCGGGCGGCGTGGAGTTGGGTTTCGCCTTCTTGGCCCGTGATCCGGACGGCCACGTGATCGTGGCCGGCGGGCCGTGGGCGGGCTCCCGCTGGCCGGAGGGGATGCTGGAGACGCCTCCGGGCAAGCTGGGCGGGGTGTCCTGCCCGATCATCTCGCCCGAGGCACAGATCGAGATCAAGCTGATGACGCCCACGTGGATGCCGCATCGGCCACGTCGGGCCAAGGACCTCGAGGACATCGAACGACTGCGGGAGGGGTTGGCCGGGTAGACCGCGCGGACGGGTCGTCGTGATTGCAGTGGGGGTGCGACGGCCGCGTGGGAGTGGGGGCGGTGGGGCGACCGACGTGGGGTCGGCGTCCGGAGGCGACCGGCGTGGGGTCGGCGCCTCGGGGGTGTGGTCGACAGAACGATCCGTCCGGGCATCCGCCCCCGCTTCGCCGTGCCCGCATCGGCCGGCCGGATTTCGCGGGTCGTCGGGCATGGGGTATCCCCCACGGCGGGCGATCCGGCGGGCTATCCGACCGGTTCCAGGTGGGCCAGGAGCCGTGCCGCCTGGCGTGTCAGCGTGCCGGGTGGGTTGCGGTGATACCCCGGGCTGTCCGGCAGCAACATCAGCAGCCAGACGAGGGACAACAGGGTCCGGAAGTCGCGCAGTCGTTCGATCTCCGGATCGGTGAGTTCGAAGCAGGACAGGAGGAACTCCGTATCGGCGTCGGTGCCGGCGGGCCACATCGAGACGTGCTCGACGAGCTCCGCCAGTTCGAACGCCCGGTCGCTGCGGCCGGAGATCTCGAAGTCGACCAGGCGTACCCGCGTGCCGTCCCACAGGTAGTTGGCCAGGTTTCCGTCCGACAGGCCGAACACCGGCCGGATTCCCGGTCCCGGTTCCGGCGGTGTGTGCCACGCGGACAACCACGCGCATCCGGACTCGAAGGCTCGCGCCACGAGCGGGTCCGAGCCGAGGTCGCGCCCGCCGGTGCTCCACGCCCGCGCCTTGCCCTCGACCACGGGCGGATACCAGGTACAGGCCGGCAGTGTCACGACCTCCGCCGTGGGGATCGCGTCGTGCAGCATGCCGATCGCCTCGGCCAAGGCTTGCAGTTGCTTCCGGTCGAGGTCTCGTCCGCGCAGTGGCACGCCCGCGAGTCGGGACATGACCACGACGGGTGGTTCGCCGTCGAGGTCCTCCCGGATCGGTTCCGGCGCCAGGCCCGGCGCGTATCTCGCCAACAGGCCCAGCGCCCGCCATTCGCGCAGCGGCTCCGCCCGCTCGCGCGAACGGAATCTCTTGACGACCACGTCGTCACGAAACTCGATGTCGTGCGTGCTCCACGTCTCGCTCACCGCCGCACGCTACCCCCCCGGGGGCCGACGGGTCGGGTACCGGTGATCGGGAGGGGTGGACCGAAGCGGACCGGGACGCCGGGCGAGTAGAGCACGCTGTCCGGTTCGCCGGTCGCCTCGGGCAGGCCGGCGGCGGCGACCAGGTCGTCGTCGAGATGCAGCAACTCGGCGTGGCGGAGCGGCCATTGCGGGTGCGCGTTGGGCAGGTAGAGGGTACGGCCGGCGACGCGGGTGTGCAGGCCCCAGCGGGCGGTGACGAAGTGTTCGAGCGGGCCGGGGTCGGTCACCGGTGCGCCGACGCGCACCTCGACCGTGCCGCCCCGCGGGGCGCCCTCCAGGCGGTGTCGCCGCGTCGTGTAGCGCACCCGGTCGCCGGTCCGGTCGATGCGCATGCGGGCCCATCGGTACGGGAGTCGCAGCGTGGCCCGGGCGGTCAGCACGGGCAACAGGCGGGCCGCCTCCAGCGAGCGGAAGACGACGCCGCGCCGGCCGGCGCCGTCCACGGAGTACAGCCGCACGTTGGTCTCCGCGAAGGTACCCAGCCACGGCACGCCGGGCAGGCGCAGGAATCCCACGCCCACCATCCGGAACGGCACCAGCCCGACGTAGGTCACGCCGTCCAGGACGTCCGGCCGGGTCCCCTCCGGGAGCAGCGGGGCAACTACGTCGGGTGGCACGGCCCAGTGCACGAAGGTGAGTTCGCTCCAGCGCTGGGTGAGCAGCACGTGCCGGATGCCGCGCGGCGACAGCGCGGTGACGGGTTCGGTCCTCATCCGGTCATGGTGGCCCATCCCGCCCGCCCGCGCGGACCGCCTCGCCGCCGACGGTGCGCGGCTCGGCGCCCGGTCGGCCCGATCGGGGGGCGGGGTCGCCGTCGGGCCTGCACGGCGCGGGCCCGGTCGCGGCGACGTCGGGCCCGGGGGTTCGGGGCGGATTCGGGCCGGTCGGCTCGGCGACCGCGGTGTGTGGTCGGTCCGGGGTCTGGGCGGCGATCAGGGCTTCGCCGGTGGGTGAGCGGTAGTACAGGACGGAGCGGCCGGAGCGGCGGCGCAGGACGAGGTGGGCGTCCAGGAGGACCTTGAGGTGGCGGCCCACCGAACCGAGGCCCTGGCCGGTGAGGGCGACCAGTTGGGTGGTGCTCTTGGGGGTGTCCAGGCGGCTCAGGACGCCGGCCCGGGCCGGCCCGAGGAGGCGGGCCAGCGGGTCGGGACCGGCCGGGCGGTGGGCGTCGGCCAAGGCGCCCGAGCACGGGTAGATCACCGCGTAGTGCCGCTCCTCCTCCCAGGCCACCCAGCCGCGGCCGGGGGTGACCGGCACGAACGACAGGCGGGCGCTGCCGAGTTCGCGCGGAGGGTAGTCGTTCGCGTTGATCCGCAGTCGGCTCGCGCCCAGCCAGCGCATGCCCGGGCGCAGGTCGTCCAGGGCCGCCGCCCAGCCGCCGCGGCCGAGTTGGCCGGTGCGGGCGACGATGTCGGCCTCGATGATCCGCCGTCGGCGTGGCCAGTCCGGTCGGACCACCCGCGTCCACACCCAGTCCAGGATGTCCGCGGCGCGTGGGCCGAGGTCGGTCCGGCGCAGCGCGGTGGGCAGTGGGCCGCCCATCGACACCTCCAGATCGGCCCGGGCGACCGGCTCCGATGTGCCGCGGATCCCGGCCAGTTCCGCGGCGAAGGCCGGTTCGCCGGTCAGCGGCGGCGGGGGCGTGAGGAAGTCCGCGTTCCAACTGCCGCCGAGGCCGATCCGCAGCAGCAGGGCGGTGACCGGATCCTGGGCCAGCCGGGCCCGATAGGCGGGCAGGTGCGCGTCCAGCCAGGTCCGCTCGCCGGGATGCGCGGCCGTACCCCGTTGCAGCGTCTTCAGCGTCGCGGTGACCTCGGCCAGCGGCGAGATCGCGAATCGGCTGCCTGCGAGGGTATCCGCGTCGACCCGCCACCACCCCATGCTTTCGCCTCCCGGCGAAACAGTAACGCCCGGGCCCCGCCGGGCTCGAAGCTCTGGACATGCGCACCTACCGAGAGCTCTTTCGAGCGCCGGAATACACGCCGCTGTTCGCCACGTCCTCCGCGCAACTGGCCGCGACCAACGTCGGCGGACTGGCGTTGGGCACGCTCGTCTACGACCGGACCGGCTCGCCGTTGCTGGCCGCGTTGGGCATGTTCGGCGGTTCGCTCGCGCAGGTGATCGGGGCGACCGCGCTGATGTCGGCCGCGGACCGGTTGCCGCCGCGGGCCGCGATGACGGTGATCGGGCTGATCTTCGCCGCGGGCACCGCCGCACTGGCGATTCCCGGACTGCCGCTGTGGGCGGTGTTCGCCATCGTGTTGGGCGAGGGCGCGGTGGCCGCGGTGGGCGGCGGCGTGCGCTACGGGCTGCTCAACGAGATCCTGCCGAGGGAGGGTTTCCTGCTCGGGCGCTCCGTGCTCAACATGAGCAGCGGGGTGCTCCAGATCGTCGGGTTCTCGCTCGGTGCCGTGCTGGTCACGGTGCTGTCCGCGCGCGGCACTCTCCTGGTGGCCGCCGGGTTGTACCTGCTCGCGGCGATCGTGGCCCGGTTCGGCCTGGCCCGACGGGCTCCGCGTGCGTCCGGTCGGCCGTCGGTCGCCGAGACCTGGCGCAACAACACGGTGTTGTGGTCGGTCAAGCCGCGCCGCTACATCTATCTCGCGCTGTGGGTGCCCAACGGGCTGATCGTCGGCTGCGAGTCGTTGTTCATCCCGCTCGCACCCGACCACGCGGGCCTGCTCTTCGCCTTCGCGGCGCTGGGCATGCTTGCCGGGGACGTGCTGGGCGGGCGATTCGTGCCCGCGCCGTGGCGGCGCCGGTTGGGGGCGCCGATGTTGCTGCTCCTGGCCACGCCGTACCTGCTGTTCGCGGTACACCCCCCGCTGCCGCTCGCCCTGGCCGTGGTCGCGGTGGCCTCGGTCGGATATTCGGCGACGCTGTTGTTCCAGGAACGGTTGATGGCGATGACGCCGGACGAGCTGAGCGGGCAGGCGCTGGGGCTGCACTCGTCCGGGATGGTCGCGATGCAGGGCGTCGGCGCCTCGATCGCCGGCGGGATCGCCCAGGTCACGTCGCCGACGACGGCGATCACGGTGCTTGCCGGGGCGTCCATCGCGGTCACCCTGACGCTCGCGGCGGGGCTGCGGGCGCACCCGGGGTCGGTGCTCCGGGAGGCGTGAGGGGCGGGCGGCCTTCGCCGGGTCGGGGTGACGCGAGGCGGGCGGCGGGCCGGGTCGGGCGTCGCGCCGGACCGTGCCGATCAAGGTGATGTCGGTCCCGTTCGAGAGGATGTGCGCATGACCGACACCCCGGCGCCGGCCGCCGTTCTCGCCGACTTCGACGCGTACGCCCAGGCCGTCGAGGCAGTGACCGCCGCCGCGCGGGCCTACTACGGCGGCGCCGACTCGACCGTCGACGACGACACGTACGACCGACTGCTGCGCGGGATCGGCGCGTACGAGCGCGAGCACCCCGACCGGGTGCTCGCCGAGTCGCCGGTCGGCAAGGTCGCGGCGGGCGCGCTGCCGGGCGGGGACGTGCCGCACACCGTGCCGATGCTCAGCCTGGACAACGTCTTCGATCCCGAGGGGCTGGCCGCGTGGGCCGCGTCGCTGGAGCGGCGGATCAAGCGGCCGGTCGCGGCGCTGACGGTGGAGCCGAAGATGGACGGCCTGGCGGTGGCGGTGCGCTACCGCGAGGGCCGGCTCGACCGGCTGGTCACCCGCGGCGACGGCATCGCCGGTGAGGACGTGTCGCACGCGATCGGCACCATCGTCGGTCTGCCGGACCGGTTGAGCGAGCCGGTCTCGATCGAGGTGCGCGGCGAAGTCCTGCTCACCGCCGAGCAGTTCGAGAGCGCCAACGAGATCCGTCGGGAGCACGGCGCAACCGTGTTCGCCAACCCGCGCGGTGGTGCGGCGGGCACGCTGCGGGCCAAGGATCGGCCGTACGTGATCCCGATGACCTTCTTCGGCTACGTGGCACTGCCGCTGCCGGACGACGAGAGCACGTTCGCCGAGGAGTTGCGCACCGCCGACCACTCCGCGGTGATGGCCCGGGTCGAGGCACTCGGCGTGCTGACCACCGGGCGCACCTCGGCGCGGCTGCGCGTGTGTACGAGCATCGAGGACGTACAGGCTGCGGTCGACGAAATCGCCGCGGCGCGGGCGGAACTGCCGTTCGGCATCGACGGCGTGGTGATCAAGGCCGATGCGGCGGCCGACCAGGCCGACGCGGGCAGTGGAACGCGCGCGCCGCGCTGGGCGATCGCGTACAAGCTGGCCGCCGTGCACAAGATCACCCGACTCGTCGGCGTGGACTGGGCGGTGGGCCGGACCGGGGTGGTCGCGCCGCGCGCGATCCTGGATCCGGTGGAGATCGACGGCAGCGTCGTCGGCTTCGCGACGCTGCACAACCCGGCCGACATCGAGCGCCGCGGGCTGATGATCGGCGACCGGGTCAGCGTGTACAAGGCGGGCGACATCATCCCGCGGGTGGAGGCGCCGCTGGTGCACATGCGCACGGGCGACGAGACGCCGATCGAGTTCCCGACCGCGTGCCCGCAGTGCGGCGGCGAGTTGGACACGACACAGCAGCGCTGGCGGTGCGCACAGGGCCGCGCGTGCGGTCTGCAGGCCGGGATCCTGTACGCGGTGGGCCGCGACCAGCTCGACATCGAGGGCATCGGCGGCCGGATCGTCACGCAACTCGTGGCCTCCGGCGCGGTCGCCGACATGGCCGACCTGTTCACCTTGACCCGCGAACAATTCCTGGCCCTGGACCGGGTGGACAAGATCGCCGACAAGCTGCTGGCCGGCATCGAGGAGGCCCGGGGGAAGCCGCTCAGCCGGGTGTTGTGCGCGCTCGGCGTACGGCTGACCGGTCGGTCGATGTCCCGCCGGATCGCGCGGCACTTCGGCACGATGGACGCGATCCGTGCGGCCGACGTGGAGGCGATGACGCAGGTCGAGGGCATCGGTCCCGGCAAGGCCGCGGTGATCGTCGCCGAACTCGCCGAACTCGCCGAGGTGATCGACAAGTTGGTCGCCGCCGGGGTGAACATGACCGAGCCCGGCGTGCGACCGGGAGCCGGTGCGCCGGCTGCGGATGCCGGTGCCGCTTCCGGTGCCGAGCAGGCGAGCGATGCGGCACCGGTCGAGGCCGGCCCGCTGACCGGGAAGTCGGTGGTGGTCACCGGTTCGATGTCCGGGCCGCTCGCCGCGCTGTCCCGCAACGAGATGAACGAACTGATCGAGCGCGCCGGCGGCACCGCGTCCTCGTCCGTGTCCGCCAAGACCGCCCTGGTCGTCGCCGGGGACAAGGCCGGGTCCAAGCGGGCCAAGGCGGAGAAGCTCGGCGTGGCGATCATGACTCCGGAGGAATTCGCCGATCTGGTGGGGGCATTGCTTCCGACATGAGCGACGGGGAACGGCGGGTGACCGGGTGGCGTGCACCGGTCGCCGTCGTCCCGACCCAGGGAGCTTTTCCGACGATCCATAGCAGATCGACTATCGCCCCGAGGTGGAAACGGGCGATATCGGTGTGCGGTGCGTCGGACTCCGGCATCGTCGCGTTCGGGAGCCGGTGGTGGCCGAGAGGGTCCGCAACATGCGAAAACCCCTTGGCCGCACCACCCTTCGACGACGAATGGAGTCCCCATGGTCGAGGCACATCCCCCGCGAATACCGCTGCCGTTCGCCCTCGACCGCAATCCGCACGCGCCCGAAGCGGAATGCCGGCTGCTGGACTGGGCCCGACGGCACCGGCTGCTCGATCGCCCCGGCATCGAGAAGCGATTGGTCGGCGCGCGACTGGGCGACCTCGCCGCCTACACGCATCCCGATGCCGCGCCCGAACTGCTGTGCCTGTACGCACAGTTCATCGCATGGCAGTTCCTCGCCCACGACCGCTACGCGGAACCCGAGGAACACCCCGCACATCCGGGTGAGCCCCTGATCGGCCAGATCGAGTCGGTGTACCGCACCGGTCGGGCGGACCCGGCGGCCGGAGCGATGGCGCACGCGCTCGCGGACATCCTGGGGCGGGTCTATCCGGCCATGAGCGCCGAGTGGCGGGATCACTTCGTCGTCGAGTGTGTGCAGACGCTGCATCGGGTGGCCCGTCCACCGGCCGGCGCCTCGCCCGGGGCGGCCCGCGAGCACGCGTGCGGCGTGGACGCGTACATCCGGCATCGTCGGTTGGCCGGCGGGCAGTTCCCGTGCCTGCTGCTCGACGAATTCATCGCCGGCGGCGAGCTTGCGGCGGCGATCCGGGACGGCGCCGCGTACGACGACATCCGCAACGCCGAGGCGGACGTGGTGTCCTGGACGAGCGACTACTACGCGTCCCGGGACAGCGCCGGCACCGACTCGCCGGTCGACCTGGTCGGGCTGTTGGCGTACACCGAGCATGTCGGACGCGAGCACGCGGAGGCGGCGGTGGCGGCGCGGATCCAGGATCGGGTGGCCGACTTCATGGCGGCCCGGCGCGCCTTGCAGGGTGCCGCCGGCGGTGCGGCCACGGCCGATCCGGAGGCCGAACTGCTGCTGCGGCGCTGCGTTTCGGCGATGCACCATCGCATGGCCGGGACGGAGGCGTGGGCGTGGGAGAACGTGCGCAGCGTCGGCCGTCGACCGGGCATCGGCCGGGGCCGCACCGCCGGGGGCGGGCTGCACGTTCCGGAGTACGTCGCGGACCTGCTCGATGTGCGCGGTCGGCCGCGAGGATGGGACGGGGGCGCCGCGGGGCATCGGTGGCCGTAGGGCCTGCCCCGGATCCCACGTCGGTCCACCACCGGGTACGGCGCGGGATGCGGGCGCGGGTCGGGAGACCCCGGCGCGAGCCGCGCTCGGTGTCGGGTAGTCTTGCCGCCGCGCCCAACCCTGGGCGGACCGGGTTCGAATTCGAGGAGGTGGCACCGATTACCGCTGTATCAGGTCGGGTGCTCTCCTTCCACGACCGTGCGGTCCACTTGGCATAGGTGAGTCCGCGAGAGCACCCTTCGGCATCCGAAAGGCTCTCATGTCGGTTTCCGCATCACCCTGCCCCACGTCCGTGATCGTCACCAGGCTGCGTACCGCCGGCTGTGTCTTCGCCGAGGACGAGGCCGAGTTGCTCATCGCCGGTGCCGCCGACCCGGTCGAACTGGCCGTCATGGTGGATCGCCGCGTCGCCGGTCTCCCGCTGGAACACGTGCTCGGTTGGGCCGAGTTCCGCGGCCTGCGGATCGCCGTCGACCCCGGCGTGTTCGTACCGCGCCGGCGCACGGAGTTCCTGGTCGAGCAGGCCGTCGCGGCGGCCCGGCCGGGGGCCGTCGTGGTCGACCTGTGCTGCGGCTCGGGCGCTCTGGGCGCGGCCCTGGTCGCGGAGGTGGACCGGGTCGAGTTGTACGCCGCCGACATCGACCCGGCGGCGGTGCGGTGCGCGCGGCGCAACATCGCGGCCGACCGGGTCTTCGAGGGGGACCTGTTCGCGCCGCTGCCGACGACGTTGCGCGGGCGGATCGACGTGCTGATCGCCAACACGCCCTACGTGCCGACCGGGGAGATCCCACTCCTGCCCTCGGAGGCCCGGATCCACGAACCCCGGGTGGCCCTCGACGGCGGCTCCGACGGGTTGGACATCCAGCGCCGGGTCACCGCGGCGGCCCCGCGATGGCTCGCGCCCGGCGGCCGGCTGCTGGTCGAGACGAGCGAGCGCCAGGCACCGCACGCCGTCGAGGTCTTCCGCGCCGCGGGCCTGATTCCGCGAGTCGTCGAGTCCGAGGAGTGGTACGCCACCGTGGTGACGGGCACCCGACCCCCCGACCGTATGCCCGATTCCCTGGGTTGATCGGCAGGCCGTGCAGGCTCGCCCCGGCGCCCGGCGTCACGATCCGCTAACCGGCGTCGCCATTGCAGGCGGTGTCGTCGAGCGGACAGTCCATCCCGGTGTCGATCTCCTCGACGTCCGCATCGCCGCCCGTCCCCTCCACCGCGGCGGCTGCCGCTGCTCGTGCGCTCGCGCAGACCACGCCCAGGCCGTCCTGGATCGCGCGCCCGATCTCGGCCAGCGCGACCACCTGGGTCGGCGTCAGCACATCGAACAGGTGCTGGTGCACCGTCGCCGCGTGGGTCGGCCCCGCGGCGGCCAGTGCGGCCAGCCCCTCGTCGGTCAGGCGCGCGACCCAGCCCCGGCGATCGCCCTGGACCGGGCAGCGGGAAACCCAGCCCGACTTCTCCAGTGCGGTCACCGCGTGCGAGACCCGGCTGGTCGACGACAACGCCGCCGCGGCCAGCTCGCTCATCCGCATCTTCCGGTCCGGTGCCTCGGCGAGCAGGCCCAGGATCTCGAAATACGTCATCGGCATGCCCGTCTCGCGGCGCATCCGCCGGTCCAGATGGGCCGCGAGTTCCCTGGTCCCGGTGAAGTACGACTGCCAGATCTCTTGCTCGGAAGGAGTCAGCGAATCGTCGTCGGTCATGACGACAGCATAAGACTTGTTGAATCATCAACTTATAGCTGCTATGTTCCTGAGCGTTCAACAAACGTCGCGGCGGTCCACGGTCCGCGCCGGCGGACCCACCGAACGCCGGAACCGCACTGCACCGCACCCACACCGCACCCACACCGCACCAAGGAGCTCCCATGACCACCACCGTCGAGACCATCCCCGGCTACGTCGCGGGCACCTGGACCATCGACCAGGTCCACTCGGACGTCTCGTTCTCCGTACGTCACCTGGGCGTGGCCAAGGTCCGCGGTCGCTTCGACGACTTCGGCGGCTCGATCGTCACCGCCGAGAACCCGCTCGAATCGTCGGTCACCGCCACCATCGAGACCGCCTCGGTCAACAGCAACAACAAGATGCGCGACGACCACATCCGCAACGAGGACTTCCTCGACACCGACAAGTTCCCGCAGCTGACCTTCGTGTCCACCGGCATCCGCGCCGAGTCGTCCCTGGTCTACCGGGTCGACGGCGACCTGACGCTGCGCGGCGTGACCAAGCAGGTCACCCTCGAACTCGAACTCAACGGCTTCGGCACCGGCTTCGACGGCAACCCGGTCGCGGGCTTCACCGCCACCACCGAGATCAGCCGCGGCGACTTCGGCGTCACCGGCGGCCCGGCCGGCGCAGCGGTCGGCGACAAGATCACCATCGTTCTGGAGATCGAGGCCAAGCAGGAGGCGTGACACCCGCGTGCCGACCGGCTCGCGATCCGAGCCGCTGTCGGCACACCCCGCGCATCGAGGCGAGCCCAGACTCCGGTCCGCCGACGCCCCGACCCCGGTCGGACGTCGGCGGACCGTTGCCGTATCACGGCCCCAGCCGTCGGATCCGCCCGTCGACCCGCCGTTCGATCCGCCCGCGAGGGCCACGCAGGCGGCGACCGTCGCGCCGGGTGGGAACGTCGGGACTTCGGCGGGCACTTCGGGGTGGGCCTGCCGCCCGAGGGTGCCGGATGGGGCGCCGCCCGGGGCGTCGGCCGCGGTGCTCACCGGACCGATCCGGTGGCCCGGGTCCGGTCGAGGTCGGCGCGCAGCGTGGGAGTGTCGGTGAACAGGAGCGACTCGATGCCCACGGCCCTGGCCGCGTCCAGGTTCTCCGGGCGGTCGTCGATGAACAGGAGTTCGCTTGGCTGTGCGTCCAGTTGCGCGCACAGGTGGTGGTAGATGCGCGGGTCGGGCTTGGCCAGGCCGAGGTCGGCGCTGAACACCCGATGGCGGAACACCCGGGCCCACGGCTGCTCGTCGATCCGGCGGGCCATTTCGATGGGGGCGTTGGACAGCAGCGCCAGGGCCACTCCCCGGTCGGCGAGCCCGGCCAGTTCGGCCAACAGGTCGAGGGTGTCCTGGTTCAGGTGCATCCAGGCGGCAAGGTCGCCGGCCACCAGCAGGTCGAGCCGGTCCCGGTCCGGTACCGGACGATCCAGGCGGGTGCACAGGCCGCTCCAGAACTCGGCGGCGCCGAGCGTGCCCGCGTCGTAGGCCGCACGATCGGGCCAGTAGGCGGACCAGAACTCCGCCGGGGTGACCCCGACGGTGCGGGCCAGGGCCTCGCTCGCGTGGTCCGGCGGCGGCAGGCAGATGACCCCGCCGAAGTCGAAGACGATCCACTCGGTGCGCATGGGAGCTCCTTGATCGAGTCGCCGGGACGGCCTGACGGGTGTGGACGGCTCCGGGCCGCCGGGCACGGCTCCGGATGACGGTGGACGCCTGACGGACCCGCACCGCATGCGCCGGTCACACCGCTCGCGTCGATTGACTTTCGAACATACAACACGTTTGATTGAACACATGGAAGGTTCGGAACGCCAGCTTTTGCTCATCGAGAGAATGCGCACAGCGGAACGCGTCACCGTGGCCGAGCTGGCCGAGGAGACCGGCTGCTCGGAGATGACCATCCGCCGGGACCTCGACCAGCTCGCCGAGCAGGGCGTGCTGCGCCGGGTCCGCGGCGGCGCGGTCAGTCTGGTGTTGCGCGGCGAGGTGTTGCCGTTCGGAGTGCGCGAGCACGAGGCGCCCGAGAGCAAACGCCGGATCGCCGCGGCGTTCGATGCGCTGGTCACCGACGGCGAATCGCTGATCCTGGACGGCGGCACCACCAGCCTGGCCATCGCCCGGGTCCTGGCCCGGCGCCGGGTCACCGTGGTCCCGCTCGACCTGCACGCGGCGTACGTCCTGGGCAACGCGCCCGACGTGCGCCTGCTGGTCCCCGGTGGCCAGACCACGCCCGGCGCCCTGACGCTGGGCGGGCATCTCACCGAGACGTCGCTGCGCACGCTGCGCGTGGACACCACCGTGCTGGGGGTCTGCGGCCTGTCCGTCGGCCACGGTCTGACCGCCAACGACCTGACCGAGGTACCGATCAAGCAGGCGGCCATCGCCTCCGCACAGCGCGTCGTCGCGGTCTGCACCGGAACCAAGTTCGGCCGCACCGGCCTGGGCCACGTCTGTCCGGCCACCGATCTCGACATGGTCATCACCGACGAGAGCGCACCGATCGAGGCGGTGTCGGGCCTGCGCGACCTGGGCGTGGACGTGCGGGTGGTGTGACCGGACCCCGCTTCGAAAGTGCTCTGCGCGGAGGATTGACTTCAAGTTCCCTTGAAGTTCCATACTCCTCTGCGGAGGACGCTCGGTCCTCGGCAACGACCTCTGACAACAGGAGAGTTCACATGGGCACCGAATCGTTCGACCTCGCCCCCATCCGCCGACTGGTCGCGGACGCCGTGAAGTCGCAGAACGACCTCGACGCATTCGTCCCGCTGCACACCGAACACGTGAACATCGTCAACTTCGGCGGCCGGCGAGTGTCGGGCCGGGATGCGTTGGCCGAGGCGATGCGCGAGGCGATGGCCTCGCCGCTGGCCGACGTGGCCACCACCGCCGAGATCCAGGACGTGCACTTCGTCCGCGAGGACGTGGCGATCGTAGTGTGCCTCAAGCAGGTCTTCGACCGACGGGAGGGCGTCGGCGACGCGGATTCGACCACGCCCACGCTCCCCGCGGCCTCCGGCCAACTCACCTACGTCCTGGTCAAGGAGGACGACGCGTGGCGCATCGCGTCGGCCCAGACGACCCCGATCCTGACCTGAGGAACGCCGATGGCGTCCACCGAGGACATCGTCGGCGGCAGTAGGCTCGGGCGATCCCGCTCGAACGGGTGAGCGGGATCGGTCGGCCACGAAGGGCGGAACACGTGTCGAAGGCGAGCTTCTCCGGGGTTCATCACGTCGCGCTGAACGTACGCGACCTGGAGGCCTCGGTCCGGTGGTACTCCGAAGTCCTGGATTTCGTACCGGTGTTGCCGTGGGACACGGACGACTTCGACCGGCGGATCATGCGGCACCCCGGCGGCGTGGTCGTCGCACTGACCCGGCACCGGCACGCGGACGCCGGCGCCGCGTTCAACGAGCGTACGACCGGCCTCGATCACCTGGCCTTCACCGTGGACACCCGCGCCGACCTGGAGGCGTGGGAGGCCCGACTGACCGAGGCCGGCGTCACCCACTCGGGAATCCGGGTCACCCCCACGACGGGCTTCACACTGATCGCCTTCCGCGACCCGAACGACATCCAACTGGAGATGTACCTCGCGTAGCCGCCCGAGCCCTCGCCCCTCTCCCGTGTCTCGCCGCGGTGCCCGTCTCGACGCAGGCGACGCCACGCTCGACGCGCCCGGCCGGGCTCCGACGCATGCGACCAACTCCCTTTCCGTGTCGGCCTGTTGCCCCTGCGTAATGGATCTTGACGCGCTTCGACCGGAGTTGGACCATGAGCGTTCGTGCTTGATCGACGAACGGGGGAACACATGTCGAAGTCGACACGGAGAGTGGCCGGTCTGGCGCTCGCGGCGACGGCAGCGGTGGGACTGGTGACGGCGGGAGCCGGCTCGGCGCAGGCGTCGAGCGGGAGTTACATCGCCACCTACCGGTACCTGTCCGAGTGCCAGAACACCGGCGCAATGTACGTGCACTACGCCGGTGCGAGCACATACCACTGCACCGGCAACGGCGCGGTCGGCTTCTCCCTGTACGTGGAGTACTGGGCCTGATCCGACACCGGGTACCGCCCCTGCTCTCGCCGAGGGGCGGTACCCGACGGCCCGGCACGCGGGCAAAGAGGCGCCGGCGGGGTGGGATCAGTCGGTCGGCGTGGCGCCCGGGGCGGGGCCGGGTGACTTGGCCGGGGCTTCGGCCGAAGGCTCGGCGGCGGTCGCCGCCGGCGCTTCGACGGGTACTTCGGGCCGGACTTCGACACGGGCTTCGGTTGCGGTGTCGGGCGTGGGGTCGGTGGCCAGGTGGCGGGCGAAGAAGGTGTCGATGCGTTGCCAGGCGTCGGCGGCGGCGACCGGTTCGGGGCCGATGCCCAGGACGGTGCGCAACACGGGGCGGAGCAGCGGCGGCGCGTTGTCGGCCTCGTTGAGGAACGAGTGGCCCGCGTCCGGGTAGAGCTTGACGTCGTGCTCGACGCCGGCCCGGCTCAGGGCCGCTTCCAGCTTGGCCGCACCGCCGCGGAAGACCTTGTCCCTGCCGCCGTAGGAGGCGACGATCGCACACGCGCCGCGCAGCGCGGCGTCCGGATCGCCGGGCAGTTGGGCGTAGTTGGCCGCGGCCACGTCGTACGTGCCCTGCCCCGCGAGCACTAGCGCGAAGCCGCCGCCCATGCAGAAGCCGATCACGCCGATCCTGCCGGTGCACTCCCCCGAGGCCGACAACCACTGCCGGGCGGCCTCGATGTCGGCGTAGGGCCGACCGCGGCCGGTCGATACCGAGCGCATGACGGAGACCATGCACCGGTTCGGGCCGCGACCGTGGTAGAGGTCCGGCATCAGCGCCAGAAAGCCGGCCTCGGCCATGCGATCCGCATGCCGTCGGTTGACCGCGTCCGGCCCCGCCCCCTCGAACAGGACGACCACACCCGGCCACGGGCCCTTGCCCTTGGGGCGCGCGAGATAGCCGGTGAGCCCTCGGCCGGTCTCGTCACGAAGCAACATCGCGGACAGATCAACGGTTTCGGCCATGGCAACGACCGTAGGCGATACCTGCGTCCTCGGGCAGGACCTTTCCCGGCGCGGCACCTCCGACTCCCCGGCGACCGGAGTGACGTTCGAGATGACGGGCCCCTCGGTCCCGGAGCCGGGACGGGCCTCCGGGCGAGCCCGGAGAGGCCGCCCGCCCGTCCCGCCGCCGTCATCACCGGTGTCGTGGACCCGAAGACGGACACGATGTGCGCGGTCGGAGACGGTGAACCCATTCAGCACGTCCGGTCGGCGTCGTGGGCGGACTCGGGTGGAGATCGGGCGCAGTGCAGGAGCGGTAGTAGCGCCTCGTTTCTACGTCCCTCGTAGTACGCGACGTCAAGCCCTGCGGGGGAGTCGTGACCGTGATCCGACCGCAATACTTTCTAGAGTCAGACCCACACACCAAACTTTCGCGGACCCCGGGTCGGTGGAGCATTCACCGCCCAGTCAGGAGACTCGCCGCATGCGGCATCCGCACCGTCGGCCCGGCACCCACGACGACCGTCCGGCGGACCGCCGGCATCCGTCGACTGCCCGGTCGTTCGGCGGACGCTGTCCGGCCTGACCCGGATCCGCCTCGTTCCACGCCCGACCCGACCGCTTCACCGTACGCGGCACCCGCTCCGGTGGTGTGCCGCGCCCGGACTCCCGCCTGCCGTGGTGAGTCCTCCTTTGTCCTGACCTCTCGTACCGCAGTTCCCGGCGCGTCCGTATGCCTTGCCTCGGCGTGCCGACTTCCGCGTTCCGCCCGACCGGCGATGCCTGCCGCCCCGGGCCGGGCCCGCGGGCCGTTGTCGACCCCTCGACCGACCCGGAGATCCGTTTCCATGGCTACCTTCCTGTATCGACTCGGGCGCTTGACGTTCCGCCGGAGGCGATTCGCCCTGCTGATCTGGGTGGCGATCCTCGTCGCCGTCGGCGTGGGCGCCGCATCCGCTTCCAAGCCCGCCGCCAAGCCGTTCTCGATCCCCGGGATCGAGGCACAGAAGGCCCTCGACCTGCTCGAGGAGCGCAGCCCCGACTCCGGAGGTGGCGGGGCCACCGCGCGCATCGTCTTCCGGGCCCCCGACGGGCAGCGGATCGACGCCCCGCAGAACAGGGCCGGCGTCGAGAAGACGATGGGTGCCCTGCGCGGCACCCAGGAGATCGCCGACGCCTCCGACCCGTTCTCGGCCGCGACGCTGAGCGCCGACGGGAGAACCGCGTACGCGACGGTGGACTACCTGGTCGGGGCCGACCTGCTCAAGGACTCCTCCCGCGACATCCTCAAGGGCGCCGTGAAACAGGGCCAGGGCGCGGGGCTGACCGTCGAGGTGGGCGGCGACGCACTGGTCGCCGAGTCGAGCGTGGGCAACGGCGAGATCATCGGTGTGGGGGTCGCGGCCGTCGTGCTCGCGATCACCTTCGGTGCGATGATCGCCGCCGGGCTGCCGCTGCTCACCGCGATACTCGGGGTCGGTATCGGCATAGCCGGGATCACCGCGGTGGCCGGCATCTTCGACCTCTCCGAGAGCACGTCCACGCTGGCGATGATGATCGGTCTCGCGGTCGGCATCGACTACGCGCTGTTCATCGTCTCCCGTTTCCGCACCGAGCTGAGGCTGGGGCGTGAACCGGAGGAAGCCGCCGGGCGGGCCGTGGGCACCGCGGGTTCGGCGGTCGTCTTCGCCGGGCTCACCGTCGTCATCGCGCTGTCCGGCCTGGCCGTGGTGAACATCCCGGTGCTCACCGAGATGGGTCTGGCCGCGGCCTTCACCGTCGTGATCGCCGTCCTGGTGGCCCTGACCTTCGTGCCGGCGCTGCTGGGCTTCGCCGGCAAGCGCATCTTCGGCCGCAAGGACCGCAAGCGCGCGGCCAAGCACGAGGCCGGTCTCGGCCACGGTCACGAGAAGCCGAACATGGGCTCGCGTTGGGCCCGCTTCGTGCTGCGCCACCCGGTGGCCGTACTGCTGTTCTCCGTGGTCGGGCTCGGCGCCGTCGCGCTGCCTGCGGCGAGCATGAACCTCGGCCTGCCGGACGACAGCGCGCAGCCGACCAGCACCACGCAGCGCCAGGCGTACGACATGCTCGCCGAGAGCTTCGGCCCCGGGTTCAACGGTCCGCTGATGCTGGTCGTGGACACGGCCAAGAGCAAGGACAGCCCGACCGCCGCCGAGGCGGTCCGCCGACAGGTCGAGACCCTCAAGGGCAAGGGCGTCGCCTCCGTCGGCGCCGTCGCCTTCAACGACGCCGGCAACCTGGCCACCATCCAGGTCACGCCGACCACCAAGCCGAGCGACCCGAAGACCGAGACGCTCGTCCACGACATCCGCTCCACCGTCAAGACGGCCGACTCCGCGAACGGATCGAGGACGCTGGTCAGCGGTACCCCCGCGTTGAACATCGACTTCTCGCAGAAGCTCAACGACGCGCTGCTCCCGTACCTGATCCTGGTGGTCGGGCTGGCCTTCCTGCTGCTGATCGCGGTGTTCCGGTCGATCCTGGTGCCGCTCAAGGCGGCCCTCGGGTTCCTGTTGTCGGTCGCCGCGGCGCTCGGCTCGGTGGTCATGGTCTTCCAGTACGGCTGGCTGAACGAGCTGTTCGGTGTCGAACAGACCGGGCCGATCATGAGCATGATGCCGATCTTCCTGATCGGTGTGGTGTTCGGCCTGGCGATGGACTACGAGGTCTTCCTCGTCACCGGAATGCGCGAGGCGTTCGTGCACGGCGAGAGCCCGCGCGAGGCGGTCGTCAGCGGCTTCAAGCACGGCGCACGCGTGGTCACCGCCGCGGCGATCATCATGATCGCGGTCTTCTCCGGCTTCATCGGGGCGACCGACTCGATGATCAAGATGATCGGTTTCGGCCTCGCCGCGGCCGTGTTCCTGGACGCCTTCGTGGTCCGCATGGCGGTCGTTCCGGCCGTGCTCGCGCTGTTGGGCAAGTCCGCGTGGTGGCTGCCGAAGTGGCTCGACCGCATCCTGCCGAACGTCGACGTGGAGGGCGAGAGTCTGCGGAAGCACATCGACGCCCGGGCTGCGGAGAAGGCCGGGGAGGAAGTACCGGGGCCCGACCTGGTGAAGGTCCCCTGACGGGGGCTCCCAGGTGACCCACTGACGGGGACACCGAGGTGACCGACACCCGCCGTGCTGCCGATGGGCGGCGCGGCGGGTGTCCGTGGTTGTGGCGGGGTGTGTGGTCGGTGGCCGCGCGGCGGCAGATCCCGACCGGAGGGGATCGGGACGCGGCATTTGGACGGGGTGCGCCCGAGCGAAGGCTCGGGCCCACCCCGTTTCGTTGCGTCGGGGGCCGGCGGTTCGACCCGAGGGTCAGCCGGTCGCGGTCACCGGTCGCGGGTCCGGCACCTCCGCGGCGTGGGTCCGGCGGAGGTGGTCGGTCACGGTCATGATCGCGAGGAGCAGCGTGGCGACCGCGAGTACGAGCCAGCCCGTGTCCGCCACGGACGCGATCAGCGGTACCCCCACCACCGCGACGACGACGCGTTCCTCGATCGGGCCCGCGGCCAGCACGTGGCGGTGCCAGGCGTGACCCAGCAGGAACGTGGCCAGGCCCGCGCCCAACCACCAGCGGTTCGTGTGGGTGCCCAGGTGGTGGATGGCGTCCGAGATGCCCGCCGCGACCAGCACGATGCCGGCGATCATCACCGCGTGTGCCAGGCCGAACGCCACGTAGCCGAGCATCTGCCGGCGCTCCACGGACGCCTCCGACATGGCCCGCAGGGTACGTTCGTCGTCGCTGCCGAAGTACGTCCACCAGATGCCGGTGGCGACCGCGATGCCGAGCAGGATGCCCCCCGCGAGCTTCCAGTCGACCGGCCGACCACCCGCGCCGATGCCGACGGCCACGACCGATTCGCCGAGCACGATCAGGATGATCAGGCCGTGTCGTTCGACGAAGTGGTGCGGCTCGACCACGAATCCGCGGACGCGTCCGATCACCATCGACAGGTACAGCACCGCGATGGCCGCCGCCCAGCACACCCACGTGCCGGCGTCCGGCAGGTGCGGCGCGATCAGGATCAGTACGCCGCCGACCGCGTTGAACGGCGCGAGTCGAACGATCCCGGCTCGGGCCGAGGGTTGGGACGCGGTCAGGAACAGCGCGACGTGCATCGCGACGGCGACCAGGAAGGCGAGGCCGAACGCCCAGCCGTCCGGGTCGAACGCGTAGGGCAGGTCCAGGCCCATCACGAAGAACGAGGTCATCGTGAGCGCCAGCAGCAGCCGGACCACCGTCGCGTCCGGGCGGACCGCGTTGGTCAGCCAGCTGAACGCGCCGAACATCCACCACATCGCCGCCAGCGGCAACATGCCCTGGAGCAGTCCGCTCCAGCCCGGGTGGGACTCCACCTGGTGGGTGGCCTGGGTGAGCACGAAGACGAAGACCAGGTCGAAGAACAGCTCGATCGGAGTCACGCCGGTGGGCCGCTCGGCCTCGGCCGGTGATTCGGTCGGGTCGTGCGGGAGGTCGATCGGGATGTCGAGGGAGTTCTCGTGGGCCGGGTCGTGGGGGTCCGTCGGTGGGGGCGGCGCCGGTATCGAGGCGTCGAGTCGATCGGGGTCGTGGGGGGCCGAGGAGGGTCTCATGCGTTCGCTTTCGTGGGTCCGGGGTGCGCCCATCGGGGGCCGAGGCGCGGCACCGGGGTGCGGTCCGACCGAGGTCCGACCCGATGCGGTGCGAGTCGCGCACGTGCGCGGGCCCATCATCACCGCGACACCCGGTTCGGAGCAGCACGTTTTGCGCGAGTTCGCGATCGGCGTAGCTCGGACGCACCCTGCGGCGGGCCGGAAGTCCGGCCCGCCGCAGGTGTCCTGATCGGCCGTCAGGAACGGCTTCCGGGTGGCCCGGAAGCCGCCCGCGCCGGGGCGCAGGGTCGACGCGGGAGCCGCCCGGGGGTCACGAGCAGAGGATGATCAGTGACGTGACCACGGTGCACGAGGTCGTGGCGCCGTTGTTCGCCGGATCGGGATCGCCGGGTGTACTCGCCGTGCGGCTCGCGGTGACCTCGTAGGCGAGGCCCAGGCCGAGCAGGCCGACCGGGGCGGTGAAGTGGCGGGTGGTCGCCGCGCCCTTGGCCAACGGACCCACCGTGCAGGTCACCGTGCGGTCGGCCACCGCGCAGTCCGGTGACGTCGCGGTCATCGGCACCGGCAGCGGCGCCGTGACTGTCGCCGAACCGAGCGCGTCGGGACCGCGGTTGGTGACGGTGACCGTGTAGTCGATGTGCGCGTTGAACAACGACGGTACGCCGGTGGCCCGGAGCGCCACCGCCACGTCGGCCCTGCTCGCGACGTAGGTGTAGCGATCCGCGGGAACCGTCGCGCTGGTCCCGCCGGCGGTGCTCACCCGGACGTCGACCTGGCCGGCCCCCGGCCCCGGCGGCGCGGTGGCGGTGCACGAGGTCGCGGTGCACGAGACCGAGGTCGCGGGCCGGCCCGGACCGAAGGTGACGCCGGTCGCGCCCGCGAGGTCGGTGCCGGTGACGGTGACCACGGTGCCGCCCCCCTCGGGACCGGAGTTCGGGCTGATCGAGGTGACCGTGGGCGCGGCCACGTAGGTGTACCGGTCCGCGGCCGAGGTCGCACTCGTGCCGCCGGGGCCGGTCACGGTGACGTCGACGGTGCCGGGTGCGCCGGGCGGTGCGCCCGCGACGATGGTCGTGTCGTCGACGACGGTGAAGGATGTGGCCGGGGTCGCGCCGAACGCGACGGCGGTGCTGCCGGTGAAGTGTGTACCGGTGACGGTCACCGAGGTACCGCCGGTTGCCGGGCCGGTGTTCGGGCTCACCGAGGTGACGGTGCGCGGCTGCGGGACGCCGACCACGACGATGCCGTACGGGGTGCTCCCGACCGGGACGGTGGCCACCACCGTGTCGGACGCGGTGTCGATCACCGACACGTCGCCGGACACGGCGTTCGTGGTGTAGACGAAGCCGCCCGCCACGTGCAGCGTGAGGTTGGCCGGGTAACTGCCCACCGACACGGTGTCGATCACCGTGTTCGTGGTCAGGTCGACCACCTTGACGGCGGCCGGGAACGCGGAGACGTAGGCCCTGGTGCCGGTCGCGTTCACCGCGACGTTGCTGCCGTCGCCGATCGGAACGGTCGCGGTGAGCGCCCCGCCGGCGGTCAGGTCGAGGACCCACAGGCCGGACCGGTCGTCCACGGCGTACAGGTGTGTTCCGTCGGGGCTGAGCGCGGCCCCGTCGGGCGAGCCGGGAAGCGCGATGGTCTTGCCGACGACGGCGGTGGCCGTGTCGATCACCGAGATGTCGTGCCCGGCGTTGTTGACCGCGTATACGTGTGCGCCGTCCGGGGAGACCAGGACCGCGACCGGGTTGGTGCCGACCGCGATCGTGGCCACGACGGTGTTGGTCGCCGTATTCACCACCAGCACGGAATTGCCCTGGGCGACGTACAGGCGGGTGTCGGTCGGGTCGACGGCCATCGCGAACGGCGCGCCGGCGGTGGCGATCGTGCCGGCGACCGTGTCGGTGGCGGTGTCGATCACCGAGATGTCGGCCGAGTCGAAGTCGGCCACGTAGACCCGGGTGCCGGCGTGGTTGGCGGCGAGCCCGTACGGCCCCCGGCCCACCGGGATGGTGGCCGTCGTGGTGTTGTTCGCGGTGTCGATCACGGACACCGTGTTCGAACCGGAGTTGGCGACGTAGGCGGACACACCGGGGCGGGCCGCGGCGGCGGGCGTGGCCCGGGTGAGCGCACCGGCGAAGAGTCCGGAGGCGATCACCGCGACGGTCGCGATCAGCGCGATCGGGCGGCGCGGCAACGCGCGGAACGGCGGCCGGGCGCCGGGTCGTTGCCGGGAGCCGTGCGAGTGGTGCGGATCGGGATGCTCGGCCGAACGACTGCGGCGCCTGCGGTCCGGCCGGCGCCCGGGCGGTGCGTGATGGAGCGACATCGGGATCCCCTCCCTGAAGATGGACCACACCCGGCCGTCTCCATCGGGGCACGTCGATCCCCGCCCCGCACGGCACTCGGGCCCCCACCCGAATCGAGACGGCCGCGAATCACGGATCGCGATTCGTCGGTGCATCGCCGGAAACGTACCGGGGAAGCGTGTGGCGATGTGACCGGAATGGCCAAATGACGGCGGCGGGGCGGGAGTTGGTGTAGGTGGCGGGAGGAAGGGGATCCGGCCGGGGGGTGGGACACGGGGGACCGAGCCGGAGGGGCTGGGCTGGGGGCGGGGTCCCGACCGGGGCGGAGCTCGGGTCGGGTACTCGGGCCGGGCCCAGCGGGTGTGGAAATCGGGTGTAGCGGCGCGGGCCCGGTCGGATCGCGGCTCGGCCCCCGGCCGGGCCGGTGTCCGGTATGCGGGGTCAGTGCCCGGTCGGGTGGGGCCTGGGCAGGTATACGGCGCGGCCGAGGGTGCGGGCCCGGACGGCGGCCGGGACGCGTGGCGCGACGGTGCTCGGCAGCAGTTCGGCGGCTCGGTCGAGGGTGACGAACGCGTACTCGTCGAGTTCGTCCTCCTGGATGCGGATCGCGGCGATCTGCTCGGGGGTGAGGGTGCCGCCGTCGAACATCCAGCCGGTCAGCGGTCGCGGCCTCGGGTCGAGCTCGGGCACCCAGTCGATCACCAGCAACTCGCCGACGTGGAGGTCGAGTCCGAGCTCCTCGCGTATTTCGCGCGCGCACGCGACGTGTGGTGGCTCGTTGCGGTCGACGAAGCCGCCGGGCAGGTTCCAGTAGTCCCGGTAGTTGGGTTTGACCAGGAGCACCCGGTCCTCGGCATCGGTGATCAGTGCGGAGGCGGCGGCGTAGAGGGTGGGCAATTGCGCGTACCACTGCTCGGGCGGCAGGAACTCGTTGGTCATCTGCTCGACCCTAGCTCCAACGGGCTCGCCCGGTTCGGGTCGGTCGGGCCGGGCCGGGGTTCGGCGCATGGGCGGCCGTCGGCGGTGCGGGCCCGACGTGGCCGGCCATGCGCCTCGCCCGCCGGGTCCGGTCGTTCGATGCGTCCGCTCACCCGGCGACGAAGCGTTCCCGGGGCTCGCCGTGCAGCCGGCCCGGGGGCAACCTGCGGCCGAACGCGACCAGGAGGAGGTCCTGGCCCGTACCGGTCAGCGGGGTGCCGCTGCCGTAGGACCAGTCGAGGTCGTCGGCCCGCAGTTCGACGCCGGTCAGATCGACCCCGAAGAACCTGACGCCGCGCGGGTTGATCGCGTCCAGCAGGATGCGCAGCCGGTCCTCGGGCACCCGGCGATCGAGGCCGAGCGCGACCGTGATGTCCAGGCCGTGCACCACATCGTGTCCGAGTCCGGCCGTCCTGCCGCCCGGCGGCTTCCACGGATTCTCCGCGTTGTCGGCGAGCGCCGCGACGATCTCGTCCGGTGACAGGGCGGCGGCGTCCGCGCGGGCGAGGCGGTCGGCCATGCGATGGAGGTTGCCGCCGGCCTTGATCAGTTCGAGGGCGATCCGCGGCAACGAATAGCGAAAGCCCATCGACATGTGGGCGGCCACCTCGCGCACCTGCCACCCGGCGCACAGCGTGGGCGCATCCCACTGCTCGGCCCGCAGATCGGCGAACAGGGCGGCCAGTTCGCGGCGTTCGGCGGCGATCTCGGATCCGAGCGACGGTGTCGACGGGTGCTGCGTGCGGTGGGGTTCCGGCGCGGGGTGCGGCGTGTTGCCAGTCATGTGATCAAGCGTGGCGACCGGCCTTCGATAAGTCCAAGACGCTTCTTTTCTCGGAACTGGAATCGATGATTATGGAGCTGAGGCAGTTGCAATACTTCGTCGCCGTGGTGGAGGAGGCCAACTTCACCCGCGCGGCCGCCCGTCTGCACCTGGCGCAGCCGGGCGTCAGTGCCCAGATCCGGCAGTTGGAACGCGAACTCGGCCAACAACTGCTCGACCGCTCCGGCCGTACGGTGACCCCGACCCCGGTCGGCGCGGCGGTACTTCCCTTCGCGCGGGCCGCGCTCGCGGCGGTCGAGAGTGTCCGGCACACGGTGGACGAGTTCACCGGGCTGCTGCGCGGCCGGGTCACCCTGGGTCTGGTCTCCGGCGCGGCCACGCACGAGTTCGACGTGGCATCGGTGCTCGCCGGCTTCCACGACGACCATCCCGGGGTCGAGATCACCCTCACCGAGGACACCTCGGAACACATGCTCGCCGCCCTGCACCACGGCGAACTCGACGTCGCGATGGTCGGGATCGTGGATCCGGAGCCACCGCCGGGGCTCACCTTCCGGATGATGGTCGACGAACCCCTCGTCGCCGCCATGGCACCGACCGATCCGTTGCTGACGCCGGGCCGGACCACCGTCCCGCCGGCAGCCCTGCGGGACCGCCCGTTGATCGGCCTGCCGCGCGGTACCGGGCTGCGCGGCGTGCTCGATCGCGCGTGCGCCGAGGCGGGATTTCGGCCACGGATCGCCTTCGAGGCCGCCGCACCCCAGTTGCTGGTGCAGTTGGCGGCCCGCGGCCTGGGTGTTGCCGTACTCCCCGCGCTGCCGCCCGCCGTGGCCGCGGCCGCCGGCCTGCGCACCCTGCACCTCACCGACCCGAGCCCACGTGCCCGGATCGCCCTCGCCTGGCAGAGCACCGGCCCGGCGAGCCCCGCCGCCCGGGAACTCCTGTCCCGCCTGCGCGGGATCCCGGCCACGGGGGCATCGACCACCGACTCGACCGGTTTCGCGGGCGCCGGGGTCCCGGCGGGGTAGGGCGGGACGGGCCCGTCGGGCGCGGTGGAGGGGAGGTCGGCCCGGGCCGGCGCGCGCGGCGACCACCGGCGGAACCGCCATGCGACACGGGGTACTCGGCGGCGGCGCGGGATCGTGCTCCGGCCCGCCCTCGGGGATGCGTATGCGTGGCGGACCGGAGCCGTGTCGTCTTGGTGGTCAGCCGGCGGTCAGGCCGCTGTCGTTGTGCAGGACCGCGCCGTGTACGTTGCGGGCCTCCTCGGAGGCGACGTAGGAGAACATCGCGGCGATGTCCTCCGGCTGGGCCATCGGACGCGGCGTCATCGCCCGGCCGACCAGGTCCCAGTCCACGTCCGCCGGCATCTGGTAGTTGGCGACCAGGTTGGTGTCGATGCCACCCGGCGCGATCGCGTTCACGCGCAGCGGCTGCTTGGCGAACTCCCAGGCCAGCGACCGGGTCAGCTGGATCACGGCGCCCTTGCTCATGGTGTAGACGACGCTGTACGCCAAGCCCATCACACTGGCGTTGGACGCGATGTTGACGATGTTCCCGGAACGCTCCAGCAGGTGCGGGATGGCGGCCTGGCACATGAAGAAGTAGCCGTCGATGTTGACGCCCATCATCCGCCGGTAGTCCGCCTCGGTGACCTCCAGGACGTGCTCGGCCCGCGCGATGCCGGCCACGTTGCCCAGCACGTCCAGGCCGCCGAACTCGGCCACCGCCGCCGCGACCGCCGCGAAGCATTCCTCGCGCACCGACACGTCGGTGATCCGGGTCGCGACCTTGCCCGAGAGTCCGGCGGCCAGCTCCGCGGTTTCGGCCAGCGCCGCCTCCGCGATGTCCAACGCGAATACGTTCGCACCCTCCGCAGCCAGGCGCAGCGTGGTCGCGCGGCCGACCCCGGACCCCGCTCCGGTGACCACCGCGGTCTTGCCGTCGAACCGACCGGACACGTGGGCTATCGACATACGTTCACTCCATCGGACGAGAGCGGTGCGAGACGCGAAAGGGCGCCCCTGACCAGTGCTGACGGATCGTGCCATAGCCACGATGGGGAAACCAGGGTCACGGACCCCCTGCGCCGGGCCTCACACCCCACACCCGGCCGCGCGCGGGCCGGGGGCGGGCCGAAGAGCATGAGTCGCCACCCGGGCCGCACCTCGAACCGGCGGCGGGATGTCGAGCGCGGGCGAAGGTGGCCGGGGTGTGGGTCAGAGGCCGGCGTCGGTCAGGTCGGGGTTGTCGGCGTGGTTGCGGCGGGCGGTGAGTTCTTCCCGGGCCTGTTGTAGGAGGCGTTCGCCGGAGCTTTCGGCAATGCCGAGACTGTCGGCGATCTCCTTGCCGGTCAGGTCGGTTTCGGCGGCGAGGAGGGAGACGAGAGAGAGGACGCGGGGGTCACGGCGGGCGGCGCTGGTGAGTGCCGAGCCGTCCGGTCTGCGGCTCGGGCGCGGGAAGTCGTGGTCGTGCTCGATGGGCTCGGCGCTCGGGGGCTCCGCCGGCGGGTGGGCCGTTCGTACGGATGCGGAAGTGCCGTCGCCTGCCGCCGACTCGGTCGCGGCCGGAGGGGGTGGCGAGGTGACGTTCGGCGCCTCACGGTGAGGGGCGGGAGGTGGCGGGTCGGTGGTGGGGCGGCCGGCCCTGCGGCGGGTGGTGGTGGCGGGAGCGGATGCCGGATCGGCGGTGGCTGCCGGGTCCGGGTTGCCGGCGCGGCGTGCGCGTGGCTGGCGGTGGGCGTTCGGGGGGCGAGGCGACGTCGGGCGAGGGATGGTCGCGGCCTGGGCCGTCGCGTCGCGACGTGGGGCGGGGATGTCGGGCGACGCGGCGACGGGGGTGGCGGTGGCGGTGGGATCCGGGTCCGACGCCGGGGCTGCGTCTGGGTACGACGCCGGGTTCGGGGCCCGGTCCGGGTTGGGGTGCGGGTGGGGATTCGTCGGGGTCGGGGGCAGGGTGGTTTCGTCGGCGTATGTGGGTGGCGCGTCGGTCGTCGTGTGAGGTTTCGCCGTGGCGTTCGGGGATGCTTCCGGCGCGGCGTGGTGGGCGGCCTCCTGCCATCGCACGTCCGCGGTCGGGTGGTGGTGCAGGTCTCCGCCATCCCACGGGTGGGTGTCCTCCTGCCCGTGTGCACCGACGAGGCTCGTCGGGTCCTCGTCGGGCGGGCCGGTGGTCGCCGGGTGGGGTTGTGACGGGCCCTCGGCATTCGACGAGGCGTCGGGAGCACCGTGGGCACGGTGGACGTCAGGACGCGTGGCGAGGGGATCCGACGCCGTGATACCCGCCGCTCGATCCGGGTCCGGGTCGTCCGGCCGCGCACCCGCCGCCTGGCGATTCGCGCCCTCTCGGCCGGAGGACTCGGATCGCACGTCGCGAGGCGGGTTCGTCGCACCCACCACAGCCATGTCCGCCACATGCCGACGCGCACCGGGTGCACGCGATCCGTCGTGGCGCGTACCCGCACCACCCGGCGGTACGACGCCCACCTCACGAGGCGAAATCATCGCGCCCGCCACCGCACCGCCCGCCGCCGTCCGGCGATCGGCCGCGGACCCCGGCGGGCCACCGCGCACGCCGACCCGAAGGTCCGCGCGACCCGATGCGGTCTGCGCCGCGTCCCGGGCCCAGCGCTCGGCGTCCGGCGACGCAGCGGGCGCATCCGCGGCCACCGGCGCGCCCGAACCCCGGCCTTCACGACCCGCCGAACCGGCCATCGTACCGCGACCCCCGTCCCGACCCTCCGGGGATGCCCCCACCTCGGCGGTCCAAAAGCCTTGCCCGTCCGACGGAGTCGCCGCCATGCCGCGTGTCCACTCGGGGGCATCCGACGTTCCGGCTGCTCCGGGCTCACTCGGATACCCCGAACCCGTCGACGCGTCCGGATACGGGCCGTCGACTCCCGACCGCGCCGCCTCCGGGCTCGGGCGCAGTCCGTCCGGACTCCACCGGTCCGGGTCCCCGTCCCCCGCCGAAGCGGCCACGAACGCCCGGGTCCGCTCCCCCGGATCCGCTGCTCCGGCCACCGCTGCCGCCCCCGGATCGCCGTACCCCATCGACGCGTCCGGAGCGTTGGACGGCACAGGTCGGGGCGCTTCTTCGGTCGTCCGGGGCGCAGCTCCCGTGCCCGTCGTGCGTCGGGTCGGGGACGCGGACTCCGGTGGGCCGAGGGGCGCGTCCTCGGCGTGCGGTCCGGCATACCGGGCGGCCGGCGCGGACGACGACGCCATCGCGTCTCGGCCCGGCTCCCCCACCCCCGCACGCGAAGTCGCGGTCGCGCCACCGAGGTTCGGTGTGCCGAGGGCTGTGTGTCGGTCGAGGTGCTCATGGCCCTGTCCCGGGACGGTCGCGGCGTACGCGGTGACCGGGAGCTCGGCGGGGGCCGAGACCGCGACGCCTGCCACCCGGCGGACCAGGGTCGGGTGTGGGGTGCCGCCCTCGGGATGTGTGGTGCCGGGATGCGGGTGGCCCTCTCGCCGACGAGCCGAGTCGGCGACGTCCGGGGTGGGCCAGGTCATGTTGGCGAGCCGGCCGACGTCGACCAGAACGCGCAGTTGTGGGAGTACAGCCGCCTCCACCGCGGCGTCGGCCAGTCGCACCCGCGCGGCCGTACGTTGGGCGAACGCCTCGGCGCGACGGTATCGGCGGTCGGTGCCGCGCTTGGGGCGTGCGGCCGAACGGCCGTCCCCGGCGACCTGTGCGGCGCGGGCCTCGGTGGCCTGGCGCAGCCGGTACAGCGCGCGGGCCGCGCGGCGCTCGCGGACTCGTTCGGTCGCCTCGGCCGCGCCCAGGTGTTCGTCACTGGCGAGTTCGGCCAGGACCAGGACCCGCTCGATCGGATGCAGCCAGCGGATCCACCCGACCCGACGGTCCGCGCGTTCGGTCCGGGCGTGCCGCTCCTCGGCCAGACCCAGTTCCCACAACACGGCGGCGATCGGCGCCCAGATCCCGAGCGCGAACGCCTCGCCGAGGTTGGCTCCCTCGCTGGCCGACATCGAAGCGGACAGCAGCGCGAGCACCCACACGAGGGCCCCCGACAGGCCCGCCGCGGCTCCCCGTGCGGCCCGCCGGCGAGCCCGAAGCGCGCAGACCACCGCGGCGAAGTCCAATGCGACGAACGGCAGATACGCCCACGGCCCGTGCAGGCCCATGACGTCCCGACCGAACTTGCCGAGTTGGGCCGCCGACAGACCCGCCGCCGCAGCCGCGACCGCCGCCGTCAGCAGGTCCTCGACCCGCCGCCCGCGCCGGTCCCTGGTCGCGGTTCGGTCGCTCTCCAGCGCCTTGCGGGCCTCCTCCGGCAGGGCCGCGACGCGGGCTCGTTCGGCAACCGCCCGGCGGCGGGCACGTTCGATGAGGACGGCCGAGGCCAGCACGACGAGGGCTCCGGCCAGATAGGGCCAGTGCCGGGACCAGTCCCAGCGCGCGAGGTCCAGCATGTGTACGACAACTCCTTCGTCCCGCGCGGGAGGCGCGGGTCCGAGTCGGGAAGTGCTCGTGTCGATGGGTGATTCGGGCCGCGGAAGGGGGGTCGAGCGTCGGCCGGGAAGCTCCGACGTCCGGGGGACCATCCTTCGTACGGGACCGCTCGTTCTGTGGGGACGGTCCTTCGGTGGGCGAACCTACCTTCGCGGCACGGGAGTCTGCTTTCGGCATCCGCTCCGCCCGCTGGACCCGCCTCGTCCGCCTCGGACGCCGATCGGTGATCGGGTCGTCAACGTTCGATGCGACCGAGGCAACCAAAGCGACCGAAGCTACCGGAGCCACCGGAGATTCAGCGGACGACGGACGACGGACAGCAAGCGGGCGGACCACCCGGGGTATCCGATCAGGCGCCGCGGACATCCCCTCCACGGCATGGACAGCGGGCGCCGGGCACCAGCACCGGCAGGTACGTGCGCAGGTACACACATGCCTGCGGCCACCGATCGGCCGGCACCTTCGGGAGGGCACCAAGTGCACGCGATCCGCGACGTCGGCCAAGGCCCCAACGCGTCACACGAAGCCGTCAGGACGCGGAGGCACGGAACCGCCCGGGCGACGCCGGATCACCGCGACCCGACGACACACCCGCTTGCGCTCGCGCTCGAACGCATCCGCGTCCGGCCCACAACGGCACCCCGGCCGAGTCCCATTGGACTCACCCGAAGCCCCGTACCGATCGCACCGATCGCCCCGATCCCGCCCACAGCGCCCACCGCGCCCACTCGCCGTACGGCGCTGCGCGCCCCGCGGCGGCTACGCCGACACGACGCCCCGGCCCGCATCCGAGCGCGCGCCCGGGACGGCACCCGAACCCGCCCCGGGTTCCGTCCCGGAACCGTCCGTCGTGTCCGTCGTGTCCGTCTCGGCAAGTTCTCGTCGCGCCCGCGCCACCTGGCGTTCGAGTTCGTCCAGGTAGGCCACCGCCGCCGCCCGGTCCTGCCGGGCCAGCGAGGTCAACCATCGGCGCGGGATGGTGTCCGCGGCCTTGGCCGTGTAGTCGACCACCCGATCGCCCTCGACCTCCGGCTCGATGCCGAGCGAGTCGAGGTAGTTCCGCACCTGTTCGACCGCCGCCGCGGGTGAGAACGCCTCGCCGACCGCCGCCACCGCGCCGCGCAGCACGGCCGCCGTCAGCGGTACGGACTCCGTCTCGGCGACCGTGCGGTACACGGTCACCGCCGCCTCGTTCCCGTACCGGCCCGCGAGTGGCACGAGTTCGCGGACCTGGGCCTCGTTCACGGCCTTGAGTCCAATTGGACTCAAGGCCTCCGCGATCGGCCAGGCCTGGATCAGTCGGTCCGCGTACCGGCGCTGCATGTCCCAGCGGTCGAGGCAGTAGTCCTCGAAACTCTCGTAGCGAGTGCGGTACAGCCGTGCGTCACGAACGATCTGCAATGCCTTGCCGGCCGCCCAGAACGCGACCCGCAATGTCTCGATCGCCGCCTCGCACGCGGCCAGTTGCCGCTGCTCGTCGTCGATCAGTACCGGACTGTCGGACAGCGGTCGAAACGGCGCCGGCAGTTCCTTGGCCATGTCGGCGGCGGTCCGCAGCCGGCGCGGCTCGGCGGCCGTCCTGGGGGCGCGTTGCCGGCCCATCAGATGGCCTGCTCGATCGCGAGGGCGAGCTTGTAGAAGTCCTCGCGGGCACGCAACGCCGTACCGCTCTCCTTGTATTGGGTGACCACGAGCCCGCCCTCCGCCGCATGAGCGTGAATCTTGTACTTGCGAATCGGCTCCCGCGCCCGGGGGTAGCCGCGTTCGTCTATCCACGCCTCGACCCGGGCCCGGTCGGTCTCCCCGTCGCGCGGATCCCACAGGTTCACCACCGCGATGTACGGAATCCCGCGCGGCTTGAGCACCCGCTCGATCGTGTACTCGCTGGGCGACCAGCTCATGAACTCCGGCGTGATCGGGACCACGGCCAGATCCGCCACTTCGAGCATGTCGCGCAGGGCGTCCGCGGCCGCGCCGTGCCCGAGCGGGTCGGTGGCGAGTTCGGCCTCGGGGTCGGTGTCCATGAAGCCGGGGCTGTCCACGACGATGCGTGCGACCCCCGGATCGGCCTTCAACTCGGCGAGCATGCCGGGCTTGCCCTTGGTGGACATGTAGTCGAACGGCAGGAGTTCCTCGGGAACCCGGTCCGCCCAGTCCTCCATCGACCCCTGCGGGTCGATTCCGCACGCGACCACGGGTGCGTCGGCGTCCGGATCGATCGGCCCGGTGGGGGTGAAGTTCTGCCCCTGCACGGCGGCCAGGTTCACCGCGATGGTGCTCTTGCCGACGCCACCCTTGCGGTTGATCACGACCACGACCTTGGCCTTGGGCGGTGACGCCGATCTGCGGGCAGGGCTCATCTGGGACCTCCGTTGGCTTCCCCATCACGGGTACTCGGACGTCGCTCAGCATGCCAGAGCCCCGATCGGCAACCCCCTTACGGGACGCGCGACACTCCGCGAAGTCGACCACATCGGGGAAACCGGGCAATCACGAACGTCAGCGGGTGATCCGACTGTTTCCGGCGCACCAGGATTTTGCGTTATAGGCAAGGGTGTATGCGTTCACAGCAAGGTGCGGTTAGCGTCGTTCGTGTTCGTCCCCGGCCCGCCGCACACCGACCCGAGCAGGCAAAGGGCGGGCTCGCCCCCACCTGCCGCGCGGCGCCCACGCTTCGGCTCTGCTCCGGCGCTAGGCCGTGTCCGGCGGCCATACCCACATGCCGTTCGGGAGGAATCCATGAATACGAACCAGCCCGATCAGGCGACCGCCGACCCGAGCGGCGCCCCCGGCGTGAGCGTGCCGGACGCGCGCCGGCGTCGCACGATCCTGATCACCGTCTGTATCGCCTTGATGGCCGTCATCGCCTCGGTGTCGGGGCTCAACGTCGCCCAGCCCGATCTCGCCGTCGCGTTCGGTGCCTCACAGCGCACCATCCTGTGGATCATCAACATCTACACGCTCGGCCTGGCCGCGCTCTTGTTGCCGCTCGGCGCGATCGGCGACCGCCTCGGCCGCAAGCCCATGCTGCTGGCCGGCCTGACCGTCTTCGGCGTCGCCAGTGCGGCGGCGGGTCTCGCCCCGTCGGCCGAGGTCATGCTCGCCGCCCGCCTGTTCAGCGGTGTGGGTGCGGCGATGATCATGCCGATAACCCTCGCCGTCATCACCTCGACCTTTCCCGCGGAGGAACGGGGACGGGCGATCGGTGTGTGGACGGGCGTGGCCGGCGGTGGCGGCGTCCTGGGCATGTTCCTGTCGGCCGCCCTGGTCGACGTGGCGAGTTGGCGGTGGCTGTTCGTACTGCCCGTCGCCCTCGTCGTCGTCGCCCTCGTGATGGCGCTGCGGTCCGTCCCCGACTCCCGCGCGGCGTCCGGACACCCGTTCGACAACGTCGGCGCGCTGACCTCCGTCGTCGCGGTCGTCGGGCTCATCTTCGTCCTCCAGGAAGGGCCCGAACGAGGCTGGACCACTCCCGTGACCCTGCTCGGCCTCGTCGTCGGGGTCGTCGCCGCGATCGGCTTCGTGGTCTGGGAACTGCGCCGCGGTGAAACGGCGCTCCTCGACGTACGCCTGTTCGGCAGGCGGACCCTGGCCGGTGGCTCGATCACGCTCCTGGTGGTCTTCGGGGTCCAGGCGGGCATCTTCGTGGTCCTCTTCCCGTTCCTCCAGGCCGTCCTGGGCCTGTCCGGGTTGGTCTCCACACTGGCGCTGATGCCCATGGCCGTACTGATGATGGCGGCCTCCGGCCTCGCCCCGCGGTTGGCCGCGCGGGTCGGCCCACGGGCGACCATGGCCACGGGCATCTTCCTGGCCGGTGCCGGTTCGGCGCTCATGGCCGCCCTCGTCTCCGTCGACGGCGGCTACCTGTCCGTCCTTCCCGGCATGCTCCTGATGGGCATCGGCATGGGCGTGTCGATGACGCCCTCCACCGAGGCCATCACCAGCGCCCTCCCGCAGGAGAGCCAGGGCGTCGCGTCCGCACTCAACGACGTCACCCGTGAGTTCGGTACCGCCCTCGGCGTCGCCCTGCTCGGAGCACTCCTGTCCTCCGGCTACCGCGACGCCATCGACTCCCGCCTCGCCGGTGTTCCCCAAGGCCCCGCCGACACCGCACGCGAAGGCGTCGCCAACGCTCTCGACGTCGCGAACCGGACGGGGCCACACGCGCAGACGGTGATCCAGGCGGCCCGGGAATCGTTCGTCGACGGCTGGCAGCAGGCCATGTGGGCGGGAGTCGCGGTCATGGCCGCCCTCTTCCTCTACGTCCTCGCCCGAGGACCCCAATCCCCCACCCACACAACGGCGAACGAACCGAAGCCGGAACCGGAACCGGAACCGGCCGACACGACCACCCGATGACCCCGAACGACCGCGAGACGTCTCGACCCGGCGCCTGAACGAACGACCGGCACCCGACCCGAACCACCCGCGTGCCCGTGTGCCCGTGTGCCCGTGTGCCCATGTGCTCAAGGCGAACAGGGTCGGGGCCTGTCCGGCGGATCCCGCCGGACAGGCCCCGGTCCCGAAAAGGGTCAGCGCTTGAGCGTGAAGGTGAAGTCACCGGAGAGCTTGCCGCTCAGCCGGACTGCCGACACGACGTTCCCCTCCGTGATCAGTCTCTCGACCTCGGCCCGCGAAAGACCGCACCCTTCGGCGATCAGTCGCGCCGGCCGGAGCGGGATCCGCGCCGCAAAGCGAACCGAGACGTCGATCACCTCGCCGTCCGGGGATTGCGATTCGCCGGTGTCGAGGCGCCAGGCGTCGTCCCAGTCGAGGGCGATGCGATTACGGCGCCGCACGACCGGATCCTGGAGCAACTCGGCTGTCAGGCCGGGGTCGTTGGCATGCAGCCGGTTCAGCAGCTCGGGTCGTACGGAACGCACATTCATCCGCTCCAGGACCGTGAGCTTTGCGGTTTCCCCGCAACCGGTACAGAGCGCGAGGAGCCAGGCGTCGATGAGCTTGTGGTTTGCGTTGACGCGAAATTTGTTGCTTGCCCGGAAGCGCTCGGATGCGCACGTGTGGCAACGGCGGAGAACGAGCGGTAGGCAGGCGGGCGCAACCACCCAGATTTTGAGCACAGAAGTACACCGGTTTCAGTGAGAAATCCGCAGCAAAAAGGAGCGCGGCGCACAGGTGCGACGCGCGACGATTCAGCGCTCGGGAGGTCTCACAGGGTGTACAACGGCACGTCCTTCACCAGACGACTGGGTTCGACGGCACCGTAATGGCGGACGGCGGCGCTGTTCCACCGGTTTTTCGAGCGCCTCACCGCAGGTTCGGTCCGGCGAATCACGGACGAAGCCGGAGCCGAAAGGCGAGCCGAACCCGCGGCCCAAGGCGGAGCCGAAGCCGAACCGGAGCCCCGAAACCCGGCCGAGACAGGGGCCGTAGACGACGAAAGACGCCGCCTTTAGGGTGGAGCGATGGCATCGATCAAGAAGTTCCAGGTCACCTTCGATTGCGCGGAACCCGAGCGGGTCGCTCGCTTCTGGTGCGATGTGCTGGGGTACGTCGTACCGCCGCCGCCGGAGGGGTTTGCCACCTGGGACGATTACGATCGCTCGTTGCCGGCCGAGCGTCGGGGTGCGGGGTTCGTATGCATGGATCCCACGGGTGTGGGCCCGCGAATGTACTTTCAGCGTGTTCCCGAAGGCAAGATCGTCAAGAATCGGGTGCATCTCGACGTGCGGGTCGGCACCGGGCTCGTGGGCGAAGAGCGCGTGGCCGCACTCGAGGCCGAATGCGCACGACTGGTCCCGCTCGGCGCGGTACGCGTGCGACTGCTGCGTGCCGATGAGTACAACGAGTCGTGCCTCCTGATGCAGGACATCGAGGGCAACGAGTTCTGCCTCGACTGAGCATTGCGGGAGGGTCGATATGACGCCTATGACTCGGGTGCTTCGGGTCGGGCACGCCCGATGACGGCCGGAATGCACGCTCGTTTCCTCGGCATCGCCGATCTGGTCGAAACCCCGTCCGTGGCGGTGGTGGTCGACGTCATGCGGGCTTTTACCGTGGCTGCCTGGGCCTTTGCCCGAGGGGCGGAAAAGATCGTGCTCGCCGAGTCCTTGGACGAAGCTCTCGCGCTGAAAGCTCGCCACCCGGATTGGATGGCGATCAAGGACGGTCCGCCCGCGCCCGGATTCGACACCGTCAACTCCCCGGGCCTGCTACGGTCCATCGACTTCGGCGGACGGACCGTTGTGCAGAAGACCACGGCCGGGACGGTCGGCGCCCTTGCGGTCAAGGACGCGCCGCTGGTGCTGTGCGCCGGCTTCGTGGTGGCGGAGGCGACGGCTCGGCTCTTGCGGACCCGCGAGGGTGACAGTGTCACGTTCGTGGTCACCGGCGAGGATGGGCGGGCCGACGAAGATCTGGCGTGTGCCCAGTACATCGCTCGCAGGGCCGGCGACGACGGGACGGATGCCGCCGAGTTCCTCCGCCGCGCTGCCGCATCGCGCGCCGCCGCCGAACTGGCGGAGGGGGTGCGTCAAGGAGTCCATCCCGACGACGTTGCGCTCTGTCTCGAGGTCGACCGGTTCCCCTTCGCCATGGTGGCGGCCTTGGAAGGCTCGCTCATGGTCCTGCGTCCACGCGCGGTGCCTGCGCTGACCGACGAGGGCCCGGTCCCGGTCTGACGGCCGGCGACGTTCACACGCAGCACGCGAGAGCGGGCACGCCGTCGGGTAGGCGGCGTTCCCGCCGGGTTCAGCCGTGGAGGATGGCGGCGGCGTCGGCGAAGAAGCGGTCGCCGGCTGTGGCTGCGGACGGGGCGAGTCGGTCCATGGTCAGGAAGCCGTGGATCATTCCGGGCTCGCGGCGGTGCCGAACGCGGACTCCGGCGGCGGCGAGACGGGCGGCGTACTCGTCGCCCTCGTCGCGAAGCGGGTCGTGTTCGGCGGTGACCACCACGGCCGGCGGCAGGCCCGAAAAGTCGGCGGCGAACAGCGGGCTGACCCCCGGATCGGCGCGACGGGCCGCGTCCGCAACGAAGTTGGTCACGCCCCACGCGACGGCGTCGGTGGTCAGACCCCAGCCGGTGGCCTTGTCCCGCGTACTCGGCCGGGACAACGTCAGGTCGGTGTTGGGGAACGCGAGGATCTGCGCCGCCGGCAACGGGGCGTCCTCGGCGCGCATCCGCAGACAGGTCAGCGCCGCCAGGTGCCCACCCGAACTGTCCCCCGCGACCGCCGGCGGCCCCGCCGCACCCGACAGTTCGCGGGAGTGCTCGGCGGCCCAGCGAAAGGCCGCGGCGGCATCGTCGGGCCCGGCCGGCCAGGGGTGTTCGGGGGCCAGGCGGTAGTCGACGGCCAGTACCGCGGCCCGCGCGGCCAGGGCGAGTCGGCGGCACAACCGATCGTGCGAGTCCAGGCCGCCGATGGTCCACATGCCACCGTGCAGGTAGACCACGAGCGGGAGCGGATCGAGGGTGGGTCGGTACAACCGGGCCGGAATCGGCGGCACCGTCACCGCCGGGCCGTCCACGAGGAGATCCCGAACCTCGGCAACCTCAGGCCCGGCCGGCCGGCCCGCAAGGCGCCGGCGCTGCCGCCGCCGCATCTCGACGGCCCCGAGTTCCCGCGCAGCGGGCCCACCGGCACGCCGCTCCGTCTCCAGGTAATCGGCAAGCTCCCGATCCGCAAGAGCGCCCTCTTCGTCATCACCCATGCCGCCCAGCCTGCCGGCCACCCCTCACCACGACTCCCCCGGGAACCCGGGAACTTCAGCGTCCGGTGGTGCCGTCGATGAGTTCACGGAGGATGTCGGCATGGCCCGCGTGCCGACCGGTTTCCTCGATCATGTGGGTGAGCGCCCAGCGAACGCTCGGCGACGGGCCCGCGCGCCCGGGCCGGGGAAGCGGTGCGCCGAGATCGGTGCATTCGTCGAGAACCTTGTTCGCGCGGTCGACGGTCGCCCGGTAGCGGGCGACGACGTCGGCGACGGTGTCCTGGGGGTCGGGGCGGAACGTCGCCTGCCAGTTGCCGACCTTTTCGCCGAGGAACGTCGCATTCTCGACGGCGACCAGGTGGTTGAGCAGGCCGAGCAGGGTGGTGCCCGAGGGCACGTCCGATGTCCGGACCCGGGGCTCTGCGGCTCCGTCGACCTTCGCGGCGATCGAGGCCCGCAGGTAGTCGAGGAATCCGCGCAGGACCTCGACCTCGCTGTCGGCGGTGCGGGGCGGAGGGGTGTCACGGCGGCGGGAGGCGGGGGACACGGCGTACTCCTTCGTGGTGCGGGTGCGGTTTGCCGGGGCGGAAACACTCGGTCCGGCGGACCGGCGAGACGTGGTCGACAACCTCGGTGGTGTGCCCCTCGGCGCCGAGCACAATCCGGCGCGGCGTCTCCTCCCCGGCTTCGGTGTGGCCAGTCTCGACCGACACGTCACGAGGTGGCGACGATCCTTGCCGTTTCGGCAAGCCGATGGACCGAGGACCGTGAGCCGCAAGCCGTGAGCCGTGGGCCGTGAGCCGTGGGCCGTGGGCCGTGGGCCGTCAGGGGCGGATCACGGACATAAAAGATCCGTAATTTGGAGATAGACTTCGGAGATGACGCCGCCGCAAGAGTCATCGCCGCGCCCCGCGACGGGGCGCATCATCTTCCTGAACGGCACCTCCAGTTCCGGCAAGTCCAGCATCGCCGCCGAACTGCTGCGCATCCTCGAACCGTCGCACTACCACCTCGCGGTGGACGCCTTTCACGCCATGCGGTCGAAACGACACATCCCGCCGGACCTCGTGGACGCCGAGATCGACCGTACGGTCAAGGGCTTCCATCGCGCGGTCGCCGGCATGGCCGCCGCCGGCAACCCGGTCGTGATGGACCACATCCTCAGCAAACGTTGGCGCCTGCTCGATTGCCTGGACGTGTTGCCCGCCCGGGACGTGGTCCTGGTCGGATTACGGTGCCCACGCGCCGAGTTGCTCCGTCGCGAACAGGCGCGCGGGGATCGCACACCGGGCATGGCGGCCCTTCAGTTCGACCGGGTGCACGCGCACGGGGTGTACGACCTCGAATGCGACACGCACACCGACAGCCCCGCCGAATGCGCCCGCCGGATCCGCGACTTCCTGCCGAGCCGCCCGACCCCCACCGCCTTCGAACGCCTGCGCCGGATGCTGCGCAGCGAGTGAACCCGCCCGGCACGCACCGGCGTCCCGAACGAGCCGGCTGACCCCACCGAGCCGGCCGATCCGGACAACCCGGGCGAGCCGGCTGATCCGGCTGATCCGAGTGCTGCGATGCCGCCCGGCCCACCGCCCGGACGCGGCCGGCGCTCGGATCACCCGCCCGGCGCATGCGAATCACGCCCGGCCCCGAGTCCCGCACCCCCGCGCGCCGTCGTGATCATCGGTGCGTCACCGGGCCGGGTTTCACGCCTTCTCGGTCATCCGATCGTCGGTAAAACTGCCATACGTACGCCGGCCGGCCGACCCGGGCGCCCCACCACGGGCGCCCCAGCGCGAATGCACCACCCGGGCGCCCCCGCGCCGTTCGGCCCGGCGACCGTGTGTCCACGTCGATCGAACCCTGGAGGGACATGTACGAATGCCCGAGCCCCCGCCCGCTCCGCACCGCGGCGGACTCGCGATTACCTCGGCGGACCGCGGTGCTCGCCGACGTCGGGCCGGGCGGACACCGGCGTGTGTCGTCCGCCGATACCGAACTCCCGTCGCCGGAGAGACCTTTGTCACCGGTGGGGCCCGCGTCGCCGGTACGGCGGATGCCGAGCCGGTCCGTACCGCCACGTCGAAGCCGCGCGAGCGCGGGGACGTACCCATCCGGACAGGAGGCACCCGCATGACCGCCACCGACCTCGGCCTGCCCGGGGTTCCCACCCACGTGCCGGTCCGACGCCCCTCACGTCGGATCGATGTCGGCGCCGTCCCCGTCGGCGACGGGGCACCGATCAGCGTGCAGACCATGACCACCACCTCCACCGCCGACGTGGACGCGACCCTGCAACAGATCGCCGAGGTCACCGCCGCCGGATGCGACATCGTCCGGGTCGCGGTGCCGTCCCGGGACGACGCCGACGCGTTGGCCGCGATCACCGCTCGGTCGCCGATCCCGGTGGTCGCGGACATCCACTTCCAGCCGCGCTACGTCTTCCAGGCCATCGACGCGGGCTGCGCGGCGGTACGGGTGAACCCGGGCAACATTCGCCGGTTCGACGACAAGGTCCGGGAGATCGCGGCGGCGGCCGGCGCGGCGGGCGTGCCGATCCGGATCGGGGTCAACGCCGGCTCGCTGGACCCGAGAGTGTCGGCCCGACACGGCGGCCGGGCGAATGCCGAGGCGCTGGTCGAATCGGCGCTGTGGGAGTGCTCGTTGTTCGAGGAACACGGCTTCCGGGACCTCAAGATCGCGGTCAAGCACCACGATCCGCGCACGGTGATCGAGGCCTATCGGCTGCTCGCCGCGCGCTGCGACTATCCCCTGCATCTGGGTGTGACCGAGGCCGGGCCCGCTCTCCAGGGTTCGATCAAGTCTGCGGTGGCCTTCGGCATCCTGCTCGCGGAGGGCATCGGCGACACGATCCGGGTGTCGTTGTCCGCGCCCCCGGTCGAACAGGTCAAGGCCGGTTGCCACATCCTGCAATCCCTCGGATTGCGCCCGCGTCGGCTGGAGATCGTCTCCTGTCCCGGCTGCGGCCGACTCCAGGTGGACATCCACCGCCTGGCCCGCCGCGTCGAGGCCGCCTTCGACGGTTTCCCCGTCCCGCTGCGCGTCGCGGTCATGGGTTGTGTCGTGAACGGCCCGGGCGAGTCCCGCGAAGCGGACATCGGCGTCTCCTCCGGCAACGGCAAGGGCCAGATCTTCGTCCGCGGCGAGGTGGTCAAGACCGTCCCCGAATCCCACATCGTCGAAGCCCTCCTCGAAGCGGCCCTGAACCTCACCGACCCGCCGACCACACCCTGACCGCCGCAACACCCCGCCGCCTACGCCCGCCCCCACGGCCGCCCCCGGCACGACGGGCGGGCCCGAAGCGCCGGATGCCGGAAGCCGCGCGCGGCACTAGGGTGCAGAGCCATGACGTACGCCACCGATTCACGCGTCGACGACTACATCGAGGGCCTGCCCGACTGGCAGCAGGCCATCTGCCGTGAGGTGCGTGACCTGGTCCACGGCGCGGACCCGGAGGTGGTCGAGACCATCAAGCGCACCAACCGGCCGTACTTCGTCCTCCAGGGCAACATCTGCGCCCTGCTCGCGGCGAAGGACCACGTCAACGTCTTCCTCTACGACGGCGCCATCGTCCCGGACCCCGAGGGAATCATCACCGGCGGCCACGACAACAAGACCGCCCGCACCGTGGCCGTACGCCAGGGCGAAACCATCAACGCACCGGCCCTCACCGCGATGTTCAAGCAGATCATCGCCAACAATCGGGCCGGCGGTTGGCGCAAACTCAAGCGCTGACCCTGAACCTGCCGACATCCCACCCCGTCCCTCGGCGGCCGGGCACGCCCGCCGACCGTGCATCGCCGGCCACAAGGCGCAGGTCGCCGGGCCGCAGGTCGCCGGGCCGCAGGTCGCCGGCCGCAGGCCCCATGCACAGCGCTTGCGCCTTTGCGCAAAAAGATGACTTCTTCCGTACTACTCTTGCGCTCATGGTGCGTCGACTTGCTGAGGTTGCGAAGAAGGTCGGAGTGAGCGAGGCGACGGTCAGTCGCGTGCTCAACGGGAAACCGGGGGTGTCGGAGGGGACGCGGGCCGCGGTGTTGACCGCGTTGGATGTGATGGGCTACGAGCGGCCCACCCAATTGCGGGGCGAGCGGGCGCGGTTGGTCGGGCTGGTGCTGCCGGAGTTGCAGAATCCGATCTTTCCGGCGTTCGCCGAGATCGTGGTCGGGGCGCTCGCGCAACGCGGGTTCACCCCCGTGTTGTGCACCCGGACCGCCGGCGGCGTGACCGAGGCCGACTACGTCGAGATGTTGCTCGACCAGGCGGTATCCGGGGTGATCTTCTTCGGCGGGTTGTACGCGCAGGCCGATTCGCCGCACGGCCACTACGCCCGCCTGGCCGAGCGCAACCTGCCCACCGTGTTGCTGAACGCGGCCGTGGACAACCTCGACTTCCCCCGGGTGAGCTGCGACGACGCGGCCGCCGCCGAGCAGGCCGTCGCGCATCTGACGGCGCTGGGCCACGATCGGATCGGGATGATCCTCGGCCCGCCGGACCACGTGCCCTCCAACCGCAAACTCGCCGCCGCCCGACGTGCCGTGCACCTTCCTGAGGACCGGGTCGAACACGCCCTGTTCTCCCTCGAAGGCGGCCAGGCCGCCGCCACGCGGTTGATCAATCGCGGCATCACCGCGCTGGTGTGCGCCAGCGATCCGCTCGCGCTCGGCGCGGTAAGGGCCGTACGCCGCCTGGGACTTCACGTCCCGGGCGATGTGTCGATCGTGGGCTACGACGACTCCGCGCTGATGTCGGCCACCGACCCGCCGCTGAGCACCGTGCGCCAGCCGATCGAGCTGATGGGCCGGGCCGCGGTCGAGTTGTTGATGGCGGAGATCGCCGGCACCCCGGTCACCCACGACGAGCTGCTGTTCGAGCCGGAGTTGGTGCTGCGCAAGTCGTCGGGACCGGTGCCCACAGCCGACCGGGCAACGCCCGGAACCCGCCCGGCCGGCCCCACCGCCCCCTGACGGGCGGCATTCTGCAAGTCGGCATCGAGAGAACCACCGACCACTGTCGCTAATTTGCGAAATCTCGTCGACATCTTGTAGAGCCGTGGCCCCTCGTGGTTGAGTGTGCAGCGCCACGCAGCACCCGGAACGCGCCGTCCCGGAAGCCTGCGCCTGCTCGTTCCATTCGTCGGGTTCCACCGAGTTTCCGACCGAGATCGGCACGACCGACCCCGGGCCATGTCGTGCTGCCCGCGCTCCCCCGCGGGCGGCCGACGACCCGGCCGACGGCCGACGCGGGTCCGCACGGTCAGAAGGGCTCCCTCAGATGCGTCAGATGCGCAACACCGCGACCAGGTACCGCAGATCCTCCGCCGCACTCGTCGTCACCGCCGGGCTGCTGTTCGCCGGCGTCGCCTGCTCGGACGACTCCGGCGACAAGGCGGACAGCGCCGACAATGCCAAGACCGACCCCTCCGGCGCCGCGAACGCTCCCGGGACCGGCGGCGGCAAGAAGGTCTCGATCACCGTCAACTGCAAGCCGCCGCGCACCGCCGAGGTCGACCGCAAGCAGTGGGAACAGGACGTGGCGACCTTCGAGAAGGCCAACCCGAACATCAGCATCGAGTCCAAGGACGCGTTCCCGTGTTCGGACCCGACCACGTTCGAGGCCAAGCTGTCCGGCGGCCGGATGGAAGACCTGTTCTACGTCAACTACACCAACGTGCAGACCGTGCTCGCCCGCGGCGGCGCGGCCGACATCAGCGCCTACATGGAAAAGACCGTGCCGGGCAAGGAGCTTCGCCCCGACCTGGTGAAGTACTTCCAGGACACCGCCGGCAGGACGTTCGGCGTACCGCGCACGAACTACTCGATGGGCCTGGTCTACAACCGCGCGCTGTTCACCAAGGCGGGCCTGGACCCGAACAAGCCGCCGGCCACGTGGGACGAGGTTCGCGCCGCGGCCAAGAAGATCGCCGACAGCGGGGGCGGCACCGTCGGCTACGCCGACTACAGCGCGAGCAACCAGGGCGGCTGGCACTTCGTCGCCGAGCTGTACTCCCGCGGCGGCGCCGCGGTGTCCCCCGACGGCAAGTCCGGCACGGTGAACACGCCCGAGGGCAGGGCCGTCCTACAGACCCTGCACGACATGCGCTGGACGGACAACAGCATGGGCAGCAAGCAATTGCTGACCATCGCGGACGTGCAACAGATGATGGGCAGCGGTCGGCTCGGCATGTTCCTGGCCGCGCCCGACAACATCCCCACCATCGTCAACGAGTTCGGCGGCAAGCTCGCCGACCTGGGCATCGCACCGATCCCGGAGGGCAAGGGCACGCTCGCCGGCGGCGACGGCTACATGTTCAACAAGAAGTGCACGCCCGAGCAGATCGAGGCGGGCCTGAAGTGGCTCGACTTCCTCGCCCTGACCCCGGGCAGGGGCCTCAACGACTGGGCCCGCGGCAAGACCGACAAGGAACCGGTCGGCCTGCCGGAGCCGGCCATCTGGACCGGCGCCGCCGCCAAGTCCAACATCGACCTCAAGGCCGCCAACGCGAACCTGCCGGTGGAGAACTACGCAAGCTTCGCCGCCGCCGCCGTCCCGGCCATCGCCGAACCCCCGAACGGCCAGCAGATCTACTCGATCCTGGACGGCGTGGTCTCCAGCGTGCTGACCAAGAAGGACGCCGACCTGGACAAGCTGCTCGGCGACGCGAACACCAAGATCACCCAGCAACTCGCCAAGTAGGCACACCGCGCACCCGACGGGCCGGCCGGGACCCCACCCGGCCCGCCCGGACCCGCGGACCCGCCCGGCCCACCCGACGAGCCCCGTCCCGCCGGCCGCCCACCCGCCCGGCGACAGCGACAGCGAGGGAGCGCACGCAATGACGACCACGGTCGCGGTCTCCAAGCCCGATCCCCCGGGCCGCACCCGATGGCGCCCCGGCAGCTCCCGAGGCGGCGCCCGAAACGGCTCCGCGCAGCACCCGCACGGCCCGAGTCGCCTGCGTCGCCGGATCCACGCCAATCTCACCGCCTACGGCTTCCTCGCGGGCGGCCTGCTCTGCTTCGCCCTCTTCTCCTGGTACCCGGCCATCCGAGCCATCCAGCTGTCCTTCCAGCGCACCGGCGGCCAAACCGGCGCGGACACCGAGTGGGTGGGGTTCGACAACTTCACCACCGTCTTCGACGACCCCGAATTCGCCGCCGCGTGGCGAAACACCCTCTACTTCACCGGACTTGCGCTGGTGATCGGATTCGTGGTGCCGTTCGTGCTGGCCCTGCTGATCAACGAGATGCGGCACGCCCGGGCGTTCTTCCGGCTCGCGGTCTACCTGCCGGTGATGATCCCGCCCGTGGTCACCGCGCTGATGTGGAAGTGGTTCTTCGACCCGGGCCCGGGCCTGTTCAACGAGGTGCTCCGGGCCGCGCACCTGCCCACCTCGACCTGGACCAACGGCGCGGACACCGCGATGATCTCGCTGGTCCTGGTCGCCACCTGGGCCAACATGGGCGGCACCGTGCTGATCTACCTGGCCGCGCTCCAGGGCATCCCGGGCGAGCTGTACGAGGCGGCCGAGTTGGACGGGGCGAACCTGTGGCAGCGGATCCGGCACGTGACCGTGCCGCAGACCCGGTTCATCATCCTGATGCTGATGCTCCTTCAGATCATCGCCACGATGCAGGTGTTCGTCGAACCGTTCATCATCACCGGCGGCGGGCCGGGCGACTCCACGATCACCGTGTTGTACCTGATCTACAAGTACGCATTCGTCTACAACAACTACGGGAGCGCGTGCGCGCTCAGCGTGCTGCTGCTGATGCTGCTCGCCGCGTTCTCCGCGCTGTACCTGCGGTTGACCCGGACGAAGGACTAGGGGGCCGGCGATGGCGATCACGATCGGATCCCGCGGCCGACGGGCCGGCGCGCGGGCGGACCGCGCCGCGGAGCGCGCCCGGCGCCGCGCGGGCACGCAGGTGCGCACGCTCGTCTCACCGATGCGACTGCGCAGCACCCGCGGCAGGATCACGTACTGGGTGGTCTTCACGCTCACCCTCGCCGGCTTCACCGCGGCGTTCCTGTTTCCCATCTACTGGATGGTCACCGGCGCGTTCAAGTCCCCGGACGAGATGTTGCAGAGCCCGCCGACGTACGTGCCGAAGGAGTGGCACGCGGACAACTACGCCGAGGCGTGGCGCCGGATGGACCTGGCCCGCTACCTGAGGAACACCGCGCTCCAGGCGGGCGGCGCCTGGCTGTTCCAGATCGTGCTGTGCACCGCGGCGGCCTACGCGCTGTCCAAACTCAAACCGGTGTTCGGGCAGATCGTGCTCGGCGCGATCCTGGCCACCCTGATGGTGCCCGCATCCGCGCTGCTCGTGCCCAGGTATCTGACCGCGGTCGACGTACCGTTCGTCGGCACCAACCTGTTGAACACGCCATGGGCGATCTGGCTGCCGTCGGTGGCCAACGCCTTCAACCTGTACCTGCTCAAGCGCTTCTTCGACCAGTTGCCCGACGACGTCCTGGAGGCCGCGTCGATCGACGGCGCGGGCCCGTTGCGCACGCTGTGGTCCATCGTGCTGCCGATGTCGCGGCCCGTGCTCGGGGTGGTGTCGATCTTCGCGGTGGTCGCGGTCTGGCAGGACTTCCTGTGGCCGCTGCTGGTCTTCCCGGACACCGACAAGCAGCCGATCAGCGTCGCGCTGGTGCAACTGTCCGCGAGCCTGCCGCTGACCTATCTGATCGGCGCGATGGTCATCGCGAGCATCCCGATGGTGGCCGTCTTCCTGGTCTTCCAGCGGCACATCATCGCGGGGATCAGCGCGGGTGGCGTCAAGGAGTAGGAGGAGGAAGAGGAGGAGCATGAGTAGCTCTCCTGCGTGCAGGGGAGCGGGTACCCGATCCCCCGTCTCCCCCGCCCCTCGTCTCCCCCGATCCCCCGTCTCCCCCGATCTCTCGTCTCGCTCCGAGACGCATCCCCTTTTCGAGACGGCGACGGCCGCGCCCGGCGCGGTACGTCCCCGTCGTCCTACCCGAAAGGAACGACGACGTGGCAGAACACGGCCGACAGGGAGCGCAGGCGGCACCGTGGTGGCGTGGCGCGGTGATCTACCAGGTGTACCCGCGCAGCTTCGCCGACGGCGACGGCGACGGAACCGGGGACCTGGCCGGCGTGCGCGAGCGGCTACCGTACCTGGCCGAGTTGGGCGTGGACGCGCTGTGGTTCAACCCCTGGTATCCCTCGCCGATGGCGGACGGCGGCTACGACGTGGCCGACTACCGGGGCGTGGCACCGGAGTTCGGCACCCTGGCCGGCGCGGAGAAGCTGATCGCCGATGCGCTGGAGCTGGGCATCCGCACGATCGTGGACATCGTGCCCAACCACGTCTCCAGCGAGCACCCGTGGTTCCGCGCCGCGATCGCCGACCCGGCGGCGCCCGAACGCGAACTGTTCTGGTTTCGGCCCGGGCGCGGCGAGCACGGCGAACTGCCGCCCAACAACTGGGTCTCCGAGTTCCACGGCCCGGCCTGGACCCGCTCCACCGACCCGGACGGCACCCCGGGCGACTGGTATCTCAACCTGTTCGACTCCCGGCAGCCGGACCTCAACTGGGGCCACCCGCGCGTGCGCGAGGAACACGAGGACGTCCTGCGGTTCTGGTTCGACCGCGGCGCGTCGGGAGTGCGGATCGACTCGGCGGCGCTGCTGGAGAAGGACCCGGCGCTGCCCGACCTGGACCCGGATTCGCCCGCCCCGCACCCGTACGTCGACCGGGACGGGCTGCACGCCGTCTACCGCTCGTGGCGCACGATCGCCGACTCGTACCCGGATCCGCGTGCGCTGATCGGCGAGATCTGGCTGCCGGACACCGAGCGCTTCGCCCGCTACCTGCGGCCGGACGAGTTGCACACCGCGTTCAACTTCGACTTCCTGTCCTGCCCGTGGGAGCCCGTGCGGCTGCGCGCGTCGATCGAGGGCACGCTGGCGGCACACGCGCCAGTGTCCGCGCCGGCGACGTGGGTGCTCGCCAATCACGACGTGACCCGCACGGTGACCCGATACGGCCGCGCGGACACCTCGTTCGGCTTCGCCGCCAAGGCGCGCGGCGTACCGACCGACCCGGTGCTGGGGATGCGCAGGGCGCGGGCCGCGGCGTTGCTCACGTTGGCGCTGCCGGGCGCGGTGTACGTCTACCAGGGCGAGGAGTTGGGGCTGCCGGAGGTGGAGGACATCCCGCCGGCCGCGTTGCAGGATCCGATGGCGCTGCGCTCGGGCGGCACCTCGCCCGGGCGGGACGGTTGCCGGGTACCGCTGCCCTGGTCGGGGGACGCGCCGCCGTACGGCTTCAGCCCGGCGCGTGCCTCGGCGCCGCCGTGGTTGCCGCAGCCGGCCGACTGGGCCGACCGGACCGCGGCGGCGCAGAGCGGCGACCCGGAGTCGATGTTGTCGCTGTATCGGGCCGCGATCCGGCTGCGCCGCGCGGAGTCGGCACTCGGCGACGGCGACGACCTGACGTGGCTGCCGGGGGTGCCGGCGAATGTGCTCGCGTTCGGGCGCGGCGACCGGTTCGCGTGTGTGGTCAATCTGGGCGGGGACTCCGCGGAGCTGCCGGCGCATCGCGAACTCCTTTTGTCGAGCGGACCGTTGACCGTCGACGGCGGCCTTCCCTCGGATACGGCGGCCTGGCTGCGATTGTGAGCGGATACCCGGCCGCGGGCCCGCCGACGGGCCCGCGGCCGGTGGCGCGGTTGCGGCCCGAAGGTCGCCGGGCGGGCGTTCAGCCCTGTGGCTACCGGTCGATCGGCAGGCCGAAGAAGGGGAACAGATCGGCTCGGTGGAACGTCAACACCGCGGAGACGCCCGCCCTGGTCAGGGTCGGCACCTGGATCGTGTGCGCGTGGAAGGCACCGTCTCGTCCCCGGGTGTACATCGCGAACGCGGGCCGGCCGTTCGCGGACGTCTCCACCATGATCCGCTGCCCCTCCCCCGGCCGCAGTTTCGCCGCGAGCAGCCGCAGCACGTCCCGGCGACCGTCGAACCAGGTCGGAATCGGCGGCATCTCCCAACGGGCGTCCTCGGTCAGCAGACCTTCGAGGGCGACCATGTCGGCCCGCTCGAAGGCCTAGCCGCGACGATGCCGTCGTGGTGGGCTCGTATGCCTCGGCGGTGCGGCCCGCGCAGGGCTGACGCGGCGGGCGGTGCATCGTCTGTGCGCGCCGGGAAACGACAGGTCTCCCGGCGTGCACCGAAGGTGCGGGTTGGCGGAACGCCGGCCGGGATCGGGGAGGCCGGGAGCGCAATCCCGGGGCCGGCGGCCGGTCTGCGGTCTGCGGCTCACCCGCCCGATTGGGTGTTGAGTCGCGCCGCCTGTCGGGTGAGGTGGTTGCGTTCGGGGAGGCTGGGCGCCGATCGGGCGGCTTCGGCGTACAGGCGGGCCGCGGTCACCGAGTCGCCGTCGCGCTCGCGCAGGTACGCCTCGACGGCGGTGTGGCGGGGCAGGGCGGGGTCGAGCCCGGACAGGGCGGCCAGGCCGGCCCGCGGGCCGTCGGCCTCGCCGACCGCGACGGCCCGGTTGAGGCGGGCCACCGGGCTGTCGGTGAGGCGTACCAGTTCGTCGTACCACTCGACGATCTGCACCCAGTCGGTCTCCTCGGCCGTTCGGGCGTCGGCGTGGAGTGCGGCGATGGCGGCCTGGGCCTGGAACTCGCCCAGGCGGTCGCGGGCGAGGGCCGCCTGGAGCACGTCGACGCCCTCGGCGATCAGGCGGGTGTTCCACAGGCTGCGGTCCTGCTCGGCGAGCGGCACGAGCCGGCCGTCCGGACCGGTCCGTGCCGGGCGCCGTGCGTGGTGGAGCAGCATGAGCGCGAGCAGGCCCGCGACCTCCTCGTGGTGGGTCTCGGCGGCCAGCCTGCGGGTCAGCCGGATCGCCTCGCCGGCGAGGTCGACGTCGCCGGAGTACCCCTCGTTGAACACCAGGTAGAGCACGCGCAGCACGGTGGCGACGTCGCCGGGTTGGTTGAACCGGACGTCCGAGACGGTCCGCTTGGCCCTGCTGATCCGCTGGGCCATGGTCGCCTCGGGCACGAGGTAGGCCTGCGCGATCTGCCGCGTGGTCAGGCCGCCGACCGCGCGCAGCGTGAGCGCCACCGCCGAGGCCGGGGTCAGGGACGGGTGCGCGCACAGGAAGTACAGCTGAAGCGTGTCGTCCACCGCCTCGACCGGGCCGGGCGCGGGCTCGACCTCGACGCGTACCTCGCGGTGCCGTCGGGAGGCATCGGCGCGGGCGGCGTCGAGGAACTTGCGCCAGGCCACGGTGACCAGCCAGCCCTTGGCCTCACGCGGAGGATTCTCCGGCCACACGCGCACGGCCTCGACCAGGGCTTCCTGTACGGCGTCCTCGGCCGCCGCGAAATCCGCTCCGCGGCGGACGAGGACGCCGATCACAGTGGGGGTGAGGGTCCGCAGGAGGACCTCGTCCACCATGCGTCACTCCGTGATGGTCGTGGGTTCGGAGAAGAACGGGCGCACTTCCAGCCACTCGCCGATCGGCTTCCCGCCCGCGCCCGGAGCCGCGGACAACTCGGCAGCCAGCTCCAGCGCCCGCTGGTGGCTCTCGACGTCGATCACCATCCAACCGGCGATCAGGTCCTTGGTCTCCGCGAACGGACCGTCGGTGACCGGCGGTCGCCCCTCGCCGTCGTAGCGGACGAACGTGCCCTCCGGGGAGAGCGCCTGGCTGTCGACGTACTCGCCGGTGCCTTCGAGCCGGGCGGCGAAGTCCTGCATGTACTGCACGTGGGCGGAGAGTTCCTCCGGCGTCCACTGGTCCATCGGCACGTCGTTGGCCGGTGCCGGGGCGCCGCGATAGTGCTTGAGCAAGAGGTACTTGGCCATCGTGTTCTCCTCGGTGCGGTCCGGCCCATTGTGGCCGTGTTCACTGCGGGGACGCAGCTGCGGGCGGGTTCTCGACATCGTGCCGCGAACTTTTTCGGCGGGGGATGATTCGCCGGGTGTGGGCGCGCGGCCCGGCGGGGCCGGGCTGCTGGGCCAGTGGGTGGGGGCGGGCGGCGGTCAGCCGCGCCGGCGCTCTTCCCGCTTCCGGATCGGTTCCTCGACGGGGCTCGGCAGAGTCGTCTCGAAGTGGTCGGGTCTCCGGCTGCCCGTCGTGGCCGCCGGAGACCCCTGGGATCTCGACATAGTGGGCGCACCGATATCGAAGGCGCGCCGATTCGGATCGCCGGCGACAGGCGCCCGGAAAAGTTTTTCGAAGAAATCCGGGAGGAGGTGTCCGATCGGGGCGGTGGCGTTCGTAGCAGGGGTGAGGCCGCCCGCAACGGGGCGGCGCCGAAGCGAAGGAATCGCGATCATGAAGCTGACGACCGTCACGCAGATCACCGTCGATGGCGTGATGCAGGGAAACGGCGGCGCCTCGGACGAGGACCGCAGGAACGGATTCGAGCGCGGCGGATGGGCCCTGGGAAGGGGCGACGACGCGACCACGACGTTCATCAACCAGACCTACCGGCGTGCCGACGCGTTCCTGTTCGGCCGGCGGACCTACGAGCTGTTCGCCGGCTCGTGGGGGACCTTCACGGTCCGGGACGCCCCTCGCTGGGAGTCCGTCGTGGAAGCGTTGAACACACGGCCCAAGTACGTCGCGTCGACCACGCTCACCGATCCGGCGTGGTCGGACACGACCGTCCTGTCCGGAGACGTCGCGGCCGCCGTCCGAGAACTGAAGGCCCGGCCGGGAGGTGAGCTGCAGGTGCACGGCAGTGGCATCCTGACCCGGTGGCTGCTGGCCAACGATCTGATCGACGAGATGATTCTGATCACCGTCCCGGTGGTCGTCGGCCAGGGCGCACGGTTGTTCCCCGACGCGGGCCCGGACCTCGCGCTCGACCCGGTCGAGTCGCGGGTCGACTCCAGGGGCGTGACGATCCAGGTCTACCGGCCGGCCGGGCGCCCGCAGTATGCGCCGACGGCTTGAAGTCCCCGACCCACGAACCACGTCTTGACACCACAGGAGATGATCTTCGGATGCAGTACCTGGTTTCCGTGATCGATGACAAGAGCAATCCCGGCAGCACGGACAGGCAGCCCGCCATCAGCGCATTCAACGAACGACTGATCGCCGAGGGCTATTGGGTGTTCGCGGGCGGACTCGCGGACACCGACACGGCCACGGTCGTCGACAACCGGGGCGAGCAGGCGGTGCTCAGCGACGGGCCTTTCGTGGAGTCGAAGGAGTACCTCGCAGGCGTCTGGGTGTGGGAGGCCCCCGACCTGGACGTTGCGCTCGAGCTCGCCGCCGAGGCGTCGAAGGTCTGCGATCGCAAGGTCGAGGTGCGGCCGTTCCAGTGAACGACATCGACGTCCGCGAGGCGGTCACCCGGGCCCACCACGAGGAGTGGGCCCGGGTGGTCGCCGCCCTGACCAGGCGCTTCGGTGACCTCGACGTCGCCGAGGAAGCGGCGGCCGAGGCGTTCGCGACCGCCGTCGAGCGGTGGCCGGCCGACGGCGTGCCCCCCAACCCCGGCGCCTGGCTGACCACCACCGCCAACCGCAAGGCCATCGACCGGATTCGGCGCGAGAACAAGCGCGACGACAAGCACAAGGAGGCTCGGATGTTGTACGACGACGACCTGCCCGAGCTTCTCGACGCCGACGCCGACGCCGACGCCATCGACGACGACCGGCTGCGGCTGATTTTCACCTGCTGTCACCCGGCGCTGGCCATGGAGAGCCGCGTGGCGCTGACCCTGCGCATGGTCGGCGGTCTGACCGTGCCCGAGATCGCCCGCGCCTTCCTGGTGCAGGAGAGCGCCATGGGCCGGCGGATCACCCGCGCGAAGACCAAGATCAAGGCGGCCCGCATCCCCTACCGCGTGCCGTCCGCCGAGGATCTCCCGGCGCGCGTCTCCGGCGTGCTCGCCGTCCTGTTCCTCGTCTTCAACGAGGGTTACCTGGCGACCGGCCCCGACACCGATCCGGTACGTCCCGGCCTGACCGCCGAGGCGATCCGGCTCACTCGTCTGATCCGCGCCCTCATGCCGGACGACGGTGAAGTGGCCGGGCTGCTGGCGCTGATGCTCCTCGTCGAGGCCCGCCGGCCCGCCCGGGTCTCGGCCGGCGGCGAACTGGTCGCTCTCGACGAGCAGGACCGCGGGGCCTGGGACGCGGCGCTGATCGCCGAGGGGCACCGGCTGGTACGCGAGCGCCTGGTCGCCGCCGCCGCCGGGGTGGCTCCGGGTCGCTACCAGATTCTCGCGGCGATCAACGCCGTGCATACCTCCGCCCGCGACATACGCGACACCGACTGGTCGCAGATCCTCGCCCTCTACGACCGGCTGGTCCGCCTCGACCCCTCACCGATCATCGCCCTCAACCGGGCCGTCGCGGTCGCCGAACTGGACGGCCCGGAGGTGGCACTCGCGGCCGTCGACCGTCTCGAGCACGGTTTGGCCGGCTATCACGCCTACCACGCCACCCGCGCCGACCTGCTGCGCCGACTGCGCCGCGGTCACGAGTCGCGCGCGGCCTACGACAAAGCCATCGAACTGGCCGGCAACACCGCCGAGATCGCCCACCTGACCCGCCGCCGCGAGCAACTGCGGTAGCTCCCACGGATTCCCGGTCAAGACCCCGCACACAGCCGGGTGCCGGCCCCGGTGCGTCCCCGCCACAGCGGGGCCGACGCCGGTGCGCCGTGGCGGTGCATTCGGCGCGGTCTCGGTATCGACACCGGGGAAGCCCATCGGCATAGGGACCGCGGTCCTACTGTTGGCTGATGCGCGCACACCACATCGACCGCCCGGCAGATCTCGACGTGGTCCGGGATTCCTATGACCGGGTGGCCGACAACTACGCCCACATGGTGGTGACGACGGGGGTCGGTGACATCCGTAGCCATCCCTGGCTCAAGGCATCGATCGACGCCTTCGCCGACACGGTGCGCGGGCTCGGGCCCGTCCTCGACGTCGGCTGCGGGCCCGGAACGGTGACCGCCTACCTCGCCGAACGCGGACTGGACGTGTCCGGAGTCGATCTCTCATCCCGCATGATCGAGAACGCGCGCCGTCTTCATCCGCGATGCCGCTTCAGTGTCGCCTCCGCCACCGACCTCGACCTGGCAGAAGCGTCCCTCGGCGGCGTGCTCGGGTGGTGGTCACTGTTCAATCTCCCCCGCGACGTCCTTCCTCAGGTTCTGGCCCTGTTCGCGCGCGCCCTGAAGCCGGGCGGCCACTTCATCACCGCAACACACGTCGGCGACGAAGACGCGCTGCGCACCGAGGCATACGGGGGAGTGCCCGTGCGCTGGACCACGCACAAATGGCGGCCGGAACAACTCGTGGACCTGATCGAGCAGGCCGGACTGCGCCCGGTCGCCGAACTCCGGCTCCCCGCGGATGAGCAGAGCGGGCCGGGCCTGGTCGTCATGGCCGAGCGCCCTTCCTGAAGACCGGGCGGGGGGAGATCCGCTCACTCGGATGGTGGACGGATCTCCGACCGCAACCACACGCAACCACAACGGAGTTGCCGTAGAGGTGTAGGCGGTCAGCCTTTCGGCTCGCATTCGAAGACGTGATGGCCGGCGGTCGATCGCCAGGCGGACAGGACGGTGAAGTGCGCCCGTTCCAGCAGTGCGCGCAGATCGTGCTCGCCGAGACCGCCGGTGTCCTTCCCGCACATCACCATCTGGAAGAGCACGTGGGCGGCGTCGGACTCCTGGTCCAGCAGGGGTTCGAGCACGAGCAGCCGAGGCGGGGCGAGGCCGGGTTCACGTGCTTCGGCGGTGCGGCGCATGGCCCGGCCCACCGCGGTCAGGAGACGCACGCACCTCTCCGGCGGCCAGTCGTGCAGGACGTTCTTGAGCAGATAGCGATCGCCGCCCGCAGGCACCTCCTCGAAGATGTCCGCGGCGCGGAAGGAGATCCGGTCGGCGATCCGTTGCCCGACGGACGCCCCGAGCGTCGCCTCGCCCCGCGCGCACACATCCGGCCGATCGACACACACCCCGCGAAGGTGGGGGTGGTCGGCCAGAACACCGGCCAGCGTCGTGCCGTCGCCGCCGCCGACGTCGATCAGCGTGTCGACCCCCGTGAAGTCGTACTCCTGCGCGAGCGCGGCGGCCGTCGGGCGAGCCAGTTCCGCCATCGCCGCGTCGAAGATCCGGCCGGTGTCCGGACTTTTCTCCAGGAACTCGTAGAGCGAGACGCCGAAGACCCGCTCAAAGCCCGAGCGCCCGGTGCGAACGGTTGCCGACAATGCTCCGAAGGCGTCGTCGTACGTTTCCGCCGTCAGAATGCACAGATTGCGCACGGACCGCGGATGATCGGCTCGCAGCGGCGCGAAGGCCTCGCTCAAGGCGAACCCGTCGTGCGCATCCCGGGTGAAGACGCCCCACATGGCCAGCGTCTGCATCAGCCGCGCCATGACCTCGGGATCCGATTCCGTGCGCCTGGCGATTTCCCTCGCGGGCATCGCCCCATCCGCCACGATGTCGGCGATGCCGAGCCTGGCCGCAACCGCCAACGCCCGGGCCCCGCAGCCCCCGGCGGCAAGCTGCACGACCCGCATCTCGTCCGTGCCGTCCACGTTCGCTCCGTCCGACCGAATGGCACCGCCCACCGGCACCCCGACACCACACCCCCGGACCAACGACCAATGGCCCCGGAAGCAACGCGGGCGCCACCCGGATGGTCCGGGGTTCATCGAGGCCCTCGCTCCCTTTCCCGTGACCGGACCGGAAGTCGGACCGTTTCCTGCGAGAGGCGCGGGCGAAACGCGGTCCGTACCCCGCTTCGCGGGAGGCCGCGTGCAGGCGCGACTCGTACTGTTCGGCCATGACGTTTCCCACCGCGCGGTTCGAAGGATGCTTTCCCGAGCTCTTCGGCTTCGTGCTGCTCGATGCCACAGGGCTCGACGATGTCGGTGGAGGCAGCCCCGTCGGCAGGAATCTGCTGCGGCTGTTCAGCACGAGTGAGCAGGGCGACCGGGTCGTACGGGACGGCATCGCGATTCCCGCGCAGAACATCGATCCCGGCTTCTACACCGTGCTCGTACGCCACGCCTGGAGCCCTTCACCGTGGCAGGACCCCAAGGTGACCTCCACCGGGTGGGTTCTGCACGTCCGGTCGGGAGAGCTGCTGCTGTGCGGCCTGGGCTACCTCACGCAGTGGACGCCCGACCATCCCCGGCATCGTCGCGTTTCCGTACCACCCGGCTGGTACGAAGTGGAGGTCCACGGACATCTCTTGGCCCCCGACGCCCCTGACGACGCCGCCTACGAGTTCGTCCTGAGCGGCCCGACCGCCGCCCGACCCACGTTCCATGCCGACCTCGACCACGGCCTCAACCTCTTCGACAACGACTGATCACATCGGGCTCATTCATCCAGAGGTCGTCGCATAACCGTGGAAGTCGACGTCGGCGTCCCGGCCGGCTGACGGGTGTGGCCCCTGCGTTTGGGCTGTGGCTCGGGCGGTCCGTGAGCGTCGTCAGGTCGGCTCGATCGGCAGCCGGTAGACCAGGCTGAAGCGCGAGACCGGTACCAGGATGTCGGCCGTCTCGACCGGCCGTCCGGACGAATCGCAGTACGTACGTCGGATTACGAGCACGATCGTGCCCGCGGGCTCGCCCAGGAGCGTAGCCTCCTCGGCCAGTGCCGGCCTGGCCGTGATGTCCTCCTCGGCGTCGGTGACCTCGATCCCGATCGCCGCCATGCGCTCGACCACGCCGCGACCCGCGAGCGGACCGTCCTCCGGCATCAGGATCGGCTGCCCATCGGTGATCGCAAGCGGTTCGTACGAATACGACACCATCACCGGGACGCCGTCCGCGTGAAACACATACCGGGTGCGCATGCATCGGGCGCCGGCCCGGACCTGTAGCCGTGCCGCAATATCGGCCGGAGCCTCGGCAGTACCCGAACTCGACGACCAGGTACCGGCTTGGCCGCGCCCGGCCATCGAGGCTGCCCAGGGCGAGCCCTCGCGCTCGCGGCGAGGATGGCGAACCAGTCGGCTGAGTATGGGCTGTTCACGCACGTAGGTGCCCGAGCCGGATCGCCCTTCGGCCAGGCCCTCGGCAACCAGCAGCCGCAGCGCGGACAACGCAACCGTCTCGGATACCTCGTACCGCGCGCTGATTTCGGCCCGGGACGGCACCCGCGCCCCGGGCGGAAGCGTCCCGTCGAGAATCTGCCGACGCAGATCGGCGGCGACCCGCTGGTAGGCGGGTGTCTCGTACGACATGGCGCGCGCTCCCTTGCTCGGCGATGTACGCGTACAGGTTGACAAGCTGTAGCTACAGGAACAAGCTGTAGTCACAGCTCGTACGGAATGTGACCGTTTGGGAGTGCCGTGGCCGAGCCCATCGAGTCCACCGTGACGCTGCCGACCACGCCCGTGATGGCCGGAGTCGCGCGCGTCCATGTGGCCCTGATCCTGGCGGACACTCCGCGCCTCGACGACGCACTCGTAATCGCGTCCGAACTGGCGACCAGTGCAATCCGGTTCGGCGGCGCAGACGACTTCACCATCACGGTCGCCGTGCACGGTCAACGTGCACGCATCACGGTCAGCGATACCGGCCGCCGGCGGTGGATCGATCGAGGCAGCGTCGATCCGTTCGGGTACGGGATCGGCCTGGTCGCCCTGCTCGCCGACGAGTTCGGTCACGACCGCATCGACGGCACCAGCGCCGCCTGGGCCGAGATCACCTGGAGGACATCATGAGCACCGGAATCGAGCCGACTCTCCCAGCCGCCCCCGTGACCGTGACCCTGCCCGCGTGGACTGTGCGGCTCGCGCCGAGCGGGCGTGTGGAGCGCGGCTACGGGTGTTCGTGGCACCGGCAGACGACGAGCCCGGTGTCGTCGCCCACGTCCAGGAACACCACCGACTCGTCCTCCTGCACCACCTCGCCCGACACCGACCCGACCTGATCCCCACGGTCACCCCACCCGACCCCGCATGTGCCTGGGTCGCGTCCCGATCACCGGCCTGACCGTCGACCAGGCCGGTGAACTCCACACCCGCCTCGGCCGATGGCTCGACAGCGAAGGCAGCCGCGCCGCCATCACCGACCGCGACATCATCCACCGCATGACACCCACCGGCACTTCCTGACCACCGGCCACGTCGGTACCGCACCTCAACGGAAGGCGACGCGGACGGGGACGCCGTCCTGTTCGCGCCGGTGTCAAATGTCGTTTCGGGGTCGGGTGGCGTGGGTTGTGGTGAACGGGAGGAGTAGGGCGGCGGTTTGCTGGGGGTCCTCCACGATGGGGGTGTGGCCGGAGCCGGGGAGGAGTTCGACGGTTGCGCCCGGGACGACGCGGTAGTCGGCGGCCGATGACGGGCGCCATCGGCGGTCCTGGTCGCCGAAGATCACCTGGAGCGGCTTGCCGAGGGTCTTCAGTCGGTCGGGGAGCGTCCGTTGGTCCAGATAGGCGCGGGACGCCCGCATGGACGTGGTGAACGCGTGGTGGGTCATGCCGCGCATATCGTCGACGAGCTCTTGCGGGATTCGAAAGCCCGCCCGAAAGGCCGTGGTTGCGAAGTGCCGGACCTGTTCATCGGTCGGCGGCCAGTGCTCGGGGCCGATGGCGGCGGATTCCGTCGCGACGAAGGCGTCCAGGCCGGGACCGGTGTTGACGAGCGAAAGCGCGGTCACCAGGTCGGGGCGCTGCTCGGCGAGGGCGGTGGCGGCATAGCCACCGCTGGAATGGCCGACGACGACGGCGTGCTCGACCCCGAGCCGGTTAAGTGCCGCGCCGACCGTGCGGCCCTGCTCGGTGATCTCGTAGCCGTGGTCGGCCGGTTCGGACGACCGGCCGTGGCCGAGCAGGTCGATCCGGACGACGCAATGTGCCGTGGTCAGCAGCGGAACGAGTCGGTCCCACGAGCGGGTCGAGGAGGCCGACCCGTGGATGAGCACGAGCGCGGGGGCGTTGCGGGGGCCGTCCCGGCGGACGTACACGTCGCCGTGCTCCAGGGGCAGGCGCGAGTCTTCGGTGGTTGCCGCGGCAGCGCCGTCGTTCACCTGCGGTCGATCGTCGGGAAGAGTCATGGGCTCAGCGTCGCCGCCGGGGTGTACCGGTGGATTGTACGAATGTTCCGTCCCCGGGCCCCGCGTAACCTGTGACGATGCGGTTCACCGCGAATGCGCGTGAGGATCCGGCTGCGTGGGACGTGGCGCGTCCACGCCGGGCCGGCCCGATGGCAGGCGTCGACATGGCCGGGTTCAGTGTTCCCGGCCCGCTCAGGGGTGGCTTGCGGGTGGTCCCGCACCCGGCCGTGATGCTGATCCTGGAGTTCGGGGCGAGCCGGCCCGTCGTGGACGACGGCGCCGTGCGGCGGCGTCGGGGAAGTGTCGTCGCCGGGCCCGGGTTCGGGTGCGGAGGCGCGGTCCGGGCGTGGGGCGAAGACGTCGCGTGCGTGCAGGTCCGTCTGTCGCCGGTGGTGGCCCGCACGATTCTGGGCGTCGGCCCGGCCGACCTGGACGGCGCCCTGGTGGACCTGGAGGACCTGTGGGGCCGGGAGGCGTCACGAATTCGCGAGCAACTGGCGGAAGCCCACTCGTGGCAGGACCGCTTCGCGTTGACGCAGGCGCTGCTCGCCCGCCGATACGAGCCACGATCGCCGGTGGATCCGGAGGTGGCCCGGGCCTGGCACCGGATCGGGGTCGGGCGTGGCCTGGTCCGGATCGACCGACTGGCGGCCGAACTCGGTTGGAGCCGCAAGCGCCTGTGGACCCGGTTCCAGGCACAGATCGGCATACCACCCAAGCGCGCCGCGAAACTGGTCCGCTTCGACCACGCCGTCCACCGCCTGGTCGCGGGTGACACCGCGGCCCGAGTCGCGGCCGAGTGCGGCTACACCGATCAGTCCCACCTGCATCGGGACGTCACCGCGTTCACCGGACTGACCCCGGCGACCGTGGCCGGCGAACCGTTCCTGACGATCGACGACATCGCCTGGCCGACCAGGCAACTCCCGGCCACAACCCGCGTGTCAGCCACCCGTGCCGGCCGATGATCGATCATTTGGCGTTCGGCACGCGGGAGCTCACCTGGATCCCGAGACGGTCGGTGTCGGAAGGGGTTGTTCGCGCACCGGGTCGCGCCGATGCCGATCCAGTGGCCGCCCACCCGCCGTCACCGCGGCGTCCGCGGTGTTCCCAGTGTCCGCGGTGCTCCCGGGGCCGGGTCGGACCCGCGTCCCTCGACAGACGTGACGACGGATGGCCGGGCGACATGCCGGAACCTGAACGCCCCCGTACGTGCACCGATCAGTGCGACCCGTCGAGCCTCGCGTCGCCTCGACGAACGCGTGATCGTCGCCGCGCTCAGGGCCGGCATCGCCCGGGAGGGGAACTTACGAGGCGTCCGCGTTCCACGTTCCGGCGGCGGCAGTGGCGCGGGCGTAGTCGGCGAAGTCCCTCGGCGCACGTCCGAGGACTTGGCGGACGCCGTCCTCCAAGTGCGCGTTGCGGCCGTCGAGCACGGTGGTGAAGAGGTAGATGAGGAAGTCGATGTCGTCGTGGGGCAGGCCCGCCTCCTTGAGCACCACCGCGTAGTCGTCCGCGCCGACGGGCACGAAGTCGATGTGGCGTCCGGCCGCGGCCCCGATCTCTGCGACGGCGTCGGCGAAGGTGAGCAGGCGGGGACCGGTCAGTTCGTAGATCCGCTCGTTGTGCCCGTCCTCGGTGAGTACGGCGACGGCGACGTCGGCGATGTCGTCCGTGTCGACGAAGGGCTCGGGAATATCACCGACGGGCAGGACGACCTCGCCTTCGAGGACCGGCCCCACGAGGAAGTTCTCGCTGAAGTTCTGGCTGAACCAGCTTGCGCGCAACACGGTCCAGGCGATCCCCGAGTCCGCCACGATGCGCTCGCAGACCTGGGCCTCCTCCTCGCCCCGCCCGGACAGCAGCACGAGGTACTGCACGCCTGCACTCGTCGCCGCCTGGGTGAAGGCCTCGATCGCGGCAGAGGCTCCGGGGACTGCCAGGTCCGGGTAGAACGACACGTAGACAGCGCTCACGTCCCGCAACGCCGGAGCCCACGTCGCCGGATCCTCCCAGTCGAACGCCGGGTCGGCACTGCGTGAGCCCACCCGTACGTCGACCTCGCGCTCTCGGAGTCGCTCCACGATCCTGCGACCGGTCTTGCCCGTTCCACCCAATACCAGAATTCGGCTCGAATGCTGCGTCATGTCACGTCCGTTCGGCGTCGCGAATGTGTGCCTCAACGATCGATCAGCCGCAGGCCCGGAACAATAACGTCTTGATCAACTATCGTTGAGCAGCACGCAACGATCAAGAAGGGGGCGGTCGTGGAGCGCTACGAGATCGAGGCATTCCTCGCGCTCACCGAGACGCTGCACTTCGGTCGTGCGGCGGAGCAGCTGGGGGTGTCCACCGGTCGCGTCAGCCAGACCATCAGCAAACTCGAACGCCGCATCGGCGCGCCCCTGTTCGACCGGACCAGCCGCCGCGTCTCGCTCACGACGATCGGCGCCCGTTTCCACGACGATCTGCGTCCGGGCTACGAGCAGGTACAAAAGGCACTGGCGCACGCGATCATGGCCGCCCGCGGCTTCGACGGTCCCCTGCGGGTCGGCTTCCTCGGCGCCGCTGCGGGCGGGTTCGTCATGCAGGTGGCTCGCGCCTACCGCGCCGAACACCCCGCCTCCGACGTGCTCATCCACGAACTCCAGATGAACACCAGCATCTCGGACCTGCGCGATCACCGCACCGACATGGTCCTCAACACCCGCCCCATAGTCGAACCGGACATGGTCACCGGCCCCACCCTGTGGGGCGAGCCCCGCTACCTTGCCGTCTCCTCCCGGCACCCCCTGGCCGCCCGGTCGCAGGTCAGCCAGGAGGACCTGACCCGCGTCACGCTGTTGCGCATGCCCGACAACGCGCCCGCCTCCATCTCCGAGGACCGGGTCCCCCGCGTGACCCCGCAGGGGCGGCCCATCGCACACGGGGCACGCGTGTCCTCCTTCCAGGAGGCGCTGGCCATGGTCGGGGCCGGCGAAGGCGCCTTCACCGTCGGAAGTCAGGTGATCCGCTTCTACACCCGCCCCGACGTGGCCTACATACCCTTCACCGACGCCGCCCCCATCGAATGGGGCTTCCTGTGGCGCGCCTCGCACGAGACCGCCCGTATCCGGGCCTTCCACGACAAGGCCGTTGCCCTGCGGCCGTCACCCCCACACGACAACACCCAAACGGCGATGCGAACTCGCTAGCGCGGCACCAGGTCGTCGCCGCCCGGTCAGCCGCTCGCCAGGCCCACCCCCGCCAAGGCGAACCGCACCGTGTGGTCGGTGGTGTCGGGCGTGACCGCCGTGCCGGTGCGCAGGTGGTCGTGCAGGGTGGCCAGGGTCAGGCGGTAGACCGCGAGCGCGTCGGCGGCCGGATCCCGGGTCGGCGCCGCGGCCAGCGCCTCGCGGAGCGGGCGGACCATCGCCTCGACCGAGTCGCGTTGTTCGGCGGGGAACAGGTCGGCCAACCGGTCCTGGTGGGCGACGAACGGGCGGGTGCGCGCGGCGGCGACCGGGTCACCGGCCTGGGCGAGGACGCCCTCGATCCAGGCCGCGACCTTGCCGGCGGTGTCGGGTGCGGCCGATATCCGGCGGTCCAGGTACGCGGCCATCCGCCGCCGGCCGTCGTCGAGCAGCGCGACGAGCAACTCGTCCTTGGACCGGAAGTGTCGGTAGAACGCCTGATTCGACAGCCCGGACTCGCGCATGATGTCGCGCATCGTCGGATCCAGGCTGCCGGTGCGCTCGACCACCCGGTAGGTCGCGTCGACCAACCGCCGCACCTCCTCCTCGTACGCCGCCCAGCGCGCCTCCAGCGGCCGGCGGACCGCGCTGCCCATCAGGCCGGCGGAGTTCGCCGCCGCTTCGATCCCGTCCACCGGCGATCCCCGCTTTCCATCCCACGACGCTCTTGTTTGTCGGAACGCCTCATCCTACTATCCGGAACAACGTTCTGACACATACCTCCACCGTTCCCAACGGCAAGACACACGAGGCACGAGAACACGAGGCACGAGACACGTCCCGCAGGTCCTCCCAGGCATCCGCGAAGGGGTTCCCATGCAGCGCGAGGTTCTACTGACCGGGATCGGCGGCCAAGGCATCCAGCTCGCCACCGCGCTGTTGGCCGCCGCCGCGGTGGCCGAGGGTCGGCATGCGATGTACTTCGGTTCGTACGGCGGCATGATGCGCGGCGGCAACTCGGACACCACGCTGGTCCTGGGCGACGACCCCATCGACAGCCCGCCGACGATCGGCTCGGCCTGGTCCGCCCTGGTCCTGCACCCCGCCCACGCGAGCGGCGTCTACTCACGGCTGCACGACGACGGCCTGCTCGTGCTCAACACGAGCCTGTGCGATCCGGTCGACACACCCACCATCGGCCGGCTCGTCCCCATCCCCGCCTCGGAGTTGGCCGCGAGCAGCGGCAACGCCTCGGCGGTGACGATGATCGCGCTCGGCGCGTACGCCGCAGCCACCGCGGTCGTCGGCCTGGACACCCTCCTGGCCACGGCGGCCGAGGTGCTGCCGCCGTACCGGACGCAGCACGCCGAGGGCATCCGCAGCGCGCTGCGGGTGGGACACGCGCACGCCGGACCGGCGCTGCGGGCCTGGCCGGTGTGCGCATGACCGCCCACGAACCGGCCGGCCGCGAGTTCGAGGCCGCCCATGAACCCGCCACCCACGCACCTGCCACCCACCCCGACGGCCCCGTGCTCAGCAAAGGCACCCTCGTCATCGACGTCGACGCCTGCAAGGGCTGCGACCTGTGCATCGACGCATGCCCCGTGGACGTGTTGCGCATGACCGTCGACGACGTCAACGACCGCGGCTACCGCTATCCGCAACTGCTGCCGGGTTGCATCGCCTGCAAGGCGTGTTCGGCGATCTGCCCGGACTTCGTCTTCCAGGTCTACCGGTACGACGAACCCCGCGACGAAACCGGAGGCACCGGCGGATGAACAAGATCGGCCCTCGGCCACCCGTACTGCCCGGTTCGGCCGCCATCGGCGAGGCGATGATCGCGGCCGGTTGCCGGTTCTTCGCCGGCTACCCGATGACGCCGTTCACCGAGGTGCTCGAACACATGGCCGCCCGACTGCCCGAGGTCGGCGGCGTCTGCGTCAACGCGGAGAGCGAGTTGGAGGCGGTCGGGATGGCGTGGGGCGCCGCCGCCACCGGTACGCCGGCCGCGACCGGATCGACCGGGCAGGGGCTCTCCCTGATGCAGGAGTCGCTGGCCGAGATCGTCTATGCGCGGCTTCCGCTCGTGGTGCTGAACATGGCCCGCGCGCAGGGCGACTACTTCCAGGCCACGCGCGGCGGCGGGCACGGCGACTACCGGCATCTCGTGCTCGCGCCGTGCGATGTGCGCGAGGCGGTCGAGTTGACCCAATACGCGTTTCATCTGGCCGAGTTCTGGCGCAGCCCGGTGCTGGTGATGGGCGACTACTACCTGGCCCACACGCACGTCTCGGTCGACGTCCGGCCCCGCGACTTCGGCCCGCTGCCCGCACGGGACTGGGCCCTGGACGGCTCGACGGGCGGTACCGGCGCGGCCAGGCTCGTCTCGCCGCTGTCCGATCGCAAGCAACGGCACGCCGGCGATCGCACGGACGCCGGCTACGACCTGGCCGAGTTCTACACCCGGCACGGCGGCGCGATGGAGCGCATGGTCGCCGAGACCGAGCCCCGCGCGGAGACCGGTTTCCTGGCCGATGCCGAGGTCGTGGTGGTCGCGTACGGGACGCCTGCGCTGTACGTGCGTCAGGCCGTCCGCGAGCTGCGGGAGCTGGGCCTGCGGGTCGGCTACGTGCGGCCGATCACGCTGGTGCCGTTCCCGAGCGAGATCGTGCGCGCCGCGGCGGCGGGCGCGCGGCTGGTGGCCGTGTACGAGAACAGCGGAGGACAGATGGTGGACGACGTACGCCTGGCCGTGCTGGGCGCGGTGCCGGTGCGGTTCATCGGTCGGCTCAGCCTGGATTCGTCCGGCTTCGGCATCGCGCCCGACCTCGAAGTCGGCGCGATGCGGCGCCGGATCGAGGCCGCGTTCGGGCCGGACGACGACGGACCGGCCAGGGTTCCGGATCCGCACGCCCACCCGGCCGGCGAATCCCGGCGAGCGGCGGAGCCACGATGAGCGCCGGAACACCGACCGGCGGCGGGTCGGTGACGAACCCCGGAACGCCGACCGGCAACAAGTCGGTGACGAACCCCGGGACTCCGGCGGCGGCGCCCCGAACCGGCCCACAGCCCGCCGGGCGTCGCGAACTGCCGGTCCTGACCACCACGACCGCCGCGCCCACGTGCGGCGCCCGGCTCGTGCACGACTTCACCCCCGACCTGATCGACGTCGGGGCGCACCACCTGTGTCCGGGGTGCGGCGAGCCGATCGCGATGCGCTCGATGGTCGAGCAGGTCCAGGAACTCGACCAGGTCGCCAAGGCGATCGCGGTATTCGGGATCGGCTGCTACACGGCCTACTCCAACAACCTCGACATCGAGGTCCTGCAAGCACTGCACGGCCGGGCGCCGTCGCTGGCGACCGGCGTCAAGCGCTGTCGGCCGGACACTCTCGTGTTCACCGTGCAGGGCGACGGCGACATGGTCAACGAGGGCCTCCAGGAAGTGCTGCACACGGCGGCGCGCGGCGAGAACGTCACGTGCTTCATGCTCAACAACGGTGTCTTCGGCGAGACCGGCGGGCACATGACCGCCACGACCGTGCTCGGCCAGCGTACGAAGAACACCCTCGGCGGGCGCGACGCGGCCGAACACGGCTACCCGATCCGACTCGCCGATCTGATCGCCGAACTCGACGGCGCCGCGTACGTCGCGCGCGGCGCGGTCAACGACATCGTCAACATCACCCGCACCGCCCGGATGATCAAGAACGCGTTCCGCACCCAACTGCGCGGCGACGGCTTCTCGTTCGTGGAAATCCTGACCATGTGCCCGACCGGCTGGTTCGTGGACACCGCCGCCGCGCCTGACTACCTCGCGAACACCCACGCCGCCACGCACACCCTCGGCGTACTGAAGGACCGGAGGACCTCCGCGTGATCCACCCGCCCGGGCCCGAGCACGGGCCCGTCCCCGACGCCCACCCCCGCGAGCAGCGGCCGATCGTCGTCGGCATCATGTACCCGTCCGCCTGGGACATCCGTCCGGCATCCGAGCTCGCGGCCGATCTGGACGCGGTGCGCGCACTCGATCCCAGGCTGGAGATCGTGGACTGCCGCTACGTCGAGCCCGAGGAACTGCGCACCGCGCGCGGCCGGCCGGACGCCGCGACCCGCCCTGCGCTGCGCGAACTGGCTCCCGTGTTGACCGCCGAGCAGCGCAACCTGCTGGCCCGGGCCGAGATCGTGCTGGTGGCCGACCTGCCGTTCGACGTGGCGGACCTGGCGCCGAGGCTGCGCTGGGTGCAGAGTTGCGCGGCGGGCAACGGGCAACTGCTCTCGGCGGGGCTGCCCACCGAGCGCATCCGGCTGACCACGGCGGCGGGCGTGAACGGCGCGCCGATCGCCGAGTTCGTCTTCGCCCGGCTGCTCGCCTTCTTCAAGCGGCATCGCGACCTGGATGCGCTCCAGGACACGCGGCGCTGGAAACCCGCCTTCGGCGGACTGGTCCGGGGCAAGACCCTCGGGCTGATCGGCGTCGGCGGGATCGGGTCGCAACTGGCGTGCCGGGCACAGGCGTTCGGGATGATCGTGCATGCGACCCGGCGGCGTGTGGAGGTGCCCGCCGAGTACGTGGACCGGCTCTTCCACCCGGACGACCTGCACGAGATGCTGGCCGGCTGCGACGCGGTGGTGTCGGCGGCGCCGGAGACGGCGGACACGGTCGGCACGATGAACGCCGCCGCATTCGCCGCGATGCGCGAGGGCGCGTTCTACTGCAACGTCGGTCGTGGCTCGTTCGTCGTCGAGCCCGACCTGATCGCCGCACTGCGCGGCGGCCGGTTGGGCGGCGCGGCGCTGGACGTGGTCGCGGCCGAACCGCTGCCCGCCGACGACCCGCTGTGGGACGCGCCGAACCTGTACCTGTCGGCGCACTGCTCCAGCGCGGCTCTCGAACACTTCACCGAGGTGTTCCGGCTCTTCCGCGACAACCTGGCCCGGTATCTCGCGGGCGAGGAGCTGCGCAACCGGGTCGATCCGGATGCGGGCTGCTGAAGGCCGGCCGGCCCCGGAAGGGGCGATGCCCGAAGGCACCGCCCACGTGATCGACCGACCGATCGACCCATCGACCGACCCATTGATCCACCCACTCACCCAAGGACGGATCGGATGAGCGACGAAACCACACCCGCAGCAGCAGAGCCGGCCGCCGAGCGCACTCTCGGCGGGATCGGTACCCGAGTCCTGTTCGAGGACGACAAGGTCCGCATCTGGGAGTTGGAGCTGGCTCCGGGCGCGCGCAGCGACGCGCATCGGCACGATTTGGACTACTACCTGATCCAGATCGCGGGCGACCGGATCGCGGTCGAGCCGGAACCGGACAGCCGGGGCGAGTACCGCGAGTACTTCGCCGCCGACGTGGTGCCCGGCGTGGTGGTGCCGATGCGGCGCGGCGGCGTGGAGACCGCAGTCAACGTCGGTGAGCAGCGTTATCACGAGATCATCGTCGAGCTGAAGGACCGCTGAACCGGCACGACGCGACACGGCACGGCACGGCAACGGCTGGGCGCAGTACGGCGTGGCCCGGCACGGAACGGCTCGACCGCCGACGAAAGGGCATGACCATGGGGCACGACGGTCTGGTGATCGGCGCCGTGTTCACGGGTGCGGCCAGGGCCGTCCCGGACCGGCCGGCGGCGGTCCTGGGGGACGACGCGCTCACCTTCGGCGAACTGGACGCGGCGGCTCATCGGACCGTACGCGCGCTGCGCGCCATCGGCGTCCGGCGCGGCGACCGGGTCGTGTGTTGGAACCGGACCACGCTCGACGTGCTGCCCGTGTTCGTGGCGCTGGCCCGGATCGGCGCGGTCTACGTCCCGCTCGGCCCGGCCCTGTCCGCCGCCGAGGCGACCGCGACGGCCCGGGTGGCCCGGCCCGCGCTGCTGATCGCCGACGACACGGTGCCGGGCGCGGCGGTGGGGGCCGCGATCGGGGTACCGGTGATCGGGCTGGGCACCCCTGCGGATCCGGCGGGCGCGGCGCCGACCCGGCCGGCTCCGCCGGTGGCTCGTGCCGCGCAGGCGACGGCAGCTGCACGGGCGACGGCAGCCGCGCCGACGCCGGACGTCGCCGAGGGCCCGGGCGAGACCGACCCGCACGTACTCTTCTTCACCTCCGGCAGCACCGGTCGGCCCAAGGGCGTGATCCTGTCCCACCGCACGAACGTGCTGCGCACCCATCCCGGTTCACAGCTCGAACCGCGCGGCGCGATGGTGTGCCCGTATCCGCTGTTCCACATGGGTGCGTGGACGATCGCACTGCAACAGTGGCAGGCGCGCGACACGGTGGTCCTGGTCGCCAGGGCCGACGGCGCGGAGATCGTCTCGGCCGTGCGCCGACACCGCGCGACCCGGCTCAACTGCGTGCCGGCGGTGTGGCAACGGGTACTGGACACGCTTGCGGCGGAGGGGCGGTCCGGGCCCGGCGGGTGCGGCCGGCTGGAATCGTTGCGCTTCGCCGACACGGGTACGTCCCGAACCCCGCCGGAGTTGCTCGCGGCCATCGCCGAGGCCGCTCCGAACGCGGTGCTCCGGGTCTTCTACGGCTCGACCGAGGCGGGCAACGTGGCCGCGCTGGACGGCGTGGACGTACCGCGCAAGCCCGGCAGTTGCGGCGTGCCCAGCCCGTACCAGGACGTCGAACTCGGTCCGGACGGCGAGGTGTGCGTGCGCGGACCGCTGCTGTTCGACGGCTACTTCGACGACGAGACGGCCACCCGCGCGGTGTTGCGGGACGGCCGCTACCACACCGGCGACCTCGCGACGGTGGACGTCGACGGCTACCTGAGCATCGTCGGCCGGGTCGGCGAGCTGATCCGCACCGGCGGCGAAGCGGTCGCGCCGGGCGAGGTCGAGGGCGTGCTGGCCGGGGCCGAGGGGGTCCGCGAGGCGGCCGTGGTCGGCCTGCCGGACCCGACCTGGGGCGAAATCATCTGCGCGGTCGTGGTGCCCGGCGATCCCGCGAACCCGCCCGACCTCGCCGCGTTGCGCGCCGCCTGCGCGGGTCGCGTGGCCGCACACAAACATCCGCGCCGGGTGGTGCACGCCACCGAACTGCCCCGCACGCTCGCGACCGGACAGGTGCTGCGCCGGCGCCTGGTCGAACGGATCGTGACGGAGGACGAATCGGGGCCGAACCCCACCCGGTGGCTTACGGCCGAGAAGGAAATGGGCCCGGTCGACGGATCGCCGCGGTGAAAGCGGTGGGCGGCGCGGCGAGCGCGCGGGCGCGGGCGCGGGCGCGGGCACGGCGGACTGTGCGCGCACGCCGGCCGGTGTGGACGCACCGAACGGCGTGGACTCCGCGGACGGTACGGACCCGCCCGACGCGCCCGCACCGGGATCGGTCGCACCGATCACCGACAATCCCTCGGGATGGCACCGAGCGTCCCGCTATGCTCGCGGGGAACGGTCGATCGACGGGAATCTCCGCCGCACATCGGGTGGTTCGGGGGCGCGATGATGAACGGAAACGAGATGCGGGGGCCCCGCGCGCAGGTGCCGCCGTGGACTCCGCTGGACGACTTCCTGCTCTACACATGCGACGTGGTCGCCGACGTGATCGAGGACCGCGTGGCGAAACGGCCGCTGGTCCCCAGCCCGATCCGATTGGATGCGGGCGATCGGGCGCTGGCCACGGGGCAGGCCGAGCGGTTCACCATGCGGGCGGCGGGTGACGGCAGCTACCGACACAGCAACATGTTCGTGTTCGGCGGCCCGGCGTTCGTGGTCGGCTCGCTGGCGGCCAACGCGATCGGCAACAACGTCCGGCGCAACAACGCCGCCCGCGCCGCGCAGCCGCGCTGGATGCCGGACGGCTTCGGCGAGGTCACGGTGACCCTGCGACACGTGCGCCTGGTGCATCCGATCGCGCCGCTGTCGCTGTACTGGAACGGCCTGGACGCGGTGGACCTGCCCGGCCCCGGCGTCTTCCAGGCCTCGTTCCAGGACACCTACGCGAACCGATACATGAGCGTCCGGCTGCACACCGGCTGGGCCTCGCTGATGTTCGCCCTGGCCGCGCTCGACTCCTTCCCGGCACACCCTCGGCTGCTCGCCGGCACCTGGCTCCCGCCGCACTTCGAACAGCACGCCGCCGCGCACGGCCACTACTGCCGCCCGGCGGCGAGACTGGCGATGCACCGGGCAAGCGGCTGACCCACCGGCGACGGCCCCGGCGCCGGCACCGGGGCCGTCGGAAGCCACGAACGAGGCTTCCCGGTGTGCTCGGTCAAGACAGGAACTCGACGTACCCTTCGGTTCCGTGCACGCGGATCCGCTGTCCGTCGCGGATCAGCCGGGTGGCCTGTTCCACGCCCACGACGGCAGGCAAGCCGTACTCCCGGGCGATCACCGCGCCGTGGGTCATCAGGCCGCCAACCTCCGTCACCAGGCCCGCGATTCCGACGAACAGCGGCGACCAGCTGGGGTCCGTGAAGGGGGTGACCAGGATGTCGCCCGCTTCGAGATCGGCCTCCGCCATGTCGAGGATGACGCGGGCCCGCCCCTCGATGGTCCCGGCGGAAACCGCCAGTCCGGCCAGGGCGCCGGCCGGCACGTCGTCACGCCGGTACGCCCCGGTGACGGCCTCGCCATCCGATGTGAGCACCCGGGGCGGTGTGAGCGCGTGGTACGACCGGAATGCGTCCTTGCGCCGCCGGATGAGCCGGTCGTCCACCCGGTTCGAGCGCACGACGTCGTGGAGTTCCTGAAACGTGAGGTAGAAGGCGTCCTCCTTCTCGGCAAGCACGCCGGCCTGCACGAGGCGCTCGGCCTCCCCCAGCAGGGCCTGCTTGTAGACGAAGTAGCGGCTGATGATGCCGTACTTGGGGTACTCCCGATATCCGATGAAGCTTCTGACCCGGTCGATCATCCGCTTGGTCTCGTCGGCTTTGCGGTCGCCGTCCGGCAGGGCCCGCAAGCGGGACAGCACTTCCTGTTCCTTCTTCCGCGCCTTCCGTCGCCCCTGCTCGAAGCGCCGCTCGGCCGCGCCCGGCTCGAAGTTCCGGACGTTGTCGAGGATCACGGGCACGAGTGTGTCGGGACGCTCGCGCCAACGCGGCCTGGTGATGTCGATCTCGCCGACACAACGCATGCCGTACCGATCGAGGTAGCCCTCGATGGCGTCGCGCGCCTCGGTCCCGCCCTCGATCTCGGCCAGCTCTTCCAGGAAGTTCTCGTCCCGGACGCCCTGCAAAAACGCCACCACCTCCGCCCGCGGGCGGATCACGTCCGCGACGTCGAGCAGCGCCAGTCCCATCTGGGACGTGACGTTGTCGGGAGCGGACAGCGTCAGCGTGTCGGCCGCGTTCTTCTCGCCCAGCCACTCCTGCAGCTTGTCGTTGAGCCACCAGGTGGCCTCCATCGCCGCCATGATCGCCCGAAGGTTCAGCGGATCACCGAGGACTCGCTTGTGCTCCTCGAAGGCCGCCGGCAGGAAGTCGAACAGCGCCGGTCCGGTCTTCGTCCGGATGTCCCGCTCCAGGGCGGCGATGGACGCCCGGCTGCGCTCGATCAGCTCGGTGACGATGGCCGGATCCGCCTCGGTCGGGGCGGACGCGCCGCCGGTGGGCGGCCCGCCGGGGTCTGCGTCCGGGAGCGAAGGGACGAAATCGTCGCGGTCGAGGACGGTCTCCAGAGCGTCCCTGATCAGCGGATCGCTTCTCCCTATGACGTCCAGGAGGCCGGCGCGGCTCACGGGCGAGGCCAGGCGCCGGGTGACGTCGACGAACAGCCTTCCGCCGGCCTCGTGCATCGGCACCATGGCCGTCAGCCGCCACATGGAGAGCCCCAGGGGCTTCATCGGGTCGGTCATCATCTGCCCATGACCGACGGAGACGTAGACGTGATTCTCCCGGTCGCCGGCCTCGGTGACGGGAACGGGGAACAGCGTCGTGATCGGCCGGCTCTGCACGATCCGGAAGCCGTCGTCGACCAGGCACCATTCGATGTCCTGCGGGCGACCGAAGTGTGCTTCGATCCGTCGTCCGAGCTCCACGAGCCGCACGACCTGAGCGTCCGTCAGCGCCGGCTGCTCCTGCCGCTGCGCGTCGATCGCCACTTCCCGCGTGCCCCCGGCCGGCAGGGCCTGCACGGCACGCTGTTTGGCGGCGATCGCCTTGGCGACGATCTCGCCGTCCCGCACCTTGAAGACATCCGGGTTCACCAGGCCGGAGACCAGGGCCTCCCCGAGGCCGAAGCCGGCGTCCACGGTGGCGACCTTCCGGTTGCCCGTGAGGGGGTCGGCGGTGAACAGGATGCCGGCCGCATGCGGGAAGACCATCCGTTGCACGACCACGGCCATCCGGACCGTACGGTGGTCGATGCCGTTCCGCAGGCGGTAGATCACGGCCCGCTCGGTGAACAGCGAGGCCCAGCACCGGCTGACGTGTCGGAGGATCGCAGTCGGCCCCACGACGTTCAGGTAGGTGTCCTGCTGGCCGGCGAAGGAGGCCGTCGGCAGGTCCTCCGCCGTCGCGCTGGATCGAACGGCGCAGCCGGCCTGCTCGCCGAGCCCGGCGAGCGCGCGGGTGATCGCCGCCGCGACATCGCCCGGGATGGCGATCCCTTCGATGGTTCGACGGATCTGCGCGCCGAGCGCGCCGATCGCCTCCCGCTCGTCCGGGTTCAACCGCGACAGGCGGTCGAGTCGATCGTCGATCGAGGGCGCCTCCGCCAGGATCCGCCGGAAGGCGTCCGTCGTCACACAGAACCCATCCGGCACGCCGATGCCTTCGATCCGGGACAGCTCGCCCAGATGCGCGCCCTTGCCACCGACGACCGCGACCTGCGTCTCGTCGATCTCTCGCAGATCCGACACGTACTGCTCGGTCATCGCGACACCTCCGGGCCGGCCGTGCTCGACTCCACCGCGGCGGCCGATCGCCTCACCGGCGCCGGCGCCCGAAACCGCACCGCCGGTCCCACCGCCGGTTCGACGTCACCGCGTCCCTCATCCGTCGACAACAACACAGGCACGACGTGGCCCCATTTCCGCAGGTTGTGGCTTCGGCCGACGATTCTGCGCGGTGACCGGGGTCTTGCCGCAAGTCCCCCGGTGCGCTATAGCTTGGTAGTGGCGGGGAGAGCGATCTCCCTGCCTTTCCTTTGCGCCGAGGTGTGATCGCCCGGCCGCCGGGATCGGTGACCGCGTTCCGGCCCGTCCGCGCACCCATGCTCGTCGCCGCGCGCTCGGCGACCTCCGCACCCGAACGGCGGTGCACCATGGGACCCACTCGATGTCTCGAATCGGTGGACGGATCGATCGGTGTGAGCGGAGGCGGGCCGGGCGGTGATCGAGGTGGAGTTGAAGGCTCGGGTGGGTGATGTGCCGGGTCTGGCCGGTGCCCTGGAGCGGCTCGGGGCCGGCGGGCGGGAGGAGGTGTATGTGGACACCTACTACGACGACGCCGATCGGGCATTGGCGGGCGGGGACCGGGAGTTGCGGATCAGGACGGTGCGGGGCGAGGGTACGACGGTGTCCGTGCTGACGTACAAGGGTGCGCGGGTCGAGGCGGTGTCGGGGTCGAAGCCCGAGCACGAGACGCGCGTCGAGGATGCCGCCGGTGCGGATGCGGTGCTGCGCGGGCTCGGGTACGTCCCGACGATCCGGTTCGAGAAGCGGTGTCGGAACCACGCCTTCGAGCGGGAGGGTCGACGCCTGCTCGCGTCCCTGGTGGAAGTACCGGAGTTGGGTGAGACGTTCGTCGAGATCGAGACCCTGGTGGCGGACGACGACGGGGTGGCCGCGGCGCTGGAGGTGGTGCGGACGGTGCTTGCCGACTTGGGGGTACCGCGCGAGGCGGTGACGACCGAGACGTACACGGAGACGGTGGCGGCGGCGCGCAGGCTCCGGGGAGAAGCACAACAGGCCCCGGGATCGGGGTGATCGGATCGATTTCCGGACCGTTCGCGGCCTGTTCGGTTAGTCCTTTCGGGTGTTGGGGTCGAATGCGGCTTCGGGGCCGGGCCCGGTGCGGTAGACAGGGGGCATGTCTCTGAAGACGCGTGCCGCCAGGGTCGGCTCGATGGATGTGAACCGCATGGCCCCGGTGGAGTTGCGGGTGTTCGCGCTGTTGGCCGCAGCGGCCGCGGCGGGGCAGAGCATCACCATCCGCGAGGTCGCCGGACTCGCCGGGCCCAACGGGCGCACGATCGGCTCGCGCAGCGCGATGAGCATCGCCGGCGACCTGGTCGACAGCGGCCTGTTGGCGCTGACCCCGGCACCGACCGCGGTCGGCCTGGACGGGCCCATCCAGGTGTCCGTGGCCGGCCGGGATACGGCGGAGCCCGCACCCGCGCCCGCCTCCGCACCGGTGCTGCCGCGGCCCTCGTCGCCGCTGCTGCCCGAGTTGCGCGAGCCGATCGCACCCGTGGCCGCCGTGCCGCCGACCCGAAACGCCCGCACGGCGCCGGAGCCGCGGTCGTCCAAGGAGGCCCGCCGCCCGCGCGAGCCCAAGGGCTCCAAGGACGGTGAGCAGACCGGCCTCAAGCGGTTCGGCGTGCTCACCGTGCCGCCCGGTCTGCCGGAGCCGCTGCTGGCCGAACTCACCGCGATCGTCGAGGGGTTCCGCGCGCACCAGGCCGGCGGCGCCGCCGATCTGACGGTCGTCGCGGAGTTGACCAAGCGCAAGGCCGCCGCGCTCACCGTGTGGGCCGACGCACCGTATCCGCTCGGCACGGGCCTGGTCCGGGCCGAGGCCGAACGGGCCCACCGGGCGTACGAGACCACCCTCCAGCAGTTGGCCCAGCAGCGCGGCATCCCGTGGGAGAGCGCCCGCCCCGGCGCGGAGCCGGGCGGCCACTGGGCGGTGAGCGGACTCGGCGAGCCGGTGCGCGGCGCGCTGACCTACATCGGCCGGACCGCACCCGGCACCGCCCCCGTCGCGCGACTGCTCGCGTTGGTCTGCCTGTTGCGCGGAGTCGGCACGGGCGTGGCCAACCTGACCGGGCCGGACCTGCGCGGCGTGTGCGGCAAGGAGGCCGAACTCGCGGTCGGCGAACTGACCGCGTCCGGGTGGCTCACCGTGGACGTCGAGGACCTGCTGGCGACCGAGGAGGACCCGGTCGGGTGCGGTGTCCCCGGCGCCGAGGGCTTCTCGTTGGGCAAGTTGCCCAGGACCCGGTCCTCGGGTTGGGTCGCCCGGCTGATCGCGCACAAGAAGCTGCGCAAGCAGCCCGCACACGTACGGCTGGCCGCACTGGGCATCACCGCCCACTCGGACGCGAAGGGCGACACCCGCGTGGAGGTCGCGTTCCTCACCGGCCTCACCGCGACCACGGCCGAACAGGTCGCGGCCGCCGCCGACACCCTGGTGACGGAGGGCTGGCTGGCCGAGGCCCACATCGAGGACGGCGAGCTGCGCGGCCGGATCGCCCCGGACAACCTGATCTTCGTGGAGGCACTGCGCACGAACACGCCGGTGCAAACCCTCCAGGCGGCAGCCAAGGCCGCGGCAGCCGAAGCCGCGGCAGCGGCGGAGGCCGGCACCACTTCGGATGCGGCGCAGGTCTAGGGACAAAGTCCCCGGCCTGGCGGCGAAGCCGGACGGTCGGGCTCGCCGCGAGGATGACGGGGAATCCGACCCCACCGGCACGTCCGGCGCGCGACCACCTCGGCCGACACGTACCCGGTGAGCCGGACGGCCATCGTCCGAGGGCCGGCTGCCCGGGGGGCTCCGACCGCACGTCCGGCGCAACGTGTGGCCGCCGGCCGTCGGTCGTCACCCACGGCGGCGCGGTGCCGTCGGCTTGGACGAGGTCACCTCGGCCGACGCGTACCCGGTGAGCCGGACGACCTCGCCCCAGGGCCGGCGGCCCCGATCGCCGGAGGCGCCGTACCCGGGGTTCCGAGGCACCCGCCCCGCCCGCCGGGCGCTTCGGGGTCGGCGCGGGACACCCCCGCGCGCTGCGCCGATCGACGCGTGTGCAGCGGATCGCAGCCCCGTACGCCGGCGGAAGTTTGCCTGGCCGTCACCCGCGATCCGCTCCCCGGTCGACGGCGGACCGATGAACTGCGTTCGTCCGAACACCTGCGCACGCCCGAACCATCCCCGTACGTGCGAACAGCTCGGCACACCCGAACCACCCCATCCGTGCGACCCCTCGCACGGGCGCTCCCCGCATCCGAAAGGGCTCTTCGTGTCGGCCTCCCCCCAGCCTCCCTCCGGCGTATCCCGCCGCCGCCTGTTCCAGCTCGGCGCGGGCGGCGCGGGACTTGCCGTCGCCGGCTCGCTCCTGCCGCCGTCCGTACAGCAGGCCCTCGCCTCCCCGCCCCGGCGCGGCGGGTTGAAGGCGATCAAGCACGTGGTCGTGCTCGTCCAAGAGAACCGGTCCTTCGACCACTACTACGGCATGCTGCGCGGCGTCCGGGGCTTCGGCGACCGCAATGCGATCCGGCTCCGGGACGGGCGCGCCGTGTTCGAGCAGCCGGGCGGCCCCGCCGGTCGCGTACTGCCGTTCTCGATACGCAAGGCGGCCCAGGAGGCGTCCAAGGACCTGCAGTACATCGGCGACCTCGACCACGGCTGGGACGGCGGGCACAAGGCCTGGAACGACGGCTGGAACGACGGCTGGATCGGCGCCAAGACGCCCGCCACGATGGCCTACTACGACCGTACCGACCTGCCGTTCCACTACGAGCTGGCGGACACGTTCACGATCTGCGACGCGTACCACTGTGCGCTGCCGTCGTCGACCTCGCCCAACCGCAACTACCTGGTCAGCGGCTACACCGGCTACGAGCCCGGCAGCAGCACCCGGCGCGCGATCGACAACGCCGCCTACTCCGAGGACACCCACGCGGGCTACTCGTGGACCACCTACGCCGAGCAGCTCCAGCGCGCGGGCCGGTCCTGGAAGGTCTACCAGGAGTGGGACAACTACCAGGACAACAACCTGGAGTTCTACGCCTCCTTCAAGCAGGTCGCCCGCAAGGCGCTGGCCGCCGCCGGCGACTTCAAGAGCCTGGACTCGTTCTACGGCAAGCTCGGCGGACTGCCGGCCGCCGAGCAGGAAGCGCTGCTGGCCAAGCTGGAGCAGGGCGTCGCCGCGCTCCCGGCCGCCGACCGGGCGCTGTACGAGCGTGGTCTGCGGCGCGGCCGACCGCACTCGCTGGCGGACGCGCTGCGCGCCGACATCGCGGCGGGCACCCTGCCCGAGGTGTCCTACCTGGTGCCCTCGGCGGCCGACTCCGAGCACCCGGGCGCGTCCTCGCCGGCCGCCAGCGCGACGATCACCTACCAGGTGCTGGATGCGATCGCGTCCAACCGGGAGGTCTGGGACTCGACCGTCGTGCTGCTGACGTTCGACGAGAACGACGGCTTCTTCGACCACGTGCCCGCGCCGTGCCCGCCGGAGGAGGTCACGGACGAGTACTACAAGGGACTGCCGATCGGGTTCGGCGCCCGCGTGCCGATGATGATCGTGTCGCCGTGGACCGTCGGCGGGTACGTCTCCTCGGAGATCTTCGACCACACCTCGGTGACCCGATTCCTGGAAACCTGGACGGGAGTTCGCGCGCCCGACATCAGCGCGTGGCGGCGCACCGTCTCCGGTGACCTGACCGGCGTCTTCGACTTCGACCGGGCCCGCCGCTCGAACGTGCCGCCGCGCCCGGCCCCGGCCCCGGCGTTCACCTCGCGCTGGCGGCCCACGCCGCCGGTCGACCAGAAGCTGCCCGAGCCCGAGCGCGGTCGCCGCCCGGCCCGCCCGCTGCCGTACCAGCCGGACGCCTCCGCTCGGCTGGACGCCGCCAAGCGCACGCTGACGCTCGACCTCGCCAACGGCGGGCAGTCCAGCGTGCACCTCCAGCTGTTCCCGTACTCGGGCGAACTGCCCAAGCCCAAGCACTACGACGTGCGCGGGCGGCGCTCGGACACGTTCACGCTCAAGGGCGACCGCTACGACCTGACGCTGGTGGGCCCGAACGGCTTCCGCCGCGAGTTCGCCGGGACCACCGCGACCGCCGGCGCCGAGGTCACCTCGCGGATCCGCAGCACGGGTCGGATGCTGGATCTGGAACTGACCAACCACGGCAAGCAGTCGGTGACCTTCACGCTCACCCCGAACGCCTATGGCGTCGGCTGCTCCGACCGCGAGCGTACGATCACCCTCAAGCCGGGCCGGGACCGTACGGTGCACTGGTCGACGGGTTCGGCCGACGGCTGGTACGACGTCACGGTGACGATCGAGGGCAGCGACGGCTTCACCCGACGCCTGGCCGGCCACATCGAGAACGGCCGGGAGAGCGTCAGCGGCTGACCGGCGGATCGACCGGCAGGTCGCGGCGGCGACCCGCACCATCGCGCACGTCCCGGCGACTTCCCCACGCCGGGACGTGCGTTCTCGAAGCGGCGCCCTTCGGCCGGGGCCGGGCGGCGCCTTCGGCTGTCGGAGTTCGGCGCCTTCGGACTTCGACGGGCGGCGGGTGGATGGCGGCGACCGACCGGCGGGGAGCGGCCGGCGGCGGGTGGGAAGCGGGAGGTGGCCGGCGGGCGGCAATTCAGGCGGCGGTTCGCACCTTGCCATTCGGCCGGGGTGTGGTCGCGTCGTCACCGGTGGCCGGTGTGGCCGGTGCGCCCGGAATCGCCCGAGTGCTCGGGATCTGGTCGGTGCTCGGCCTGGTGGGCTGCAAGGTGCAGCGGCCGTCCTCACATTGACGCTCCAGGCGGCCCGCCGAGATTGCCCCGATCAACCCGATCACCCAACAGGTCGGGCAACCGCGCAGCGCGATCAGCCCCACGGGAGCGAGCAGCAGGGCTGCCGGGCCGATCACGGGGAGCAGCGCGAACGCCCCGACGAGCGCACCGAACCCCACCGCGCCTCGAACCAGGTGCCGCGCCACCGAGACATCGGTGGCGCGTCGGTCAGTGACGGCTTTCATCGAGAACCCCCTCATCTCCGTCGAGCGGTTGCCGAAGTCCCTCCCGGACCGCCGCCCGGGCCCGGTGCAGACGCGACTTCATGGCGGCCGTACTCAGCCCCAACGCCTCGGCGACCGACCGACCCGGCAGACCCTGCACGTCGCGCATGATCAACACCCGGCGCAGATCGTCGGGCAGCGCGGCGATCACCGCCGCCACCCGCTCGGCCTCCAGGCGCCGCAGCACGTCGTCCTCCAGGCACTCGGTGGCCACCTCCCGATCCGGTTCGGCCGGCCGCAGCACCGTCCGAGTGCGCCGCAGGCACTCGTTGCGCACGATGCGGAACATCCACGACCCCAGCGCCGCGGTCGCCCGCAACATCCCGATCTTGCGGTAGAGGATGATCAGCGCCTCCTGCGCGGCGTCCTCCGCGTCGTGCGGCGACGCGCACAACGAGTGGGCGAAGCGCAGCACGTGCGGATACGACCCGGAGACCAGCGCGGAGATCGAGTCGACGTCCCCGCGCTGGGCGGCGAGGACCAACGGTTCGCCGGGCCAGTCCTTGTCAGCCACGCGACTTCCCCCGCTTCCGAATCATCACGACACACGTACACACCAGCATCGCAACCCCTACGGCGACACCGACCACGACAACTCCCATGAGTACCCTCCTCGGACTCCCGGGCCGACCGAGCGGTCGGCGCACACACATAAGAGCCCGTCGGGCCGCGAAAGGATTCACCCGGGAATCCGAAACCCGAAACCCGGAATCGGGAGGCTCGGGTTCGTCGGTGGGTGACATCCCGATCCGATCCGATCCGGGGGCGGGGCGGGGCTGCCCGAACGGTCGTATCCAAACGATCAGGCCCGGAAGGTCAGGCCCGGAAGGGGAGCACCGTGCGGGCGCGGACCAGTTCCCCGTACGGCTCGGGCGTGCCGGCCGGAAGCGTGGCCAACCACAGGACGTCGGCGGCGGCGCGCTCGATCTCCGCGGCGCGCTCGGCGGGGTCCACCGGTTCGGTCGGGTCGGCGCGGCACACGCTCGCGGCGTTGACCACGATGTCGCGCCGGGCCGCGTGCTCGGCCAGGTCCCGGGCCAGGATCTTCATCGCGGCGATCCGGCCGATCATCGACGGGACACCGATCCAGGCCGGCCAGCCGTCGGCCGCCGCCCGACCCTGCTCGACGGCGCACACGTAGTCGTCCATCACCTCGGCCAACTCGGCCAGACTCGCCCGATCCACGTCGAAGCGCGCTCGCAGCCGGTACGGGAGGTGCCGCAGTCCGCCGAAGTCGCCCGCCAGGAGTACGAATCGCGCCCCGTCGCCGAGCAGCGGCGCGAACGCCTCGATCAGCCGGTGGGTGTCGTGGTTGTCGGTCTGCACGTACGACCTGACCTGGTCCTGATTGCGTACGCCGAACGCGATCCGGGCGACGGCGCCGGCGATCACCACGTCCACGCCGCCGTGTCGGTCGGCGAGCGTGTCGGCCAGCGCGCCGACGCCGGCCGCGTCCCCCGGTTCGAGCACCGCGAGCCGCGGCGTGAATCCCTCGCCGTGCAGCCGGGCGACGGCGGCGCGCCCGCGTTCCGGGTCTCGGGACGTCAGGTAGACCACGCCGTCGTCGCCGAAGCGACGGCACAGCCCGCGCACCAGCGCGAGACCCAGCGCGCCGGTCGCGCCGGTGACGAGGGCGGTCTTGGCCATGGTGATCCCCGATTCGGTGAGAGTGGGAGGTATGCGGCCGGGCGCCCCGATCGATCGCGTCGATGGGTCGCGTCGATGTGGTGTTCGAGCGTTTCGCTCGGCGTGTCTCTACGATCGTGCCGGGACGGCGCCCGAGCAACGACGATGCTCGCAACCCTTGTTAACCGAGGGGTTACCGATGACGAAGCGGGAATCCGATCCGGCTCGGATCGGCTGACATCGACAGGACGCCGCACGGGGCAGCGGGGCAGCGGGGCAGCGGGGCAGCGGGGCGCAACCCGTGCGCGGCAACAACGGCACGGCACGGCGCAACACGGCATGGCATGGCACGGCCACGAACGGCGGGGGCGTATGGAACTGCGGGACATCGAGATCTTCCTGGTGCTGGCGGAGGAGTTGCACTTCGGCCGCACCGCCGAGCGGTTGCTGGTCTCCTCGGCCCGGGTCAGCCAGGCGATCAAGCAGCAGGAGCGCCGGATCGGCGCACCGTTGTTCGAGCGAACCAGCCGGCGCGTGGCGCTGACCCCGATCGGCCGGCAGCTTCGCGACGACCTCGCGGCGGGCTACCAGCGCATCCAGGACGGGATCGAGCGGGCCGCGGCGGCGGCCCGCGGCCTCTCCGGAACGCTGCGCCTGGGCACGATGGATGCCACGCTGGCCGAGATCCCCGACGTCGTGGACACCTTCCGGACCCGGCATCCCGACTGCGAGCTGCGGATCCGCGAGGCGCACATCGGCGACCCGTTCGGGCTCCTGCGCAGCGGCGAGGTCGATCTGCAACTGGTGTGGCTGCCGGTGGAGGAGCCCGATCTGACGGTGGGTCCGATCGTGCTGACCGAGCCGCTGGTACTCGCGGTGTCGGCCCGGCACGAATTCGCCGGCCGGGCCTCGGTCTCGATCGAAGACCTGGCGATCGGGCCGGTGTTCCGGACCGACGACTCGGTCCCGGCGTACTGGGCCGAGGCGATCAACCCGACCCAGACACCCAGTGGCCGGCCGATCCCGCGCGGCCCCTCCAGCGCCACGGCACACGAGACGCTCACCGCGATCGCGGCCGGCCTGGGCATCTCGCCGGTGCCCCGGCACGCGGTCAAGTACTTCCCGCGCGGCGACATCGCGTACATCCCCTTCCACGACTCACCCACCCTGGCCTGGGGCCTGGTCTGGCGCACAGCCGCCTACTCCCCACTCGCCCAGGCCTTCACCCGGGCCGCCACCGACACATTGGCGGCGTCGGCGAAGCCGGGCCCGGATCCGGCCGGCGCAACCCGCCGCCCCTGACCGACCGCGCGGCCGACAACCGTCCGAGGCGGCCGTCCTCTCCTCGGACGGACCGCCTCACCCGGAGCCGGCAACCGATCCGGGCCACCCCGGACCGGCCCGCGAAGCCAACCTCGCCCAACCGGGCCGGGTCGACCGACACCACGACGCCGCGGCTGCGGGGCCGGGGCGGCGGCTCCTCGGCCGTCTCCCGCCTAGGACTTCACCCATTCCCTGGGGTCACCGTCGGGGCGGCGGACGGTGCCGGCGGCGAAGTCCTGGAACCCGGCGAGCCGGTTGCGGACGGAGTCGGCCACGTAGTCCTCGATGGACGCGGCGAGCCCGAGTCCGATCAACGCCCGTACCCGTTCCACGGCTTCCGGAGACAGGCTGACTCGGACCTCGGCCCCACCGGCGCGAGTTGATTCGATACTCATCCGACGGACGCTATCGCCGCGCACCGACACGGCCCCCGGTCCGACATCCCACATCCCGGCCGGTGCGGCCCGGCCACCGCACCCGGCCGTCGGCGGCCGGTCCTCGCAGGCCGCACGCGCGGGCCAGGATCGACCGCCACGGAAGCGACTACGGTGTCAGCACGATCCGGCCGAAGACCTCGCCCGCGTCCATCTTCCGGTGCGCCGACGCGGCTGCCTCGAGTGGCAGCACCTCGTGCACCACGGTCTCGATCGCACCGCGACTCGCTGCGGCGAACTGCTCGCCTCGCACGGTGCGCCGGTCGGCTCCGGGGACGGTTGCCGCGCTGAAGGTGGCGAAGGACATCGACTTCCGGAACGCCGCCATGATCTTCATGCCGAAGTCCGCCGGTGGCGGGCCTGCGACGGCACCCACGGCCACCATGCGGCCGTTCGGGTCGAGCCGGTCGAAGAACGACGGCAAGTCCTTGCCGGCCACCACATCGATGATGACGTCGTACCCTTCGGGCGCTCGTCCTCCCCCGCCGCCGGAGCGGTCCAGCACGTGTGTCGCGCCGAGACGTCGCAGCCGCCCGCCTCGTTCGGCCGAGGAGGTGGTGACCGCCACCGCGGCGGCGCCGCCGCGAGCGGCGAGTTGCACGGCCATGATCCCGATGCTGCCGGCCGCCCCACGCACCAGGACCGTCTCACCGGGAGCGAAGTGGGCGTGCCGGAGCCCGAAATGCGCGACCACGCCGGAACTGCCGAGCGTCACCGCGTCGACGGCGGACAGGTTCACGGGCAGAGGGACGACCTCCTCGACCGGCACGAGGGCCTGTTCGACGTACCCTCCTCCGGTTCCGGTGAAGCCCCATACCCGACGGCCGATCCACGAGGCGTCGACGCCGTCACCCACCGCGGTCACGGTGCCCGCCACCTCGCTGCCCGGGATGAAGCCCTCCTCGAAGCCGTAGGCGGCCAGGGCCCCGCTTCGGATCACGACGTCGACTCCACCCACGCCCACGGCCTCGGCGCCGATCAGCACCTGTCCGGCAGCAGGCGTGGGGGCCGGCAGGTCGACGACAGCCAGACCCTCCGGGCCTCCGTACGCCTGGATCACGATCGCCTTCAACGTCGCCTCCCCTGTGCTCGGGCCGATCGAGATCACCTGCGGCCGTGCCCGGGCACCCGCCGCCTCGCTCCGATCGCCGCCGAGGGCGGGAAGGGGTTCACGGCGTGGCAGGGGTCCGATTCCGGCGCGGCGCGCTCGGTGATCTCTCTGAACTGCGATGCCTCGAACGTAGCGGACGCCCCCGTCCGTTTGGATAAAGTGAGAACGTGATCGAACGTTTGCCTCACACGCTGCGTTCCGACGCGCAGGACAACCGTGAGCGCATCCTCGACGCGGCCCGAGCACTGTTCTCCACGGTCGGCCTGGACGTGCCGATGCGGGAGATCGCGCGGCGCGCGGGTGTCGGACCCGCCACCCTGTACCGTCGCTTCCCGACCAAGCAGGTACTGGTCGCCGAAGCCTTCGCGGACCGGTTGCGCGCTTGCCGCACCATCGTCGACGAGGGCTGCGCTCATCCCGATCCGTGGCGTGGCCTCTGCCTGGTGATCGAGAAGCTCTGTGAGTTGCACGCGCGGGATCGCGGCTTCACCGAAGCCTTCCTGGCGACCCTTCCGGGAGCACCCGATGTCGCGGGACGCGAGTACACGGTGAAGGCAGTCGCCGGACTGGCCCGGCGAGCCAAGGCCGCAGGGCGCCTGCGGCCCGACTTCGTCCTGGACGACCTCATTCTCGTCCTCATGGCCAACAAGGGAATCCACGCCGGATCGACGGCCACCCGGGTCATCGCCTCCCGACGCTTCGCGGGGCTGGCGATCCAGGCGTTGGAAGCCTGCCCTCGGCACGCACCGCTACCACCGGCGGCACGACTGGCACCAGGTGCACCGGACGGCGCCCGACCATAGGCGAGTTGTATCCACGCTCGACGAGCGAACCACCGAACACCCGGAGGATCGCCGGGCCGAACCCGTGGGAACAGGTCGCCCGGCCCGGCGCCTCAGCCGACACCGACGGTCTGTCGCTCCGGCTCGATCACGGCCACGACGCGCTCCTGCGCGCGGGTGTAGGGCGCACCGGTGTACTTCGTGGCGATGCGGTCGATGATCGTCCAGGCCGCCTCGCCCTCCAGCCAGTCGACGACCCGCCCGCGGATGACAACGGGCTCGAACGGGTTGTCGCTCGGCGTCAGGGAAAGCGCCACCCGCGGGTCGCGCCGCAGGTTGCTCGCCTTACGGCTGCCGGGCCCGGTGAGTATCACGACGTGGTCGCCTTCGGTACCGATCCAGACGGGAACGGAGTGCGGAGCACCGTCCGGGAGAAGGCTGGCGAGGTGGGCGATCGAAGTACCGTCGAGAATGCGTCGGACGTCGGGGTCGAGCATGTCTGTGCTCCTTTGGCGAGAGTTGTGGTCGGCACGGGTTGTCTTCGGCGAGACGACCGGGGTCATCGCACCACCTCGTAGCGGAGGTGGGTGACTCCGGGTGCCGGAACGGCCTCCAGCAGACGGAGTCGCACGTGCTCGGGCAGGCCGTGGAAGTACGGGCGGCCGGCGCCGAGCAGGACGGGCACCTGGTGCAGGATCAGCTCGTCGACCAGCCCCGCCTTCAGCGCCTCGGTCACCAGGACTCCACCCATGAGGGCGACGTCCTTGTCGCCGGCCGCCTCCCGGGCCGCCGCGACCGCGTCCGCCAACCCGGTCGTGATCAGCCTCTGGCGGTCGCCGGTCATCCGCGGTGCCGGCCGGTGGCTGACCACGAACAGCGGCGCTGCCGGGTGCGGGGTCCCGTCGTCGCCGAAACGGTCGGAGTCCTCGTACGTGTTGCGGCCCGCGACACTTGCGCCGACCCGAGCGGCCGCGTCGTCGAAGAACCGGGCACTGGGCTCGGAGAGCCTGAAACTGTCGAAGACCCGACTGGGCACGTCGCCGTCGAAGTACCAGTCGAAGAGCATCCCGCCATCGCCGAGCCCGCGGCCGGGGGCCGGGTCACGACCGGTGATGTACCCGTCGACCGATACCGACAACGCGCTGAACACCTTGCTCATCACCGAACTCCTCTTTGAGGTTCCTTCAAGAGACTCCAAGACCGTATCAGGCGAAGTTCCGTAAGGGAACTCCGATTGCTAGACTTCCGTCCATGCAACGCACAAGCTTCCGCGAGATGGCCTGCTCGATAGCGCGCACACTCGACGTGATCGGAGAACCGTGGTCGCCGCTGATCCTGCGTGACATCTGGGTCGGGATGAACCGCTTCGACGAGATCCAGGCCGACCTCGGCATCTCGCGCAAGGTCCTGACCGAGCGACTCAACCACCTCGTCGAACACGGTGTGCTCGAACGCCGCCCCTACGACCGACGCCCGCGGTACGAGTACCACCTGACCACCAAGGGCACCGAACTCGTCGACCTGCTCATGGTCATGGCCGACTGGGGCGACCGCTGGCTCGCCGGCGAATCCGGCCCTCCGGTGCTCTACCGCCACCACGCCTGCGGGGAGATCAGCCGAGTCGAACTGCACTGCGCCCACTGCGGCAAACCGATGCACGCAAACGACGTCGACGTACTGCCGGGCCCGGGCAGTGCGACCCCCGAGGCCGCGGCAACCCCCTCCGAGCCGCGCTGACCGAGGACGGTCGGGCCCTCTGCGGCATGCTCGCGCACGATGGTTCAGGCGACGAGAGGGCGCAGGTGCTTCGGGCCACGCGAGGGCGGCCACGGTTCAAGCCGCCGGAGGGCGAAGGTGGTTCAGGCCACGCGAGGGCGGCCACGGTTCAAGCCGCCAGAGGGCGAAGTCGGTTCAGGCCACGAGAAGACGGAGGCCGAGTTCTGCCGCGTCGAGGGCGACGAGGTCGTGGTTGCGTTCGGCCCACCGCCCCGAGGAGAGGTCGTCCCGGAGTCTGCCGACCGCCCGCTGCTCGGCCGCCGGCCCGACTCTGGTCCATACCGATACCGCGCGCCGCACATGTTCGTCCAGGTACGCCTCGGGCCGGCGCCAGTAGGCCTCGAAGAAGCCGTCGGCGCAGTCCCATGGGATGAGCACCGGCTCCATGCGCGCCCCGATCGCGTCGGCCAACCGGTCCACCGACGGCCGACCGGCGACCAGGCCGGCGACCTCGGGCAGGTAGTCGCGGCTGAGCCAGAACCGCTGACGCCAGCCGGTGTCACCGGTGTCGTGGGTGAACACCACCACGCGGCGGGCCACGCGCCGCATCTCGCGCAGCCCGGCGATCGGGTCGTGCCAGTGATGAACGGTGCTGAAGGCCATCGCGGCGTCGAAGGACCGGTCGCCGAACGGCAGGCTCTCCGCGCCGGCGGCCACACAGGGCGCCGCGCCCACGGGACGCTGTGCCCGCATGACCGCCGACGGTTCCACCGCCGTGACGTCGCGGTCGGGGGGCTCGTAGGAGCCGGTACCGGCCCCGACGTTCAGTACCGTCCGGGCGTCCCCGAGCGCCTCCCAGACCCGCGCGGCGATCCGCGGTTCGGTGCGCCGCGTCGCGGGGTACGCCGACCCGATCGCTTCGTACAACTGCGCCCCGAACACCTTCAGTTGCTCCTCCGGTGTCGTTCTGATCCCCATGGCCCGGGCCTCCAGTTCGCTGTCTATGGCCGCCACCATGGCGGCGGCGCGGTCGCGCTGTTCCAGCAGCAGGCCCCGCAGCCGGTGCAGGTGCGCGACCGCGTCGGTGGTCGGGTCGTCGACCAGATCCGCGATCTCGCGCAATCCGAAGCCCAGCCGCCGATAGGCGAGCACCTCCCGCAGCCGCTCCACGTCACCCGCCGAGTAGGCCCGGTATCCGGCCGCGGTCCGCGCGGACGGCTGCACCAGGCCGATCTCGTCGTAGTGATGCAGCGTGCGCACGCTCACCCCGGCCAGCTCGGCCACACGTCCCACCGTCAAGTGCTCTTCCACGCCACCGACAATGCGGCATGACGCAACGTGAGAGTCAAGCGCCGCCCGGTCGTGGCAACCGCACGTGCCCGGGTGCCCGGGTGGCCCAACCCCCGCACCCGACCCCACGCGAAGGCCGCCGACAGGCCCACCCGACCGTCCCGTCTGCCGTCGGCGTCCGTGATGCCCTGCTCGGGGAATCGCGGGACGCCGCCTAAGCTGATCGGCGTGCCGCCATTGCCGATCATGTGGAGCGATCCCGGCTCCTACGGACTCACCGTCTTCCACGACCGCCACCCCGAACTGGTACGCAGGCTGGCCGCGGCCTTCCCGCTCGCCGCACGACAACTCGACGCGCTGGAGGGGCTGGTCGCCGAGACGCTGCACGGCGTCGTCCGCCCTCTGCCCCCGGAGGCCCACGACGCGGCACGGTGGGCGGCCTGGGCCGAACACGGCAGGTACTACGAACGTCCGTGGACGCAGGCCCCGTTCCTGTGGGCGGAAAGCTACTTCTACCGTCGGCTGCTGGGCGCCTTCGGCTACTTCGACAGCGGGCCGGGTGCGGGCCCCTGGCAAGGCATCGATCCGTTCGGCCCGACCAAGCATGTCGAACTCGACGGTCCCGCCGTCGACGAGGAGTTGGCGGGCCTCGCGGCGACCGCCCGACTCGACGCGGACGAACTGCCGTACGCGCTCGTCATGGCATCGCTGTGGGGCAACCGCGCCGACCTGGGCTTCCGCCTCACCGCGAAGACCGACGCAGGCACGGCGAAGACCGACGCAGGCACCGCGGACAGCACCTCGGGCACGGCGGGGACCGACTCGGGCACCGCGAGGCATCGTTACGGGCCGCAGGGTCCGCTGGTCGCCGACGACACCGCACGGCTCCTGCGCCACCTCGCGGCCGAACCGGGCGGCCGCGTGTGCGTGGTCGCCGACAACGCGGGCGGCGAACTGATCCCCGACCTCGTACTGATCGACCATCTGCTCGACACCGGACTCGCCGCCGACGTCGTGCTACACGTCAAGCCCCACCCGTACTACGTCTCCGACGCGACACCGGCCGACGTGCTCGCGTGCCTGCGTCGACTCAAGGCCGCCCCAGGGTACGCGGGGCGCGTCGGCGAACGCCTGTGGCAGGCGACGGCGGCACGCCAACTCGACGTCCGCACCCACACATTCGCATGCGCGCCCCTGCCCTACACCGCGATGCCCGCGGACCTGCGCGCCGACTTCGCCTCGGCGACGGTGACCATCCTCAAGGGCGACCTCAACCACCGCCGCCTGGTCGGCGACCTGCACTGGCCGCCGACCACCCCCTTCCGCGACACGGTCGGCTACTTCCCGGGCCCGGTCGCATCGCTACGCACCCTCAAGTCCGACGTGATCGTCGGCCTCGAACCGGACACCGTATGCCGCCTCGACGCCACCGAACCCGCATGGCGCACATCGGGCACACACGCCCTCGTACAGTTCCACGCACCCCCCGACACCACGACCCGCACCAACTGAATCCGGGTGCGACCCGACGGGGTAAGTACGCTGTCCACCTGTTTCGGCGAGTGGGGAGATTCAGGGCATGTACGGGAGGGTGTCGACGGACGAAGCCATGCGCCTGCTGCGGGACGAGTTGCGGGTCGAGCGGGGTGCGGTCGCCGATCCGACCACCGAAGGCACCTGGTCGGCATTCTTGCGATTCGGCCGGTTTCGCTTCGACACCCCGGACACCTCCGACGCCGACGGACTTCTCTTCCAGTACGGAACCCACACGTTCGACGGTCCGCCGACGTTCTCGTTGGACCTCACGCGACAGTTCGAGATCAACGACGACGACGGCGAGCACGACCAATACGTGCAGGTCCACTGCGAACTCCGCTACGACTTCGCCGCATCCTTGAGCGCGCTGGGCGTGTTCGAGTCGTGGTTCTTCCACGACACGGGGGAGGATCTCGATCGGTGGGCCGAAGCACTGACGAACCGAGCGGCCTGGAGAGTCCTTTGCGAACACGTGCCCGCGGAGATCAGGATCTACCGCGAGCAGGTGTGACGGGAGCGGCCGGCGGCAGGGGTGGATGACGTCGGGTTTGGTCGGTTGCATGTCGTCACCCACTCGTTGCCTCCGCCAAAGGGATCGCCGCGGCCCCAGGGTGGTTCAGTGGGCGCTCCCGGCCCGTCTTCCTCCGCCGGTGCCGGTCGGTGGTCGGGATGCGCCCGGGGGGCCCGGGTGTGGCCGGCGCGGAGAGGGTCGGGTGTCGTCCGAGGCCGCGGGCGGTGTTGTCGGTCGGGCCGCCGTTCGGGGCGGCGGCAACCGGTCGCGCGGAACGGACGGTGGGTCATGTGGAGATGCTGGTGACCGCGTCGATGCCGTAGGTGCGGGCATAGCCGTTCTCGGTGCCGACGAGGAGGTCGACGATGTCGAAGTAGCGGTCCCAGAAAGGGGTTTCGCGTAGCGCGTCGATGAGGAGCTGGTAGGCGTGGTGGTCCACGGCCTCCCAGACCCAGACGTCGGTGACGCGCGTGGAGTAGAACTCCGTGTCGTAGAAGCGTGACCGGACGCCGGTGACCTTGCCCTCGATCGCGGGGACGACCTCGGTGGTGAAGGCGTCCAGCCGCTCCCGGGGGGTCATCGCGAGCCATTCGGGCGTGGTCTTGACGAGCATGAACGCCGTCACCGGGGTTTCGGTTTCCGCAGAGGGCATGGCAAATCCTTTGAGGCAGTGGTGGTTTCGGTGCGGTGAGTGCCGCGGATGCGAGCTGTTCGCGGGTGGGCGTCAGGGGTGGAGGGCGGGCATGAGGGTCTGGGCGCACCACTGTTCGAAGGTCGTGGGGGAAGCGGTGTCCGGGGTGCGCGTGACGCCGGCGTCCAGGCCGTCGTCCTTGGCCCGCTTCATGTCGACGATGCCCTGGACGAACGCCTCGTTGAGGCCGTAGCCGACGAGGTCGGTCCGCAGACCCTCGTAGGACTGGCGTTCGTAGCGGACGGAACGACCCGACTGCTCGCCGATGATGCGGGCGACATCGTTGGAGGAAAGGTCTTCCGGACCGAGGACCGGGACACTCTCCGTGCCGGTCCAGGAGCGGTCCAGCAGCAGTCGGGCGGCGACGGCGGCGATGTCGGCGGTGGCGACGAGAGGGGCCTTCCGGTCGGGGGCGACGACGTCGGTGAAGACGCCCTTCTCCCGGATCGAGTCGGCCTCCTCCAGGAAGTTCTCGAAGAAGGACGGGCAGGCCAGCGCCCGGTAGGCGACGCCGGTGCCGGCGATGAGGTCGTCCATGGCGAGGGTCGCGGTGACGAGTCCGGCGCGGTCGGCGAGGGGGGTGCCGCGGCCGAGCGCGGAGATGCCGACGACGTGGCCCACGCCGTGGGCGGCAAGCACCTTCGCGGCGGGAAGGGTGAAGCCGGAGTAGGCGTCGTAGGGGGTCAGGGAGGCGTCCGGCGGGGCGAGCCAGAAGACGGCGTCCGCGCCCTCGAAGGCACGGTCGACGACCTCGGGGGTGCCGTGCGAGCCGGTGATCACCTCGGCGCGTTCGCGCACCGCGTCGGTGAGTCGGGCGGGGTCGCGCACGATCACGCGCAGTTCCTCGCCTCGGTCCGAGACGGACTCCAGGAGCAGGGCCAGCAGCCGGCGGCCGATGTTCCCGGTGGGAGCGGTGACGACGATCATGAAAACCTCACGGGTCGTGCCTGATGGGTACGACCTCATCCTGCGGAGGATCACGGTGTTGCCACAATAGGAATCTCAGCAACGAATCATTGCCTGAAATGGAATTACCCTGGTGAACAACCCCGACGCAGTCATCGACGCCAACCTCGCCGTCGCGCTGGACGCCCTGCTGACCGAGCAGAGTGTGACCCGCGCCGCCGCGCGCCTGCATACCTCCCCCGCCGCCATGAGCCGCACTCTCGCCCGCCTGCGCCGCATCCTCCAGGACCCCCTCCTGGTGCGGGCCGGACAGGTCATGGTCCCCACCCCCCGCGCTCATGCCCTGCGCAACGAAGCCGCCACCGTGGTGCGCCGGCTCGGCGCACTGCTGACCCCCGACGCCGGTGTCGACCCCGCCGCCCTGAGCAGCACGTTCACCCTCCAGGCCGCCGACCTCGTCGGCGCGGCACTGGCGCCCGGACTGCTGCGACTGGCCCGGCTGGAAGCGCCCGGGGTTTCGTTTCGGTTCAGAACCGAGGACCTGGAGGGCGGACCGGTCCTTCGCGACGGCCGGATCGACCTGGAAATCGGATCCATCGACCACATCGACCCCGAGACCCGGGTCGAAGTACTGCTCACCCTCCGGATGGTGGCGGGTGTGCGCCCCGGTCACCCCCTCACCGAGGGAACCCCGACCCCGGCCCGGCTCGCCGCCGCCGAACACGTCGTGGTCAGTCGCCGCGGCCGATTCACCGGGCCCCTGGACACCGCCCTGGCCGAACTCGACCTCCACCGGCGGGTCGCCGTCGTGCTCCCCGGCCACCTGGCCGCGATGACCCTCGCCGCCCGCAGCGACTTCGTCTGCCTAGTCCCCGCCACTCTCCCGGGCGCCGCCCCCTCGCCCCTGACCGAGACCGCAACCGCGCTGGGCCTCCACCTCCTCGACATCCCCCTGCCGCTGCCACCGGTGGCCATCGGCATGGCCTGGCACCCCCGCCACGCCGCCGACGGAGCACACCACTGGCTCCGCAACGCCGTCCGTCGAACCCTGCGCACGGCCGACGGAACAGGCGCCTGACCGGTCCGCGACCGGGCCGGAACGCACATGCCGAGCACCGTCGGGAGTGGCGTCCGCAGAGCAGACCGACGCGCCCGGCGCCGCCGGCGACCTCCTCGTCGCCGCCGGCGATTCCGGGTGCCGGTTCACTCGCTCCCCCGGAGGACAGCCGAGGAGAACCTCGCGGGGCGAACGATCGATCGCCGTCTCGGCAACGAGGACCGGTCCGACCCGCGCGGCCGACGGTCGGCTCCGGAAGTCGGCCTGCCCTCATGCCCGTTGCCACCGGCCGCCGATATCCCCGACCGGCACCGACCGGCACCGAGCTGCACCGGTCGAGAAGGAAAGCCCGCGCGAATCGGCGGCAACGCGCTGTGAGCGCCTCCACCCGGGACGGCGGATGGATGACCTAGAGGCGGATGCCTCATGTCTCCATAGGCGGCTTCGAGGGGCTCCACGGAGCAATTCCGGGCCGTGCCGGGGCCCCTTTTTTCAGCGGTCCGCTGCTCCAAGCCAGAGAATCCCCAGACGGCGATCCAACGAGTTTTAATGCTTCACGCGTAGGGGGGATCAACTCTTATGCTGCAAGGCCATTACAGAGGCATTTGAAGCCCTTGAAGCCATGCCCGCATCGCACGCATCGGGTGTGCTAAACCTGGTTCTCGGTTCTATGGTGAACCCGGCGGAACAGGACCCGGCCGGTCGGCCGATCCTGCGCCGGCCTCCGTCCGATGTCATGCCGCTCCCGTCCACCGGGTGGGAGCGCGGTTCGTCGTGCCAGAAACGTGCAGAAAAGAGAGGCCCCTGTGACCGATCCCGGCATCCCTTCCGACCTTTCGGCCGACACCACCGCAGCCGCGTACACCACGGGCAACGCGGGGGACGTGTCCTACACCGCCGGCCAGATCCAGGTCCTGGAGGGCCTGGATGCGGTCCGCAAGCGGCCTGGCATGTACGTCGGTTCCACCGGTGAGCGCGGTCTGCACCACCTGGTCTACGAGATCGTCGACAACTCGGTCGACGAGGCCCTCGCGGGGCACGCGGACCGCATCGACGTGACGATCCTGGCCGACGACGGGATCAAGGTCGTCGACAACGGGCGTGGCATCCCGGTGGACATCGTGCCGTCCCAGGGCAGGCCGGCCCTGGAGGTCGTCCTGACGGTGCTGCACGCGGGCGGCAAGTTCGGCGGCGGCGGCTACGCCGTCTCCGGCGGTCTGCACGGCGTGGGCATGTCGGTGGTCAACGCCCTGTCGACGCGGGTGGAGGCGGAGGTGCGCAACGGCGGGCACCGCTGGAGCCAGGAGTTCGAGAGGGGCGTGCCGACCGCCCCGCTCAAGCAGCACGAGGAGACCTCCGAGACCGGCACCTCGCTGACGTTCTGGGCCGACGGCGACATCTTCGAGACCATCGAGTATTCCTTCGAGACACTGTCGCGCCGCTTCCGGGAGATGGCCTTCCTCAACAAGGGCCTGACCCTGACGCTGACCGACGAGCGCGCATCCGCGAAGGCAACGGTGGGCGCCGACGACCCGGACGCGGACGGGTCCGAGCCGATGGCGCGGACGGTGACGTACTTCTACGAGGGCGGCATCGTCGACTTCGTGAAGTACCTGAACGCGCGCAAGGGCGAGCCCGTCCACCCGTCGATCATCTCGCTGGAGGCGGAGGACACCGCGCGCCTGCTGTCGGTGGAGGTCGCGATGCAGTGGAACACCCGGTTCTCCGACAGCGTGTACTCCTTCGCGAACACGATCCACACGCACGAGGGCGGTACTCACGAAGAGGGCTTCCGCGCGGCGCTGACGGGTCTGGTCAACCGGTACGCGCGGGAGCGGAGGTTCCTGCGCGAGAAGGACGACAACCTCGCGGGCGAGGACATCCGCGAGGGTTTGACGGCGATCGTCTCGGTGAAGCTGGGTGAGCCGCAGTTCGAGGGTCAGACGAAGACCAAGCTGGGCAACACCTCGGCGAAGACCTTCGTGCAGAAGGTCGTGCACGAACACCTCAACGACTGGTTCGACCGGAATCCGAACGAGGCCGCGGACATCATCCGCAAGTCGATCCAGGCGGCCACGGCGCGCGTCGCGGCCCGCAAGGCCCGTGAACTGACGCGCCGCAAAGGTCTGCTGGAGTCGGCTTCGCTCCCCGGCAAACTGTCGGACTGTCAGTCGAACGACCCGACGAAGTGCGAGATCTTCATCGTCGAGGGCGACTCGGCCGGTGGTTCGGCCAAGTCCGGCCGTGACCCGATGTACCAGGCGATCCTGCCGATCCGCGG